>CAXTEJ010000018.1:24337-60221 GCA_964243295.1 uncultured Actinomycetales bacterium | reverse complement strand
CCCCCAGACCGCCGCGCTGCGCGCCCGCCAGCTGGCCTGCCCCGGCCCGGAGACCATCGGCGTGCGCGGCTCGGCCGCCCGCGACGAGCTGCCGGCCGCCGCCGCGCTCACGGTGGCCGCACCCCCGCCGTCCGTGCTCGGTGCGAGGGCCGGTTCCGCGCGCATCGCGCTGGGGTCGCTGCCCGGAACGACGGCGTCGGGCGCCACGGCCGCGGGGTCGGCGACGGTTCCCTCGACCGGCAGCGCGCTGCGCCGGACGGCCACCCTGCGCCAGGCCGCCGGGGTCGCCGTGACCGGCACGGCAGGGTCGGCCACCGCGCTCACCGGCGAGCAGACCACCGTCGTCACCGACGGCGACCTGCGCGGGCTGACGTCGGTCACGTGCGCCGCTGCGGCCGCCGACACCTGGCTGGTCGGCGGTGGCGGCGACCCCGGCCGCCGCGGCCGCCTGGTGCTGACCAACCCGTCCGCCAACCCGGTGCAGGTGCAGGTCGACGTGCTCGGCGTCCGCGGCACGGTCGAGCGGCTCGCGGGCAGCAGCGTCGCCCTCGCCGGCCGGGCCCGCACCGTGCTGCTGCTGGACGCGCTCGCGCCCGAGGTCGCTGCGCCCGTCGTCCACGTCACGACGACCGGTGGCACCGTGAGCGCGGTGCTGCACGACGCGCGGCTCGACGGCCTCACCCCCGCCGGCACGGACGACGTCACCGCGGCCGCCGCGCCCGCGACCCGCGTGGTGGTGCCCGGCGTCACCGTCAACGGCAGGGTCCTGCTGCGCATCGGCGTGCCCGGCGCGACCGAGGCCGTGGTGCAGGTGCGGCTGGTCGGGCCGAAGGGGCCCATCGACCCGCCCTCCGGGGGGGCCGTGCGCGTGCGCGCAGGGGGCTCGCGCGACATCGACCTCACCGGGGTGCCGGCCGGCGCGTACGGCGTGCAGGTCGGCGCCGACGTCCCGGTGGTGGCGGGGGCGATGGTCGAGCGCACCGGGCCGGGGGGTCGGGGCGCCGACCTCGCGTGGCTGGCGGGGGCGCGCCCGCTGCGCGGCGTCACCGGGCTCGCCGTCGTCCGGTCGAGCGCGCCGTGGTCGACGACCCTCGAGCTCACCGCCCCGGACGCCGCCGCCCGCGTCGACCTGATCACGGTGGCCGCCGGCGGACGCACCAGCACCCGCACGCTGGACGTGCCGGCAGGCCGCACCACGCTGACGGTGCTGCCGACGTCCGAGAGCGCCTGGCTGCGGCCGGTCGAAGGGTCAGGTGAGGTCGTCGCCGCCCGCACCACGACCTACCTGGGCACCATCCGGCTCATCACGGGCTCGGCCCTGGTCGACCTGCCGACCGCCGAGGTCGTGCCGCCGGTGCGGCCGGCCCGCTAGTCCTCGATCGTCGGGTCGACGGCCGACGGCTCGACGCCCAGCAGGTGGGCCACCTGCTCGACGACCACCTCGTGCACCATCGGCGCGAGCAGCGACGGCTCGGGCGCGCGGGTCTCGACCGGACGCCGGTAGACCACGATGCGTGTCGCGAGGGCCCCGGTCGCGGGGAACAACCGGCCCAGCGGCACCTCGCCGTGCTCCCACGGGGCCGGGTCGCTCGGCGGGACGTCCTCGACGGCGAACTCGACGCCCGACAGCTGGTCGGCCCACCGGCGCTCCAGCACCTCGACCGCGTCGAGCACCAGGTCGTCGAACTGCTCGGCGCGGGTGCGGTGGCCCGGCAGCGCGGCGTCGGTGAGCGACCCGCGCAGCCCGCGCCCGTGGCGGTCGCGGCGGCGGGCCGGCCCGGACCGGGACGGCTGGTCGGCGGGCACGCCCAGCGCGGGGTTGGCCGACCACGGCTTGCTGCGGAGCATCGCGTCAGCCTACCGACGCTCCGGCCACCGACGTGCAGGGCCGCGCGCCGACACGGCCCGCTCAGCGCGCCAATGCCCAGCGGTCACCCGGCTCGCGAGTAGCGTCGCGGACGTGAGTCCCGTCCGCCGGTGCAGCCGCACCGCCTGCAGCCGCCCCGCGGTCGCGACGCTCACCTACGTCTACGCCGACTCCACCGCCGTGCTGGGGCCGCTCGCCACCTACGCCGAGCCGCACTGCTACGACCTGTGCGCCGAGCACGCCGAGCGCCTCACCGCCCCTCGCGGCTGGGAGGTCATGCGCCTTTCCGACACCGGCCCGGCCGCACCCAGCCGCGACGACCTGCTGGCCCTCGCCGACGCCGTGCGCGAGGCCGCCCGCCCCGCGGCCCCGGTGACGCCGTCCGGCCGGACGTCGGCCCGCACCGTCGAGGTCGGCCGCCGCGGCCACCTGCGCGTGCTGCGCGACACCGACCTCGCCTGAGCGCGGCTCCACCCGCGCGCGCCCCGCCGGCTGAGCGGCTGGCAGCGACCCGAAAGCGACCACCTCGCACCACCCCGCCCGTCGCACGGGCCGCAGTACGGTCGCCGGGAGCGTCCGAACGCCACCGGAACGAGCGCTCAAGGTCGGCCTCGTCCCTGCCGAAGGGCCCCAGGTACGCGCGTCACCCCATCAGCCCAGCGCGCGCTCCCGACCCCGCACCACCACTGACGAGGAACCTTCATGGCCCGCAGCTCCGCCAGCTCCCGTCCGGCCCTGCCCCTGGGCTCGCTGACCCAGCGTCCCGCCCACGAGGCACCGACCTGCACCGCGTGCGGTTCGGTGCGCATCACCCAGCTGTCGATGAGCCTGACCGACGGCACCCCCGTCGACTTCACCTCCTGCCACGTCTGCGCCCACCGCACCTGGGTCCACGAGGGCACCGAGCTTCAGGTGCAGGACGTCCTCGACCGCACGCGCAAGCTCAAGCCCTGACACCGGGCCCCGCTAGGCTGCAGCCGACCCGCGCGCCGCGCCGCGCCCGTTCGACCTGGAGCCGCCCTCGTGCCGAGTCTCACCTCGCTGGTCAAGGCCTACGACGTCCGTGGCGTCGTGCCCGACCAGCTCGACGAGGCGGTGGCCCGGGCCCTCGGTGCCGCGTTCGCGCTCGTCGTGACCGGAGCCGACCCGCAGGACGCGGCGGTCGACCCCGCCGCCTCGCCGTCCGACGCCGAGGTCGTGACGCGCGTCGTCATCGGGCACGACATGCGCCCGTCCTCACCGTCGCTCTCACGTGCCTTCGCCGAGGGCGTCGCCGCCCAGGGCGTCGCCGTGGTGCTCATCGGGCTGTGCTCCACCGACGGGCTCTACTACGCCTCGGGCGCCCTCGAGGCACCCGGCGCGATGTTCACTGCCAGCCACAACCCGGCGCAGTACAACGGGATCAAGCTGTGCCGCTCGGGCGCGCGACCGGTCGGGCAGGACACCGGGCTCTCCCGCGTGCGCGAGCTCGCCGAGGGCTTCCTGGACGACGGTCTGCCGGCTTCCGACGCGATCGCCGGCCCCATCACCGAGCAGCCGCTGCTCGAGGGCTACGCGTCCTACCTGCGCGGGCTGGTCGACCTGTCAGGCGGCCGCCCGCTCAAGGTCGTCGTCGACGCCGGCAACGGCATGGGCGGCTACACCGTGCCGGCCGTGCTCGGCACCGAGGCCGGCCTGCCCGAGCTGCCGCTCGACGTCGTCCCGCTCTACTTCGAGCTCGACGGCACCTTCCCCAACCACGAGGCCAACCCCCTCGACCCCGCCAACCTCGTCGACCTGCAGGCCGCCGTGATCGAGCACGGGGCCGACCTCGGGCTCGCCTTCGACGGCGACGCGGACCGCTGCTTCGTCATCGACGAGCGCGGCGAGGCCGTCACGCCGAGCGCGGTCACCGGGCTGGTCGCGGCCCGTGAGATCGCCAAGGAGAAGGCCGCCGGCCGCGAGGCGACGGTCATCCACAACCTCATCAGCTCGCGCGCCGTCCCCGAGGTCATCGTCGAGTCCGGCGGCACCCCGGTGCGCACGCGCGTCGGTCACTCGTTCATCAAGGCCCAGATGGCGCAGGAGCAGGCGGTCTTCGGCGGCGAGCACAGCGCCCACTACTACTTCCGCGACTTCTGGTTCGCCGACACCGGCATGCTCGCCGCGATGCACGTGCTCGCGGCGCTCGGCGAGCAGGACGCCCCGCTGTCGCAGCTCGCGTCGTCCTACGAGCGCTACGTCGCGTCGGGCGAGATCAACTCCACGGTCGACGACGCCGCCGCGCGCACCGCCGTCGTCCGCGGCGAGCTCGCGGCCGACGGGGTCGTGGTCGACGAGCTCGACGGCACCACGCTGACCCTCGACGGCCCTGACGGCCGGCCGGTGTGGTGGCTCAACCTGCGCGCCAGCAACACCGAGCCGCTGCTGCGGCTCAACGTCGAGGCCGCCGACGAGGCCACCATGGTGCGGGTGCGCGACCAGGCGCTCGCCCTCATCCGCGCCTGAGCACCAGCCGAACCACCGGAGGACCACCATGACGACCATCGAGCCGTGGCTGCGCGAGATCCTGCGCTGCCCCCGGTGCCACGCCGAGCTGCGCGACGACACCGGCCCGGACGGCGGCCCCGAGCTGGTGTGCACCGCCGCGGCCTGCGGCCTGGCCTACCGGATCGACGACGGCATCCCGGTGCTGCTGGTCGACGAGGCCCGCAGGCCGCACGGCCCGTCCGCCGCGACCGACCCGCAGGCCTGAGGTGCCCCGCCCGGTCGACGAGCAGCTGCTCGACGACGCCGAGGCCCTGGTGCGGGCCGACCGCTCGCAGGTGCTGCTCGCCCTCGCGGGCGCCGGCGCGCAGGTGCGCGAGTCGGTCGTGCGCAGCGAGGAGGCGGGCGTGCGCTCGGTCGCCGACGGCGATCGGCCCCGCTCGGTGCTCGTCGCCTCGCTCGGCGGCTCCGCGCTCGTCGCCGACGTGCTGGCGCTGCTGGCCGGGGCCGGCTCGCCGCTGCCGCTGAGCGTGCGCCGCAGCCCCCCGCTGCCCGGCTGGGTCGGCCCGCTCGACCTGGTCGTCGCGGTGTCGCTGTCCGGTCGCGCCCACGGCCCGCTCGCTCTGGCCGCCGAGGCCGGACGCCGGGGCGCCGGGCTGCTCACGGTCGGCGCCGAGGGGTCGCCCCTCGCCGACGTCTGCGCGCAGGCGCGGGGGGTGCACGTGCCGGTCGGCTCGCGCGCCGGCGGCCCGGCGTCGTCCCGCACCGGGCTGTGGGCCCTGCTGGTGCCGGTGCTGCGGGCGATGCACGCCCTGGGCGCGGTCGACGTCCCCGACGCGGCGCTCGCCGCCACCGCCGACCGGCTCGACGCGGAGGCCGACGGCTGCCGGCCGACGTCCGAGACCTTCGTCAACCCGGCCAAGTCGCTCGCGGTGCAGCTCGCCGGCACGGTGCCGGTCGTGCTCGGCGACGGCCCGGTCACCGGCGTCGCCGCACGCCGGGCCGCCGCGATGCTCGCCCGGACGGCACGCACACCCGCTGTGCACGGCTCGCTGCCGGACGACGCCAGCGAGGTCGTCGCGACCTTCGACGGGCCGTTCAGCACGGGCAAGGACGCCCTGTTCGACGACCCGTTCCTGGACGGCGAGTCCGCGACCGCGCTGCGGCTGCTGCTGCTGCGCGAGCCGGCGCCCGAGCCGGGGACCGCTCCCGAGGCGGCTCTCGACCGCGCCGCGCTCGCCGACCGGGTGCGCGAGATGGCCGAGGACGTCGGGGTCAAGGTCACCGAGCTCGCCGCCGAGCCCGGGCACGACCTCGAGCGGCTCGCCGGCCTGGTCGCCCGGCTCGACTTCGCCGCCACGTACCTCGCGCTCGGCATGGGCTTCGACCCGGCGACGTCCCCGCACGTCGCCGATCTGCGCGACGCCCGGTGACGGGCGCGGGTGACGAGCGGGATGACCTGCGCGCTGACCAGCGCGGTGACGGGCGAGTGAGCGGCTGGGGTGACGCGGGCCAGCCGGGGCCGGTCGCGCTCGTCGGGTCGGGCGAGTACCTGCCGGTGCTGCAGGACGTCGAGGCCTCGCTGCTCGCCGGGCGCGCCCCCCGCTACGTGCAGCTGGCGACCGCCGCGGCGCCGGAGGGCCAGGCGTCGCTGGCGCGCTGGCACGATCTGGGCCGGCGGGCCGCGATGCGGATCGGCGTCGAGCAGGTCGTGGTGCCCGTGGTCGACCGCATCTCGGCAGACGACGAGGGCCTGGCCTCGCTGGTCGAGGGCGCCGGGCTGGTCTACCTGTCCGGCGGCAACCCCCGGTTCCTCGCCGACACGCTGCGCGGCACCGCGGTCTGGCGCGCCATCGAGCGCGAGTGGCGCGCGGGCGCGGCCCTCGCCGGGTGCAGCGCGGGCGCGATGGCCCTGGGCGGGGGCGTGCCCGACGTCCGCCACCCGATGTCGGGCCCGGTCGACGGGCTCGGCGTGCTGCCGCGGCTGTCGGTCATCCCGCACTTCGACCGGTTCGGGTCGCGGCTGCTCGGCTCGCTCGCCGGCCACCAGCAGCCCGACGACGTCGTGCGCGTCGGCATCGACGAGAGCACGGCCATCGTGGGCGGACCGCAGTCCTGGCAGGTGGTCGGCCGGGCGAGCGCGTGGGTGCTCGACGGCGACGGCCGCCACGAGCACCCCGCGGGCTCGGTGCTCACGCTGCCGGTCGGCTGACGCCAGGGCTCGACCAGCGCCGTCGCCCCGGCGCTGCGAACGAGCCGGCTCAGGTGCTCAGGACCTCACGCAGCCGCCCGGTGGCGACGTCGAAGACGAAGCCGCGCACCGAGTCGGTGTGCGGGACGAACGGGCTCGAGGTGATGCGCCGCACCTGCTCGCGCACGTCCTCGTCGAGGTCGGCGAAGGCCTCGCTGGGCCACGGCGGCCGGGTGCCGGTGTCGTGCCCCACGGCGTCGCGGAATTCGGCGTCCGAGAACGTGAGCATCCCGCAGTCGGTGTGGTGCACCAGGATGATCTCGGTGGTGCCGAGCAGCCGCTGGCTGATCGCGAGCGAGCGGATCTCGTCGTCGGTCACGACCCCGCCGGCGTTGCGGATCACGTGGGCCTCGCCCTCGGCGATCCCGAGCGCGCTGAAGACGTCGAGCCGCGCGTCCATGCAGGCCACGACGGCGACGTGCCTGGACGGCGGCAGGGGTAGCGGCCCCTCGAACTGCTCGGCGTAGCGCTCGTTGTTGGCGAGGTACTCGTCGGTCGCTGACATGCGGATCCTCTCGGGTGGACCGGCGGGCGCCGGGGTCGTCGGCCGGTCAGGTGGTCCGCAGCCCCGCCGCGCGCCAGGCGACGAAACCGCCGACCACATCGGTCGCACCGAGCACGCCCAGCTCGTGCAGGCCAGCCGCCGCCAGGCTCGAGGTGTAGCCCTCCGAGCACAGCACCAGCACGCGCAGGTCGTACGACGCGCACGCCAGCCGCGCGTCGCTGGCCGGGTCGAGCCGCCACTCCAGCACGTTGCGCTCGATGGCCACGGCCCCCGGCACCTCGCCCTCGATCGTGCGCTGGGCCACCGGCCGGATGTCGACGAGCAGCGCGCCAGACGTGTGCTCGGCGTGCGCCTGTGCGGGCGTGAGCCGCACCAGCCGAGCGCGGGCGTCCGCGAGCACGTCGTCGATGGTCCGCCGCGTACCGGCAGGGCGGACGGTGGTCGGCGTGCTCACGACGCCACCTCCGGCTCGTCGCCGAGCACCTCGGCGCGCGCGGCCAGCGCGCCGGCGTCCAGGTCGTAGAAGGTCATGCGGGTGAGCCTCGGGGAGTAGGCGTGGATGCTGACGGCCGGCTCGACCAGGTCGTTGCGGACGTCGTGCACCACCCCCGGCTCCACGACCCGCACCGCCGGCGCGCGGACGACCGCTGAGCGCAGGGCCGCAGCCCCGCCCCGCTCGTCCGTGCGCACCTCGGTGAGCGCGCCCCGCACCACGGCGAAGGCGGCCGAGGAGTCACCGTGGTCGTGCAGGTCGGTGCCCTGCGACGGCAGCCAGGTCAGCAGCCAGACGTCGACGCCGTCGGGGCTTTCGAGGCGGGTCCAGTAGCGCCCGGCGGTGCCGAAGCGGACGTGCGGGCGCCACAGGTCTGGCTGGGCGGCGACCTCGCGGACGAGGGCGGCGAGAGCTGTGGTGTCGTGGCGGGGTGGGGTCAGGGTGCTGGTGCTGGTCATGAGGGGCTCCGGGGCAGGGTGCGCCGGTGCCCGCGGGGGCACGTCAGCGCGGCTGGTGAGGCGGCAGCGGGCGACGACACGTCGCGCTGCACGTGCGCATCAGGTCCACGTGCCGGCGCACGCGGAGCGGGCTGACCCGTCGGGAGTCCATGTCCATCACTGTTGGAGCCACCGGCACGTCGTACCAGGACGTGGTCGTGTCGTCCCACATGCCGGACGACGGTCGGCAGCGGGCGGCGAGGACCCGAGTGGCACCGCGCGGGCCGGGTACTTGCGCACCGGCAACCACTGCCGCTGGCATCACCGACGCGAGGAGAGACATGAAGGGCTTGGTCTACAAGGGTGCGAAGCAGGTCGCGGTCGAGGAGGTCCCGGACGCGCGCGTCGAGCAGCCCACGGACGCGGTCATCCGGCTCACCACCAGCAACATCTGCGGCTCCGACCTGCACATGTACGAGGGCCGCACGGGGGTCGAGGAGGGCAAGGTCCTCGGCCACGAAAACATGGGCGTCGTCGAGGAGGTCGGGCCCGGCGTCAGCTTCGTCAAGGTCGGCGACCGGGTCTCGGTGCCCTTCAACATCGCCTGCGGCAGCTGCCGCAACTGCAGCACCGGCTGGACGTCGTTCTGCACGCGCATGAACCCCACCGAGGGCATGGACGGCGCCGCCTACGGCTACGCCAACATGGGCCCGTACGCCGGCGGGCAGGCGGAGTACCTGCGGGTGCCGTTCGCCGACGTCAACCTGCTGCAGCTGCCACAGGGCACCGACTTCGAGAACGACTTCACCATGCTGTCCGACATCTTCCCGACCGGCTGGCACGGCGTGCAGCTGTCGGGCATGCAGCCCGGCGAGCGCGTGGCGGTCTTCGGCGGCGGCCCCGTCGGCCTGATGGCGGCCTACAGCGCGATGCTGTGCGGCGCCAGCGAGGTCTTCGTCGTCGACAAGCAGGCCGACCGGCTGCGCCTCGCCGAGCAGGTCGGCGCCGTCGCCATCGACTTCAGCGCCGGCGACCCCGTCGAGCAGATACTCGAGCACACCGGCGGCCACGGTGTCGACCGCGGTGTCGAGGCCGTCGGCTTCCAGGCCCACGACAGCCAAGGCGAGGAGCACCCCGAGCTGACGCTCGACAACCTCGTCAACGTCGTCCGCAGCACCGGCGGGATCGGCGTCGTCGGCGTCTACGTGCCGCAGGACCCGGGCCTTTCCGACCCCACCTCGGCTGACCGGGTCGGGTGGCAGTACGGCACCTTCTTCACCAAGGGCCAGTCGATGGGCACGGGCCAGGCGCCGGTCAAGCGGTACAACCGCCAGCTGCGCGACCTGATCATCACCG
Source organism: uncultured Actinomycetales bacterium (assembly GCA_964243295.1). GTDB lineage: Bacteria > Actinomycetota > Actinomycetes > Actinomycetales > Angustibacteraceae > CAXTEJ01. Next base: position 50,846 of record CAXTEJ010000018.1, on the reverse strand, counting down.
GCCGGGCGACGCCCTCGTGGATCGTCTCCCACGAGATCGCCCTGGACGACGCGCCGGACGCCTACGAGCAGTTCGACCGTCGCGTCGACGGCTACACCAAGGTGCTGCTCAAGCCTCACGGCTGAGCGGCCGGGGCGCGGCGCGGCCCAGATGGGCTGGCGCCGCGCCCTGCCGCACCTAGGCTGCAGGTCATGTCGACCTCTGGTGGAAGCAAAGCGATCATTGCGGCGCTGAGCGCCAACCTCGGCATCGCCGCGACCAAGTTCGTCGCGTTCCTGCTCACGCAGTCCAGCTCGATGCTGGCCGAGTCGATCCACTCGCTCGCCGACTCGGGCAACCAGCTGCTGCTGCTCGTCGGCGGCAAGCGCTCACGGCGTGCGGCGACGCCTGAGCACCCCTTCGGCTACGGCCGCGAGCGCTACGTCTACGCGTTCATCGTCGCCATCGTGCTGTTCAGCGTGGGCGGGCTGTTCGCGCTCTACGAGGCCTACCACAAGTACCAGGAGCCCGAGCCGATCGAGGGGCGCTGGTGGTGGGTGCCGCTCGCGGTGCTCGTCGCGGCCATCGCGATGGAGTCGTACTCCTTCCGCACGGCCATCAACGAGTCCAACCACGTGCGCGGCGACCAGCCCTGGGTGAGCTTCGTGCGCACGGCCAAGTCGCCCGAGCTGCCCGTCGTCCTGCTCGAGGACGCCGCAGCGCTGCTCGGCCTGGTCTTCGCGCTGCTGGGCGTGGGCCTGACCCTGCTCACCGACGACGGTCGCTTCGACGCTGTCGGCACGGCGCTGATCGGCCTGCTGCTGGTGGCTGTCGCGTTCGTGCTGGCGATCGAGATGAAGTCGCTGCTGATCGGCGAGAGCGCCTCGCCCCAGAACCGCAAGGCCATCGAGGCCGCGCTGGTGGGGGAGGGCGTCGACTCGGTCATCCACCTCAAGACGCTGCACCTCGGGCCGGACGAGCTGCTCGTGGCCGCCAAGATCGCCGTCAGCCCGACGACGTCGGCCGCCGAGGTCGCCGCGGCCATCGACGCCGCCGAGGTCCGGGTGCGCGCGGCGGTGCCCATCGCGCGCGCGATCTACCTCGAGCCCGACATCCGGGTCGGCGAGCCGATCGGTGCGCACGGCAGCTCGGCCGGACCCGGCGCGCTAGGCTAGGCCACGTTCCGGCGTCGGTGATGCCGTCGGCCCAGAGGGGCCGCGCCGGGGTGCGCACGTCTGCAGGCTGCCGACCGTCGTCCGCGACGTCGTCCGGGGCCCTGCCGCGCCGCGCCCGCCACCGCCCGTGAACCCGCCCTCGAAGGGAACCCGCATGACCACCCCCACCCTGAGCTCAACCGCCACGTTCGACTACCAGGTGCGCGACCTCGGCCTCGCCGAGGCCGGCCGCCACCAGATCCGCCTCGCCGAGCACGAGATGCCCGGCCTGATGGCGCTGCGCGAGGAGTTCGGCGCCAGCCAGCCGCTCAAGGGCGCACGCATCGCCGGTTCGCTGCACATGACCGTGCAGACCGCCGTGCTGATCGAGACGCTGACCGCCCTCGGCGCGCAGGTGCGCTGGGCGTCCTGCAACATCTTCTCCACCCAGGACGAGGCCGCCGCCGCGATCGCCGTGGGCCCCGACGGCACCGTCGACGACCCGCGGGGCGTCCCGGTCTTCGCCTGGAAGGGCGAGACGCTCGAGGAGTACTGGGCCTGCACGGTCAAGATCCTCACCTGGCCCGGTGGCGAGGGCCCCAACATGATCCTGGACGACGGCGGCGACGCGACGCTGCTCGTGCACAAGGCCAAGGAGTTCGAGAAGACCGGCGTCGTCCCCTCCGCGACCGAGGACGACAGCGAGGAGTACCAGGTCATCCTGTCGGTGCTGCGCGACGAGCTCGCCGCCTCGCCCGGCAAGTGGACGGCGATCGCCGACGGCATCCTCGGCGTCACCGAGGAGACCACGACCGGTGTCATGCGGCTGTACGAGTTCGCGCAGGCGGGCACCCTGCTGTTCCCGGCGATCAACGTCAACGACTCGGTCACCAAGTCCAAGTTCGACAACAAGTACGGCACCCGCCACTCGCTGATCGACGGCCTCAACCGGGCGACCGACACGCTCATCGGCGGCAAGGTGGCGGTCGTGGCCGGCTACGGCGACGTCGGCAAGGGCTGCGCCGAGTCGCTGCGCGGCCAGGGCGCCCGCGTCATCGTCACCGAGATCGACCCGATCTGCGCGCTGCAGGCGGCCATGGACGGCTACCAGGTCGCCACGCTGGACGACGTCCTCGAGACGGCGGACATGTTCATCACCGCCACCGGCTGCTTCAACGTCATCACCGCCGAGCAGATCTCGCGCATGAAGCACCAGGCGATCGTCGGCAACATCGGCCACTTCGACAACGAGATCGACATCGCCGGCCTCGCCCGCTTCCCCGGCGTCCGCAAGGTCGAGATCAAGCCGCAGGTGCACGAGTGGATCTTCCCGGCCGCGGCGGACCGGGCCGACCACAGCATCATCATGCTGTCGGAGGGCCGCCTGCTGAACCTCGGCAACGCGACCGGCCACCCGAGCTTCGTGATGTCGAACTCGTTCGCCAACCAGACGATCGCCCAGATTGAGCTGTTCACCAAGCGCGACGACTACACCACCGCCGTCCACGTGCTCCCCAAGCACCTCGACGAGAAGGTCGCCCGGCTGCACCTCGACGCCCTCGGCGTCCGGCTCACCGAGCTGACCAAGGTGCAGGCCGAGTACCTCGGTGTCGACGTCGCCGGCCCCTACAAGGCCGACCACTACCGGTACTGAGTCCGACCTGATCGCGACAGCGGCCCTCGTCCTTCGGCGGGGGCCGCTGCGTCGTCCGGCTCAGGGCGTCCGCACCCGGTCCATGGCCGCATCGAGGGAGTCGACGCCCGCGAGCCGGCGGCGCTGCTCGAGCTCGCGCGCGAGGCGGCGGGTGTCGCGCTCGCGCCGCTCGGCGAGGACGGCGGCCAGGAAGGTCTCGGGGTGGGTGCCCGCCGGTGGTGGCGGCGCGACGTGCGGGGCCATCGCCTGGGCGAGCTGCAGCCCCAGCGTGGCGCGGGCCTGCGGGTGCAGGCTCGGCGCTCGGGCCAGGAACTGGCGGACCGACAGCGCCAGGCCGTCTGGCAGCCGCGCCATGTCGGCGGTGGTAGCCCAGCCGCCCAGCTGCGGCGGCAGCTGCGCCATCGGCGCCCGGGTGAGCGTGCCGCGCTCGCGGACGACGTAGGTGCCGGCCAGCACGTCACCGAGGCGCTTGCCCAGGGGCGAGGCGAGCGAGCTGATCAGGGCCGGGCCGCCGAAGGGCACGACGTCGACGATCTCGAGCAGGGCGCGCACCAGCGCGTGCCGGAACCGGATCGGGCCGCCGTCGTCGCGCACGGTGCGCAGCCCCATCACCAGCTTGCCGAGCGTGCGGCCGCGGGTGAGCGTCTCGGTGATCATGGGCACGCCCACGAGGACGAAGACGGTGACGACCAGGCTGAGTGCGGCCGCGGCGGCGGCGTCCAGCGACGACCCGATCCTGTCGAGGAGCCACAGCAAGCCGAGCAGCACCGCGATCTGCACGGCGATGTCGATCGCCCCGGACACCGCGCGGCTGGCGAAGCCGGCCGGGCGCAGGTCGAGCTCGACCGCGTCACCGGTGACCAGCTGGCTCATGCGCGCCAGGCTACGCTTCGCGCCGTGGACCTCGACGCCTTCGTCACGGCGCACCGCGACGACTGGGCGCGGCTGGAGCAGCTGAGCCGGCAGCGGCGCCTCACCGGCGCCCAGGCCGACGAGCTCATCGACCTCTACCAGCGGGTGGCGACGCAGCTGTCGGTCGTGCGGTCGGCCGCGCCCGACCCGGCGCTGGTCAGCCGGCTGTCGACCCTGGTGGCGCGGGCCCGGGCCACGTCGACCGGCAGCCACGACCCGGCCTGGCGCGACGTCGTCCGCTTCTTCACCGTGGCGTTCCCCGCCGCGCTCTACGCCGGGCGCCGCTGGTGGATCGGCACCAGCGCCTTCAGCCTCGTGCTGGGCATCGCCGCGGGTTGGTGGGTGGCCGTGACACCGGCCGCGCAGGCGAGCGTGGGGTCGCCGGCCGAGATCCGCCAGCTGGTGGAGAACGACTTCGCCGCCTACTACTCCGAGTACGCCGCGGGCAGCTTCGCGGCACGGGTGTGGACCAACAACGCCTGGGTCGCGGCCCTGTGCATCGCGGTGGGGGTGCTGGGCGCCCCCGTGATCTACGTGCTGGCGCAGAACGCCCTCAACGTCGGGCTGGTCGGCGGGCTGATGGCCGCCAACGACCGGCTGGGGGTCTTCCTCGGGCTGATCCTGCCCCACGGGCTGCTCGAGCTGACCGCGGTGTTCGTGGCCGCCGGCACGGGGCTGCAGCTGTTCTGGTCGTGGGTCGACCCCGGCCCTCGCACCCGGTCGCAGTCGCTGGCCGCGCAGGGCCGGGCGGCGGCGTCCGTCGTCCTGGGGCTGGTCGTCGTGCTGGCCGTCTCGGGGGTCATCGAGGCGTTCGTGACGCCCTCGCCACTGCCCACGTGGGCTCGGCTCGGCATCGGCGTGCTGGCCGAGCTGGCCTTCCTGACCTACGTGCTCACCCTCGGCCGCCGCGCCGTGGCCGCAGGCGAGACCGGTGACCTCGAAGCCGAGCTCACCGGCGACGCGCTGCCCGTCCGCGGCTGACCGCTCGCAGCCGACAGCACTGCCCTCGCAGCCGGACGGCGCGGCCTAGGGTCGGGGCATGCCGATCCCCGACTTCATCGTCGAGCTGCGGCGCTCGGTGGGCACCGCGCGGCTGTGGCTGCCCGGCGTCACCGCCGTCGTCCGGCGTGACACCCGGCTGCTGCTGGTGCGGCGCGCCGACAACGGGGAGTGGACGCCGGTCACCGGCATCCTCGAGCCCGGTGAGGACCCGGCCGTGGGCGCCCGGCGCGAGGCCCGCGAGGAGGCGGGCGTCGACATCCGGGTCGACCGGCTGGCGGCGGTGTCGGCGGGCGAGCAGGTGACGCACGCCAACGGCGACCAGGCGGTCTACCTCGACCTCACCTTCGCCTGCAGCTGGGTGTCGGGGGAGGCGGTGGTCGGTGACGACGAGTCGACGGACGTGGGGTGGTTCGCGCTGGACGCGCTGCCGCCGATGCGCCCGGTGATGGTCGAGCGCATCGCGGTCGCGCTCTCGGGCGAGGAGCGCGCCCGCTTCGCCCGCGACTAGCGTCGCTGGGCCGCGCCGGCCTTCGCGGACGCTGCCGACGGTCACAGCCGGCCGGCGGCCTTGAGCGCGAGGTAGCGGTCGGCGAGCGCGCCGGGCAGGGCGTCCGGCGTCGCGTCGAGCACGTCGGCTCCGAGCGAGGTCATCAGGCGGGTCACGCGCTCACGGTCGAGGGTGGTGCGCTCGGCGGCTGCGGCGTCGTAGACCGCGTCCACGCCGTCGCGGCCGGTGGCGAGCGCGGCCACCGCCGGGTCGGCGACCGAGGCGATCACCACCTGGTGCCGCCGGGTCAGCTGGCCGAGCACGGGCAGCAGCCCCTCCTCGATCGCGGCTGCCTCCAGCGGGGTGAGCAGCACCACGAGCGCGCGCCGTGACAGCCGCGCCCGCACGGCGCTGACGGCGACCGACCAGTCGGCCTCCACCAGCTCGGCCTCCAGCGGCGCCATCGCGGTGACCATCGCGTGCAGCACCGTGCGCTGCCCGGCGCCCTCGACGCGCGCCCGCACCCGGCGGTCGACGGCGAGCAGGTCGACGCGGTCGCCGGCCCGGCTGGCGAGGGCGGTGAGCAGCAGCGCGGCGTCCATGGCGGCGTCCAGGCGGGGCGCGTCGCCGACCCGGCCGGCCGCCGTCCGGGAGGTGTCGAGCACGATGACGACGCGCCGGTCGCGCTCGGGCCGCCAGGTGCGGACGACGACCTCGCGGCGCCGCGCGGTGGCGCGCCAGTCGATGCTGCGCACGTCGTCGCCGTCGACGTAGTCGCGCAGCGAGTCGAACTCGGTGCCCTGGCCGCGCACGTTGACGCTCGAGCGGCCGTCGATCTCGCGCAGCCGCGCGAGGCGGCTGGGCAGCAGCCGGCGCGAGGTGAACGGCGGCAGCGCCCGCACGGTGCCCGGCACCCTCATCGACCGCTGCCGGCCGGCGACCCGCAGCGGCCCGAGGGCGCGCACGGTCACCCGATCGGCGGTGCGGTCGCCGCGGCGGGTCGGCACCAGCACGGTGGTCATGCGCGCCCGCTCACCGGCCGGCAGGTCGAGCCGGTGCCGGTCGCGCTGGGCGCCGGCGGAGGGCTGCCAGGCGTCGCGCAGCACCCCTCGCAGCCGGCGCGGCCCGGGGTTGGCGAGCACGACCGAGGTCGCGGTGGCCTCCCCGAGCCGGACGGCGCCCGGCGCCTCGCGGTGCAGCTGCAGCCGCCGCGGGCTGGCGGCCAGCAGCAGGTCGACGCCCACGAGGACCACGAGCAGCAGCAACCACACCCCGAGCCCGTCCCACCCGGGCTGCACGAGCGCGACGTACAGCACGCCGGCCAGCGCGACGAGCGCCGCTCGCCCGGTCAGCGCCACGGCGGCACCTCCCGTGCGCGCGTGACGGCGGGGGTGGTCATCGCGGGACGGGCACCGCGGCGAGCACGCCGTCGAGCACCGAGTCGACGCCGACGCCCTCGAGCTCGGCCTCCGGGCGCAGCGCCAGGCGGTGGCGCAGCGTCGGGCCGGCGAGGGCCTTGACGTCGTCCGGGGTGACGTAGTCGCGGCCAGCGAGCCACGCCCACGCGCGGGCGGTCGACAGCAGCGCGGTGGCGCCGCGGGGCGAGACCCCGAGCGACAGGGAGGGCGAGACGCGGGTGGCGCGCGCGATGTCGACGACGTAGCCGATCACCTCGGGGGCGACCTGCACGGTGCGGACGGCGGCGGTGCCGGCGGCCAGGTGCTCGGGCCCGGCGACCGCACGCACGCCCGCGTCGGCCAGGCGGCGGGGGTCGAAGCCGTTCGCGTGGCGGGTCAGCACCTGCACCTCGTCCGCGCGCGGCGGCACGGGCAGCACGAGCTTGAGCAGGAAGCGGTCGAGCTGGGCCTCGGGCAGCGGGTAGGTGCCCTCGTACTCGACCGGGTTCTGCGTCGCGCACACGACGAACGGCTCGGGCAGCACCCGGGGGCGCCCGTCGACGCTGACCTGCCGCTCCTCCATGGCCTCCAGCAGCGAGGCCTGGGTCTTGGGCGGCGTCCGGTTGATCTCGTCGGCCAGCAGCAGGTTGGTGAACACCGGGCCCTCCCGGAAGGAGAAGTCGGCCGTGCGCGCGTCGTAGACCAGCGAGCCGGTGACGTCACCGGGCATGAGGTCGGGCGTGAACTGCACCCGGGTCGTCCCGAGCCGCAGCGACGCGGCGAGCGTGCGGACCAGCAGCGTCTTGGCGACCCCCGGCACGCCCTCCAGCAGCACGTGGCCGCGGGCCAGCAGGGCGATCACCATGCCGGTCACCGCCACCTCCTGGCCGACGACGGCCTTGGCGACCTCGGCGCGGACGGCGAGCAGGGCCGCGCGCGCCTGCTCGGCGTCCGGCACGGCGCCGTCCCGGTCCGTTGGCCGGGCCTCGTGCTGGATGTCGGCGTGCGGGCCGGCGGGAGCGTCGGTCGGCTGGTGGAACGGGCTGCTCATGCGGGTGCACCTTCGAGGAGGGGGTCGGCGGGCTGGCGCTCGGGACTGGCGGGCGGCTCGTGCGGTGGGGGAGCGGGGGTCATGCCCGGCGCACCGCCGCCTCGACGTCGTCGAGGTCGTGGGCGAGGCGGACCAGCGCGGCGTCGTCGCCGGGGTCGGGGCCGACCAGCAGCGCGCCGACGTCGGGCGCCGGGCGGCCGGTGCGCACCGCGACGGCCGCCGCGACCGTGCCGGGGTCTGCGGTGCGCGGCAGCGAGCACGCCCCGGCGAGCCGTCGGACGGCGGCCACCCGCAGCACCTGGGCAGCGCGGCCGCGCGCGCGTGCCCGCCGGTAGAGCCGGCCGCGTCCGAGCGTGGTCTCGACCGAGCGCACGACGACCGGCAGCGGCTCGGTCACGAGCCGGCCGAGGCGGCGGCCGCGCCACAGCAGGGCCACCAGGACGGCCACGACGGCCTGGGCCAGCCCCCACCCGACGCCGCCGGGCACGAGGTCGCGCAGGCTCGGGGGTGCGGTGACGCCGGTGTCGAGCGGGCTCGGCGTCCACCACACGACGCGCGGCTGGGCGCCGAGGGTGCCGACCGCCAGGGCGGCGTTGCCCTCGGCGGCCAGCTCGTCGTTGGTGAACGCGCGACCGGAGCCCACGAGCGTGGTGCGTCCGCCGCCGGCACCGGTGAGCGCGGTCCAGGTGCCACCGTCGCCCACCAGGTAGCACTGCGTGAGCCGGACGTCGGACCCCGGCTGGCGCCGGTAGGCGTAACCGCCGGTCAGGGCCGTTCCCGCGCGCCGCGCGCCGTCGTCGCCGCAGCCGGGGTCGCGCACCTGCGTGCCCTCGACCGGGCGCACCTGCAGCGGCAGGTCGAGGTCGTTGACCAGGGTCGACCCGGCGCCGACCAGCACGAGGTCGGCCCCGGCCGCCGTGACGGCCCGGCGCAGGTCCTGCGTGCGCTCGCCGACCAGCAGGTCGGGGCGGGCGACCACCACGGTGAGGTCGGCCCCGCCGCGCAGGTCGCTCGCCACCTGCTCGAAGCGGGTGCGCACCTCGACCGGCACGCCGTGGTCGCGCAGCACCTGCACCACGGCGCGGCCACCGGTCGGAGCCACGCTGTCGGGGTCGAGGAAGGCGCTGCCGCTCGGTCGCAGCAGCAGCAGGCCGATGAGCGCGGCGACCACGACCGCCGCCGCGACGGCGAGCGGCCAGCGGGCGCGCCGCAGCCGCTCGCGCGTCGTCGCAGCGCCCTCGTCGTCGCGGTCGTCGTCGTCGCGGTCGCCGCGGTCGCCGCGGTCGCCGGGGTCGCCGCGGTCGTCGTGGCCGTCTAGGCGGTCGAGGCGGACGTCGCGGTCGGGCGACGGACCGTCCAGCGACATGCCGCGCGCGAGATCCGGTGAGGACGCCGGGCTCACGCGGCCCCCGCGCCGCGGTCGCCGCGGTCGCCGGGCGGACCATCAGGCCCGCTCGCCGCACTGCCGACCAGGGCCGCCTGCCGCGGGCGCTCAGCGGCCACCTGCTCGTCGAGCGCGCGGAGCCCGCGGTCGGCGTCGGGCGTGCCGGGCCGCCCGCCGTACGTGACGTCGTCGAAGACGCGCGCACCGGCGCGGAGGGCTGCGGCCGATCCCGGCAGGGCCAGTCCCGCCTCGGCGGCGACCTCGGCCGCGGTGCGTCCTGGCCGCTCGTCGAGCACGACCCGCTCCTCCAGAGCTCGGGTGACCGCGCGGAATCGCTCGCGGACCGCTTCGTCGAAGCGGCCGGCCGCGGCTGCGGCGTCGGCGAGGCGCCGGTGCTCGGCGGCCGTGCGCCGCACGTCGTCCAGCACCGCGGCGCGGGCGCGCCGGGCGACCCCGGCGCGCAGCCCGCCCACGCGCCAGAGCACGAGTGCGACCAGCAGCGCCAGCACGGCCACGAGCAGCACCAAGCCGAGCCCGCGCCCCGGTGCGCCGGGCAGCTGCACCAGCTGCAGGTGACGGAGCAGCCAGCCCGCGAGCCGCTGCGCCCACCCGGGACGAGCCGTCGCGTACGCCGGGTCGGCGAGCTCCTGCAGGGCCCAGTCGCGTGCGGTGCCCCGCGAGGGGTCGAGGACGCTCATGCGCCCGTGCGCGATCGGCTGCGCCTCATGCGCCGGCCGCGCGCGCCAGGGCGACGTCGAGCCCCTCGCGGCGGATGCGCAGGTCGATGTAGAGCAGGGCGGTCACGGCGGCCGAGAAGGGGGCGCTCACGGTGGCGGCGACCACGGTGCCGATGTTGCTGGCGACCGTCGAGACGACCAGCGGCAGGGTGATGGACCCGGTCGAGGCGGCGTCGGACGACGAGACGACGCCCGCGACGACGGCCCCGACGATCGCGAACGGCGCCTGCAGCAACCCGTTGGCGATCGCGGCGATGATGGCTGTGAGCAGCAGGATGCCGAAGACGCGCCACCACGAGCCGGCGACCAGCCGCCACGAACGCCGCATGGCCTCGACGACCCCCAGGCGCTCGAGCAGCAGCGCCGGCGCGGCGAAGGCCAGCCGCACGTAGACGAAGACGGCGAGCGCGAACGCCAGCGGGACGCCGATCAGCAGGCCGATCACTCCGGCCGTCGTCGACACCGCGAGCAGCGCGATGCCGGGCCCGACCAGCAGGGCCACCGCGAGCAGGCTCATGAGACCGGCGAGCAGGCTCACACCGATGAGCGGCAGCAACCGCGGTCGAGCGGTGGCCCAGACCTGCGCGACGGGCGGACGCCGGCCCAGGACGGCCTCGCTGACCGCGACGATCAGCAGCCCCGACAGCACGATCGTCGCGACCGCCTGCAGGATCGCCGGCAGCACGAGTCCGCCCAGCCCCCCGCCGATGGCGCTGGCTGCCTCGCCCGCGCCGAGCTCGTTGCGAGGGGTGTCGGTGACGCTCAGCAGCCGCGGCAGCCCCACCACCTGCAGCACGGTGGAGACGACGCCGACGACCGCCATGACGGCCGCCGAGAAGCCGAGCATCACGCGGGGGTTCTGTCGCATGGTCTGCACGGAGCCGTCGAGCAGCTCGCCGAGCCCCAGCGGGCGCAGCGGCACCACGCCGGGCTTGGGCGGCGGCACCCACTGCGGCCCGGGCGCAGCACCGTAGGGCAGGCCGTACGCCGCACCCGGCGGGCCGGTCGGCGCGGCGCCCCACGAGGTGGGTGCCCCGGGGACCGGCGGCACGGTGGCGCTGGTGCCGCCTGGGATCGGCGGCACGGTGGCGCTGGTGCCGCCTGGGATCGGCGGCACCCCAGCGCCGGCCGGCAGGGACGTCGGCGGCAGCAGGGGGTTGTCCGCCGAGGTCAGGTGGGAGGGCAGTGGCGCTCCGACCGTCTCACCGGCGGCCGGCGGCCGGGCCCCCGCTGGCCCCGCCTGCTCGTGACCTGGCTCGGCGCGACCGTCGGGGGACTGCCAGGCCCCTGGTGTCGGCGGCTGCTCGCTCATGTCCCCCCGTGGTCCCCGCGATCGGCGCGCCCACCCTGGCGCGGCCCCATCGTGCCACGGGAGCGATCCCGTCGTCGGGCGGCGACGCCCTGCCTGTGGACGAGCGGCCCGCCGGGGGGCCACCACCGCGGTGCTCCCGGCGCGCCTGTGGATGCAGCCACCAGGGCACTGCTCGCGGGTGAGAGCATGGGGCGGACAGGGAGGTGGGCGTGAGGGGTCGCGTTCTGGTCGTCGACGACGACGTCGCACTGGCCGAGATGCTGGGCATCGTGCTGCGCGGCGAGGGCTACGAGCCGGTGCACTGCGGTGACGGCGAGACCGCGCTGACGGCCTTCCGCGAGGTGCAGCCCGACCTGGTGCTCCTCGACGTCATGCTCCCGGGCGTCGACGGCATCGAGGTGTGCCGGCGCATCCGCGCCGAGTCCGGCGTGCCCATCGTGATGCTGACCGCGAAGACCGACACGGTCGACGTCGTGGTCGGTCTGGAGTCGGGCGCCGACGACTACGTGCTCAAGCCGTTCAAGCCCAAGGAGCTCGTGGCGCGCGTGCGCGCTCGGCTGCGCGGCGGGGGCGACTCCTCCCCGGAGCGGCTGACGATCGGCGACCTCAGCATCGACGTCCCGGGTCACACGGTGCGCCGCGACAGCACGCCCATCTCGCTGACGCCGCTCGAGTTCGACCTGCTCGTCGCCCTGGCCCGCAAGCCCTGGCAGGTGTTCTCCCGCGAGGTCCTGCTCGAGCAGGTGTGGGGCTATCGGCACGCCGGCGACACCCGGCTGGTCAACGTCCACGTGCAGCGGCTGCGGTCCAAGATCGAGCTCGACCCCGAGCGGCCCGAGGTCGTCGTCACCGTCCGCGGCGTCGGCTACAAGGCCGGCCAGGCGGGACGACCCGAGTGAACCGGGGCGCCGCCGCCCGCGCCCGTGCCGCCGCGCTGCTGCGTCGGCTCGGCCCGCGCGCGGCGGGCGGCCCGCTGCTGAGCCGCTGGCGGCGCTCGCTGTCCCTGCGCGTGGTCGCCACGACGATGCTGCTCGGCCTGGCCGTGGTCGCCGGTGTCGGCACCCTGGTGTTCGGCCGCATCCGCGAGGGTCTGGTGCAGGACCGTCTGACCGCCGCCCTCGGCGAGGCCCGCCGCGGCCAGGTCGAGGCGGAGGCGCGCTTCAACACCGTCACCGACACCCTGGGCCTCAACCTGCTGCTCACCGACCTGGTGCGCGCCCTCGCCTCGCCCCAGCCCGACCGCTCGCGCGAGGTCGTGCTGCTGCGCGCGGCCGCCGACGCCACCAGCTCCACGACCGCCCCGGCGCTCAGCTCTCCCGCCCTGTCGTCGACGGTCATCCCGCAGGTGCTGCGCGACCGCGTCGAGCGCACCGGCCGCCGCGAGTCGCAGTTCATCCGCATCACCTACGACGACGGCGCGCCGAGCGTGCCGGGCATCGCTGTCGGGTCGCGCCTCACCCTCCCGGTCGGCGGCGCGTACGAGCTGTACTTCGTCTTCAGCCTCGAGCGCGAGCAGGCCACGCTCGACCTCGTGCGCCGCACGCTGCTCATCGGGGGCGCCCTGCTGGTGCTGCTCGTCGGAGCCCTCGCCTTCGTGGTCACCCGGCAGGTGGTGGCGCCGGTGCGGCAGGCCTCGCTCGTCGCCCAGCGGCTGGCGTCCGGCCGCCTGCACGAGCGGATGCGGGCGCGCGGCGAGGACGACCTCGCCCGGCTGGCTGCCAGCTTCAACGCGATGGCCATCAGCCTGCAGAACCAGATCCGCCAGCTCGAGCACCTCTCGCGGGTGCAGCAGCGCTTCGTCTCCGACGTCTCGCACGAGCTGCGCACCCCGCTGACGACCGTGCGCATGGCCGCCGACGTCCTGCACGACGCCCGCGCCGACTTCGACCCGCTGGCAGCGCGCTCGGCCGAGCTGCTGCAGACCCAGCTCGACCGGTTCGAGGTGCTGCTCGCCGACCTGCTCGAGATCAGCCGCATCGACGCCGGCGGTGCGGTGCTCGAGCGCGAGCCGGTCGACCTGCGCGACCTCGCGGCGCGCGTCGTCGAGGCAGCCGTCCCGCTCAGTGCGGCTGGCGAGACGCTGCAGCTGGTCGTCTCCGAGCGCGAGTGCGTGGCCGAGGTCGACCCCCGTCGCATCGACCGCATCCTGCGCAACCTGGTGGTCAACGCGCTCGAGCACGGCAACGGCCGGCCCATCGACGTGAGTGTCGCCGGCGACGACCACGCCGTCGCGGTGTCGGTGCGCGACCACGGGGTCGGGCTCAAGCCCGGCGAGTCGGCGCTGGTGTTCAACCGGTTCTGGCGTGGCGACCCCTCGCGCGCCCGCACGCTCGGCGGCACGGGTCTCGGCCTCGCCATCGCGGGCGAGGACGCGCGGCTGCACGGCGGCTGGCTGCAGGCCTGGGGCGAGCCCGGCCAGGGCTCGTGCTTCCGGCTGACGCTGCCGCGCCGTGCCGACCTCGAGCTGACCTCCTCGCCGCTGCCTCTCGGGCCGACCGCCGACGACGAGCTGGTGGTCGGCGGTCCCTACCTGCGCATCGCCGCCCGCGCCGGCGACGAGCTGCCGCCGGCCTCGGCGTGGGCGGTGCGCCGTGGCTGACCTCGGTCGCGCCGCGGCAGCCCGGCGCCCGCTCGCACCGCTGCTGGCGCTCGTCGCGACGCTGCTGGCCGTCGTGCTGGGCGCTGTTCCGGCGTGCAGCGCGCTGCCCGACTCCGGGGCCGCCGGCCCCGGCACCGTCATCGACAACCCCGACCCCGAGCCGCTGCGGGTGGCGCCCGTCGGGCCACGGCCGCTCGCCGGCCCGGCTGAGGTCGTCGCCGGGTTCCTGAAGGCGGGTGCGGCCACCGACGACGACCACGTCGTCGCGCGCTCGTTCCTGACCGCCCGCGCGGCCGGTGACTGGCGCCCGTCCGGCGACGTGGTCGTCTACCCGGACGACCCCGACCTCGTCGTGCGCGAGTCGAGGCGGGGAGCCACCGCGCGCGTCGAGGTCGCCGCTCCGCTCACGGCCCGCATCGACGCGACAGGCCGCTACGTCGAGGCCGCCCCCGGCGCGGGCGCGCGGGCGGGCTTCACGCTGGAGCGCCAGGGCGGCACCTGGCGCATCTCGGCGCTCGACGAGGCGTTCGGGTCGTGGCTGCCGCGCTACGCGCTCGATCGGTCGTTCAGCGCCCTGCCGGTGACGTTCGTCGCCGCCGGCACCACCACCCTCGTGCCCGACCTGCGCTGGCTGCCGGGCCCGGGACCCGGCCTCGCCACGGCGCTGGTGCGCCAGCTGCTGCAGGGCCCGCCCGACTACCTGCGCGCTGCCGTCCGCACCGGCTTCCCGACCGACACGACCCTGGCCGTCGACGCGGTGCCGACGACGGGGGGCGTCGCGCGGGTCGACCTGACCGCCCGCGCGCTCGAGGCGTCGCCCGAGATGCGGCAGATGATGTGGGCCCAGCTGACCTCGACGCTGCGCCGGCTGCCGGCTGTCGTGTCCGTCGAGCTGACCGTGGCGGGCACGCCGTTCGACGTGCCCGGGGTGTCCGACACCAGCGTCTACGCCGAGACGGCCTACCGCGACGACGTGCGCGTCGGCGGGGCGGCCATGGTGCTCAGCGGCGACCGGCTGCTGCGGGTGCAGCCGGGCACCGGCAAGCTGGCCGCCGAGGGGCTCACGCTGCCGGGTGGCGGTGACGTCGGCTCGGTGGCTGTTGGCCCCGACGCCTCACCGGTCGTCGGAGTCGACCGGTCCGGACGTCGGCTGCTGAGGCTGCTCCCGCGCGGCTCTGCGCCGCTGCTGACCGGCCGGTCGCTCGTCGCGCCGGTGGTCGACGCCGACGGCGCGGTCTGGACGGCGGACTCGGCCGTGCCCGGACGCGTCAGGGTGCTCGCGCCCGCGCAGGTCGCGGCCGGGCGCGGTGACGCGGCCACGCTGCAGCCGTCGTGGCTCACCGGTCGCACCGTGGTCGCCCTCGACGTGTCGCGTGACGGTGCCCGCCTGGCGGTGGTGTCCGCCGACCCCGCAGGAAGAAGGCGCCTCGACGTCGCGGCCGTGCAGCGCCAGGCCCAGGTGCCGGTCGCCCTCGGCTCGCCGCTGCAGGTGGGGCAGGCGCTGACCGACCTGCGTGACGTCGCGTGGGCCCAGAGCGGCACGCTCGTGGCGCTGGGCCGAGGGGTCGGCTCGCGCGGCGTCCAGGCCGCCGAGGTGCTCGTCGGGGGGCCGACGTCCGCGCTGCCGCCGGTGACCTCACCGGTCTCGATCGCGGCCGGCGACGGGGTGCGGGCCCTCTACGTGGTGACGACGGCGGGCACCGTGCTGTCGCGCAGCGGCAGCGGCTGGGCGCCCGTGGGTGCTGGCCGCTCGGTCAGCGTGCCGCAGTGACGCGTCCCGCTCTCCCGTCCCGGACGTCGGCACTGGCGTGAGCGTCGCCCGGCACCGTGCCGAGCCGGCGGGCGGCGCCCCCCGGGCGGGGCACGTGCTGGGCGTGGCCCTCGCCGAGGCGCTCGACCTGGCGCTGGCCCGGGCGTGCGCGGGCTGCGGCGAGCCCGGCACGCGGTGGTGCGACGCCTGCTGGCCGTCGCTGACCGGTCCGCCGTCCCGGCGCCTGCTCGAGGCGTCGGTCCCGGCGCCGGCCCGGCAGCCCGTGGGGACGAGGCACGGCGGGCACGGGCAGGCGCCGCTGGCGGTGTGGTCGGCCGCCCCGTACGACGGCCCGGTGCGCGCGGCGCTCGTCGCGTGGAAGGACCACGACCGCCCCGACGTCACCCCGGTGCTGGCGCTGGCGCTGCGCCGGGCCGCCCGGGCCGCCGCAGCCGAGCTCGTCCCGGCCGGGGCCCGCGAGCGGGCCGCGGCCGGTCCGCTGCCCCACGTCGACGGGGCGCGGCTGCTGGTGGTGCCCGCGCCCTCGAGCGCGTCGTCGCGCCGTGCGCGGGGCCGCCGACCTGTGCTCGACCTCGCGCGGCGCTCGCTGGGCGAGCGCGGCGGCCGGGTGCTGCCGGTGCTCGAGCAGCGCCGCGGCGTGCGTGACCAGTCCGGGCTCGACTCGGCCGAGCGGGCGGCGAACCTCGCCGGCGCCGTGCGGGTGCCCGCGTCGTGGGCCCGCTACGTCCGGGGGCGGCCGTGCCTGCTGGTCGACGACGTCGTCACCACCGGCGCGACGCTGCTGGAGTCGGCGCGCGCCCTGCGGGACGTCGGCGCCGGGCCGGTCGTCGCGGTGACCGTGGCCGCGACCGTGCTGCGCCGCGTCTCCGGCGACCGACCGTCCGTCGAAGATCACTCACAGTCACGGCGGTGAGCGGCGGGCGTGGCGGCCGCGGCAGGCGTACCTTCTGCAGATGAGCCCGCGGACCAGCGACGCAGACCGGCCCGCCCCGGTCCCGCGCGACGCGCCGGCCACCGCGCTCAGCACGCCGACCGTCGTCCGAGCGGGGCGGTGATCGCCGGGCCGATCGGGCTGCCGACCCTCGCGTTGTCCCACGCCACGAGGTGCCCCGCGCTCGCGCGCGGCACCCGCCGCACCACCAGGGAGGCACCATGGAGATCGTCGTCACCGGCCGCCACGTCGAGATCAAGGACCGGTTCCGCCGGCACCTGCAGGACAAGCTCGCGAAGGTCCCGCAGCTCGCGCCGCGGATCCAGCGGCTCGACGTGGTCATCTCGCACGAGCCCAACCGGCGCCAGACGCCGGTCTGCGAGCGCGTCGAGATCACCTGCGTCGGCAAGGGCCCCGTGGTGCGGGCCGAGGCGGCCGCCGAGGACCCCTACGTCGCGCTCGACCGCGCCTACACCAAGCTGCTGGAGCGGCTGCGGCGCGCCCACGACCGCAAGGTCGTCCACCGCAGCAAGCACGGGGCCGAGCCCGCACCGGTCGCCGAGCTCGAGGCGGCGATCCTCGAGGCGGCGACCCTCGACGCGCCTGAGCCCGAGCAGGCCGACGAGGCCGAGGGCAGCCCGGTGCAGTTCCGCACCAAGGTGCACGAGGCCACGCCGATGACCCTCGACCAGGCGCTGTACGAGATGGAGCTCGTCGGGCACGACTTCTTCCTCTTCGTCGACGCCGACAGCCACCGGCCGAGCGTGGTCTACCGTCGCCGCGGCTGGGAGTACGGCGTGCTGCACCTCGACCTGCAGGACGCCGGCCAGCCGGCCGCGCCGGCCCCCACACCACCCGCTGCGGCGTCGGTGCCGACGTCCGAACCGGTCGCGGAGCAGCCGCAGGCCGTGCCCGTCAGCTGAAGGGCCCGCACATCGTGCAGACTGTCTCCCACCACGGCCAGGTCGGCCGGGACAGGGGGCACGGGTGAGCGACCACGAGGCGCCGGACGGCGTCGGCGCACCGGCCGGCTCGTCCGGTGAGCGGCTGCGGGTGCTCGTCGCCGATGACCACGCCCTGTACCGCCGCGGGCTGGAGATGGTGCTCAGCCAGGAGGACGACATCGACATCGTCGGTGAGGCCGCCGACGGTGCCGAGGCCATCCGCAAGGTGGAGGAGCTGCTGCCGGACGTCGTCCTGATGGACATCCGCATGCCGCGCCGCTCGGGCATCGAGGCCTGCACCGCCATCAAGGACGTCGTCCCCTCGACCAAGATCGTCATCCTGACGATCTCCGACGAGGAGTCCGACCTCTACGAGGCGGTGCGGGCTGGTGCCAACGGCTACCTGCTCAAGGACGTGCCCGGCGAGGAGATCGCCGACGGCATCCGCGCGGTCGCGGGCGGCCAGTCGCTGATCAGCCCGTCGATGGCCAGCAAGCTGCTGACCGAGTTCGCGACGATGATCAAGAAGCACGAGGAGCGCCCGCAGGTGCCCGTGCCGCGGCTGACCGACCGCGAGCTGCAGGTGCTCAAGCTCGTGGCGCGGGGCATGGCGAACAAGGACATCGCCAAGGAGCTGTTCATCAGCGAGAACACCGTCAAGAACCACGTGCGCAACATCCTGGAGAAGCTGCAGCTGCACTCGCGCATGGAGGCCGTCGTGTACGCCGTCCGCGAGCGCATCCTCGACCTGACCTGAGGCCGGGCCGGTGGCGCGACCCGAGCGGCTGAGCCTCGCCCAGGCGCGGCGCGTCGCGGTCGCGGCGCAGGGTCTGGACGCCCCCCGGCCGACCACGCCGGTCGGCGTCCGGCAGCTGCAGCGGGTGGTCGACCGGCTCGGCGTCGTGCAGATCGACAGCGTCAACGTCGTCTCGCGCAGCCAGTACCTGCCGTTCTTCTCCCGTCTCGGCCCCTACGACACCGCGCTGCTCGACCGGATGCGCGACCGGGCCCCGCGCCGGCTCGTCGAGTACTGGGCGCACGAGGCGTCGCTGGTCGCGCCCGCGACGCTCGGCGCCCTGCAGTGGCGCATGCAGCGCTGGCGCGACGACGCCTGGGGCGGCATGCAGCGCGTCGCCGCCGACCACCCCCAGCTGGTGGCGCAGGTGCTCGCCGAGGTCGCGGCGCGCGGCCCGATCACCGCGGTCGACCTCGAGCGGGCGCTCGCCCACGACGCGCCGCGCGACCGCACCGACTGGGGCTGGAACTGGAGCCTGGTCAAGCAGGCGCTCGAGAGCCTGTTCTGGGCCGGTGAGGTCACGTCCGCCGGCCGCACCACCGCCTTCGCGCGCCGCTACGACCTGCCCGGGCGCGTGCTGCCGGGCGGGTCGCTGGAGGTGCTCGACGAGCCGCAGGCGCTGCGCGCGCTGGTGTCGATGGCCGCACGGGCCCACGGCGTCGCGGCCGAGCGCGACCTGCGCGACTACTGGCGGCTGTCGCCGGCCGACTGCGCCACGGCCGTCGCCGAGCTGGTGGAGGAGGGCGAGCTGGTGCCGGTGCAGGTGCAGGGGTGGCGGCAGCCGGCGTACCTGCACCGCGACGCCCGGCTACCGCGGTGGGTGCGGGCGCGGGCGCTGTTGAGCCCGTTCGACTCGCTGGTGTGGCAGCGCGAGCGCACGCGGGCGCTGTTCGGCATGGACTTCCGGCTCGAGATCTACGTGCCCGCGCCGCTGCGGCGCCACGGCTACTACGTGCTGCCGTTCCTGCTCGGCGACACCCTCGTCGCGCGGGTCGACCTCAAGGCCGACCGGCAGGCGGACGGCGGCGCCGGCGTCCTGCGGGTGCAGGCGGCCCACGCCGAGCCGGCTGCCCCGCCCGCGACGGCGGCCGAGCTCGCGTCCGAGCTGGTCGCCATGGCCGGCTGGCTGGGCCTCGCGCGCGTCGCGGTCGCCGGGCCGGGCGACCTTTCTCCGGCCCTGGCGGAGGCGTTGGTCAGCCGCTGACAGCCCGCCGGTCGGCGAGGTCGAGCACCTCGTCGGCCAGGACGTCGTACAGCTCGAAGTCCATGACCGTGCCGTCGCGCAGCCGCTCGGCGGCCCGCGCGACACCGACGCGGGTCATGCCGGCGGCGCGGGCGACCGCCTGCGAGGCCGCGTTGCCGCTCGCGGCGCGCAGCGTGACGCGGGGCAGGCCGAGGCCGCCGTCCGCGGCGGGGATGACGGCGTGCCGCACCGCCAGGCGCGCGGCCTCGGTCATCACGCCGCGGCCGCGGGCGTCCGGGTGGGTCCAGTAGCCGATCTCCGCCGAGTCGTCCGGGCCGGCCAGGCCCATGAGGGTCACCGAGCCGAGGCACCGGTCGTCGTCGGCGTCGGCGACGCACCAGAACAGGCCGCGACCGCCCGCGTGCTGCTCCTCACGGGACCGGACGTACCACTGCGCGTCCGAGAGCAGGTACGGCGACGGCAGCTGCGGCAGCCACCGCTGCGTGCGCGGGTCGGCACACGCCTCGGCCACGCGGGGCACGTCGTCCTCGCGCCACGGGCGCAGCCGCACCTCCCGGCCGCCGAGCTCGGGCACCGACAGCCACGGGTGCACCGGCAGCATCGGGTCGCCGCGCACCAGCGAGCCGATCCACCCGTCGTACCGGCCGTCGCGCCAGGGCAGCAGGCCCCGCACCAGCCCCTCGACGCGGAACCCGCAGGCCCACGCCACCCGGCGCGAGGCCCAGTTGCCCTCGTGCGCCTTCCAGTGCACGGTCTGCAGCTCGAGCCGGGTGAAGCCGTAGGTGAGGAACAGCCGCAGCGCCCGCGACATGACACCGCGACCGCGGGCCCACGGGGCGAGCGCGTAGCCGACGTCGGCGCCGTCGTGCCCGTCGGGCCGCAGCGAGACGGCGCCGGCGTAGCGCACCTGGTCGTAGTCGTCGACGGCCTCCACCGCGAGCACCAGCGGCCCCCCCGCCCGCCAGCCCCGCGCCGCCGCCTCGACGTAGGCGACGGCGTGCTCGCGCTCGTACGGCGAGGGGATGACGGTCCACCGCTGCACCTGCGCGTCGCGGCAGACCTCGACGACCGCGTCGACGTCGCCCAGGGTGAGCGGCCGCAGGGTGATGGCGTCGGGATGCTGCCCGTCGGTGATGCGGGGCGCACCCGCGACCGACTGCCCCCGCTGCGTCATCGGCTCACTGTGCCGGGAGGACGCCGGGGCCGCAACGGCGTTCACTGCACCCCTGGCGCGCTCAGCTCGCCGGTGCGCTGAGCTCGAGCGCGACGCCGTCGGGGTCGCGGAACTCCAGGATCCACAGGGCGCCGAGGTCCTTGAGCGGCTCGTGCGCGACGCCCAGCTCGTCCAGCACGGCCACGGCCGCGTCGAGGTCGGCCCGCGACGAGAGCTGGAACGACACGTGGTCCAGGCCCACGCGGTCCTCGTCGAAGGCGTCGCCCGTGGCCGCGACCGGGCGCAGCCCGAGCAGGTTGCCGGCACCGAAGGAGTAGATGACGCCGCCGAACACGAACCCCAGCGCGTCCTTGGTCGCCTGGTCGGCGTCCTGCGGCGGCGCCTCGTACGCCACCGGCAGGCCGAAGACCTGGTCGTAGAACGCCCGGGAGCGCGCGATGTCGGTCACGGTCAGCCTCACGTGGCTGTAGCCGGCAAGGGCGGGGATCGGCACGGTGTCCTCCGGGTGCGGGTGGGCTCGTGGTGACGGTAGCCGCAGCAACCGGCTCCGGCGCGGCATGTCGCGCCTGGTCAGGGCTGGACACGGGGACGAACGGCTGTAAGGTACAGGTTTATGACAGGTAGCCGCGCCAGCAAGCTCGCGGTGCAGCTGCGCGAGCGCATCGCCCTCGGGGAGTTCGCCGAGACCGGCGCCCTCGAGAGCGAGAGCGTCCTCGGGAGCCGGTACGGCGTCAGCCGGGTCACCGTGCGGCGCGCCCTCGAGGTGCTGCGCGAGCAGGGCCTCGTGGAGCCGCGCAAGGGCGCCGGCTGGTTCGTCGCCGGCGCGGCCTTCCACCAGACGCTCGCGCTCGGCAGCTTCCGGCACGCGGCGTCCGCGGTCGCCGAGGCAGGCAAGACCGTCGACCGCACGGTGGTCGACTTCGGCTTCCGCCCTGCACCGCCGCACCGGCTGGACGGCGTCCTCGGCCTCGCCGAGGGCGACGAGGTGCTCTACAGCCGCACCGTGCGGCGGGTGGAGGGCGAACCGCTCGACCTGGTGCACGAGTGGGTGCCGGCCGAGGTCGCCGTGGCGCTGAGCCGTCGTGACGCCCAGACCACCGGCATCTGGCAGGCGCTGCACCGGCAGGGGCACCCGATCGACGCGGTGCGGCAGACGATCACGGCGGGGCTCGCGACGTCGTCCGACGCCGAGCTGCTGGGCGTGCCCGAGGGTGCCCCGCTGCTGCTGGTGCGCCGGGTCGCCGCGGCCGCAGGTGGCACGCCGATCGCGCTGTCGGACCACCGCTACCTGGCCCACCGCTTCGCGCTCGAGGTCGAGTTCCGCGGTGGCCCGGTGGCCGTCACCCCCGAGCCCCCGGGACTCCGCTCGGTCCCGTCCCGTCCCGACCCACTCGACCACCACCTCAAGGAGAGCTCATCGTGAGGCTGCTCGTCACCGGAGGTGCCGGCTTCATCGGCACCAACTTCGTCCTGCGCACCGCCCAGACCCGCCCCGACTGGCAGGTGACCGTGCTCGACGCGCTCACCTACGCCGGCAACCGCGACAGCCTCGCGCCGGTGGCCGACCGCATCGACTTCGTCGAGGGCAGCGTCGCCGACGCCGAGCTCGTCGACCGGCTCGTGGCCGCCAGCGACGCCGTCGTGCACTTCGCGGCCGAGTCGCACAACGACAACTCGCTGGACGACCCGTGGCCGTTCATGGAGACCAACATCGTCGGCACCTTCCGCATCCTCGAGGCGGTGCGCAGGCACGGCGCCCGGCTGCACCACATCTCGACCGACGAGGTCTACGGCGACCTCGAGCTCGACGACCCCGAGCGATTCACCGAGCGGACGCCGGTCAACCCGAGCAGCCCCTACTCGGCGTCGAAGGCCTCGGCCGACCTGCTGGTGCGCGCCTGGGTGCGCTCGTTCGGCGTGAACGCGACGCTGTCGAACTGCTCCAACAACTACGGGCCCTACCAGCACGTCGAGAAGTTCATCCCGCGCCAGATCACCAACATCCTGCAGGGCGTCAAGCCCAAGCTCTACGGCCAGGGCAGCAACGTGCGCGACTGGATCCACGTCGACGACCACAACGACGCCGTCGTGACGATCCTGGAGCAGGGCCGCAGCGGCGAGACCTACCTCATCGGCGCGGACGGCGAGCGCGACAACCGCGCGATCGTCGCCCTGCTGCTCGACATCATGGGCAAGCCGGCCGACTGGTTCGACCTGGTCAGCGACCGCCCCGGGCACGACCTGCGCTACGCGATCGACTCGACCAAGCTGCGCGAGGAGACCGGCTGGTCGCCCCGCTACCAGGACATCCGCTCCGGCCTCGCGGCCACCGTCGACTGGTACCGCGACAACGAGCAGTGGTGGCGGGCCACCAAGGACCGCACCGAGCTGGCCTACCAGCGGCTGGGTCGCTGACAGCGGCCCTCGACGTCCGTCTGGGGGTGCAGTGAGCGCGCGTACGATGTCCTCGGTCCGCACGGGAGCGGGCCAAGTCGACCAACGGAGACGTACGCGTGCCCAAGATCGTCGAGAGACTGCTCCGCGCCGGTGAGGGGCGGGTCGTCAAGAAGCTGGCCGGCCTGGCGAACCAGGTGAACGCGCTGGAGGAGGACTTCGTCAGGCTCTCCGACGCCGAGCTGCGCGAGGAGACCGACCGGTTCCGCGCCCGCATCGCCGACGGCGAGAGCCTGGACGACCTGCTGCCCGAGGCCTTCGCCGCCGTGCGCGAGGCGTCCAAGCGCACCCTCGGCCAGCGCCACTTCGACGTCCAGCTCATGGGCGGCGCCGCGCTGCACCTCGGCAACATCGCCGAGATGCGCACCGGTGAGGGCAAGACCCTCGTCGCGACCGCTCCGGCGTACCTGAACGCGCTCGCCGGCAAGGGTGTTCACGTCGTCACCGTCAACGACTACCTCGCCGAGTACCAGTCCGACCTGATGGGCCGCGTGCACCGGTTCCTCGGCCTGTCGGCGGGCTGCATCCTGTCGCCGATGACCCCGGCCGAGCGCCGCGAGATGTACGCCTGCGACATCACCTACGGCACCAACAACGAGTTCGGCTTCGACTACCTGCGCGACAACATGGCCTGGAGCTCCGCCGAGCTGGTGCAGCGCGGCCACAACTTCGCGATCGTCGACGAGGTCGACTCGATCCTCGTCGACGAGGCCCGCACGCCGCTGATCATCTCCGGCCCGGCCGACCAGCCCACCAAGTGGTACGTCGAGTTCGCGCGCGTGGTCCAGCGGCTGCAGCGCGACCGCGACTACGAGGTCGACGAGAAGAAGCGCACGGTCGGTGCCCTCGAGTCCGGCATCCAGCGCGTCGAGGACTACCTGGGCATCGACAACCTCTACGAGAGCGCCCACACCCCGCTGGTCGGCTACCTGAACAACGCCATCAAGGCCAAGGAGCTGTTCAAGCGCGACAAGGACTACGTCGTCATCAACGGCGAGGTGCTGATCGTCGACGAGCACACCGGGCGCATCCTCGCCGGCCGCCGCTACAACGAGGGCATGCACCAGGCCATCGAGGCCAAGGAGGGCGTGGAGGTCAAGGCCGAGAACCAGACCCTGGCCACGATCACCCTGCAGAACTACTTCCGGCTGTACGGCAAGCTGTCGGGGATGACCGGCACGGCCACCACCGAGGCCGCGGAGTTCCAGCAGATCTACAACCTGGGCGTCGTCGAGATCCCCACCAACCGCCCGATGGTGCGCCAGGACCAGCCCGACCTGGTCTACCGCACCGAGGACGCGAAGTTCGGCGCCGTCGTCGACGACATCGCCGAGCGCCACGCAGCCGGGCAGCCGATCCTGGTCGGCACCACCAGCGTCGAGAAGAGCGAGCACCTGTCGAACCTGCTGCGCAAGCGCGGTGTCGGTCACGAGGTGCTCAACGCGAAGTACCACGAGCGCGAGGCCGCGATCGTCGCGCAGGCCGGCCGCAAGGGCGCCGTCACCGTCGCCACCAACATGGCCGGCCGCGGCACCGACATCATGCTCGGCGGCAACGCCGAGTTCATGGCCGTCGCCGAGCTGCGCCAGCGGGGCCTCGACGCTGTCGACACCCCCGACGACTACGAGGCGGCCTGGCCGGCGGCGCTGGAGAACGCCAGGAAGGCCGTCACGCGCGAGCACGACGAGGTCACGGACGCCGGGGGCCTGTACGTCCTCGGCACCGAGCGCCACGAGTCGCGGCGCATCGACAACCAGCTGCGCGGCCGCTCGGGCCGGCAGGGCGACCCGGGTGAGAGCCGGTTCTACCTCTCGCTGCAGGACGACCTGATGCGGTTGTTCAACTCCGGCATGGTCGACCGCTTCATGAGCGGCGCCGGCATCGCCGACGACATCCCGATCGAGTCCAAGCTGGTGTCGCGCTCGATCGCCTCGGCGCAGAGCCAGGTCGAGGGCCAGAACTTCGAGATCCGCAAGAACGTCCTGAAGTACGACGACGTCCTCAACCGCCAGCGCGAGGTCATCTACGCCGAGCGCCGGCGGGTGCTCGAGGGCGAGGACCTCCACGAGCAGCTGCGGCTGTTCCTGGACGACGTCGTCACCGGCTACGTCACCGGCGCCACCGCCGAGGGCTTCTCCGAGGACTGGGACCTCGAGCAGCTGTGGACCGCGCTGCGCTCGCTGTACCCGGTGGGCATCGAGGTCGAAGAGGTCGTCGAGGAGGCGGGCGGCCGCGAGGGACTGACCGCCGAGCTGCTGCTGGCCGAGCTGCGCTCGGACGCCGAGGAGGCCTACAACGCCCGCGAGGTGGCGCTCGGCCCCGACGTCATGCGTGAGCTGGAGCGGCGCGTGGTGCTGAGCGTGCTCGACCGCAAGTGGCGCGAGCACCTCTACGAGATGGACTACCTGCAGGAGGGCATCGGCCTGCGCGCCATGGCTCAGCGCGACCCGCTCGTGGAGTACCAGCGCGAGGGCTTCCTGCTCTTCCAGGCCATGAACGAGGCCATCAAGGAGGAGTCCGTCGGCTACGTCTTCAACCTCGAGGTGCAGGTCGAGCAGCAGCCGGACGACGGCATCGACCACACCGACCCCGAGCACACCCACGACCACCCGCAGATCCTGGCCAAGGGCCTGGAGGCTCCCGCTCCGGTGCCGCTGCACTACGTCGCGCCCACGGTCGACGGCGAGGGCGGGGTGCTCGAGCACGACGAGACCGGCCGTCACGCCACCGACCTCGAGTACGCCGGTACCACCAAGAACGCGCCCTGCCCCTGCGGCTCGGGCAAGAAGTACAAGCGGTGCCACGGGTCCGAGGACTGAGGGCCCGCGCACGAGGGGAGGGCCGGTGCGACGCGCGCCGGCCCTCCCGTCGTCCCGGGTGGTGCGCTCGCGCCGATCCTGCTCGGGCGCTCAGCCGCACTCGAGCGCGGTGACCCGCCAGCGCCCGTCGCGTCCCTCCAGGCGCAGCGCCATCGCCTGCACGCGGTACTGCCCGTGGACGACGGCGCTGAGCTCGGCGACGCCGTCCACCGGCTCGCAGACCCGCACGCTGGTGACGCGCGGACGTCGGCGCTGGGCTCCCGCACCGCGGCGCACGGGCGGCAGGGTCTGGGAGACGACCTGGTTGTAGACCGGCTGCGAGGTGTGGCGCAGCAGCTGCGACGCCGGTCGCTGCGAGCACATGACCTCGACCACCACCTGCACCAACCGGCGTCCCCAGTCGTGCGCCGACGGCAGGGCGTCGGTCGCGGTGCGGCGTGGCCCGAAGTCCCGGGCGTCGTGGTCGTCCGGTCGGGAGGTGTCATCCTCGTGGCCGGGGCCCCTGTCGTCGGGCCGCCGGTCGACGACGAGTGACAGCACGCCCTGCACGGTTCGCACCCGCGGACGCGTGTCGGTGACGCCCCGGAGGTGGGTCGCGGGCGTCAGGTCGTCCGGGGGCTCGCAGTCGGGAGCCGGCAGGGCGCGCAGGGCCACGGCGGTCATCGGGTCTCCTGGTGGTGGGTGGCGGTGGGCGGGTCGAGCGGTCAGGGTCGAGCGGTCAGGGTCGAGCGGTCAGGGTCGAGCGGTC
>CAXTEJ010000018.1:10432-24237 GCA_964243295.1 uncultured Actinomycetales bacterium | reverse complement strand
GGGTCGAGCGGTCAGGGTCGAGCGGTCAGGGTCGAGCGGTCAGGGTCGAGCGGTCCGGGATTCGGGTGGCGCGCAGAGGCGGGTGCCGGGCAGCAGCAGGTCGGGGTCGGCGCCGATCGCGTCGCGGTTGGCGTGCCACCACCGCGGCCAGGCCGCGGCGACGTCCGCGTCGCTCGCACCAGGGCCGAGCGAGCGGGCCGCGAGGTCCCAGAGCGTGTCGCCGCGGCGCACGACGACCTCGCCGTCGGGCCGGCACCGCGTGCTGGCGCTGGTGACCAGCTCGACGCCGGGGTGCGCCCTCGCTGCCGGCGCGTCCGGCCGCCAGCCGTCACCCGACAGCGCGGGCCAGCCCGGCGCCGGCAGGTCGTCGCCGAGCAGGGCAGCAGCGTGAGCACCGGTGGCGTGCGCTGCGGTGGCGTGCGCCGCGGTGGCGTGTGAGGCGGTGGCGTGCGAGGCGGTGGTCGCCACCGTCGTGGCGCTCGCCACCGTCGCGGCCGTCGTCGCGGCGCTCGCCGTCGGGGCAGCGGCGAGTGCTGTCGGCGTGACTGCGACGGCGGCGCCGGCCACGAGCGCGCCGCAGAGCAGCGGCCGGAGCATGCGGGGTGCGAGGGTGACGGCGAGGACCTGGCTGCGGTGGGCGCCGAGCCCGTACGGGGCCAGTGTCGCGAGCATCGCGCCCGCGGCTGCTGCGCCGACGGCGAGCAGCACGCGGACGGTCAGCAGCAGGCCGGCCACCGACAGCACCAGCACGACCGCCCACGCGGGTCCGCGCACCAGCTCGCCCGCCCGCACCGCGGCGAGCGCGTGGGCGGCGGTGGCCGCGAACGCTGCCGTGGCGCATGCGGCGGCAGCGGCCCACCCCGTCACGCTGAGGCTTCGGTGCATCATCAACCCCTGTCGGCCTACGTTTGCTTGTGTTTGCTTGTGCTGAGAGGTTGTTGCATGGTGTCCGTTACGTCAAGCGATCGGGTGACGTCTGTGGATAGAGCGACCCCGACGAGCGGGAGGCGGCAGGCTGGCCCGGTGCGCTGGGACGAGCTGTTCGACGACATCGAGGCGCAGGCAGCGGCAGCCGCAGCGGCCGAGATGGCCGGCGAGGTGGCCGACCGCACCCGCCGCGAGCGGGCGCTCGTCGAGCTCGCCGACCGCCTCGTCGCCGCCCGCGGGCACCCCTTGCGGCTGCGGGTGGTGGGCGGCGGCGGCTACGACGGCGTGCTGGCCGACGTCGCGCAGCAGTGGTGCGTGCTCGTCGCGCCTGCGCCGGTGCTCGTGCCGCTCGCCGCGGTGACCAGCCTCACCGGGCTGGGGTCGGCGGCGGCGACGACGGGGCGCACCGGCGTCCAGCGCAGGCTCTCACTGAGCTGGGCGCTGCGGGCCGTCGCTCGCGACCGCAGCCCGGT
The DNA here is from genome assembly GCA_964243295.1 of uncultured Actinomycetales bacterium. Lineage (GTDB taxonomy): Bacteria > Actinomycetota > Actinomycetes > Actinomycetales > Angustibacteraceae > CAXTEJ01. Next base: position 22,837 of record CAXTEJ010000018.1, on the reverse strand, counting down.
GCGCCTCGACCTCGTCGACGGCTCCCAGCTCACGGGCACGCTGGACGCCGTCTACGCGGACCACGTCGACCTCGCCGAGCACCCTTCCGACCAGCGGCGGCGCGCCTCGCAGGTGCGGGGCGTCCGCACCGTGCCACTGGTCGCGCTCGCTGCCCTGCGGCCGGCCCCGGGCACGTCGACCCTCGGGGTGTAGCGGCGAGGCCCCCTCGCCGCGGTCCGCCCGGGGTCGGCGCCCGTGCGAGCCGTCAGGCGGTGGGCGGCGCTTCGGTCGGTGGCATCACAGCTGCTCGGCCGGCCCGGTGACGTCGTCCGCGCTGCCGAACGGGTGGCTGCTGACGAACTCGCGGGTCTGGTCGTACAGCCGCTGGATGTAGGCCTCGAGCTCGGTGGCCTCGACGCGCCACTGCCCGCGGCCGCCGACCTTGATCGCCGGGAGGTCGCCGGAGCGCACGAGCGCGTAGGCCTGCGCCGCGGAGATGTTGAGCTGCTCGGCGACGTCGGCGAGCTGCAGGAACCGCGGTGCCATGGGGGTCCTCCGGGGGGTGCCGCGGCGGCACCGGTGCTCGTGATCGGCGCGTGCCGGTCGGAACTGGTCTGTCGCGCGGTGGTCGGGTCACTGGACGCGGCGGCGGTGCCGTCGTCCGCGGCGAGTATCGCACCGGCGGGACGGCCGACCGCGGCACCGCGGCCGGGCTGTGGACGGCCGGTGGCTCTGCGTGACCCCGGAGCCCCCTTCGGCCCCGGTTGTGGACGACGCGGGGTGCGGCGGCGCGCGGCCGGGCACAGTGGCCGCTGTGGCAGAACGCCGCGGCAGGTGAGGGGGCAAGGTGGCGCGGATGGCATCGCCGGAGCGTTCGCCGTCGACCGTGGGGACGGCGGGGTCGGGCCCGCAGGGTGCGGCTGGCGTGGCCACGGCTCGGCGCATCCAGCCGCCGTCGTGGCGCGACACCCGGCTGCTCGTGGGCGTCGGCCTGGTGCTCGCGTCGGTGGTCGGTGGCGCGACCGTGGTCGAAGGCGCCGACGAGACCGCCCCCGTCTACGCCGCCTCGCGCGTGCTGACGCCCGGCACGGCGCTGCAGGCGGACGACGTGCAGGTCGTCTCCGTGCGGCTGGAGTCCGCCGGTGGCCGGTACCTCTCGGCGGGGTCGGGCCTGCAGCCGGGTCAGGTCGTGCTCCGCACCGTCGCGGCCGGCGAGCTGGTGCCCCGCAGTGCCGTCGGCCCCCGCGACCAGGTCGACCTGCGCCCGGTCTCGGTGCCGGTCGAGACCGACGCCGCCGAGCCGCTCACGCCCGGCGTCCTCGTCGACGTCTGGGTCGCCGACCGCGACCCCGACGGCGGCAGCTCGTCGTACGCCGAGCCCCGCAAGCTCGCCGCGGCCGCGCAGGTGTCGGGCCGCTCGACCAGCCGCGGGGCGCTGGGCAGCAGCACCGGCGCGTCCGTGCAGCTGCTGCTCACCGACGACCTCGTGCCGCAGCTGATCCGCGCCGTCGACAACGAGAGCCGGGTGACGCTCGTGCCGGTGCCCGCGACGCTGCCCGGCGGCGGCTCGTGAGCGGGACGGCGGGCCCGGGCACCCCGCTGCCGGTGCTCACCGCGGTCACCGGCCGGTGGGAGGCACGACTGGTCAGCGGTCTGGAGCGGCAGCGACCGACCGTCGAGGTCGTGCGCCGCTGCGCCGACCTCGCCGACCTGCTCGCGACCGTCGCGAGCGGCCAGGCCCGGGCCGTCGTCGTGTCGGCCGACCTGCGCCGCCTCGACGGCGAGGCTCTCGCCCGGCTGCGCTCGGACGGCTGCGCGGTCGTCGTCCTGGTCGAGCCCGGCGACGACGGCGCCGAGCGGCGGCTGCGCCAGCTGGGCATCGAGCAGGTGCTGCCCGCCGACGCGGACGCCGTCACCGTGGCGGCCGCGCTCGCCGAGGCGGTCCGGGCGCTCGACGCCGACCCCGGCGCGGGCGGCCCGGCGGCGCGCCACGCCTTCGGCGACCCCCGCCACGCGCTGCCCGACCTGCTGGTGCCGGCCGGCCGTGATGTCGACGGGATCGACGGGATCGACGGGATCGACGCGATCGAGGGTGGGGACGCGCTCGACCCCGCCGACATGGACGACGTCCGCGGCGTGCCGCCGATGCCTGGGCGCGTGGTCGCCGTGTGGGGTCCGGCGGGTGCGCCGGGCCGCACCACCACGGCGGTGTCCCTGGCCTGCGAGCTGGCCGGCGCGGGCCACTCGTCGCTGCTGGTCGACGCCGACACCTACGCGGCGAGCATCGGCCAGGTGATCGGCCTGCTCGACGAGGCCCCGGGCCTCGCGAGCGCCGCCCGCGCCGCCGACCACGGCACCCTCGACGTCCACCAGCTCGGCAGGCTCGCCCCGCAGGTGCTGCCCGGGGTGCGGGTGCTCACCGGTATCGCGCGCTCGGCGCGCTGGCCCGAGCTGCGACCGGGGTCGCTCGCGACGGTCCTCGACCTGGCACGCGCCCTGGTGCCCTGGACGGTCGTCGACACCGCAGCCAGCCTGGAGCAGGACGAGGAGCTGTCCTACGACACGGCCGCCCCGCGCCGCAACGGCGCCACGCTGACGTGCCTGGAGGTCGCCGACGTCGTGGTCGTCGTCGGATCCGCCGACCCGGTGGGGCTGCAGCGGCTGGTGCGCGGCCTGCAGGACCTCGCCGAGGTGACCGACATGCGACCGGTCGTCGTGGTCAACCGCGTGCGCGCCTCAGCCGTCGGCCCGGTGCCCGAGCGCCGCATCGCCGAGGCCCTCGAGCGCTACGCCGGCGTCGCCGATGCCGTCTTCGTCCCGGACGACGTCCCCGCCCTCGACGCAGCACTCCTGGCCGGCCGCACGCTCACCGAGTCCGCGCCCGGCTCGCGCGCCCGGCACGCCTTCGCCGGCCTCGCCGCGCGGCTGGCCGGTGACCCCCCGCTGCCCGCGGCGCGCGCGAGCCGGTTGCGACGTCGTCCGGCGTCCTAGCGCTTCCACCGCGCGACGTCGGGCTGGCCGGCCCCCGACCGCACTACGGTGGCGAGGTGCCGACCACGCCCGCTGCCCCGCACCTGCGTGGACTGGTCGTCGACTGGGGCGGCGTGCTCACCGGGCCGGTCGACGAGGCGTTCGGGGGCTGGGCGGCGGCCGAGGGCATCGCCGCCGACCACCTCGCGTCGGTGCTGCAGCAGATGTTCGCGGCAGCCGCGGCGGACGGCGACAGCCCGGTGCACGCGCTCGAGCGCGGTGAGCTGAGCGGCCCCGACTTCGAGCTCCGGCTCGCTGCCGACCTGGCGGCGCTCGGCTCGCCGGTGCCGGCCGACGGGCTGCTGGCCAGGATGCTGCAAGGGCTCTCGCCGTCCGAGTCGATGCTCGGGCTCGTGGCCGCCGCCCGCGCGAGCGGTTTGCGGACGGCGGTGCTGTCGAACTCCTGGGCCAACGAGTACCCCCGCGAGGGCTGGGAGGCGCTGTTCGACGTCGTGGTGATCAGCGGCGACGTCGGCATGCGCAAGCCCGAGCCCCGCATCTACCACCACGTCCTCGACCTGCTGGCGCTGCAGCCGCACGAGGCGGTCTTCGTCGACGACCTGGCCGTCAACGTGCGCGCCGCCGCCGAGCTCGGCATGGTCGCCGTGCTGCACACCTCCTTCGAGCAGACCGCCCGAGAGCTCGAGGTGCTGCTCGGCATCCCGGCGCCCGGCTGATCGCGCTGCCCCAGGCTGATCGCGCCGACCCCAGGCGCCCGGCTGATCGCGCCGCCCCCGGCGCGTCGGGACGACGACACGCACGCTGGGTGTTGTGCCTGGTGTGACCGCTTCGTCCCTGCTCGACAGCCCGCTGCCCATAGACACGACCGACGCGGCGCCCACCACCACCACGCCCCGCACGTGGCGCCCCAGGCGCGTGCTGGTGACCCGCTCGGCGTCCGAGCTGCCGCACGGGCAGCGGATCATCGCGCGCGCCGAGGCGGCCGGCGTCCCGTCGATCGAGGTGCTGGCGAGCGACCGGCTGCCCCCGCTGCGCGCCGGCACCGAGCGCGAGACCTACGCGCAGGCGAAGTCGACGCTCGCGGTTGTGGTGGCCCCGGCGTCCACGCGCAAGCCGCAGCCGATCCCGCCGAGCGCCGACTGGCGCTTCGACCTCGCGCAGGGCTGCCCGGCGCATTGCCAGTACTGCTACCTCGCCGGCTCGCTCGGCGGCCCGCCCATCACGCGCGTCTACGCCAACCTCGAGCAGATCTGGGCGGGCCTGGACGAGCACGTCGGGCAGGGGCACGTCACTTCCGGCACGCAGGCGCGCGGCATGGAGGGCACGACGTTCGAGGCCTCGTGCTACACCGACCCGCTCGGCATCGAGCGGCTGACGGGCTCGCTGTCGACCACGGTCGAGCACTTCGCGAGCCACGACTGGCCCGGCCCGGTGCAGCTGCGGTTCACCACGAAGTACGACGACGTCGCCCCGCTGCTGGCCGTCGACCACCGCGGCCGCACCCGGGTGCGGCTGTCGGTCAACGCCCTCCCGGTGACGCGGCGCTTCGAGGGCGGCACGGCGCCCCTGGCCGACCGGCTCGCGGCGCTGCGCTCGCTCGCGCTCGCGGGCTACCCCGTCGGCCTCACCATCGCGCCGATCATGGCCGTCGACGGCTGGCGCGAGCACTACGCCGACCTGCTCGCCCAGGTCGCCGTCGCGGTCGCCGGTGTGCCCGACCTCGACCTCACCACCGAGCTCATCACCCACCGCTTCACCGCCAAGAGCAAGGAGGTGCTGCTCGGCTGGTACCCGCGCACCCAGCTGGAGATGGACGAGGACGCCCGGCGCGCCAAGCGCGGCAAGTTCGGCGCGCTCAAGCACGTCTACCCCGCCGACGTCATGACCGAGCTCAAGGCCTTCTTCACCACCGAGGTCGCGCGCACCCTGCCCGACGCGCGCGTCCTGTACTGGACCTGACGTTGGACGACCGCCCGCTGATCGTCACCGCCACCCTGGACGACGAGACGACCGCACGCCTGGAAGCGTTGCGCCGCAGCCACTTCCCGCCAGAGCGCAACGTGCTCGACGCCCACCTCACCCTCTTCCACCACCTGCCGGGGGAGGAGGTCGCCGAGGTCAGCGAGGTGCTGGAGCAAGTGTCACGGCGTCCGGCGTTCGAGGTCTGGTTGCCGGGGGTGCGCTCGCTGGGCCGCGGTGTGGCCGTGCGGGTCGATTCGCCCGAGCTGGTCGCGGCCCGAGCCGAGCTCGCCGCGGCCTTCGACCGCTGGCTGCGCCCGCAGGACCGGCAGCGGTTCTCCCCCCACGTCACCGTGCAGAACAAGGTGACGGCCGAGCGCGCCCGGACCCTGCTCGACCAGCTGGCGTCCCAGCTGCCACCGACCGCCGCGACGGCCACCGGGCTGCGCCTGTTCCGCTACCTCGGCGGCCCGTGGGAACCGGTGGCGTCGTTCGCCTTCGACGCAGCGGCGCACGGCCTCAGCTGAACAGCAGCGCGAGCCCGCCGCAGGTGTAGACGACCATCATCAGCAGCAGCGGCAGCTGCCCCACGACGGCCCGGCGGTGGGGGAACAGCCGCACCGCCCGGTCGTGGGCCAGCACGACGCCGAGCACGTGGCCGCCGACGACGGCGACCACCTGGATGGTGGCGACCAGCGTCGGCTGCACGAGCGTGGTGTCCGCCGCCCGGTCGCGCAGGCCCAGCAGGTCGGCGCCGCTGACGAGCGGGTCGCTCAGCCGCACCAGCGCGTTCTGGCCCTCGACGACGAGCAGCGACCAGTAGTGCGCGATGACGTAGCCGAGGGCGATCGGCACCAGCGAGTGGGCGAAGGCGCCGGGCATCGCCCGCGCGGGGGCGCCGCCGACCCGACCGGCCACGGCGGTGCAGGCGGCGAAGACGAGCGCCACGGCGGCGACGGTGCCCACCAGGCCGAGTGTCTCGAGCAGCCGGGGGTGGGCGGAGGACTGCACGACGGTGAACCAGCGCGGCGAGGCCGACGCCCCGTCGTACGCCGTGCTGCCGAGCATGACCGCGACGGTGGCGGGCAGCCCGGGGGCGGCGCTCAGGGCGTCCAGCCCCGCCAGCGGCGACCGGACGACGAGCCGGCCGTCCGCGCGCCGGCCCAGCACGCTCATGGCGCCGAACAGCGCCGACCAGGTGCCGAAGGCCTCGGCGCGGTCGAACCACCGGGCCCCGAACACGAAGGCGCAGCACAGCTGCGTGCCGACGTACAGGGCGATGGCGATGCGCAGCACCGGCAGCGTGGCGTTGTCGGGCGCGACGAGCTCGAGCCAAGTGAAGGCCAGCAGCCCCGCGGCGGCCGGCCAGTAGCCGAGCCGCACCGGCGACGCGAGTCCGTCGCGCGGGTCGGAGCCGGCGAGGCGCATGACGACCGCGTGCAGGCTGCGCAGTGGGTCGATGCGCCGCCAGACCGGCCCGAGGGCCACCGACAGCGGCACCAGCCCGACCCACAGCAGCACGTAGACGACGTACGGCACCGGGTTGCGCGTGTCGTCGCGGCCGAGCAGCAGCGCGGCGAGCACCAGCAGCGTGACGGCGCCGCCGAGCGCGGCGGTCAGCAGCCGGCAGGCCCGCGAGTCGAGCGCCGCTGCCAGCCGGTCGGGCAGCGGGCGGCCGGCGTGGGCGCCGTCGATCCGGGGCTGCGGCCACAGCACGGCGAGCGCGACGAAGGAGACGACCAGAGCAGTGGCGGCGCCGCCGACGGCCACCGCGAACGGCAGCGGGAGGTCCTGCCGGCTGCCGACACCGTGGGCGAGGATCGCGCCGCTGCCCGCGACGGCGGCGCTCACCGCACCTGCACCACCATGAGCCGCAGCGACGGGTGGTGGGTCTCGACCTCGTAGCGGCCGGGCTCGCCGCCGGTGAGCTCGACCGTGGTGGGCTGACCGGCCGTCAGCTCGGCCTCGACCTCGAAGCCGTGCGCGTGCAGCTCGTCGTCGTGGTCGCTGGTGACGACCAGACGCAGCGTCTCGCCACGGGCCAGGGCGACGACGGCCGGTGCCGGCGTCACCGTGCGCCCGCGCACGTTCACCGCGATGGTCCGCACCTCGGCGGTCGCAGTGGCCTCCGGCGTGGCGGACGGCGTCACCGAGCTCGACGCGCTCGCCGTGGTGGACGCGGCCGTGGTGGGCGAGGTGACCGCGGGCTGCGCGGACGGGTCGCTCGCCGCCGCGCAGGCTGGCAGGGCCAGCAGGGCGCACAGCGCGCCCGCGAGCACCGGCGCGCGCCTGGACAGGGGTCGGGAAGGGCGCACCGCAGGAGTCTACGAGCGGGTCGGCGCGCGGTCGCGGAGCGGTCCGAGCTGCGTGCCGTTGCCGCTGGCGGATCCTCGTGACGCAGCAGACCTGATGTCGTGGCTGACCGCTGGCGCTGCGCCAGCGGCCGCGGGAAGGTCGAGCGGTGACCCAGCGCCAGTCCTTGCTCGCCGCCTACGACGAGCAGCTGCGCACGGACGCCGAGACGCCCAGCGCCCGCTCAGTCGTGCAGCACGGCCCGCTCCGGCTCGTGGTGTTCGCGGGTGGACGTGGCTTCGTGACCTACCGCGACCTCGGCGGCGCAGACGCCGCGGTCATCGCCCAGCTCGTGCTGGATGCGCTGGCGTACTACCGCGCGCAGCCGGATGTGAGTCGTGTCGAGTGGAAGACGCGTGGGCACGACCACGCGCCGGGGCTGCACGAGGCCTTGACCGCGAGCGGCTTCGTCGCTGACGAGCCTGAGTCGATCATGATCGGTCCGGCAGCCGACCTGGTCGTCGACGTCCCCGTGCCCGACGGGGTCCGCCTGCGGCGCGTGACAGCCGAGACCGACGTCCGGGCGATGTGCGCGCTGCAGGACGAGGTCTTCGGCGAGCCCGTCTCGAAGGAATACGCCGATGCGGTCCTGGGCCGGTTGTCGCGCGATGACGGCATGGAGCTGTGGGTCGCCGAGGCGGACGGGGACATGATCGGCGCCGGACGGCTGGAGCCGGTCAGCGGCACGGACTTCGCCGGCATCTGGGGCGGCGTCACGCTCCCGCAGTGGCGCGGGCGCGGCATCTACCGCGCGCTGACGGCCGTCCGGGCCCGCTCGGCCCTGCGCGCGGGCGCGACGCTGATCCACAGCGACTCGACCGAGTTCTCGCGTCCGATCCTCGAGCGCTCCGGTCTGATCGCCGTCTCGACGACGACGCCGTACCGCTGGAGCCGCTGAGGCCCTGGCCGAGAGCATCAGCCGGCCGGCCTGACGGGCCTCACGTCGGCGGTGCCGATGCCTACGCCGGACGACCGGAGAGCCGGCGGGGAGCGGGCCCGAGGTGCGGGCAGTGGCACGATGGCGCGGTGCCCGACCGCCTCAGCCCCCTCGACGCGTCGTTCCTGTACCTCGAGGAGCCGGCGACGGCGATGCACGTGGGCTCGGTGTCGGTGTTCGAGGCGCCGCCCGAGGGGTTCGACCACGACCAGCTCGTGGCGCTGGTGTCGGCGCGCATCGCCTACGTGCCGCGGTTCCGGCAGCGGGTGCGGCCGGTGCCCGGTCGGCTCGCGAACCCGGTGTGGGTCGACGACGAGGACTTCGACCTGGCCTACCACGTGCGGCGCGCAGCGCTGCCGAGGCCCGGCACCGACGAGCAGCTGCACGAGCTCGTCGCCCGGGTGCAGGCCCGGCCGCTGGACCGCACGCGCCCGCTGTGGGAGCTCTACCTCGTGGACGGGCTGCACGACGGCCGCTTCGCCGTGGTCACCAAGACCCACCAGGCCGTCGTCGACGGTGTCTCGGGCGTCGACATCGCCCAGGTGCTGCTGGACGACTCGCAGGTCGCGGCCGACCCGCCGACCGACAGCTGGGTGCCCGCCAAGGAGCCCAGCGACTTCGAGCTGGTCGCCGGCGCGGTCGCCGACGGCGTCGCCAGCCCACGGGCCCTCGTCGAGACGCTGCAGGGCGGCACGCGCGACGTCGCCGACGTCGCCGGCCGCGCGCTCGGGCAGGTCGGGCGGCTCGTCTCGATGGTCGCCCGCACCGCCGGGCGGCCCACGCCGACGAGCCCGCTGAACGTCGAGATCGGCGAGCACCGCCGGTTCGCGTCCGCCGACACCTCGCTCGACGACCACCGCACGGTCCGCGCCCGGCTGGGCGCCCGCACCGGCACCGAGCCCGACGTCAACGACGTGGTCCTCGCGACGCTGGCGGGCGCGCTGCGCGGATGGCTGCTCGCGCGCGGCGAGCCGGTGGTGCCGGCGACCGTCGTCCGGGCGCTCGTGCCGGTCAGCGTGCAGCAGGAGGCCGACGAGCCGTCCTCGCGGGTCGGCAGCCGGTTGTCGGCGCTCGTGGTCGACCTGCCGGTGGGCGAGCCGAGCCCGGCCATCCGGCTGCACCAGATCGCCTACGCCCTGCGCGGGCACGGCGAGAGCGGTCGCGCCGTCACGGCCCGCACGCTGTCGGGGCTCGCCGGCTTCGCCCCGCCGACGCTGCACTCGATGGCCGCGCGCGCGGCGAGCGCGGCGTCCCGGCGGCTGTTCAACCTGGTGGTGTCGAACGTGCCCGGCCCGCAGCACCCGCTGTACGCGTCGGGTGCGCGGATGCTGGCCTCCTACCCGGTCGTGCCGCTCGCCCGCAGGCAGGCGCTGAGCATCGGCCTGACCAGCTACGACGGCGGCGTCTACTACGGCCTCAACGCCGACCGCGACGCCATGGCCGACCTGCAGGTGCTCGCCGACTCCATCCCCGAGGCGCTCGCCGAGCTCGTCGAGAGCGTCCGATGACTGCAGGAGCGCCCTGATGCGGGTGTACGTCGGCACGACCGTCGAGGGGCTGCAGGCGTTGCGCGACAACGGTTTTCCAGGTCCGCTCGAGGCGCACGCCGTCACCGGTGCGCTGCGCGAGTGGTACGCCGAGGGCGACGGCGACGAGCTGGAGTACGCGGCGTCGTCCGCGGCCGCCCAGCAGTCGCTGCGCGTCCTGACGTCGCCGCCGCGCCGCATCGTGGTCGCCGCCGAGGTCCCCGACAAGTCGGTGCGGCCCGGCGCCGACGCCGACCGGCCCGCCCTCGTGGTCGTGCGCGACACCGTGACGCTGGCGCAGGTCGTCAGCGTCCACGTCGACGACGAGCTGGCCGAGGACGACGTCGCGGCCGCGGTGCAGGCGCTGCCGGCCGCCGACGGGGGCGACGACGACGCCGGCTTCCTCGTCGACGGCGCCGAGGGCCACGAGCTGCTCTGGTACGACGTGACCGAGCTCGACGACGTCCTCGCCGGGCTGCTGCACCGCCGCTGACGCCCCTCAGCGGAGCACCCTGCCCCGCGTCCGCGTGACACCATGGACGCCGCGGCCGACGCCACCCGCTGCCGCACCGACCCTGGAGGCGACCGCCACATGGACGCAGTGACCCGCGTGCCCGCACCCGTCAACGAGACGGTCCTCGACCACGCGCCCGGCAGCCCCGAGCGCGCACAGGTCGAGCAGCAGCTGGCCGAGCTGGCCGCCACCCACCACGAGCTGACCATGACGATCGGCGGCGAGCAGCGCCTGGGCGGCGGCAAGCAGATCGATGTCGTCGAGCCCCATGCGCGCCACCACGTGCTCGGCACGATGGGCACCGCGACGATCTCCGACGCGGCCGACGCCGTCGCCGCTGCCAAGGCCGCCGCGCCCGGCTGGCGCGACCTGTCCTACGACGACCGCGCCGCCGTGCTGCTGCGTGCCGCCGACCTGCTCTCGGGCCCGTGGCGCGCGACGCTGAACGCGGCGACGATGCTCGGGCAGTCCAAGACCGTGCAGCAGGCCGAGATCGACGCCGCCTGCGAGATGGCGGACTTCTGGCGCTTCAACGCGCACTTCGGCCGCGAGCTGCTCGCCGAGCAGCCGGAGGCGAACTCGCCCGGCGTCTGGAACCGGCTCGACCACCGTCCGCTCGAGGGCTTCGTCTACGCCATCACGCCGTTCAACTTCACGGCCATCGGCGGCAACCTCGCCACCGCACCGGTGCTCATGGGCAACACCGTGGTCTGGAAGCCCTCACCCACCCAGCAGCTGTCCGCCCACTACACGCTGCGGCTGCTCGAGGCCGCGGGCCTACCGCCCGGCGTCGTCAACCTCGTCACCGGCGACGGCATCGACGTCAGCGAGGTCGTGCTCGCCGACCCCGACCTGGCCGGCATCCACTTCACCGGCTCCACCGCGACGTTCCAGCACCTGTGGGGCGAGGTCGGACGCCGGATCGCGGGCTACCGCACCTACCCGCGGCTGGTGGGTGAGACCGGCGGCAAGGACTTCATCCTCGCCCACCCCAGCGCCGACCCCGACGTGCTGCGCACCGCGATGCTGCGCGGCGCCTTCGAGTACCAGGGGCAGAAGTGCTCCGCGGCCTCGCGCGCGTTCGTGCCGCAGAGCCTGTGGCGTCAGATCGGTGACGACCTGGTCGACCTCACCCAGTCGCTGCCCGTCGGCCCGGTCACCGACTTCTCCAACTTCATGGGCGCGGTCATCGACGAGCGCGCCTTCGCCAAGCACCAGGCCGCGATCGACCGCGCCCACGCGACGCCGGGCGTCGAGGTCGTCGCCGGCGGCACCTATGACGACACCGAGGGCTGGTTCATCCGACCGACCGTGCTGGTCGGCGAGGACCCCACCGACGAGATGTTCACGACCGAGTACTTCGGGCCGCTGCTGTCGGTGCACGTCTACGCGGACGCCGAGTTCGACGCCGTCATGGCCGCGATGGAGGCCGCGTCGCCGTACGCCCTGACCGGCTCGATCATCGCCCAGGACCGCACGGCCGTCGCCCACGCCATGCGCGAGCTGCGCTTCGCCGCAGGCAACTTCTACGTCAACGACAAGCCCACCGGCGCCGTCGTCGGCCAGCAGCCGTTCGGCGGCGGCCGCGGGTCGGGCACCAACGACAAGGCCGGCGCGAAGCAGAACCTGCAGCGATGGACCTCCACCCGCTCGATCAAGGAGACCTTCGTCCCCCCGACGTCGCACCCCTACCCGTACATGGGCTGACGCCCCTCGCCGTGATCATGCAGATCCGGCCCGCCTCGGCTGTCGTGATCATGCAGACCCGGCCCGTGTCGCTGGGTCCGGACGAGAGCCGGCGCCCTCCGGCCCGCTGTCGCAGGCTCCCTTGACGCGGACCTCCGGGCACCGGCTCTCGTCCTCGCCCCGCTGGCGTGATCATGCACGTCCGGCCCGGCACGCTGGGTCCGGACGAGAGCCGGCGCCCTCCGGCCCGCTGTCGCAAGCTCCCTTGACGCGGACCTCCGGGCACCGGCTCTCGTCCTCGTGCGCGCGTCGGCTGGGTACGCCCGTTGGCTGGGCGCGAGAGCCGGCGCCCTCCGGCCCGCCCCGCTGGCGTGATCATGCACGTCCGGCCCGCCCTGCTGGGTCCGAGAGCCGGCGCCCTCCGGCCCGCTGTCGCAAGCTCCCTTGACGCGGACCTCCG
>CAXTEJ010000018.1:0-10332 GCA_964243295.1 uncultured Actinomycetales bacterium | reverse complement strand
GGCACCGGCTCTCGTCCTCGTGCGCCCGCGTCGGTGTGGCGGTTGTGGGGACTCATCCGCTGCGACCGGTGCGGCCGGCGACCTCGACAGCGGCCGCGCCTTGCCGAAACTCGCTCGACTCGGCGGAGGCGTGCGGCCACCGTGTCGACATGGTCTCCTTGCGCATCCAGTGCCTCGACATCGACTCCACCGACCCCGGCCGGCTCGCGACCTTCCGGCAGGAGGCGCTGGGCTGGCGCCGCACCCACGACACGCCGGACGAGGTGGTGCTCGAACCGCCGGCGGGCAGTCCGGAGGACGGCGTCGTGCCCGACCTGCTGTTCCTTCGCGTCCCCGAGGTCAAGGCCGGCAAGAACCGGTTGCACCTCGACCTGCGGCCGGTCGACCAGGCCGCTGAGGTCGCACGGCTCGAAGCCCTCGGCGCCACGCGGGTCGACCTCGGGCAGGGCGACGTCACGTGGGTGGTGCTCGCCGACCCGGAGGGCAACGAGCTGTGCGTGCTGCGGGCGCTCACCGCTGACGAGCTCGCGTCGGACTGATCGCCGGCGGGCGACCGCCACACCGACATGCAGAAGTCGGCGTCGCGTGTGCAGCTCGTGCTCAGCTGCGCCGGCTTCGGTGACTTCTGCCCGCCGCTGTGGCGGGCACAGCCGCGCCGGGGGCTGACGGGCGGCGGTCGCGGTGGCAGGGTGACCGGCATGACCGACGTCGAGGACGATGTCAGAGCCGCCCGCGCCGGCGCGCCGCTGGACGAGCTGGCGGCGGCGCTGCCGCCCGGGGCGCTCGTGGTCGACGCGGGCGTCGTCGACGCCTACCGCCGTGACCGGGCCGACACCGCGGTGCCGGGCTGGCCGCTGGCGCTGGTGCGCGCGACGTGCACGGCCGACGTCCAGGCGGTGATGCGGTTCGCGACGGCTCACCGGGTGCCGGTCGTGCCTCGCGGTGCCGGCAGCGGGCTGTCGGGCGGGGCCACCGCCACCGAGGGCTGCATCGTGCTGTCGCTGGAGAAGCTGCGCGGCTGCGAGATCGACGCCGCCGCGCAGGTGGCCGTCGCGGGGGCGGGGCTGCTCAACGGCGAGCTGAAGGCCGCGGCTCGCGAGCGCGGCCTGTGGTACCCGCCCGACCCCTCGTCGTACGAGTTCTGCTCGATCGGCGGCAACCTCGCGACCAACGCCGGCGGGCTGTGCTGCGTGAAGTACGGCGTCACCACCGACTACGTGCTCGGCGCCGACGTCGTGCTCGCCGACGGCACCCTGCTGCGCCTCGGCGGACGCACCATCAAGGACGTCGCCGGCTACGACCTCAAGCGGCTGTTCGTCGGCTCGGAGGGCACGCTCGGCGTCGTCACTTCCGCCACGCTGCGGCTGCGGGCGCTTCCGCCGCCTGCGGTCACGGTCGTCGCGACCTTCCCGGACGTCGAGTCCGCCGGCCGCGCGGTCACCGCCGTGGTCGCCGGTGCCCGGCCGTCGACGCTCGAGCTGATGGACCGCGCCACCGTCGCTGCGGTCGAGGCCTACCGGCCTCGCGGGCTCGACCTCACGGCCGGCGCGACGCTCATCGCGCAGAGCGACGCCGGTGGGTCGGCGGGGCTCGAGGCCGCGGCCATGGAGGCCGTCTTCACTGCCGAGGGGGCCACGTTCGTCGCGGTCACCGACGACCCGGACGAGGGCGAGATGTTCCTCCAGGCGCGGCGCGAGGCCTTCCCAGCGCTCTTCGACCACGGCACCACGCTCATCGAGGACGTCGGCGTGCCCGTTCCGCGGATCGCCGAGCTCGTCGCGGGCGTGGAGGCGATCGCCGCCGAGCACCGCACCATGATCGCCACGGTCGGCCACGCCGGCGACGGCAACTTCCACCCGCTGATCTGCTTCGACGGCGCCGACGCCGAAGCGGTCGCGCGCGCCGACCAGGCGTTCGCCGCGGTCGTGGCGCTGGCCCTGTTGCTCGGCGGCACCCTCACCGGCGAGCACGGCGTCGGCAGCGTCAAGGCCCCTTACCTCGCCGGTCAGCTCGGCCCCGAGGTCATGGACGTCAGCCGCCGCATCAAGGCCGCCCTCGACCCCCTCGGCATCCTCAACCCCGGCAAGCTCCTGACCTGAGCCCCTCTCCCCGTGATCATGCTCACCGAGGCGGCGGGCCGGGGCGCACGATCACCGCTGAGGCGGGGGCGGAATCGCACCGTCCGCGGATGGCCGCGCGAAGGCCGAGGGCCGGTGCCCGCAGGCCCGCGTCAAGTGAGCCTGCGAGCAGCGGGCCGGAGGGTGCCGGTGCTCGGCCAGACCGAACGAGCCGGAGCTGCATGATCACGGCAGGGCCTAGCCCAGCAACGGCGTTGCGCGCCAGCGCGTCGTCGGCCATGGTCGCCGGGTGCCTCCCACGCTGTTCCTCACCGTCGGGCTGCCAGGGGTCGGCAAGACCACCCGCGCCCGCGACCTCGCGCGCACCCACCGGATCCTGCGGCTGACGCCCGACGAGTGGATGGCGCCGCTGTTCGGGGACAGCGACGCGGACGGCAAGCGCGACGTCCTCGAGGGGCGGTTCATCTGGGTGGCGCGCGAGGTGCTCAGGAGCGGCGCGTCGGTGGTCCTCGACCTCGGCTGCTGGTCGGCCGACGAGCGCTGGGCTATCCGCAGCATCGCGGCGGGTGCGGGTGCGGACTTCGTCATCGAGCACCTCGCGCTCGACGAGGCCGAGCGCCGCGCGCGGGCCAGCCGCCGGTGGGCCGAGGCACCCGAGACCACCTTCGCCATGACGGACGACGACCACGACCGCTTCGCGCGCCACTACCAGCCGCCGTCCGCCGGCGAGCTCGGCCCTGGCCCGGTGCCCGAGCCACCGAGTGGCTTCAGCACCTGGCCGCAGTGGGCCAGCGAGCGCTGGCCCACCCTTCCTCGTCTCGACGTCCCGGAGGCGGAGCGCTAGGCGACCACTGCCCCCGACGCAGGTGTCCGGCGGCTGTGCGGCAGGGTGGACGCGTGTCCCGACGCCACACCACGACGACCTGGCAGCCCGACCGGGCGCTCGGGCTGCTGCTGGGTGTGCTCGCCGACGCGGCACTGGGCGACCCGGCCCGCTGGCACCCGGTGGCCGGCTTCGGCCGCGCAGCTGGTGCGCTCGAGGGCAGGATGTGGGCCGACTCGCGAAGCCGTGGCGCGGCGTACACCACCGTGTGCGTGGCACTGCCCGTGGCGGCAGGCGTTGCGGCGCAACGCATCGCGGCCCGGGGTCTGGCGCGCACCGCAGTCGTCGCCGCCTGCACGTGGGCGGTGCTCGGCGGCCGCAGCCTGGCTCACGAGGCGTCGGTCATGGCCCACCTGCTCGGTCGCGGCGACCTCGTCGACGGGCGCGCCCGGCTGTCGCACCTCGCCGGCCGCGACGCTGCCGGACTCAGCCTCGACGAGCTGGCCCGGGCGAGCGTGGAGTCGGTGGCGGAGAACACCTCTGACGCGGTGGTCGCGCCGCTGCTGTGGGGTGCCGTCGCCGGGGTGCCGGGCCTCGTGGGCTACCGCGCGGTCAACACCCTCGACGCCATGGTCGGCCACCGCTCGCCGCGGCACCTGCGCTTCGGCTGGGCGTCAGCGCGGCTGGACGACGTCGCCAACCTCGCGCCCGCCCGGGTCACCGCCGTGCTGGCCGCCCTGCTCGCCCCGCTCGTCGGCGGCCGAACCGTTGCGGCTCTTGGGGTCTGGCGCCGTGATGCCGCACAGCACCCGAGTCCGAATGCCGGCCCGGTGGAGTCCGCGTTCGCGGGTGCACTCGGTGTGCGCCTCGGCGGAGCGAACGCCTACGGCGGCACCGTCGAGCACCGCGGACTCCTGGGCGACGGCGACCCCGCGCGGGTGGCGGATCTGCCGCGTGCGGTGCGGCTCGCGGTCGCCGTCGACGCGGCCGCGACACTGCTGGCGGTCGGCATCGCCTGGCTGCGGAGAGGCAGGTGAGCGGCGCGCTGCTCGTCGCGGGCACGACGTCCGACGCAGGTAAGAGCCTCGTCACCACCGGCATCTGCCGCTGGATCGCGCGGCAGGGCGTCACGGTCGCGCCCTACAAGGCGCAGAACATGAGCAACAACTCGATGGTGTGCGCCGACGGCGGCGAGATCGGTCGCGCGCAGTGGCTGCAGGCGATCGCGGCGCGCGTCGAGCCCGAGGTCGCGATGAACCCGGTGCTGCTCAAGCCCGGCAGCGACCGACGCAGCCACGTGGTGCTGCTCGGCCGCTCGCACGGCACGCTCGAGTCGGGCGAGTGGGCGACGGGCCGACGTGAGCTGGCGGCGGCAGCCTGGTCGTCCCTGCAGGACCTGCGCACCCGCTTCGACGTCGTCGTCGCCGAGGGCGCGGGCAGCCCCACCGAGATCAACCTGCGGGCCGGCGACTACGTCAACATGGGCCTGGCCCGCCACGCCGGCCTGCCGGTCGTCGTCGTCGGCGACATCGACCGCGGCGGGGTGATGGCCGCGATGTACGGCACCCTCGCGCTGCTCGACGCCGACGACCAGGCCCACGTGGCGGGCTGGGTCGTCAACAAGTTCCGCGGCGACGTCGACCTGCTGCGCCCCGGGCTCGACACCATCGAGCGGCTCACCGGTCGGCCGGTGCTCGGCGTCATCCCCTGGCTGGACGGCGTCTGGGTCGACTCCGAGGACGCGCTGGCTCTCGCGGGGTGGGGCGGCTCCACGCCGGTGAACGGCCGCGCGCTGCGGGTGGCCGTCGTCCGCTTCCCGCGCGTCTCCAACGCGACCGACGTCGACGCCCTGGCCCTCGAGCCCGGCGTCAGCGTCACCATCACCACCGACCCGGACGTCGTCGCCGACAGCGACGTGGTGGTGCTCCCCGGCAGCCGGTCGACCGTCACCGACCTGGAGTGGTTGCGCGGCAACGGGATCGCGGCCGCGGTCACGCGGCGAGCGGCAGGAGGTCGCCCCGTGCTCGGCATCTGCGGCGGTTACCAGATGCTCGCCGGCAGCATCGTCGACGACGTCGAGAGCGCGGCCGGACGCGTCGACGGGCTCGGTCTGCTGCCCACGCACGTCGGCTTCGACACCGACAAGCACCTCGGCCGCCCGGTCGGCGCTTGGCGCGGTCACGAGGTGACGGCGTACGAGATCCACCACGGCGTGGCGATGCCGGACGCCGGCGACCCGCGCACGGCCGACGCCGAGCCGTTCCTCGACGGCTGGCGGCTCGGGCAGGTGTGGGGCACCACCTGGCACGGCGCCTTCGAGAACGACGGCTTCCGGCGCGCGTGGCTGTCCGACGTCGCGCAGGCCGCCGGCGTGCCGTGGCAGCCGACGGCGGCTCCCGGGCTGCGCGCCGTCCGCGAGCAGATGGTCGACGCGCTCGCCGACGCGGTCGAGCAGCACCTCGACACCGACCACCTGTGGCGGCTCATCGAGGACGGCGTGCCACCGGGCCTGCCCGTCGTGCCGCCCGCGCCTGCGCGAGACTGACCGCGTGCGCACCCTCCACGTCGTCGGCATGGGCGCGGGCGACCCCGAGCACATCACGGTCCAGGCAGTCTCGGTGCTGAACCGTGTCGACGTCGTCCTCGTGCTCGACAAGGGCGAGGTCAAGGCCGAGCTCGTCGAGCTGCGCGAGCACATGCTCGCCCGGTACGTCGAGGGGCCGGGCCCGCGCGTCGTGCACGGCCGCGACCCCGAGCGCGATCGCACCCCGGCCGACGGCGACCGCGGCGTCTACACCGAGGCTGTCGCGGACTGGCGCCGCCGGCGGGCCGAGGTCTGCGAGGAGCTGCTGCGCGACGAGGTCGCCGACGGGCAGCGGGCCGCCATCCTGGTGTGGGGCGACCCGGCGCTGTACGACAGCACCATCGCGATCGTCGAGGACGTCGTCGCCCGCGGCACCGTCGAGCTCGAGTGGCACGTGGTGCCCGGCATCAGCAGCATCTCGGCGCTCGCCGCACGTCACCGCATCGGCCTGAACCAGGTGGGCGGCGCGGTGCAGGTCACCACCGGCCGCCGGCTGCGTGACGGCTTCCCGGACGGCGTCGACGACGTCGTGGTGATGCTCGACCCGCACACCGAGCTCACCGGCCTCGACCCCATCGTGGCCGCGGGCCTCGACGTCTACTGGGGCGCGTACGTCGGCACGCCCGACGAGCTGCTGCTGCACGGGCCGCTGCCGGAGACCGGCGACCGCATCGCCGAGGCCCGCTCCGACGCCCGACGGCGCAAGGGCTGGGTCATGGACAGCTACCTGCTGCGCCGACGCCGGCCCGGAGGCCCCCGCTGAGCACGGTGCTGCTGCTGGGCGGCACGACCGAGGGCCGCGAGCTGGCGGAGCGGCTCTCGGGCGTCGCCGGCCTGCACGTCGTGAGCTCGCTGGCCGGTCGCCTCGACGCGTCGGCGGACCCCGCGGGAGAGGTCCGCCGGGGTGGCTTCGGCGGCCCCGAGGGTATGGCCACCTGGCTGCGCGACCACGCGTCCGTCGTCGTCGACGCGACGCACCCCTTCGCGGCGCAGGTCAGCGCCCACGCCGCCACCGCCGCGGCGTCCGCCGGTGTGCCGCTGCTGCGGCTGCAGCGCCCAGGCTGGCAGGCCGGCGAGGGCGACCGCTGGCTGCGCGTCCCCGACCTCGCTGCGGCCGCTGCCGCGCTGCCGCTGCTCGGCCGCACCGCGCTGCTGACGACCGGGCAGCAGGGCCTCGTGACCTTCGCCGAGCACCCCGCCTGCCGTCGGACGCGGCTGATCGCGCGCTGCGCGCAAGAGCCGGTGCCGCTGCCGCCGCACGTCGAGGTGGTCGTGGCGAGGGGACCCTTCGACCTCGCCGACGAGCTCGACCTGCTGCGCCGCGAGGCCGTGGAGGTGGTCGTCACCAAGGACAGCGGCGGCGACGCCACCCGCGCCAAGCTCGACGCCGCCAGTCTCCTCGACCTCCCCGTCGTCGTGGTCGACCGCCCGCCGCCGGTGCCGGGCGTGCCGGTCGTCAGCACCGTGGCCGACGCCGAGGCGTGGGTGCTGGCGGTGACGTCCGGGGCGGGCCGCTAGCCTCGGCACCTCAACGACGGTGCGGCAGAGAACCCGGTGTGAGTCCGGGGCGGTCCCGCCACTGTGACCGGTCCTCGGGCCGGCAGCCAGAGCACTGCGGCCGTCGACCTTCGTGATGCGGGGCGTGGACACCCCGAGGAAGGACGGCCCACCCATGGCCGCTCCGCGCACCACCGCCGCTCCGGGCTGCACCGCCGTGCTGCTGTCGACCGCCGACACCGACCTGCTCGCCGCCGCCCGCAGCGGAGCGGGCTGGCGGGTCGCCAACCCCTCCCGCGTGCTGCCGGACGACGTCCCCGCGCTGCTCGACGGTGCCGACCTGGCCGTCGTCCGGCTGCTGGGCGGACGACGCACCTGGCCGCAGGGCCTCGACGCGGTGCTCGCGTCCGGGGTGCCCACGGTGGTGCTCGGCGGCGAGGCGGCACCGGACGCCGAGCTCATGGCGCTGTCGACCGTGCCGTCAGGCGTCGCCGCCGAGGCGTTGGCCTACCTGGTGCAGGGTGGCACCGCCAACCTCGGCCAGCTCGCCGCGTTCCTGTCCGACACGGTGTTGCTGACCGGCGAGGGCTTCGAGCCGCCGGCCGCCTTCCCGCTGCTCGGCCTGCACGAGCGGCAGTCACGCGACGGCGGCGGCCCGCGGATCGGCCTGCTCTACTACCGGGCGCACGAGCAGAGCGGCAACACCGCGTTCGTCGACGACCTCTGCGACGCGGTCGAGCGGCGGGGCGGCGCCGCCGTGCCGGTCTTCTGCGGCTCGCTGCGGGGGCTCGGTCCAGGCGCCGGCGGCGACGGCGCCGACGCCAGGCAGCTGCTCGAGCTGCTGGGCGGCTGCGACGTCGTCATCACCACGGTGCTCGCCGCGGGCGGCGCCGTCGCGGCCGACGCGTCGGCTGGCGGCGACGACGACGCCTGGGACGCCGGCCTGCTCGCGCAGCTCGACGTGCCGGTGCTGCAGGGCATGGCGCTCACGAGCTCGCGCGCGGCGTGGCAGGAGTCCGGGGCTGCGCTGACCCCGATGGACGCCGCGATGCAGGTGGCGATCCCGGAGTTCGACGGCCGGCTGATCGCAAACCCGTTCTCGTTCAAGGAGATCGACGAGCACGGCGTGCCGACGTACGTCGCTGACCCCGAGCGGTGCGAGCGGCTCGCCGGCACCGCCGTCGCGCTGGGCCGGCTGCGCCACCTGGCGGCCGGTGAGCGTCGCGTCGCGGTCGTGCTGTCGAGCTACCCGACCAAGCACGCCCGGGTCGGCAACGCCGTCGGGCTCGACACCCCGGCCAGTGCCGTCGTCCTGCTGCAGGCGCTGCGGGACAGCGGTTACGACCTGGGCGACGGCTTCCCGAAGGATGGCGACGAGCTCATCCACGCGCTCATCGCCGCCGGTGGTCACGACGTCGAGTGGCTCACCGACGAGCAGCTGGCCGGTGCTGTGGCGAAGGTGCCCGCGACGACGTACCAGCGGTGGTTCGACGCCCTGCCCGACGGGCTGCGCACCTCGATGGAGCGAGCGTGGGGCCCGGCCCCGGGCGAGCTGTACGTCGACGACACCGGGGACGAGCCCGCGGTCGCCCTGGCAGCCCTGCGGTTCGGCAACGTCGTGCTGATGATCCAGCCGCCGCGCGGGTTCGGCGAGAACCCCGTCGCGATCTACCACGACCCCGACCTGGCGCCGTCCCACCACTACCTGGCCGCCTACCGCTGGCTCGCGGCCCGGCCCGAGGACGGCGGTTTCGGTGCGGACGCGGTGGTGCACCTCGGCAAGCACGGGACGCTGGAGTGGTTGCCCGGCAAGGGACTCGGCCTGTCGGCCGAGTGCGCACCCGACGCCGTGCTGGGTGACCTGCCGCTGGTCTACCCGTTCATCGTCAACGACCCGGGGGAGGGCACGCAGGCCAAGCGCCGCGGTCACGCCGTGGTCGTCGACCACCTCGTCCCGCCGATGGCGAGGGCCGACACCTACGGCGACATGGCCAAGCTCGAGCAGCTGCTCGACGAGTACGCGACCGTGCAGGCGCTCGACCCCACCAAGGTGCCCGTCGTCCGGCAGCAGATCTGGACGCTGATCCAGGCTGCCCAGCTGCACCACGACCTTCACCTTTCCGCGATGCCGGGGGAGGACGAGTTCGACGACTTCGTGCTGCACGTCGACGGCTACCTCTGCGAGGTCAAGGACGTGCAGATCCGCGACGGGCTGCACGTGCTGGGGGAGGGGCCGGTCGGGCCGCCGCGCGTCGACCTGGTGCTCGCCGTGCTGCGCGCCACCCAGGTGTGGGGCGGCCGCACCCGCGCGCTGCCGGGGCTGCGCGCGGCTCTGGCGACGGCGTACGGGCTGGACGAGCCTGCGCTGCTGCGCGAGCCTGGCGCGCCGCTCACGGGCGTCGCCCTCGCCGGCGCCCAGCGGTTGGCACGCCTGACCGAGGGGCCGGCGCGCTCGGGCGCGGACGCCGTCGACCTGCTCGAGACGCTGGCCCGCTCGCTCGTCGCGGCGCTCGAGGACCGGGCGTGGTCGCCCGCAGCCGCGGCGGAGGTCGCCGAGGTGCTGCTGCCGGCCCATGACGACGACCGCGACCTCGCGGACGTCGTCCGAGTGCTCGAGTTCGCGGCCACCGAGGTCGTGCCGCGCCTCGCGCGCACCAGCGACGAGGTGGCGAACGTGCTGCACGCGCTCGCCGGCGGCTTCGTGCCGGCCGGGCCGAGCGGGTCGCCGACGCGCGGGCTGGTCAACGTGCTGCCGACCGGACGCAACTTCTACTCCGTCGACCCCAAGGCGATCCCGAGCCGCAACGCCTGGGACACCGGCGTCGCGCTGGCCGACTCGCTGCTCGCGCGCCACGTCGCCGACACCGGCACCTACCCGCGCTCGGTCGGCCTGACGGTGTGGGGTACCTCGTGCATGCGCACGCAGGGCGACGACGTCGCCGAGGTGCTGTGGCTGCTGGGGTGCCGGCCCGTGTGGGACGATGCCTCGCGCCGCGTCACCGGCTTCGAGGTCGTGCCGGCCGGTGACCTGGGGCGCCCGCGCGTCGACGTCACCGTGCGCATCTCCGGGTTCTTCCGCGACGCCTTCCCCCACGTCGTCACGCTGCTCGACGACGCGGTGCAGGCCGTGGCCGACCTCGACGAGCCGGACGACGTCAACCACGTCCGCGCCCACGTCGAGGCGGACGTCGCGACGGGGGCGCCGCGCCGACGCGCCACCGCGCGGGTGTTCGGCTCCAAGCCCGGTGCGTACGGCGCGGGGCTGCTGCCGCTGGTCGACGCGCGCACCTGGCGCAGCGACGCCGACCTCGCCGAGGTCTACGCGGTCTGGGGCGGCTACGCGTACGGCC
>CAXTEJ010000017.1:0-64182 GCA_964243295.1 uncultured Actinomycetales bacterium | reverse complement strand
GCAGGCAGCGGCGCTTCGGGCAGGGACGCTTCGGGCAGGGACGCGGCGGGCAGCGGCGCTTCGGGCAGGGACGCTTCGGGCAGGGGCGCTTCAGGCAGGGGCGCAGCGGGCAGGGACGCTTCGGGCAGGGACGCTTCGGGCAGGGACGCAGCGCAGGCGCAGTGGCGGCGGATCCTGACCGACCCGGCCACCGGGATGGTCACCGACTACGGCACCACCCGCTACACGCCACCACCCGACCTCGCCGACCTGATCAAGGCCACCGACGGGCGCTGCTACGAACCGTCCTGCACCGTCACCGCCTGGCGCACCGACCTCGACCACATTCGGCCCTCACCCGCCGGACCCTCACCGGACCCCGACGCCGACGGCACCACCAGCCTGCGAAACCTCGCTCCCGCCTGCCGGCGACACCACCGCACCAAGCAAGCACCCGGCTGGCACGTCCAAGCCGAAGACACCCCCAGCACCTACACCTGGACCACCCCCACCGGGCACACCCACACCCGCCACCCCGAACCACCCCTGCCCTGGCACCAGCAACCAGGGCTCGAACCACCCGACGCACCCGCCGCGTGGCCCGGGCATCCACCGTGCGAAGCGAGCCACGATGAGCTCGACGTGCCTGCCCACCGCGGTGCGGAGCTGACGTTCAGCCGTGCCGTCGTCGAGTACCTCGGCACGCACGGTGGATCGAGCTCGGCCCCGCCGGCATCTGCGCCCCCACCGTTCTGACGGGCGCCGCTGAGCGTCGTTGCCCGGCCACCTCGCGGCGTGATGCCTCGTCGCCACGCGACGTGGTGCCACGCGAGCTCACGACATGGTCGCCGTCACCCCGCTGCGTGGGCCGCGTCACCCCGCTGCCCGGGCCGCGTCACTCCGCTGCTAGGCCGCGTCACTCCGCTGCCTGGGCCACGGCCCGAGCAGCCGAGCGCTACTGACTCACTCGCGGTCCGGCGTCAGGGTCCATCGCCTCGAGCCGGAAGGTCGCGGCGGAAGTCGCGGCGCTGGACGTCAACCCCACGCCTGGTGACGGGTCTCAGCCCGTGCGTCGCACCCGGGACAGCCACGTCTGCGCCACGACCACGACGACGAGGAACACGCCGCTGACGACCTGCTGCATGTTGGGGTCGATGTCGCCAATGAGGTTGATGTCGTTCTGGATCGTCCCGAGCAGCAGCACTCCCGCGAGCGTCCCGCCCACGGTGCCGACGCCGCCCGCGAGGAGGGTGCCGCCGATCACGACCGCCGAGATCGCGTCGAGCTCGGTGCCGACACCGAGCGTCGTCACGCCCGAGGAGAGCCGCGCCGTGTTGAGGGCCCCGGCGAGCCCGGCGAGCAGGCCGCTCATCGTGTAGACCGCGAGCTTGACCCGCGCGACGGGCAGGCCCATCAGCCCGGCGGCGTCCTCGCTGCCCCCGACGGCGAAGACCGACTGCCCGATCGCGGTCCGCTGCAGGATGAGCACCCCGAGCGCGAACAGCCCGACGGTGATCAGCACCGGCACGGGGATGCCGAGGACGCTGCTCTGCCCCGCGCGGCGGAAGGCCGAGCCCTGCGGCACGAGGTAGGTCTGCGCGCCCTCGTCGGTGATCGCGAGCAGCAGGCCCCGGGCTCCCAGCAGACCCGCCAAGGTCACGATGAACGGGGCCAGGCCCAGCCGGGAGATGCACAGGCCCTGCAGGAGGCCGAACGCGCCGCAGACGGCGAGCGGGAGCAGCAGCGCCGGCAGCGCACCCCACTGCGACGCGTACGCCGCGAGGACGCCCCCGAGCGCGAACACCGACCCCACGGACAGGTCGATGCCGCCAGTCAGGATCACGAACGTCATGCCGAGGGCGATGACGGCCCCGAAGGACGCGGTCACCGCGATGTTGCGCAGGTTGTCGCTGGAGGCGAAGCCGTCGAACGCGAGGGCGCTGACGACGGCGACGATCAGGAGCACCAGGACGGCGCCGTTGCGCTGCAGGATGCTCGTGACGCGGTCGGAGCCGGACCAGCGGCGTGCTGCGGGGTCGACCGGCGAGGACGTGGTGGACGGACTGGCGGCGCTCATCGCGATGCCCCTCTCCCGCGCTGGACGACCACCGCGAGGACGATGATGACCGCCTGGATCATCTGGGTGTTCGAGCTCGACACGTCGTGCTTGGTCAGCGTCGCGAACAGCAGCTGCATCAGCAGAGCCCCGGCGACGGTGCCCGCGATGCGCACCTGACCACCGGTCAGCGGGGTGCCCCCGACCACGACGGCGGTGATGGCGCTCAGCTCGATCAGCAGCCCGACGGTCGACGGGTCGCTCGCGCCGGACCGGCCCACGGCGAGGACGCCGGCGACGGCCGCGAGCACCGCGCTGATGACGTAGACGGTCACCAGCACCCGTCGCACGGGGAGCCCGGCGATCTCGCTGGCCGCCCGGTTGCCACCGATGGCGACGAGCTGGCGGCCGAAGGTGGTGCGCCGCACCAGCCAGGCGACGACGAGCACGGCGACCGCGCTGACGAGCACGATCTGGGGGATCCCGCGGACCGCACCGCCGCCGAGGCCCAGGATGAAGTCGCTCCTGATGTCCTTGAGCTGCCCGCCCGCGAAGACGATGGCGAGGCCCCGGCCCGCCACCAGCAGCGCGAGGGTGGCCACGATGGGTTGCAGGCCGACGTACGCCACCAGACTGCCGTTGACGAGGCCCACGACGACGGCGACGAGGACGGCGACGAGGATGGACAGCGCCGAGCCGTAGCCGTAGTAGAGCGGGATGACGGCTGCGGACAGGGCCATCACCGAGCCGACCGACAGGTCGATGCCCTCGGTGCCGATGACCAGGGCCATCCCCAGGGCCACGATGATGATCGGCGAGGCCTGGATGAGCTGGGTGCGCAGGTTGGAGGTCGTCGCGAAGTTGTCGGTGAAGGCGAGGTTGAACACCACCAGCAGCGCGATCGCCGCGTAGACGCCGTTGCGCTGCAGCCAGCCGTTGAGAGTGGCGGGCGACCTCGCGGTGGGGGTCGCAACAGCAGCGCTAGCCATCGGTCTGCTCCTCGTGGTCCTCGCTGGCCAGGGCGTGCAGCAGGCCGTCGACGGTGACGTCCTCGCCGCTGAGCTCGCCGCTGACGCGCCCGTCGCGGAGCACCACGATGCGCTCGGCGCCCTCGACGAGCTCTTCGATGTCGCTGGAGACCAGCACGACCGACAGCCCCTGGGCGGCGAGCTCGTCCACGAGCGACTGCACCTCGGCCTTGGCCCCGACGTCGATGCCGCGGGTGGGCTCGTCGAGCAGCAGCACCCGGGGCTCGAGGCACAGCAGCCGGGCCAGGAGGACCTTCTGCTGGTTGCCGCCGGACAGGTCCGAGACCCGCTGGTCCCTGCTCGACACCTTGATGCGCAGCCGGTCGATGAACGTGTCGGCGAGCGTGTCCAGGCGGGCGTCGTCGACCAGCCCCGCGCGCGACAGCCGCGGCAGCGCGGACAGCACGATGTTGTCGCGCACCGACAAGCCGGGGACGATGCCGTCGACCTTGCGGTCCTCGCTGAGGAACGCGATGCCGGCGCGGATGGCCTTGGTAATCGAGCCTCGCGGCACGTCACCGTCGGCCACCGTGACGCTGCCCGCGTCGGTCGGCAGCGCCCCGGCGACGGCGCGCAGGGTCTCGCTGCGCCCGGCACCCAGCAGACCGCCGAGGCCGAGGATCTGCCCCGGTCGGACGTCGAAGCCGACGTCGTCGAGGACGTGGCGCCGGCTGAGCCCGCGCACGCTGAGCAGGGCGCTGCCGGCTGCCGCCTGCTGCTCGCGGAACGCCGTGACGCCCTCCTGGCGCACCGTCGTCATGTCGCGGCCGATCATCAGGCTGATGAGGCGGACGCGCTCCAGGCCCGACATCGGGCCGGCGTGCACCAGGTCGCCGTCGCGCAGGACCGTGACGGTGTCGCAGAGCCGGTAGAGCTCGTCGAGCCGGTGGCTCACGTACAGCACGCCGATGCCCTGCGACCGCAGCTGCTCGATGACCTCGAAGAGGGTCTCGACCTCTCGAGGCTCCAGCGCGGAGGTCGGCTCGTCCATCACGACGACCTTGGCCTGCTCGGACACCGCCCTCGCGAGGGCCACCATCTGCCGGGTGCCGACGCCGAGCTCGCCCAGGGGGCGGCGCACGTCGAGCACCACGCCGAGCGAGCGCAGGGCGCGGTCGGCCTCGGCGTGCATGGTGGTGAAGTCGAGCAGCCGCAACGACGTCCGCGGCTCTCGCCCCAGGAACAGGTTTCTCGCCACGCTCATCTGCGGGACGAGGTTGACCTCCTGGTAGATCGTCTGGATCCCTGCGCGCTGCGAGTCCAGCGGCCGCGCGAAGCTCACCGGCTGCCCCTCGACGCGCACCTCGCCCTCGTCGGGGGCGTACACGCCGGTGAGCACCTTGATCAGGGTGGACTTCCCGGCGCCGTTCTCCCCGACGAGGGCGTGGACCGAGCCCGCCTCGATCGACAGCGAGACCCCGCGCAGAGCACGGACGCCGGGGAAGGACTTGACGACACCCACGGCCTCGAGCACCGGGCGCGCAGGTGGCGGCGCGAGGGCCACCGTGTCATCGAGCTCCGCGCTCATGCCCTACCTCTCGAGGATGCTCCGGACTCACCCGGTCCCGTCATCGGCGCCGCTGCGAGCGCGCGGCACCGATGACGAGCTGAGGGACGTGCGGGGGGGGTGGACCGGCCTCAGTAGGCCGACGCCACGTCCGCCTTGGCGTTGCTCGGGTCGTACTGGCGGTCGCTGATGATCACGTTCTCGGGGATCGCGGTGCCGCCGAGGAAGTCCGTGGCGGTCTTGAGCGCGATCGGGCCGAAGCGGGGGTTGGACTCGATGACCGCGTTGATCGTGCCGTCGACGATGGCCTGCACGGCGTTGCGGGTGCCGTCGATCGAGACGATCTTGACGTCGTCGCCGGGCTTCTTGCCCGCTGCCCGCAGGGCCGTGACGGCACCGAGGGCCATCTCGTCGTTCTCCGCGTAGACCGCAGTGATGTCGGGGTTGGAGTTGATGAGCTGCTCCATGACCTTCTGACCCTCGTCACGGCTGAACTGGCCGGTCTGCTGGGCGACGATCTTCATCGCGGGTGCAGCGGCCTTGATCTGGTCGACGAAGCCGCTGGTGCGGTCGGTCGTGACGTTGTTGCCCGGTGAGCCGAGCAGGATCGCGATCTGGCCCTTGCCGCCGGTGGCCTTGATCATGGCGTCGGCCGCGCGCTTGCCCTGCTCGGCGAAGTTCGAGCCGATGAAGGTCACGAAGTCCTTGCAGAAGGTCGCGTTGACCTTGCGGTCGACGGTGATCACCGGGATGCCCTTGGCAGCTGCCGCGGCGAAGGCCGGGTCGAGACCGTCGCTGTTGAGCGGGGCGACGATCAGCAGCTTGACACCCTTGTTCACCAGGTCCTGGATGTCGCTGATCTGCTTGGGCAGCGAGGAGTTGGCGTTGGTGGTCTCGATCTTGAGGCCGAGCTTCTTGGCCTCGTCCTTCATCGACTGGGTCTCGGCGATGCGGAAGGGGTTGGCCTCCTTCTCCGACTGCGAGAACCCGATCGTCGCGCCGTCGAGGGAGGTCGTCTTCGAGCCGTACGTGGCCGGGGTGCAGCCGTCGGCTGCCGGGGTCGTGGCGGTCTCGCCCGTGGCTGTCGTGCTCGGCGCCGCGACCGTGGCGTCGTTGCCGCCGCTGCTGGCTGCCGTGGTGGTTTCACCTGAGTTCGCGCAGCCGCCGACCACCAGGGCCAGCGAGGCCAGAACCGTGTACGTCGCGCGCCGTCCGTGGACCAGACTGGTACCGCTCATCGACTGTCTCCTCGTGTACTCGGTGGAAGGACAGAGGAACCTTCGAGCCGCTCCGTCGCAGACCTGGACCGTGCCACCACGGGTCAGGTGAGTCAATCACCGCGCGCAGCTGAGGATCGGGTGTCGTCGGTCAGGTCGGCATGGGCCAGCCGGGGGACGTCATGGGACGGCTCGACGTCGTCCGCGTCGTCCGGCAACGCGTCCGGCCGCTCGTCGGCGAGCGGCAGCCTGACGATGAACGTCGCGCCGCCACCCGGGGTCTCGGAGACGCCCACCTGGCCCCGGTGGCTTGCGACGATGGCGGCGACGATGGCGAGCCCCAGGCCCGAGCCGCCGCCGCGCCCGCGCTGCCGGGAGGCGTCGGAGCGGAAGAACCGCTCGAACACCTGGCGGGCGTGCTCGGGGGCGATGCCGGGGCCACGGTCGCGCACCATGAGCACGCCGGAGCCGCCCTCCTCACCGACCTGCAGCTCGACGGGCGTCCCCGCTGGCGTGTGGCGCACGGCGTTGGCCACCAGGTTGGTGACGACCTGTCGCACCCGCGACTCGTCACCCTCGACGACGATGCCGCGCAGGGCTCCGCTCGTCGCGGCGAGGGTGACCTCGCGGCCGGGGTCGAGGGCGCGCGCGTCCTGGACGGCGTCCGCGGCGATGACCGTGAGATCGACCGGTCCGCGCCGCTCGGGGCGCTGCTCCTCCAGCCGGGCGAGCGTCAGCAGGTCCTCGACCAGCCCGCCCATCCGGGTGGCCTCGGTCTCGATGCGGCGCATCGCGGTGCCGACGTCCTCAGGGTCGGTGACCGCGCCCTGCCGGTACAGCTCGGCGTAGCCGCGGACGGTGGCGAGCGGCGTCCGCAGCTCGTGGCTGGCGTCCGAGACGAAGCGACGCATCCGCTCCTCGGACGCCTGGCGCACGGCGAAGGCCTGCTCGATCTGCGTCAGCATCGCGTTGAGCGACTCCGACAGCCGGCCCACCTCGGTGGACGTCGGATGGCTTGGCACGCGCCGCGACATGTCGCCGTCCGCGATGGCGGACGCCACGGTCTCGACCTCGGTCAGCGGCCGGAACGCGCGGCGGACCACCGCGGTGCCGATGACGGCCAGGGCGATCAGCACGCCGAGACCCACCAGGACGAGGACGACGCCCATGTCGCGCACGGTGTCCTGCACGTCGGTGAGGTCCTGCGCGACGACGAGCGAGGCGGTGCTGCCGTCGGTGAGCGGCACGCGGAGCGCCACCACCCGCCACTCGCCGCCGCCGCGAACCGCCCGCACGGTGAAGGCTTCGCCGTCGCTGGCGCCGACCCGCCGGGGTGACAGGTCCGCGAGATCCGGCAACGGTGCTGTCGCGTTGAGCCGGCGGGCGTACGGCGTGACCGTGCCGTCGTCGAGCCGCAGCGCGATGTACTGGGTCGAGGGCACCTGCCGGTTCGTGGTGCCCGGTCCCCCGCCGCCCGGACCGGTGATGACGTTCCGGGCGAGGCCGACGATCTGGGCGTCCACCTTGTCGACGAGCTGCCCGCGCAGCAGCGTGACGGCGGCCGCGCCGGTGACGGTGAGGGCGGCGAGCGCGAGCAGCACCAGGATCGCCACGAGCCGCACGCGCAGCGGCACGGCGGCGCTGCGCGAGCGGGCGCCCGCGAGCCACCGACCCGGCCACCGACTCGGCCGCGACCGCACCGAGCGCACGAACGAGGGCACGTCAGGCCTCCGGCGGCAGCCGCAGCACGTAGCCCACACCGCGGCGGGTGTGGATGAGCGTCGCAGGCGCGTCGGTGTCGACCTTGCGGCGCAGGTAGGAGATGTAGGACTCGACGATGCCCGACTCACCGCGGAAGTCGTAGTCCCAGACGTGGTCCAGGATCTGTGACTTCGACAGCACCCGGTTGGGGTTGAGCATCAGGTAGCGCAGCAGCTTGAACTCGGTCGGCGACAGGTCGATGACCCGCCCGCCGCGGCGCACCTCGTGGGAGTCCTCGTCCATCTCGAGGTCGGCGAACACCAGGCGGCCGACGTCCTCGCCGATCCCACCGCCGGTGCGGCGCAGCACCGCCCGGATGCGGGCGACGACCTCCTCGAGGCTGAACGGCTTGGTGACGTAGTCGTCGCCGCCGACCGTGAGCCCGGTGACCTTGTCGTCGGTCGCGTCACGCGCGGTGAGGAACACGACGGGCATCTGCCGGCCCTGGTCGCGCAGCCGCCGGGTCACCGCGAAGCCGTCCATGTCGGGCAGCATCACGTCGAGCACCAGCAGGTCGGGCCGCTCGGTCTCGGCGAGCCTGAGCGCCGTGGCGCCGTCGGCTGCCGTGTGCACCTCGAACCCCGCGAAGCGCAACGAAGTCGACAGCAGCTCGCGGATGTTGGGCTCGTCCTCGACGACCAGCAGCCGCGCCTCGGGTGTCGTGGGCTTGGGCACGTCACCACCTCCTTGCCGGCGAGCATGGCGGGCGAGACTGGGAGGTCGCTGGGAGGTGCCTGGTCGCCGCCCCCGAAGGCTACGGGGTGGGGTCGGCGCTGACGTCTGCGGCGTCGATGATCCGGTAGGCGTAGCCCTGCTCGGCGAGGAAGCGCTGCCGGTGCGCTGCGAAGTCGGCGTCGACGGTGTCGCGCGACACGATCGTGTAGAACCGCGCCGCGCGGTGGTCGCCCTTGGGCCGCAGCACCCGGCCGAGCCGCTGGGCCTCCTCCTGACGAGACCCGAAGCTGCCGGACACCTGGATCGCGACGCTGGCCTCCGGCAGGTCGATCGAGAAGTTGGCGACCTTGCTGACGACGAGCAGCCCGATCTCACCGGTGCGGAAGGCCTCGTAGAGTCGCTGCCGCTCGGTGACGGTCGTGTCGCCCTTGATGACCGGCGCGTCCAGCTGCTCGGACAGGTCGTCGAGCTGGTCGATGTACTGGCCGATCACCAGCGTCGGCTCGCCCCGGTGCTGCTCGACGAGCTTGCGCACGACCGCGGTCTTGACGGCGCTGCACGCGGCGAGCCGGTACCGGACGTCGGGCTCGGACGTCGCGTAGACCAGCCGCTCGCTCTCCGGCAGGGTGACGCGCACCTCGACGCAGTCGGCGGGCGCGATGTAGCCCTGCGCCTCGATGTCCTTCCAGGGCGCGTCGTACCGCTTGGGCCCGATGAGGCTGAACACGTCGCCCTCGCGGCCGTCCTCGCGCACCAGCGTGGCCGTCAGGCCGAGCCGCCGGCGAGCCTGCAGGTCGGCGGTCATGCGGAAGATCGGCGCCGGGAGCAGGTGCACCTCGTCGTAGACGACCAGGCCCCAGTCGCGCGCGTCGAGCAGCTCGAGGTGGGGGTAGGCGCCCTTCCGTCGAAGGGTGAGCACCTGGTAGGTCGCGATGGTCACCGGGCGCACCTCCTTGCGGGCGCCGGAGTACTCGCCGATCTCGTCCTCGGTGAGCGAGGTGCGCTTGAGCAGCTCGTCGCGCCACTGCCGCGCCGACACGGTGTTGGTGACCAGGATCAGCGTGGTGGCCTTCGCGCGGGCCATGGCAGCCGCGCCGACGATGGTCTTGCCGGCCCCGCACGGCAGGACGACGACGCCGGAGCCGCCGTGCCAGAAGTTGTCGACGGCCTCGCCCTGGTAGGGCCGCATGCTCCAGCCGTCCTCGGCGAGCTCGATCGCGTGGGCCTCGCCGTCGACGTAGCCCGCGAGGTCCTCCGCCGGCCAGCCGAGCTTGAGCAGCACCTGCTTGAGGTGGCCCCGTTCGCTCGGGTGGACCGCGACGGTCTCGGTGTCGAGCCGGGCGCCGACGAGCGGCTGCACCTTCTTGGCGCGCAGCACCTCCTCGAGCACCGGCACGTCGCTGGCGTGCAGCACGAGCCCGTGCACGGGGTGCTTGTCGAGGCGCAGCCGGCCGTAGCGGTCCATCGTCTCGGCGACGTCGACCAGCAGCGAGTGCGGCACCGGGTAGCGCGAGTACTTCAGCAGCGTGTCGACGACCTGCTCGGCGTCGTGCCCGGCCGCCCGGGCGTTCCAGAGCCCGAGCGGGGTCAGGCGGTAGGTGTGCACGTGCTCGGGTGCACGCTCCAGCTCAGCGAACGGGGCGATCGCCTTGCGGCAGTCCGCCGAGTCGGCGTGGTCGATCTCGAGCAGCAGCGTCTTGTCGCTCTGCACGATCAGCGGGCCGTCCGGTGCGCTCACGCACGCCTCATCTCGTCTCGGGTACCCCGGCGCCAACGCTCGGCGGGTGCGCGTGCTTCCCGCGCCGGCGGGCGCGGTGCCCGCCAGCTCAGACGCCGGTGCCGAACGTGGGGTCGTTGGTGTCGATGCGCGAGCCGAGGGCGACCAGTCCGATGATGCCGATGACCACCACGGCGATGGCGAGCCCGAGGCCGACCCAGAAGAAGATCTTCGCCAGGCGCACCTTGTGGCGCGCGTCGGCGGTGTCGGTGTCGGCGCGGCCCATCGCCAGGCCCGCGAAGATCGCCCCGACGATGCCGAGCAGACCGCCCAGCGCCCAGCCCCACAGGATCACCGAGGCGATGTTGAGGATGAGCCACAGCGTCGCCGAGCTGCGCACCTGCGTGCCCTCGGGCGAGTGACCGTAGCCGTACGGCGAGGGCGGGTAGGGCTGCCCGCCGTACGGCGGCTGGCCCGGCTGCTGACCGTAGGGCTGCCCGTACTGCTGCCCGTACTGCGGAGCGCCGTACTGCGGGGCGCCGGACGGCTGGCCCGGGGGCGGGCCGTACGGGTCACTCGGTTGCTGCTGACCGGACGGCGACCCGTACGGCTGCGGCGGCGGCATGTCACCGGTCGACGCGCCGGTCGAGGAGCCGGACGACGACCCCGCGGGCGGCGTCGACCACGGGCTCGGCTGGTCGTAGGGGGATGACCCCGGTGGCACGGGCCGCGTCGGGTCGTCAGGGCTGTCGTTGGTCACGTCGTCTCCCAGTCGAGGTCAAGAGCAGCCAACGTAGCCTCTCAGGCCGGCTCGTCGGCAGCGGCTACTCCGGTGACGCGGTGCACCGAGAACGAGCGGACCTCGTCGGTTCCGGTGTCGAACGCCGTGACGCGCCCGCCCTCGACGCTGAGCGGCTCGACGACCCGGCGCTCGACGCGGCCCGTGGCGTCGGCGTACCCGATCCACACCCGCCGGCGGCCCGCGGCTGCCTCGCGCAGCGTCGCGAGCGTGACGGTGGGGTCGGTCGGGGGCAGCGCCGGGCCCGGCGTGGCCGCGGCTCGCAGCCGCTGCTCGTCGTGCTCGGTCTGCCCGAGCCGCAGGGTGCGCACGACGGCCTCCAGCAGCGCGAGCGAGGGCGCCGCGGCGCCGACCGCGCCGGGCCGGGGCGGTTGCCGGGGCGGGGTGCGCCGAGCGTCGGGCCGCCGGACGACGACCGCGCCGTCGGGCGACTCGGCGGCCGGGGCGAGCCCGAGCTGGCGCAGCACCGACAGCACCGTCGGTGGGTCGGCCTGCGCGACCAGCACGGTCGGTGCGAGGCGCCGCAGCTGCAGCGGCGCCGCCCGTCGCTCGCCGAGCAGCTCGCTCAGCACGGCCTCGTCGTCGCTGCGCACGTAGGCGCCGGCGCCGCCGACGCGCACCTGGCCGTGGCGGCGGGCGACGTCGCCGACGAGGTACTCCAGCGGCTGCGGCATGGGGGTGCGGCTGCGCTGGGTGAGCAGGTCGAGCAGGTCGCGCGCTGTCCACCCGGCGTCCAGGGCGCGGCGCACGCTGGCGGTGGAGAAGCGGTAGACGGTGGCGCCGCCGCGCGACTCGACGTCGGCGGCGAGCGTCATGGCCCGCGCCAGCACCGGCTCCAGCGGGCCCGGCGCGACCGCCGTGAGGTCGGCCTGCAGCAGCACGTGGTCGACCGGCTCGGGCAGCAGCGAGGCGACCGACCGGGCGAGGCGGTCGCGGACCGCGGGCGCCGACGGGTCGTCGGCGAGCAGGGCGCGCCCCGGCGTCGACAGCGCCCCGCGGCTGGTGACGCCGAGCAGCTCGGTCTCGCGCAGCGTCCAGGTCACGAGGTCGTCGTGGAAGCGCCCGGTGCGCCGGGGCCGGCGCCACTGCAGCCGCTCGCGCAGCGACGCGGGCTCCAGCGCGTGCCCGGGCGGGACGTCGGCCAGCTCGGTGAGCACGGCAGCCCGGACGGTGCGAGACGCGGGCCGGTCGACGTCGGGCGACAGCGCGCCCCGCACGGCGTTCTTGTCGTCCCGGCTGCCGACCAGGCCCGGTGTGCGGGTGGTCGCCAGCCACGCCCGGGCGATGAGCGCCCAGCGGCCGGCGGGGTCGTCGTCCAGCCACAGGTCGCTGGCGGGCGTCGGCGCCCAGGACGGCGCGATCTCGCCGTCGTCGGCGACCAGGCCCGCCGCGTAGGCCAGCTCGATGACCGTGGCGGTGGTGGTCTCGTCGACGTCGAGCGTGGTGGCGGTGCGCCGCAGCTCGCGCACGCCCAACCCGCCCGAGCGCAGCACCGGTGGCGGCGTGACGCCCCACGCCTGCAGCAGCTCGTCGACCAGGCGCAGCAGCTCGGCGGCCTGCGAGCCGGCGCCGGCGTCGACGGCCTCGGGCGCGCGCTCGGCGGTGCGGGCGGCGGGCGGCTCGACGGCGGGTTCGGCGTGCACCCGCCCGCCGCGCAGCGCGATGCCGACCTCGCGGGGCAGCACGACGTGGCCGGCGTCGGCGACGCCGAGCAGACCGCGCGCGAGCAGCCACTCGACGGGGGACGCGGCGCTCTCGCGGTCGACGGTGCGGTCGGCGCGCGGCACGGCACCCACCGGTGGCCCCCAGGCCAGCCGGTCGAGCACCGTGGCCACCTCGGGCGGCGCGTCGTCGAGCATGTGGTGCACCACCGCGGGGTCGGCGAGGTGCGCCGCGAGCGCGGCGACGGCGTCGGTGCCGGTGACCTCGAGCCCGTGCTCGCGCGCCAGCGACGCGACGCGGCCGAGCTCGCGTCGCTCGAGCAGCTCGGCGACGGGAGTGCCGAGGCCGGCGGGGTAGGGCCCGAGGGTGTCGCGGACGGTCCGCACCAGCCGCAGGTCGGCGTCGGGACCCCACACCAGCGCCAGGTCGCGCAGCCGGTCGAGCGGCGCCAGGACGGCCACGGCCTTGACGCCGAGCAGCCTGGCGAGGCGGGTGCGGGACGTCGGCTCGGGCAGCAGCGCCAGCCCGTCGACGACCTGCAGCGTGAAGGCGTCGACGCCGTCGAGCGCCCGCTGCACGCTGGCGCGGGTGGTGGCCCGGGCGGCCAGGGAGGTGACGTCGGCCGGCACGGGCGTCGCGAGGTCGGGCCGCGCGCGCAGCAGCGCGACGAGCTGCGCGTCGTCACGGGCGCGCAGGTCGTCGGCGAGGCTGCGCGAGGCAGCAGGGCGCGTGGGCATCTCGACCACGATAGGTGGCCTCGTGCACACGGTCATCCCGGTGCTCGCTGCAGGGCGCCGACGAGTTGGGGCAAGAGCCTTCACGGCAGGTGACCGCGGTGCCACAGTGGCCGTGACGGTGCGGTCGACGTCACCGGCACCGCTAAACCGAGGAGCCCCCGTGAACGACCACACCGGCCCGGATCCCGCCTTCCGTCCGTCGACGGACCGCACACCATCGTCGCCCGACCCTTACGGCAGCGACCTGCGGCCGGTCACGCCGCCGGCCTTCAACGCCCACCCGGCCCCGCCGCCGTACGCCCAGGTCGCGCCGCCGTACCCGCCGCAGCCCTTCGGGCAGCCGCAGGCCTTCGTCCCCGCCAAGACCCCGGGCGTCGCGGTGCTGCTGTCGCTGCTGTGGCTCGGCGCGGGGCACCTCTACGCCGGCCGCACGACCACCGGGATCATCTTCATGGTCGTCAACTTCTTCCTGGCCCTCGTGAGCCTGATCCCCTTCGCGTTCCTCCTCACAGTGCCGGTCTGGTTCGGGCTCTTCATCGCCGCCGCCATCACCTCCCACGGCGCGGCCGTGGCGTACAACGAGCGCCTGGGCATCAGGCGCGTCTGACGAGCGGCTACGGGTCGACGACCGCGCCTAGCGCCTCGGCGAGGGTGACGGCCTGCGTCAGGTCGAGCCGGGCACCGCGCCACCGCGGGCCCTGCGGGTCGACGCCGAGCAGCACGCTGCCGCGCAGGTCGGCCCCGCCGAGGCGGGCGCCGCGCAGCTCGGCGCGCGACAGGTCGCACCCCGCGACGGTGGCGCCGGTGAGGTCGCAGTCGGTGAGGTCGGCCTCGACAAGCGACACGTCGTGCAGCTCGGTGCCGCCGAGGTCCGTGCCGCGCAGCGTCACGAACGACCAGTTGCCGCCGCGGACGGTCAGCGGCCGCAGCGTGCACCGCAGGAGCCGGCTGCCGACGAGCTTGCAGCCGTTCAGCTCGGCGTCGAACAGCGAGACGCCCACGAGCTCGCAGCCGATGAACGCGCTGCCCTCGTGACGCGAGGCGTTGAGCCGGACGTCGACGAGCTTGCAGTCCTCGAACGTGACGCCCGAGGTGACTATCTCGCTCAGGTCGCACGAGCTGAACGTGCAGCCGACGAACCGGTCACCGGCCAGCTCGCGGCCACCCCAGTCCTCGTCGCGCAGCGTCTCGCCGGTGAGGGTCAGCGGCTCGGTCACCGCTGCCACCGCCCGAGCGCCAGCGCCGCACACCAGGCGAGCAGCACGGTGGTGAACACCTTCTCGCAGTAGCCGGACCACGCGTCGCCACCGGCGAGGTGGGCCAGGAACCAGCCGAGGTGGGGCAGCGCCACGGCCAGCGCGACGACGGCCGCCACGCGCAGCCACCGGGGCACCGACGGGCTCAGCGCCCCGGCCAGGACGGCGAGGTGGAGCCCGGCGAAGGCCGCGGTCGCCGCGAGGGCGTGGCCGGTGGACAGCCACGCCGGCCCCCCG
The DNA here is from genome assembly GCA_964243295.1 of uncultured Actinomycetales bacterium. Taxonomy (GTDB): domain Bacteria; phylum Actinomycetota; class Actinomycetes; order Actinomycetales; family Angustibacteraceae; genus CAXTEJ01. Next base: position 49,551 of record CAXTEJ010000017.1, on the reverse strand, counting down.
TCGTCCGGCAGCCGGACGACGCCCGCGAGCAGCGTGCCGACGCCACCGACCGCGAGCCAGGTGGCGACCCGGGATGCCCGGGGGTCGAGCAGCGCCAGCCGGGCGCCGGCGAGCTGGCCGAGGCCCTGCACGAGGAAGGCGGGCACCATCAGCGCCGCGTGGGGGGCGCCGACCGCCGCGACCGCGCTGATGGTGTCGGCGCGCTGGGAGTAGCCGCCGGTGGCCGAGCCGAGCGCCCACCACGCCGCCGTGAACAGCACCGGGGCCCCGGCCGCCAGCAGCTGCCACGGGCGTGCGCCGATCGGCGCCCCTGCCGGTCGCGCGGCCGCGGCCATGGCGGTGGGCGATGCTTTCGACATGGCCGACACTGTGCACCCCGCCACCGACAGCGCGCAGCGGCGACCGCCCCGGGTCGGGGTCGTCGTCCTGCCGCAGCAGCGGTGGTCGGAGGCGGCGGCCCGCTGGCGCGCGGTCGAGCAGCTGGGTTTCGACCACGCCTGGACCTACGACCACCTGGCCTGGCGCGACCTCGCCGACGAGCCGTGGTTCGCCACCGTGCCGACCCTCACCGCAGCGGCCCTCGTCACCGAGCGGATCCGGCTGGGCACCTGGGTGGCCTCGCCCAACTTCCGCCACCCGGTGCCGTTCGCCAAGGAGCTGATGAGCCTGGACGACGTGAGCGCCGGCCGCTTCGTCCTCGGTGTCGGCGCGGGCGGCGCCGGCTGGGACGCGGCCGTGCTGGGCGACAGCGCCCCGTCACCGCGCGAGCGCGTCGACCGGCTCGACGAGTTCGTCACCCTGCTCGACCTGCTGCTGACCCAGCCGTCCACCACCTGGCGCGGCCGTTTCTACGCCGCCGAGCAGGCGAGGATGCTGCCCGGCTGCGTGCAGCGGCCGCGGCTGCCGTTCGTGGTCGCCGCCAACGGGCCGCGCGGCATCGCGGTGGCGGCGAGGCGGGGCGACGCGTGGGCCACGACCGGCACCACCGACCCCGCGGACGGCCAGGAGGTGTGGTGGCGCGGCGTCGCGCAGGCCGCCGAGCGGTACGCCCAGGCGCTCGCGGACGCCGGCCGGCCGGCGTCCGCCGACAGGTACCTCAACCTCGACTCGGGGGCGGTCTTCTCCCTGGCCTCCGTCGGCGCGTTCCAGGATGCGTCCGGGCGGGCCGGTGAGCTGGGCTTCACCGACGTGGTCACGCACTGGCCGCGCGAGAGCGGTGCCTACGCCGGCGACGTGGCGGTGCTCGAGCAGGTGGCGGCGGGGCTTCCCGCACCGCGGTGACGGGAGCAGGATGGGCGGGTGATCACGCCGATGCCGTCGTACACGTCAGCCACCAGCGACCAGCCGCTCCTCGGGGAGACGATCGGGGCGAACCTCGAGCGCACCGTCGCGGCGCACGGCGGGCGCGAGGCACTCGTCGACGTCCCGACCGGGCGCCGGTGGACCTACGCCGAGCTCGGCGCCGCGGTCGACGAGCTGGCGCGCGGGCTGCTGGCGTCGGGCATCGAGAAGGGCGACCGCGTCGGCATCTGGTCGCCGAGCTGCCCGGAGTGGGTGCTGCTGCAGTACGCCACGGCCAGGGTCGGCGCGGTGCTCGTGACCATCAACCCCGCCTACCGCGCCCACGAGCTGACCTACGTGCTCAACCAGTCCGCCGTGAAGCTGCTCGTGTCGGCCTTGCGGCACAAGGGTTCTGACTACGCCGCGATGGTCGAGGAGGTGCGAGGGGAGTGCCCTGCGCTCGCCCAGGTGGTGCTGCTGGGCGAGCCGTCGTGGCAGCAGCTGCTCGACGGCTCGACGAAGGCCGACGCCGACGCCCTCGCCGCACGCGCCGCCACCCTGTCGCCCGACGACGCGATCAACATCCAGTACACGTCGGGCACCACGGGCTTCCCCAAGGGCGCGACCCTGAGCCACCACAACATCCTGAACAACGGCTTCTTCGTCGGCGAGCTCATCCACTACGGCCCCGACGACCGCATCGCGGTGCCCGTGCCGTTCTACCACTGCTTCGGGATGGTCATGGGCAACCTCGCGGCCACCTCCCACGGCGCCTGCATCGTCATCCCGGCGCCCTCGTTCGAGCCGGCGGCGACGCTGCGGGCGGTGCAGCAGGAGCGGTGCACCTCGCTGTACGGCGTCCCGACCATGTTCATCGCCGAGCTCGCCCTGCCCGACTTCGGCGACTACGACCTGTCGTCGCTGCGCACCGGCATCATGGCGGGCTCGCCGTGCCCGGTGGAGGTCATGAAGCGCGTGGTCGACGAGATGCACATGGCCGAGGTCGCCATCAGCTACGGCATGACCGAGACGAGCCCGGTATCGACCATGACCCGCACCGACGACGACCTGGCGCGCCGCACCGAGACCGTCGGCCGCACGATGCCGCACCTGGAGAGCAAGGTCGTCGACCCGGTCACCGGGCTGACCGTGCCGAGGGGCACCACCGGCGAGCTATGCACGCGCGGCTACAGCGTGATGCTCGGCTACTGGGAGGCGCCCGAGCAGACCGCCGAGGTGATCGACGCCGCGCGCTGGATGCACACCGGCGACCTCGCGGTCATGGACGACGCGGGCTACATCAGCATCGTGGGTCGCATCAAGGACCTCGTGATCCGCGGCGGCGAGAACGTCTACCCGCGCGAGGTCGAGGAGTTCCTCCACGGTCACCCCGACATCGTCGACGTGCAGGTGATCGGCGTCCCCGACGAGACGTACGGCGAGGAGCTGATGGCGTGGGTCGTGCTGCGCGACGGCGTCCCGGGGCTCACCGCCGAGCAGGTGCGCGAGTTCTGCGACGGCCGGCTCGCCCACTACAAGGTGCCGCGCCACGTGCACGTCGTCGACGGTTTCCCGATGACCGTCACCGGCAAGGTCCGCAAGGTCGAGATGCGCGAGCAGGCGCTGGAGATCCTGGCTGGGCGCGGCTGACGACGGCGAGGTTCAGGGGACGACGGGTCTCGCGGTCATGGTGGGGACGACGTCGAAGCCGGGAGATTTCGTCGGCAGCGGCCGCTCGACCACCTCGGAGGTCCTGAACACGTCGGTCACCGGCACGTCCCCCGCTGCCGCGGCCAGCTGACGCCGCGCGCTCGCGGTCTCGGTCGCGGTGAGCGCAGGGAACCCGCCGCCCGGTCGGGCGAGCCCGACGCGGATCCCCGAGCCGTCGGGCTCGGGAGTCACGCTGGCCACGGCCCACGCGGGGTGCGCGCCGACGTCCGAGGACGCCGTGACGACCTGCTCGCACGCCGCGAGCAGCTGGTCGGCCGTGAACGAGCCGGGACGGATGACGACCGAACCGCCGCTGCGCTCGGCCAGCAGCCGCAGCTGCTCGGGCACCGGGCCCACCCACCACAGGTCGACCCGGGTGCCGTTCGGGTCGCTGCGCAGTCCCGACAGCCCCGCCAGCCGGTCCTGCGCGATGAGCGCCCGCACCCGCTCGGCCTGCGGGTCGACGTCGGCGCCCGGCGTGCGTGCGGCGGATGTCGGGGCGCTGGTGGGGCCGGCTGCGACCGGGAGCGTGGGGCGCGCCGGTCCGGCCGGCTGCACCGCGAGCACCGCGGCGACGGCGGTCGCGACGGCCAGCCCGCTGCCGACGTACGCCCGGCGTTGCCGTCGGCGCGCGGCCTCGGCGTGGACGGCGGCAAGCACCTCGGCGGTCGGCAGCTGCGCGCTGGCCGCCTGCCCGGCGAGCACGCGGCGGACGTGGTCCTCGACGGGCGTGCTCACGAGACCTCCTCGGGCGACAGGCGGGTGGGTGCGGCGTCGCGCCGCAGCGTGGCGAGCGCCCGCGAGGCGGTCGAGCGGACGCTGCTGACGGCCATGCCGAGCACGTCGGCGATGGCGCGGTCGTCCATGTCCTCGTAGTAACGCAGGGCCAGCACCGCACGGGCGCGCGGCGGCAGCGCGGCGAGGACGGCGCGGCACTCGTCCTCGTCGACGACGTGCTGCGCGTGGTCGTCGACGGCGACCTCGGGCGTCACCGCGAGCGTGGGCTCCTCGCGGAACCACCGGCGGCGCCGCCACCCGAGGTAGGTGTTGACCATCATGCGGCGCACGTAGGCGTCGGGCTGGTCGGCGCGCGACACCCGGCGCCAGTGCACGAAGACGTCGAGCAGCGTCGCCTGGGTGAGGTCCTGGGCGAGCTGTCGGTCGCCGGTCAGCACCAGGGCGAGCCGCATCAGCGCGGGCGCCCTCGCCGTCGCGTAGTCCTCGAAGTGCATCGGCCCCCCCGGTGTGATCGCGTCCCACTACGAGGATGCACCGGACCCCCCGATCCGCTGCACGGGTCGCTCCCAGGTTCGGGCACGAACTCCCAGCCGGGTCACAGGTCGGTCGAGGCGGGGTCACATGCGCGCGGCCGACAGTCGTGGCAACGCATCGCCCGCCGTACGAGAGGAACCCCTGCCGTGGAGCACCGCCCGAACCCCGCCGACCGACCCGACGAGCCCATCCGCGACGAGCAGACCTGGACCGCCGCCCCCACCGGCGGCGAGACGCCCGACTGGACGACGGCCCCGACGCGCGCGCTGCCCGCCGCGGGCGCCGCACCGAGAGCCCACGCCGACGACGTCGTCACCGCCCGCCCCTCCCGCGGCCGCCGCGCCCTGGCCGGCGCAGCGCTCGCGACCGGTCTGGTCGTCGGCGGCACCGCCGTCGCGGCCGCGGTGGCGAGCCCCGGCCAGAGCGCGGCCGTGCAGGCCGGGTCACTCGGCGCGGCTGGCGACGGCCTGCCTGGCTACGGCGCCGCCGCCGGCGAGGGCGCACGCCCCGACGGCGGTCCGGGCGGTCTGGGCAGGAAGGGTCTGGGCGTGCGCGGGGCGCTGCACGGCGAGCTCACCGTGCCGCAGGCCGACGGCACCGGCACGCAGGTCGTGCTCGTCCAGCGCGGTGCGGTGACGTCGGTCAGCAGCACCAGGATCGCCGTCAAGAGCACCGACGGCTTCACCGCGACCTACACCGTCGCCTCGACCACGAAGGTGCGCACCGACATGGGCACCGCGATCTCCGGCATCAAGACCGGCGACACCGTGAACGTCGTCGCGGTCAAGGGCGGCGCGGCGCTGATGGTGTCGACCGGGGGGCCGGGCCCGGCGGGCGGCCGCGGCCACCGCGGCGACCGTGACGGCGACGGCACCCCAGGCACCACGCCGACGCCCGGCACCACGCCGACCGCACCCCCGACCAGCGGCTCGACCAGTGGCTCGACCACGGGCACGAGCTTCGACGGCGAGGGCGTCGCGCAGCTCTGACCGGCGTCCCCGCTCCCTCGTCGACCCGGCGCACGCCGACCGGCCCCACCGGCCGGCGTGCGCCAGGATGACCACATGACCGCCGACCAGGCCGCCCCGACCAGCCCGCTCCCGCCCACCGGCGAGCAGGTGCGCATCGCGCACGGCGACCAGGAGGCGTGGACGGTGGCGGTCGCCGCCGGTCTGCGCTCCTACGCGGTCGCCGGCCGCGAGCTGGTAGACGGCTTCCCCGCCGGCGAGCGGCCGACCGGCGGTCGCGGCCAGACCCTCGTGCCCTGGCCCAACCGGATCGCCGGCGCGCGCTACGAGTTCGACGGCGTCGAGCAGCAGCTGCCGGTCACCGAGAACGCCACCGGCAACGCGATCCACGGCCTCGGCCGGTGGGCCACCTGGGCGCCGGTCGAGCGATCGGGCGCGTCGGTGACCTGGCAGCTGCTGCTGCCCCCGCAGCCCGGCTGGCCGACGTCCCTGCTGTGCCGGGTGACCTACGCGCTGGGCGACGACGGGCTCACGGTCACCAAGACCGCCACGAACACCGGGTCGTCGCCCTGCCCCTACGGCGCCGGCAGCCACCCCTACCTGCGCGCGGCCGGGAAGGTCGACGCGATGACCCTGCGAGTGCCGGCGGCCACCTGGTACGAGACCGACGACGCAGGCATCCCGTTGACCTCGCACCCCGTCGACGACGAGCACGACTGGCGCGAAGCCCGGCCGATCGGTGACCGCGTCGTCGACCACTGCTACGGCGACCTGCAGCGCGACGCCGACGGCCGGTGGCGCGTCGTCGTGGCGGACGACGGCCACGAGCTGACGCTGTGGGGCGACCGGACCCACGGCTGGGTGCAGCTCTTCAGCGGCGACACCCTGCCCGAGGACCAGCGGCGCCACGGGCTCGCCATCGAGCCGATGACCTGCCCGCCCAACGCGTTCAACACCGGCGAGGGTGTCGTGCGGCTGGAGCCGGGCGAGAGTCACACCGCCCTCTGGGGGCTCACGACCACCTGACCGGTCAGGGGCGGGCGGTGACGGGGTCGACCGGCGCCGGAGCCTGCGGCGGCGCGGCGTCACCGGTGGGCGGCACACCGTTGGCCTGCGGGGTGATGACCCGCTCGAGGCGCAGCAGCACGACCACCATCGCGGCGCAGCCCGCGAGCAGGGTGGCCACGAACACGGCCGGCATCCGGCGTCCGAGCAGCTGCCCGGCGATGACCGGGCCGGCGATCGCCGCCAGCTGGAAGACCGCCGAGGCGACCGCGTTGTAGCGCCCGCGCAGGTGGTCGGGCGCCAGGTCGTTGGTGATGGCGGGCGCGACCGGCGACAGCAGGGTCTCGCCCAGCGCGAAGACGCTCATGCTGCTGACCAGCAGCACCGACCCGACGACAGAGCCGGGCACGAGGCCGGACAGCCCCATGAGCGACCACGACGCGGCCCACACCCCGCTCATCACCATGAGCACGCGGGTGCGGCGGTGGCCCTCGATGCGCTGGATGACGACCAGCTGCAGCAGCACGATCGTCGCGGTGTTGGCGGCGAAGGCGAAGCCGATGAGCCGGGTCGAGGCCTCGCCGACGGTGCGCGCGTACGCCGTCCAGCCGGCCTCGAACTGGGCGTAGCCGACGAGGGCGGAGAAGAACGTGACCGCCAGGACGCTGCGGAAGACCGGGTCGGCCAGCACCGAGCGGTAGCTGGCCGGCTCGGCGTCGACGTGGGCCGGCGGCGCGTCGGGCGCGTTGCCGACGTGGCGCAGCGGCCCGGCGAGCACCACGATCGGTGCGAGGAACGTCGCGGCGTCGAGGAGGTAGATCGTGGTGAAGCTCGACGGCTCGGTGGTCGAGACAGCCAGCCCCGACACCAGCCCGCCGATGCCGATGCCGAGGTTGAGCAGCGTGAAGCTGGTGCCGTAGTAGCGCTGCCGGATGGGGGAGGGCACGACGACCGCGACGAGCGACTGCGACGCCGGCCAGAACGCGGCGTGCCCGACGCCGATCAGTCCCAGCGCGAGCGCTGCGCCCGCGGCGGTCGTGACCACGCCCAGCAGCGCGCTGCCCACGACCTGCACGGTGAGGGCGCTGAGCAGCACCCGGCGCGGCCCGAGCCGGTCGATCACCGAGCCGACGGGTCCGAGCAGCAGCAGCGCGACGACCGCCGGCACGGCCAGCACCAGCCCGACCGTCTCCAGCGCGATGTCGCGCACCTCGTGCAGGTAGACCACGCCGAACGGCAGCACCAGCCCGGTTCCCAGGGCGTCGACCACGACGGTCGACAGCAGCAGCCGGCCGTCGCGCGGCAGGTCGGTCCACAGCTCGCGCAGCCGGGGACGGCTGGGCGCAGGGGTGCTGTCGTCGGTCATGACTGGTCGGTCGTGCGGTCGTCGGTGCCGGGCATGGGCTCCATGCTGCCGCTCACCACCGACAGCGCCCAAACCGGTTGATGGGGACGGCGACGACGTCCGGCGCGAGGCATCGTGCCGGCTCGCCTACGCTGGCGAGGTGCCCCTCGCCGTTGGATTCGACCTCGACATGACGCTCGTCGACTCCAGCGAGGGGATCGTCGCGACGCTGCAGGCCACCGTGGCGGACTGGGGAGTGCACCCGACCCACGAGCAGCTGTGGCCGTTCATGGGCCTGCCGCTCGAGGACATCCTCGCCCCGCTGCTGCCCGCCGACCAGGTGCCCGCCGCGCGCGCCCGCTACCGCGAGCTCTACCCCGTCATCGGCGTCGCCGGCACGCGCCTGCTGCCCGGCGCCCGCGAGGCGTTCGACGCGGTGCACGCCCTGCACGGCCGGGTGGTCGTGGTGAGCGCCAAGCGCGAGTCCGCCGTCCACCTCGTGCTCGAGCACGTCGGCCTGGCGCCGGACGTCGTCGCCGGCGACCTGTTCGGCGCCCAGAAGGCGACGGCCCTGGTCGAGCACGGCGTCAGCGTCTACGTCGGCGACCACGTCGGCGACGTGCGGGGGGCGCTCGCGGCGGGTGCGACGCCCGTCGGCGTGACGACCGGCCCGGTGAGCGCGGACGACCTGCGCGCCGAGGGCGCCGCCGCCGTCATCGACTCGCTGCACCAGCTGCCCGCGTTCCTGGACGAGCACGTGCTCGACCAGCGCCTCGAGGTCCTGCACGACCAGCTGGTCTCGCTCGGGTCGGTGCTGGTCGCCTTCAGCGGCGGTGCCGACAGCGCGCTGCTGCTCGCCGCCGCCGTCCGGGCGCTCGGTCCCGAGAAGGTGGCCGCCGCGACCGCCGTGAGCGGGTCGCTGGCCACCGGCGAGCTGGCCGAGGCCATCGCGTTCGCGCGCTCGCTGGGCGTCGCCCATCTGTCGCCGCGCACCGACGAGATGGCGAGCGAGGGCTATCGCGCGAACGCCGGCGACCGCTGCTTCTTCTGCAAGGCCGAGCTGCTCGACGTGCTGCGCCCGGTCGCCGACGAGCACGGCCTCGCGGCGGTCGCCACCGGCACCAACGCCGACGACGTGCTCGCGGGCTTTCGGCCCGGCATCCGCGCGGCGTCCGAGCGCGGTGCCGTCACGCCGCTGCTCGACGCGGGGCTGACCAAGGCCCAGGTGCGCGCCGCCTCGGCCCGGTGGGGCCTGCCGACCTGGGACAAGCCCGCCGCCGCGTGCCTGTCCAGCCGCATCGCCTACGGCGTCCAGATCACCGACGCCGGCCTCGCCCGGGTCGACCGGGCCGAGCGGGCGGCCCGCGCGGCCCTCGCCGCCGCCGGGATCGCCGTCCGCGACCTGCGGGTGCGCGACCTGGGCTCCGACGCGGGCCGCCTCGAGGTCGACCCCGCAGCGCTGGCCGCCATTAGCCCGGACGTCGAGCCCGCTGTGGTCGCCGCCCTGACCGGGGCCGGCTTCACCGGCGCCGTCATCGACCCGCAGGGCTTTCGGTCGGGCGCCATGAACGAGCTGCTGGCCGCGCCCGACCGCTACCGGTGAGCTCCGACCGCTACCGGTGAGCCACCGCCGTCCGGCCGGCGCAGAGCCGGTGGGCGCTCGGGGGTGGACACCGGCGTTAGCCTGGCCGGGCAGCATCCGCGCGGCGCTGCGCCCGCGCCCCCACGATCGAGGAGTCCAGCGGTGCCCACAGGCAAGGTCAAGTGGTTCGACGCCGACAAGGGCTTCGGCTTCATCAGCTCCGACGAGGGCGGTGACGTCTTCCTGCCCGTCTCGGCGCTGCCCAGCGGCGTCGCGACGCTCAAGGGCGGAGCACGGCTGGAGTTCGGCATCGTCGAGGGCCGCCGCGGCGCCCAGGCGCTGTCGGTGACGCTGCTCGACCCGCCGCCGTCCGTGGCGGCCCGCACCCGTCGTCCGGCCGACGACCTCGGCGTCATCGTGGAGGACCTCATCAAGGTGCTCGACGGCATCGGCAACGGCCTGCGCCGCGGCCGCTACCCCGACAAGGGCACCGGGGGCAAGATCGCCTCCATGCTGCGCGTCGTGGCCGACGACCTCGACGCCTGAGCACCCCTACCGGCGGGCCATGCCTCGCAGGGTGAAGCCGAGCGCCACCGTCAGACCCGCCGCGGCGATCCCGAGGCCGAGCCCGCCCGACACCGGCAGCGTGATGCCGAGCGCCCCGCCGACCACCCACGCCAGCTGCAGCACGGTCTCGGACCGCGCGAACGCCGACGTGCGGACGGCCTCGGGCACCTCGCGCTGCACCAGCGCGTCGAGCGAGAGCTTGCCGAGGGCTGCGGCGAGCCCGGCGCACAGGCCCGTGACCAGCACCGGCACCAGGCCGTAGCCGACGGCGCCGATGGTGGCGCCGACGGCGGCGAGCGCCACCATCGCGGTGACGACCGCCTCGGGGCGAAGCCGCGACAGCACCGCGCCGAGCGAGGTGCCGATGGTGTTGCCCACACCGGCGGCGCCGGCGACGAAGCCGATGACGGCGATGGTCGGGAGCGAGTCGGAGATGGGCTCGCTGCGCAGCGCGAACGCGAGGAACAGCGTCAAGAACCCGGTGAAGGCGCGCAGCGCGGCGACCGCGCGCAGGCCGAGCACCACGCGGGGGCCGATGCTCCAGCGGCCCGAGCGTGACCCCGCCGCCTCGTCGTCGGACGACAGCCGCGCGCCGATCTCGCCCGCGGCCTGGTCGACCTGGGCGGGCAGCCGCAGTGCCAGCGCGGTGCCGACGGCGAAGACGACGAAGGCCAGCCGCAGCGACCACTCGGGGCCTGCGAGCTGCTGGGCGCCGGCGCCGATCGGGCCGGCGATGGTGACCGCGACGATGCCCGCGAGCAGCACCCGCGAGTTGGCCGTCACCAGGCTGAGCCCCGAGGGCTGCACGCGGGGGATCGCGGCGGCGCGCGTGACCCCGTAGGCCTTGCTCGCCACCAGGTGGCCGAAGGCGGCGGGGTAGAACGCGAAGCCCTCCTGCCCGCCGGCGATGGCGTCGGCCATCACCCAGGCGAGGAACGCGCGCGAGACGAGCGTGAGCGCGAGGGCGTAGCGGCGGCCGTGGCTGAACCGGTCGAGCAGCGGGCCCAGCACGGGGGCCAGCACCGAGAACGGCAGCATCGTGACGAGCAGGTAGAGCGCGACCCGGCCGCGGGCCTCGCCGACCGGCACCGAGAAGAACACGGTGTTGGCGAGCGAGAGCAGCACCAGCGCGTCGCCCGCCGCCGAGACGGCGTGCATCTCGATGACGCGCGAGAGCCCCGACTCGTAGGCGCCCTGGGCGCGCGTCGCGGTGCGCACCCGCCGACCGGTGAAGCGCGCTGCGCGGCCCGACGCACCAGCCACCCGCCGCGCACCGGACGCGACCACCCGGCCCGCCTGCTGCCCACGCCGCTGCTGCGGCAGCCCGGACGTCGGCCGCCGCCGGTCGGCACCCGGCGGCGGCAGCGGGTCTCGGGTCGCGGCCACGGCCTCATCCTGCCCGTCGCCGGTGACACGACGACAGAGCCGGGCGCCGCCCTGGTCGCTGCGGTGCGGCGGCTGCGCGACAATCGTGGCGTGAGCACCGACGACGGAACCGCCGCGACCGCCCCCGACACCACCGCGCAGGCGGTGCTGGAGGCGCCCCGGTCGCGCCCCGCCGACGCGACGCTCGCCGCGGCCGTCGACATCGCGCTGGCCGCCGCCGTCGACGTCGCCGAGGGCGGGACGGTCGGTGACCACCTCGGCGTCGAGCCGGACGGCGACCGCGTCGCCACGCACTCGTTCGCGTGCCTGTCGGCCGGCTACCGCGGCTGGCGCTGGGCCGTCACCGTCGCCCGGGCACCGCGCTCGCGCACCGTGACCGTCAGCGAGGTGAACCTGCTGCCCGGCGGTGACGCCGTGCTGTCGCCCGGGTGGCTGCCGTGGTCGGAGCGGATCCGCCCCGGCGACCTCGGCCCCGGCATGGTGCTGCCCCGCGTCGCTGACGACGTCCGGCTCGAGCAGGGGTACGAGTCGGCCGGTGACGAGGACGTCGACGCCGTGGCCCTGTGGGAGCTCGGCCTCGGGCGCCCGCGGGTGCTGTCGCTGGAGGGTCGCGACGAGGCGGCGCAGCGCTGGTACGCCGGGTCGCACGGCCCGCGCGACCCCTTCGCCGAGCTGGCGCCCGCACCGTGCGCGTCGTGCGGCTTCCTGATCCCGATGGCGGGCGCGCTGCGCTCGGTGTTCGGCGTGTGCGCCAACGAGTGGTCGCCGTCCGACGGCCAGGTCGTGAGCTACGACCACGGCTGCGGCGCCCACAGCGAGTCCGACACCCCGGCCAGCACCGAGACCGTCGACCCGCCCGTGCTCGACGAGACCGGCTACGAGCAGGTCGACATCGGGCGGACGCCGGCACCGGCCGACGAGGTCGTCGCGGTGCTCGAGGTCGACGAGGTGCTCGAGGTCGACGAGGTGCTCGAGGTCGACGCGGTGCTCGAGGTCGACGAGGTGCTCGAGGTCGACGAGGTGCTCGAGGCCGTCGAGCCTGCTGACGACGGCGCCGGTGACGAGGCCGAGCCGCTGCAGCGGTGATCGACCCGTTCGGCACGGCCGGCATCCGCGAGCGGGTGCTCGCGGGCTGGGCGAGCGCCCCGGTGCGGCTGCGCGAGGACGCCAACGCCGAGCAGGACCTCGCGCTCGGCGGCTACCGCGACCGGCTCGCCGTCGAGCTCGCCCAGAACGCTGCCGACGCCGCGGCCCGGCAGGGCGTGCCGGGGCGGGTGTCGTTCACGCTGCGCGAGCAGCCGGGCGGGCCGCCGGTGCTCGTCGTCGCCAACACCGGCGCGCCGCTGACCGCCGAGGGCGTGCAGTCGCTGGCGACGCTGCGGGCGTCGGCCAAGACCGACGACGAGGCGAGCGTCGGGCGGTTCGGCGTCGGCTTCGCCTCGGTGCTCGCGGTGAGCGACGAGCCGGCGGTGCTGTCGCGCACCGGCGCGGTGCGCTTCTCCCGCGCCGACACCGCCGACGTCCTCACCGAGCTGGCGGCCGACGTCCCGCCGCTCGCTGCTGAGATCCGCCGCCGCGACGGGCACGTGCCGGTGCTGCGGCTGCCGTTCGAGGCTGACGGCGGACCGCCCGCCGGCTACGACACCGCCGTGGTGCTGCCGCTGCGCGACGAGGCCTGCGCCGACCTGGTGCGCCGGCAGCTGACCGCGGTCGACGACGCGCTGCTGCTCGCGCTGCCCTCGCTCGAGCTGGTCGAGATCGACGTCGACGGCGACCGGCGCCGGCTCGAGGGCGCCGCGGGGCGGTGGCACGTCGTCCGGCGCGGCGGGACGTTGACGCCCGCCGAGCGCGAGCAGCTGTTGGCCGACCGGCCGACCGAGGAGCGCCGTCGCGGCGGCTGGCAGGTGCTCTGGGCGTTGCCGCGCGAGCCCGCGACTGCCGTACCCGCGTTCCTGCACGCCCCGACGCAGACCGACGAGCCGCTGGCGATGCCGGCGCTGCTGCTGGCGAGCCTGCCGCTCGACCCGACCCGCCGGCACGTCGCGGCGGGGCCGCTGACCGACGAGCTGGTGCGGCGCGCGGCTGACGCCTACGCCGACCTGCTGGTCGAGCGCGCCGCGGCCGGGGCCGACGTGCTGCCCCTCGTGCCGGTCGGGCTGCCCGCCGGGGGGCTGGACGCCGCCCTGCGCGAGGCCGTGGTGGCGCGGCTACCGCGGCTTCCGCTGCTGCGCTCGGTCGAGCAGCCCGACCGGCTGCTGCGCCCGTGCGACGCCGTCGCCCTCGACCTCGGCGCGGACGACGACGCCGCGCTGCGCGTGCTGGCCGGGCTGGTCGCTGGGCTGGTGGCCGCACCCCGCTCGGCGACCGCGGCGCTCGCGGCCCTCGGCGTCGAGCGGATGGCGCTGTCGGACGTCGTCGACGCCCTGCCCGTCAGCGGCGACCCCGAGCTGTGGCGCGAGCGGTACGCCGGTCTGGCCGGTCTCGCCGACGACAGCCGCGCCCGTGAGGTGCTGGCGTCGTTGCCGGTGCCGCTGGCCGATGGGCGGGTGGTGCGCGGCGCGCGTGGCGTGCTGCTGCCGGCCGACGCGGGCCTGCCCGTGGCGGCGCTGGCGACGCTGTCGCCGTACGGGCTGCGGGTGGTGCACCCTGCCGCGGCCCACCCGCTGCTCGGCCGGCTCGGCGCCACCCCGGCCACCGCCCGGGCGGTGCTGGAGGAGCCGGCGACCCGCGAGGCGGTCGAGCGCAGCCTCGACCTCGACGAGCCCGGCGACGTCGCCGACGCCGTGCTCGCGCTCGTCGCGGTCGCGCTGGGCGACGCCGCGCCGCTGCCGGGTGAGTGGGCCGACGGGGCGCTGGACTGGCTGGGCCGCCTCGCGCTGCCCGACGACGAGCACGAGCCGGCGCCCGCCTCGGTGCTGACCCTGCCCGGGTCGGTGGCCGCCGAGCTGCTCGACGACGACGAGGTCGGCCGGGTGCACCCCGACCTGGTCGACGCCTGGCCGGCCACGGTGCTGCGCGCGGTGGGCGTGCTGGACGGCCTCGCGGTGGTGACCGGCCGCGAGGTCGAGCTCGACGACCTGCCGGAGGCGCTCGCCGACCTGGCCGACGTGCAGGCGTGGGCCACCCACGTGGGGCCGGGCACCGTCGCGGAGGTGAGCGCCGTGCGCGACCTCGACCTCGTGAGCCCGGACGCGTGGCCGCACGCGCTGGCGCACCTCGCGTCCGACCCGCTGCGGCGCCGCGCGCTCACCGAGCCGGTGCGCGTGGCCGACGGCGGGCGGGCGCGGGTCGTGCCGTCGTACACCGCCTGGTGGCTGCAGCGCGAGCTCGGCACCGCCGGGCTGCTCGACCCGGCCGCCCCGTCCTCGCTGGCCGGGCTGCTCGACACCGCGCCCGGCTGGCTCGCCGGCCTGGACGCCGGGGTGCGCGCATCGCTGCGGCTGGTGACCGGCCTCGACGCCGTGGGCGACGCCGACGGGCTGGCCGCGGTGCTGGTCGAGCGGCTCGCCGACCCCGCCCGCGTGCTGGACGTCGGCACCTGCCTGCGCGCGTGGGCGCTGCTGGCGGCGGCGACCGACGCCGAGGTCGACGCGCCTCCGCTCGTGCGGGTGCTCGCGGCCGGGAGCAGCGAGGTCGTCGACCGCGACCACGCGCTGGTGGCCGACGACGCCCGCTGGCTGCAGCGCGGTGACCTCGGCGGGCTCGTCGTGGCGCCGGCCGCCCGGGCGGCCGCGCTGGCCGACCTGCTCGACCTGCCGCTGGCGAGCGAGCTGGCGGACGGGGTGGTGGCCGGCGACGGGGTGCCCGCGGCCGTCCCGGACGCCGTGCGGGCGGTGCTTCCCGGGGCGCCCACCACCTGGCAGGAGCACGACGAGCTGCTGGTCGACGGGCACGAGGTCGACTGGTGGGTCGTGGGCGGTGACGTCCACGCCGCGACGTCCGACGGGCTGGCGCGGGGCCTGGCGTTCGCCGCCGGGGCGTGGGCCGCCCGCCACGCGGTCGCCGCGGTGCTCGCCGAGCCGGCTGACGTCGTCCGGCTGCAGGTGGAGGACGCGGCTGGTTGACGCCCCGCCAGCTCAGTCGCGCCGCAGCCCTGCGGCGTTGCCGCGGCCGCGGGAGAGGTAGACCAGGCCGAGCAGGCCGAGCACCAGGCCGCTGACGCACGCCCACGGCCACCAGTCGCGCGAGCCGGTGTGGAAGGCCGGGACGAGCAGGCACACGACGAGGGCGACCGCCCAGGCGGCCATGCCGATCCGCACCACGTGGATGGTGTCGACCGCGAGCGGCCGCACGGGCTGGGGTGCGGGCGGCGGGGTCACGTGACCAGCGTAGGGACGGCGAGTGGCGCGGTCGGCGCGGGTGCTGGTTGGGTTGGCCCGCGTCCACACCCCAGGAGGAAGCATGAGCACGGTGTCGACCGGCCGCGACAGCGGGCTGGAGCGGCTGTTCAGCATCACCGAGCGCGGGTCGACGGTCGCGCAGGAGGTGCGCGGCGGTGTCGCGACCTTCTTCACGATGGCCTACATCGTGGTGCTCAACCCGCTGATCATCGGCACCCAGGCCGATAGCACCGGGCGCTTCCTGGGCGGCGGGACGGCTCCCGACCTGCCGAAGGTCGCGGCGGCGACGGCCCTGGTGGCAGGGGTGATGACGATCCTCATGGGCGTCGTCGCGAACTACCCGCTCGCGCTCGCCGCGGGCCTGGGGCTCAACGCGTTCGTGGCGTTCGGCATCGCCAAGCTGCCCGGCATGACGTGGGCCGACGCCATGGGACTGGTCGTGCTCGAGGGCCTGATCATCCTGGTGCTGGTGCTCACCGGTTTTCGCGCCGCGGTGTTCCGGGCCGTGCCGCGCCAGCTCAAGACCGCCATTAGCGTGGGCATCGGCCTGTTCATCACGATCGTCGGGCTGGTCGACTCGGGCTTCGTCCGCAAGCCGTCCGGCCCGACGCCGGTCGAGCTGGGCATCGGCGGGTTCCTCGCCGGCTGGCCGACGCTGGTGTTCGTCGTGGGGCTGCTGGCGATCATCGTGATGCTGGTGCGCGGCGTCCGGGGCGCGATCCTGATCGGCATCGTCGGCGCGACGCTGCTGGCGATCGTGGTCGAGGCCGTGGCGGACGTCGGTTCGCAGACCGACGCCGCCGGCGAGGTCGTCAACCCGCAGGGCTGGGGGCTCGGCGTCCCGCGCCTGTCGTCCAACGTCGTCGACACCCCCGACTTCGGTCTGCTCGGCGACGTCAGCCTCTTCGGCTCGTTCGCGGCGATCGGCCTGGTGAGCGCCGCGCTGCTCGTCTTCACGCTGCTGCTCGCCGACTTCTTCGACACCATGGGCACGATGGTCGCCATCGGCGCCGAGGCGAACCTGCTCGACGACGAGGGCAACCCCCCGGGGGCGCAGCGCATCCTGGTCGTCGACTCGCTCGCGGCCGCGGCCGGTGGCGCCGCGAGCGTGTCGAGCAATACCTCCTACATCGAGTCGGCGTCCGGTGTCGGCGAGGGCGCCCGCACGGGCCTCGCGTCCGTCGTGACCGGCGTGCTCTTCCTGCTCGCCACGCTGTTCGCGCCGCTGGTGGCGGTGGTGCCCTACGAGGCCGCGACCCCCGCCCTCGTGGTCGTCGGGTTCTTGATGATGCAGCAGGTGCGCGGCGTGGACTGGGACGACCTCGAGGTCGCGATCCCGGCGTTCCTGACCATCGTGCTGATGCCGTTCACGTACTCGATCACCGCCGGCATCGGCGCGGGCTTCGTCTCCTACGTCGTCATCAAGCTCGCACGCGGCAAGGCCGGCCAGGTGCACCCGCTGCTGTGGGCGACGTCCGCGCTGTTCGTCCTGTACTTCGCCATCGACCCGCTCAAGGACGTGCTCGGCGTCAGCTGAGCGGCCATGACGGTCCCGGCGCGGGTGCGGGTCTGGCACGACGAGCTCGGCTGGGGCGTCCTGGACAGCGACGAGACGCCGGGCGGCTGCTGGAGTTTCTTCGGGACGCTCGCCGTCCCCGGCTACCGGACCGCACGGGCGGGCGACGCGGTGATGCTGCAGTGGGAGGCGTTCGAGCAGGACGGCTACCCCTACCGCGCGGTGCGGTGGTGGCCGGTGGGCATCGAACCGGTCGAGGCGGAGATCACGCACGGCCCGGCGCACCGCAGCTCGCTCACCATCACGTGGCCCGAGGGGCTGCCACCGGGTCTGCCATGAGCGTGCCGCAGGGAGCGCTGAGGTGGCGCCGCCACCGCTGCGCCATCGGGGACCGCCACAGCAGCGGGCAGAGGTCGTGCGCTGAGCCGCGCCTGAGCACGGTCGGTCAGCCCGAGCGGCACCTCTGCCCGCCGGTGTGGCGGGGCTGCGCTGACGGCTGAGCGCAGGCCTCTCAGGTGGTCGGGCTCGTCGAACCGCGGCACCTGGCCGCAACGGGTCGCGGCGGCGCGCGCCACACCGGCGGGCGGAAGTCGGTCGCCCACCGCAGCGCCAGCACGCGCGGCCAGCTCGATCGGCAGTTCTGCCAGCCGCTGTGGCGGCCAGGCGGCGACAACCATCCTGCGCACCCAGGCGGTCATGCGGTGACAGGCTGCGGCAGCGACGGGGGGCGGGGGCGTGGACGACTTCGAGGCGTACGTGGTGGCGCGAGGCGACGCGCTGCACCGCACCGCCTACCTGCTGACCCGCGACCACGGTCTCGCCGAGGACCTCGTGCAGACCGCGCTGGCCAAGGCATGGAGCTCGTGGCGGCGCATCGAGGGCGACCCCGACGCCTACGTGCGCACGGTGCTCGTGAACACGTTCGCCTCGTGGTGGCGCCGGCGCTGGAACGGCGAGCGCGCCACCGAGCAGCTGCCCGAGCAGCCGCACCGCGGCTCGGACGTCGACACGCGCCTCGACCTCGCGGCCGCTGTGGCCCAGCTCCCCAGGCGGCAGCGGGCCGTCATCGTGCTGCGGTTCTTCGACGACCTCACCGAGGCACAGACTGCCGAGGTCATGGGGACGACGGTCGGCACGGTCAAGAGCCAGACCGCGCGGGCTCTCGCCACCCTGCGCGTCGACCCCGGTCTCGCGCCCGAGCCATCATCGGCTCCCCGCTCGGCGACACCCGTCCACCCCCAGCCCGGGAGCACCCGATGAGCCCCACGACCGACGACCTGCGCGAGGCCCTGACGCAGTCGGCCCAGCCCGCGCCCCCCGGCGCCGAGCGACTCGCCGGTGTGCGCCGGGTGGTGGCTCGGCGACGGCGCGCTCGCCTCACGGGCTCGGCGGTGCTGACGGTCGCCGTGGCGGCGGGTGCGTTCGGCGTGGCGCAGCCGGGGGAGCGGCAGGCCGCGCCGCCCGCGGCTCCGGCCCTCACCGGGCTGCCGACGTACGCGGGTGGGGGCAGGATCATCGGCCAGGCGACCCTGACCGCGAAGGTCGGCGACGAGCGGACCTTCGACATCACCCCCACCAGCTACGAGCTCATGACCACGTCGACCTGCTCGGTCTCGACCACGGGCGTCGTCGACGTCGTGACGGAGGTCAACGGGAAGCCGCTGACGTGGGGCGGGTGCGGCGGGAGCGGTAGCGGTCCCTTCGAGGAGGGCGAGCGCCTGTGGAAGCGGTACGGCATCACCCCGGGACGGCCCGCGACCGTCACGGTGAAGATCGGCTCGTCGGACCCGCCGGCCGGCGCGCGGAACGCGAACTCCTCGGACGTCACCGTGCGCGTCGGCTTCTACCAGGCCGTCCCGGCCGACGAGTACCCCCTGCCGCCGCGACCCGCCCAGGTCTCACCGCCTGCGGCGGGCTCGCTCACTCAGAGCAGCAGCACGCCCAGACGGGGCGTGGTCACGATCGAGGCGGGCCCCGCGGCGGTCGAGACCGTCTCACGGACCATCACCTACCACGCGGACCTCGTCGCCGAGGCGACGACCTGGGCGCCGGGGCTGATCCGGCTGCGCGTCAACGGCGTGACGGTCACCGGCGCCGCGAGCTGGACGTACACGGCCACGAGCGCCGGCCTCGACCTCACGCCGGCGACCTTGCGCGATGCCGACATCACCGTTCCGCGTGACGGTGAGCCGTTCACCCTCACCGTCCAGACCGAGCGCTTCGGCGACCCGGCGTGGCGGGTGCAGGTCGGCCGCCCGTAGCTCACTCCTCCAACGGTGGCGGCTGCGCGCCCTCGGCCTCGTCGCGCTCGGCCCACTGCAGCAGCGGTTCCAGCGAGTGGGCGACGTCGTCGATGCCGGCGTGCAGGTCGCCGAGCTGGGCGAAGCGCGCTGGCACCGTGGCGATGGTGAGCTCGCGCGGCTGGACGTCGTCGATCTCGTCCCAGCGGATCGGCGTCGACACCGTGGCCTCGGGGACGCCGCGCACCGAGTACGCGCTCGCGATCGTGTGGTCACGGGCGTTCTGGTTGTAGTCGACGAACACCGTGCGGGGGTCGCGGTCCTTGCGCCACCACGTGGTGGTCGCCTCCCCGGCCGACCGGCGCTCGACCTCCCGCGCGAACGCGAGAGCGGCACGGCGGACGTCGGCGAAGCCCCACAGCGGTTGGACGCGCACGTAGACGTGCAGCCCCGAACCCCCGGACGTCTTGGGGAACCCGATGACGCCCAGCTCGTCGAGCACCTCCTGCGCGACACGAGCCACGCGGCGCACGGTGTCGAAGTCGCACTGCGGCATGGGGTCCAGGTCGATGCGCCACTCGTCGGGGCGCTCGGTGTCGGCGCGCCGGGAGTTCCAGGGGTGGAACTCGACCGTCGACATCTGCACCGCCCACGCCACCGCCGCGAGCTCGGTGACGCACAGCTCGTCGGCGTGCCGGTTGTACCGCGGGAAGTGCAGCCGGACCGTCTCCACCCACGGTGGCGCCCCGTGCGGGAGCCGCTTCTGGTGCACCTTCTCGCCCGTGACGCCGTCGGGAAACCGGTGCAGCATGCAGGGCCGCTCGCGCAGCGCCCGCACGATGCCGTCGCCGACCGACAGGTAGTACTGCACCAGGTCGAGCTTGGTGTGGCCGCCGAGCGGGAAGTACACGCGGTCGGGGTTCGAGACGCGCACGCTGCGCTCACCGACCGCGAGCTCGACCGCAGGGGGCTTGGCGGCGGGCGTCATCGCGTTAACCTAGCCGCAGCGACGGCGGGCGTGGCGTGGCAGGCTGCCCCGGTGCCGGCACCCGTGCGCCTCCAACCGCTCACCCGGTCGCGGCTGTCGCGGCTGGGCGCCGAGGGCGTTGCCTGGCAGGTGTCGCTGCCGGGGCTGCTCGACGACCTCGCCGACCGGTGGTCGCTGCGGCTCGGTCGCCCCGTGCCCGGCGGCTCCGCGTCGTACGTCGTCCGCGCGCTGCGCGAGGACGGCACCGAGGCGGTGCTGAAGGTCGCGACGCCGGGCGCCGACGTCCGGGCGCAGGAGCGGGTGCTGCGGCTGGCCCGGGGGCGCGGCTACGTGCGGCTGCTCGACAGCGACGTCGACCGCGGCGCCCTGCTGCTCGAGTCGCTGGGTGCACCGCTCGAGCGCTCGGTGGCCGAGCCGCACGAGCAGCTGCGGTCGCTGGCCCGCACGCTGCAGGCCGCCTGGCAGGTCGAGCCGCGCGACCCCGACGGCGCCGAGCGCTTCGCGGTGCCGGTGCGGGGCAGCACCGACAAGGCGAGCCTGCTCGCGGCGATGGTCGACGAGCTGTTCGACCGGTACGACGCACCCTGCTCGCGCGTGGTGCGGGACCACGCCCTCACCCTGGCCGGACGACGGTCCGCCGCCCTCGACCCGGCAACCTGCGTGGTGGTGCACGGCGACCCCCACCCGGGCAACGCGCTGGCGGTGTCGCCGCCACGGGCGGGCGCGGCGTCCGGCTTCGCCCTCGTCGACCCCGACGGGTTCTTAGAGCAGCGTGAGTACGACCTCGGCGTGGCCCTGCGCGACTGGTCGGGGCGGCTGCTGCTCGACCCCTCAGGGGCCCCCGAGCTGCTGCGCCGCTACGCCGGCGTGCTGGCCGACGAGACGGGTGCCGACGTTGAAGCGTTGTGGGAGTGGGGTTTCGTCGAGCGCGTGAGCACCGGGCTGTACGTGCTCGACCTCGGCGCCGAGCGCGTCGCGCGGCCGTTCCTGGACTCTGCGGAGCTGCTGGTCTGAAAACCCGTTGGTCACGCCGGGTGCGACGACCGACACTGCGCAGGTGATCGACGAGCACCTCGTGCGCCGGCTGCTGAGCAGCCAGCTGCCCGACCTCGCGCACCTTCCCGTGCGCCCGGTACCGTTGCAGGGCAACGACAACCGCACCTTCCGGCTCGGCGACGAGCTGACCGTGCGGCTGCCGAGCGCCGAGGGGTACGTCGCCGCGGTCGCGAAGGAGCAGCGGTGGCTGCCGGTGCTCGCCGCGCGGCTGCCGGTGCCCGTTCCCGAGCCGGTCGCGCTCGGCGTGCCGGGTGAGGGCTACCCGTTCCCGTGGTCGGTCCACCGCTGGGTCGACGGCGAGCCCGCGCTGACGGCCCAGCTCGACGAATCCGCCTTCGCAAGCGACCTCGCGTCCTTCCTCGTTGCGCTGCAACGCGTCGACGCGACCGACGGCCCGATCGCCGGTGAGCACAGCTTCTTCCGCGGGGCGTCGCTGGAGCACTACGACGCCGAGACCCGCCGCTGCGTCGACGACCTCGGTGCCAGCGCCGACCGCGACCGGCTGCTCGCCGCCTGGGACGACGCGCGGTCGTCGGCGTGGGCACGCGACCCGGTGTGGTTCCACGGCGACGTGGCGGCGGGCAACCTCCTGGTGCGCGACGGCAGGCTGGCCGGCGTCATCGACTTCGGCACCTGCGGCGTCGGCGACCCCGCGTGCGACCTCGTCATCGCCTTCACGATGCTCGGCCCCGCGGGCCGTGCCGCCTTCCGTGACCGCCTCGGCCCGGACGACGCCACCTGGGCCCGCGGTCGCGGCTGGGCGCTGTGGAAGGCGCTGCTCACCCGGCGCGAGAGCCCTGCCAGCCCCCGCGACATCCGGCCGCCCGACGACGTCCTGGCCGCCGTCCTCGCCGATCACGAGGGCGGGCCTGCCTGACCGCAGCTGGCCTCACCGAGCGTGCCTAGGGCTGCGGGTGGGCCGGGATCGCGAGATCACCGCCGGAGGGGTCAGACCTGGGCCTCGTCGAGGAGGGCGAGCTCGTCGAGGGGGTCCGGCGCCGAGGTGGCGGGGGGGTCGGACACCTCGTAGGCGTCGCTGCTCTGCACCGTCCGCGTCACGGCGACCAGGTCGAGCTGCGGCAGCAGCCGGGTGTCGCCGCGCACCTGCACCAGCGGGCTGGTGCGC
Source organism: uncultured Actinomycetales bacterium (assembly GCA_964243295.1). Classification (GTDB taxonomy): domain Bacteria; phylum Actinomycetota; class Actinomycetes; order Actinomycetales; family Angustibacteraceae; genus CAXTEJ01. The sequence goes on along the minus strand of CAXTEJ010000017.1, from coordinate 27,169 downwards.
AGGGACGGCGTCGCGTAGGCGCCGGCGGCGGCTCCCGGGTCGTCGTCGTCCTGCCAGGTCAGCGGTTCCATGCCCTGCAGGACGTCGACCACGTAGGCGACGTGCTGGCCGTCGACCCCGACGAGCAGCAGGCAGTGCCCCTCGTGGTCGTCGGACGGCGGCAGGCCGAGCAGCGTGCGCAGGCACAGGACCGGCACGACGGCACCGCGGTGGCTGATGATGCCGAGCACGAACGGCTCGACGTGGGTCTCGGTGAGGGTCTGCGGGAAGGGCAGGATCTCCGCGACCTGCTGCAGCGGCGTGACGACGTCGACCCCGACGGAGTACCGCAGCTGCGGCTCGCCCACGCCGCGGGCGCCTCGGGCGTCGGCGGTCGCGTCGGACGCGCCCGACGGGCCGGCGACCGCGGTGCCACCGGGCCGTGCGACGTTCATGTGCGCGAGCGCGAGCAGGTCGACGTCGGCGAGCAGGGCCTGGCCGTCGAGCACCAGCGAGGAGAGGTCGCGGGTCAGGACGATCCCGTCGAACAGCGCAGGGCGCCGCACGGTGAAGGCCGGCAGCGGCATGATGTCGCGGTCCCCGACGTCGACGATGGCGAGCAGCTCGGTCAGCGCGAGGACGACGTAGCCCTCGCCGAGCTGCAGAACCAGGCCCGGGCCGGTGGCCTCCTGCGGCAGCCGGCCCAGGCCGAGCAGGACGAGCGGGTCGACCACGGCGACCTCGCGGTCGGTGTAGGCCATCGTGCCGCGGCACAGGGCGCTGTCGAGGACCGACGGCGTCGCGTCGCACGCGGGCAGCGTCGTGTGGACCTGGTGGACGTCGAACGCGAGGACGTAGGGGCCGCACTGCACCAGCGTCAGGCCCCGCCTGCCGTCGCCGACGTCGCCGGTCGCGGACGGCGTCCCCGCGGCGACCACGGCCGGCGCGGTGGCGGGCACGTCGATCGTCGGCACGTCGGGCAGCGCGAGGATCGCCGAGACGTCGAGCACGCTGACGATCCCGCCGTTCGCGGTGTCGCGGAAGGTGTGGGTGACCAGCACGTCGTCGCCGTCCTGGTGGACGGCGAGCAGCTGGCCGGCCGGCACCTGCTGCACGTGGCGCAGCCGGTCGGCCAGCACACCCAGCAGCCGGACGCCGTCGCTGAGCACCACGACCACGTGGTCACGGCCGCGCACCGTCTCCCATCCCATGCGGGGCGCGAGGTCGAGCACGGGGACGACCAGCTCGCGCACCTCCATCGTGCCGAGCAGGCCGACGGCCCGCGTCGGCAGCGGCGTGAGCTGCTCGGGGCAGGGCACGACCTCCCGCAGCGAGGACAGGGGCAGCGCGACCTCGACGCCGGCGACGGTCAGCAGGCCGTAGACGTCGTCCGACACGACCGGTCCCTGCCCGTCAGCCGGCATGACCCGCGGACAGCTCGGCCAGCAGGTCGGCGAAGTTGGACGAGGCGTTCTGCTGGACGGTGGTCGACTCGGCGATGGCGCGGATCGCGTCGTTGGTGCGGGCGGCGCTGGAGACGATGCGCGCGAAGGCGTCCTCGGCGCGGCGGGACACCTCCGAGCCCTGGCCTACCCGCTCGGCGGACTCCTCGATCAGCTTGCCGATCTGCTGGGCGGCCTCGGCCGAGCGCTCGGCGAGCTTGCGCACCTCACCCGCGACGACCGAGAAGCCGACACCGTGCTCGCCGGCGCGTGCCGCCTCGATCGCGGCGTTGAAGGCGAGCAGGTTGGTCTGGTTGGCGATCTCGGCCATCACGCGGATGATCTCGCTGATCGAGTGGGAGGACCGCTGGATCAGGGCGATCGCCTCGAGCGAGGCGCGCAGGGCCTCGACTCCCCGCTCGGCGTTCTCGTGGGTCTCCAGCGCCATGTCGGTGGCGACCGTGGAGCTGCGGCCGATGAGGTCGATGGACCCCGACAGGTCGTGGACCGTCGCCGTCATCTTGCGGGTGCTCTCCTCGACGCGCATCTCGCGCTCGACCTCGCTGGTCACGTCGAAGGCGTACTTGACCACCTTGAACGGCTCACCGTTGTGGTCGAGGATCGGGTTGTAGGCGGCTTGGATGTAGACGTCGCGGCCGTACTTGCCGATGCGGTGGAACCGGCCGGAGATGTGCTCGCCCTTCGACAGCCGAAGCCAGAAGTCGCGGTAGAACTCCGAGCGCTTGTAGTCCTCGGTGCAGAACAGGCTGTGGTGCTGGCCCATGATCTCGCGCAGCGGGTAGCCCATGGTCCGCAGGAAGTTCTCGTTCGCGGTCAGCACGTTGCCGTCGAGGTCGAACTCGATGACGGCCTGGGTGCGGTTGACGGCGTCGACCTTGCCTGACACCTCGGCGGAGGTGATCTTGGCCTGCGTGACGTCGGTGGCGAACTTGACGACCTTCACCGGGTTGCCGTCGGCGTTGAGGATGGGGTTGTAGGTGGCCTGCAGCCAGACCTCTCGGCCGCCCTTGCCGTAGCGGCGGTACTCCCCGGACTCGTAGACGCCGGCGCGCAGCCGGGCCCAGAAGTCGGCGTAGTCGTCGGTGGTGGAGTAGCCGGGCTCGCAGAAGATCCGGTGGTGCTTGCCGATGACCTCGACGGAGTTGTAGCCCATGACGTCGAGAAAGTTGCGGTTGGCTGCCAGCACCGTGCCGTTCAGGTCGAACTCGATGACGGCCTGGGCGCGGTCGATCGCGGTGATCTTGCCCAGCACCTCGGCGTTGCGCAGCTTCGCTTCCGTGATGTCGATGGCGAACTTGACGACCTTGATGGGCTTGCCGTCGGGACCGAAGACCGGGTTGTAGGTGGCCTGCAGCCACACCTCGCGCCCAGCCTTGCCGTACCGCTTGTACTCGCCGGCCTGGTACTCGCCGGCACCGAGGTTGTCCCAGAAGTCGGCGTACTCGCGGCTCTGCGTGTACTCGCTGTCGCAGAACATGCGATGGTGCTTGCCCACGATCTCCGGCAGCGTGTAGCCCGTCAGCTCCAGGAAGTTCCGGTTGGCGTCGAGCACCCGCCCGGTGAGGTCGAACTCGATGACCGACTGCGCGCGGCCGACGGCGTCGGCGATCCCCTGCAGGTCGAGGATGCGCTGCTCGTCGAGGGCGACCGCCGGCGCGGCGCTGGAGGTGTGCTCGGGTGTCATGGGTGTCCTTGTGTGGGCGGTGGGACCGCATCCGGGGGGCGACCTTCGGGGTATCGGCTCGGCGGTCGCCGACTTGAGGCGTCGGCCGGGCACCCGGGCTCGCGCGCTCGCCACGCGCGAGCGACGATGGCGCGGTGGACCACTACGAGCGCGCCGGCCTGGTCTTCGACGTCCGGGACACCGGGCCCGAGACCGGAGGGGACGTCGGCGTGCCCGTCGTCTGCCTGCACGGTTTCCCGCAGGACGCCAGCGCCTTCGACGCCGTGTCGCAGCGCCTGGTCGACGGCGGCTGCCGCGTGCTGGCACCGACGCAGCGCGGCTACAGCCCCGGTGCGCGGCCGGCCGGCCGGTCGTCGTACGTGGTGAGCGAGCTGGTCACCGACGTCACGGCGCTGCTGGACGCCGCGGGGCTGGCGTCGGCGCACGTCGTGGGCCACGACTGGGGCGGGGTGGTCGCCTGGGCGCTGGCGGCGACGCAGCAGCCGCGCGTGCGCTCGCTCACGGTGCTGTCGACGCCCCACCCGGCGGCCATGCGCCAGGGTGTGGTCGCCGGGACGCAGGCGCTGCGGTCGGCGTACATGGGCGCCTTCCAGCTGCCCTACCTGCCGGAGGCGGTTCTGCTCGCCGGCGGCGGCTTCGTGCTCGGCCAGCTGCTGCGGCGCTCGGGGCTGCCGGCCGACCACGCCGAACGGTACGTGGCGGCGATGCGTGAGCCGGGGGCGCTGTCTGCGGCCCTCGGGTGGTACCGCGCCCTGCTCGTGCCGGCACCTGGCGAGACGTCCATCGGTCAGGTGCGAGTGCCGACGTCGTTCCTGGTCGGTGAGCACGACCCGTTCTTCGCAGCGGCGTCGGTCGCGGCCACCGGCGCTCAGGTCGACGCGTCGTTCGAGCTGCGCGAGCTGCCCGCGGGGCACTGGCTGCCCGAGACCCAGCCCGAGGCCGTCGCCACGGCCGTCCTCGGGCACGTCGAGCGAGAGCGGCTCGCCTCGCGCTGACGGCGAGCCGCTCGGCTGCTCAGCGGCCGCGCTTGGTGGCCTTGGAGAACAGCTGCTTGGCCTTCGCCTGGTTCTGCGGCTTGGCCGCCTCGCGGCGGATGATGTCGAAGGCCTTCATGGCCAGGCTCGTCTTGAGCGCACCTCGGAGCAGGCCCATCGGGGTCTCCCGTCGTCGTGGACCCGCGCTGACCGCGGGTCTCGTCGTTTGACGGTACCCGGCGCCCGCCCCGGCACACGCACCGCGCCAGCTCGAATCTCCTTAGCACAGGTAATGAGTTATGCTAAGGACCATGCCTGCGCGAACCACTCCGGCCACCCGGCCGTCCTCGATAGCAGCCGAGTTGCGGGTGGCCGTCATGCACGTCTCGCGCCGGCTGCGGCTCGAGCGGAGCACCGACGACATCACGCCCGGCCAGTTCACGGTGCTGGCGGTGCTCGACCGTCACGGGCCGCTGACCCCCAGCGAGCTCGCGGGCCACGAGAAGGTGAGCCCGCCGTCCATGACGCGCACGCTGGCCGCGCTCGAGCGCAGCGGGCTCGTCGCCCGCACCGACCACCCGACCGACGGCCGGCAGGTGCTGGTGTCGCTGAGCCCCACCGGCAGGCGTGAGGTCACCGAGACCCGCCGGCGCCGCGACGCCTGGCTCGCGCGCCGGCTCGCCGAGCTCGACCCCGCCGAGCGCGAGATCCTCGCCCGGGCAGCCGTGATCTTGACGAAGGTGGCGCAGTGAGCCCGACGTTCCGCGCGATGCGGATCTTCAACTACCGGCTCTGGACGGCCGGGGCGATCGTCTCGAACGTCGGCACCTGGATGCAGCGGGTCGCCCAGGACTGGCTGGTGCTGACGGTCCTCACCGACCACTCCTCGGTGGCCCTCGGCATCACGACGGGCCTGCAGTTCGCGCCCATGCTGCTGCTCGCGCCGGTCGCGGGGCTGCTGGCCGACCGCGTGCCGAAGCGCCGGCTGCTGATCATGACGCAGGCCGCCATGGGCGCCATCGGCCTGCTGCTCGGCCTGCTGGTCGTCACCGGCGCGGTCCGGCTGTGGATGGTCTTCGTGCTGGCCCTCGGGCTGGGCGTCGCAGCGGCCGTCGACTCGCCCGCCCGGCAGGCGTTCGTCAGCGAGATGGTGCCCCGCGCCGACCTCAGCAACGCCGTCGGTCTCAACAGCGCGTCGTTCAACGCGGCCCGCATCATCGGTCCGGGCGTCGCGGGGCTGCTCATCGCCTGGGTCGGCACCGGCCCGGTCTTCTTGATCAACGCGGCGTCGTTCCTCGCCGTGATCGCCTCGCTGACCCGCATGCGCACCGGCGAGCTGTCGCCGGCGCCGACGGCCGCCCGTGGTCGCGGCCAGATGCGCGCCGGCCTGCGCTACGTGCGCCGCCGGCCCGACATCGTCCTCATCCTGTGCATCGTCGGCATGATCGGCACCTTCGGCCTGAACTTCCAGATCACCACCGCCCTGATGGCCACCTCGGTGTTCGACAAGGGCCCCAGCGAGTACGGCCTGCTCGGGTCGATCATGGCGATCGGCTCGCTCGGCGGCGCGCTGCTGGCAGCCCGCCGCGAGCGCCCGCGGATGCGCCTGGTGGTCGGCGCCGCCTTCGCCTTCGGGGCCTTCGCCTGCCTCGCCGCCGTGATGCCGACCTACCCGCTGTTCGCGATCGCCCTCGTCCCGGTCGGCCTGTCGTCGCTGACGCTGATGACGAGCGCCAACGCCACCGTGCAGCTGTCGGTCGACCCCGAGATGCGGGGCCGGGTCATGGCCCTCTACATGGCGATCTTTATGGGCGGCACGCCCATCGGCGCGCCGATCATCGGCTGGATCGGCTCGCAGTTCGGCGCCCGGTGGACCATCGGGTTCGGCGGGATCGTGTCGCTGGTCACCGCCGTGCTCGCGGTGGTCTGGGCGGTGCACTCGCGGCGGGTCGCCGTCCGCTACCGCTGGCACGAGACCCCGCACCTGCAGGTCACCCGGCCGCGCGCGCCCGCGGACACCGAGGCCGCCGCGGACGCGGCCGTCGCCGCCTGAGCGGTGCGTACAGTGGCCGGCGTGGACTCATCCGGCTGCGGCCCCTCGGCGCGTGCCCGGTGACCCCGCGGGCGCGACGGCTCGTGGTCAGCACCGTCCTCGTCGCCCTGGTGCTCGCAGCCGCCGTCGGGGCGCTGCTGCGCTGACGGCGGTGGCCTTGCTCGTGCCTGGTGCGACGGCCGTCTCGGCCGCGACCGCCGAGCCGGCTCCGCGGCGCCTCGGCGTGCTGGGCGATCCGCGCATCACCGAGTCGAGCGGGCTGGTGGCGAGCCCCACCCACCGCGACCTGGTCTGGACCGTCGACGACTCCGGGTCGTCGGCACGCGTCTTCGGCGTCTCGCCGACCACCGGGCGCACCCTCGCGGTGGTGACGCTGGCCAGCACCCAGGCCCGTGACTGGGAGGCGATGACGGCCGCCCGGGCGCCCGACGGGCGCGGGCTGCTGTGGATCGGGGACGTCGGCGACAACCGGGCGGTGCGCGAGAGCGTGGTGCTGCGCCTGGTGACCGAGCCGCAGTCGGTGACCTCGGCCACCGTCAGGCCGGTCTCGCTGCGCGTGCGCTACCCCGACGGCGCGCACGACGTCGAGGCCCTGCTCTGGACGCCGGACGGCCGGCTGCTGCTGGTGAGCAAGCGGCTGTTCAGCGGCGTCGTCTACCAGGTGCCACCGGCCGCGGTCGCCGCGGCGGTCGCCGGCCGGTCGACCACCGAGCCGGCGACGGCGACCGTCGTCGGCACCGTCGCCCAGTCGCTCGTCACCGACGGCGCCGCCCTGCCCGACGGGCGCGTGGTGCTGCGCGGGTACGACGGCGCCGTCGTCTACGCCCCACCGGTGTCGGGCCGGCCGCTGCAGGCGCTCGCGGACGTGACGCTGCCGCCGCAGCCGCAGGGCGAGACGCTCGCCGTGGTCGAGGACGGTGCCGCCGCACTGGTGGGCTCGGAGGGCACCGACCAGGCGCTGTGGCGGGTGGCCCTGCCCGCGCCGACGCAGCCCTCGGCGACGGCGGGTGGCGCGACGTCGACCGCGCCCGCGGGAGCGCCCGCGAGCCCCGCTGCGGCGCCGACGTCCGGGACCAGCGCGAGCGCGCTCCGCGCCTGGGCGCCGCCCGATCTCGGGCTGGCGCTGCTCGGTCTCGCCGCTGCCGCCGGCGTGGCGCTCGTCGTGGTCGTGCGCCGTCGCGACGCGCGCCGCCGCTGACAGCAGGCCCTGCTCAGGCCGCGCGGGCCGTCGTCCGCCGGCGCAGCGGGGCGAGCACGACGCCGGCCGCGGCCACCACGAGCACCGCGGGCACGAGCAGGAAACCGCTGTGGGGCCCGACGGAGTCGGAGACCGCGCCGAGGGCGAACGGCGCCGAGCCGCTCGCGAAGCCCGCGCCGAACGTCGCCCAGCCGGCAGCCTCGTCGGTGCGGCCGCCGCTGGCGCGCAGCAGCCGGGCCAGCGCGAGCGGAAACTGCAGGGCCACCCCCAGCCCGACCACGAGCAGCCCCAGCACAGCCACCGGCACCGACGTGGCTGCCCACAGCAGCGCCCAACCCAGCACCGCCACGGCGATGGACGCCAGCAGCAGCCGCTCGACCCCGAGCCAGGCGGTCAGCCGGGCCGCCGACAGCCGACCGACGGCCATGCCCGCCAGCAGCACGCTGATCAGCGCGGCCGCCGTGCCGGCCGCGACACCGGTGCGCTGGCGCAGCAGGTCGCCGGCCCAGTACGTCAGGCAGAACTCGACGGCGACCGCGCAGGTCACGACCACCAGGGCCACCCAGAAGCGCCGTGGCAGCGGGCCGTGGTCGCCCGTGACGTGGCGCGGGTCGGGGTGCAGGGCAGGCGAGTCGGGCACCCGCAGCACGAGCACGATCGCGACCAGGGCGACGGGCACCGACAGCAGCACCGCGCCTCGCCAGGTCAGGCCCAGTGCCACGGACGCGCCGACCATGAGGGGGGCGACGATCCCGATGACGGCGGCGACGCCGTTGGCCTCGCTGATGGCCGCGGCCGCCGCCTCGTGGTGGTGGTCGGACAGCACCGGGCTGACCGAGTTGAAGGCCAGCGACCCGCCGAGCCCGAGCACGAACGTGGCGGGCACGGTGAACCACACGCTGGGTGCGACGGCGAGCAGCAGCACGCCGACCGCGGCCACCACGCTGCCGCCCACGAGGCCGCCGCGGCGCCCCACCCGGCGCATCACCGCGACCGTGAGCGCTGCCGCGGTGATGGCGCCGATGGCGCTCGCGGTGCCGTGCAGGCCGGCCACGGCGCGCGAGGTGCCCTGCTCGGTGCGCAGCAGCGGGATGCTGGGCGACAGCGAGTAGAGCACCCAGCCCCACATCGCCGGCACCGCGTAGACCGCCGTCGTCAGCTGGTCGTGACGCACCCGCAGCACCTGGCCGCGGGCCGGGTCGCGCGCCACCTCAGCGCTGCTCGGCCGGCTGCCCAGCCGGCTGCTCGGCGGGCTGCTCGGCCGGCTGCTCGGCCGGCTGCTCGGCCGGTCGCGCGGCCAGGTGCTCGACGACGTGGTCGACGCACCGCGTCAGCGCGCGGACGTCGTCCGGGTCGATCGCGGGGAACATCGCGATGCGCAGCTGGTTGCGGCCCAGCTTGCGGTACGGCTCGGTGTCGACGATGCCGTTGTGGCGCAGCGTCGTCGCGACCAGGGTGGCGTCGACGTCGTCGCGCAGGTCGATGGTGGCGACGACCGTCGAGCGGTGGGCGGGCTCGGCGACGAACGGCGTCGCCCACGGCCGGTCCTGCGCCCAGCCGTAGAGGTGCCGGGCCGACTCGGCGCTGCGGGCGGCAGCCCACGCCAGGCCGCCCTGGCCGAGCATCCAGTCGAGCTGGTCGGCCATCATCACCAGCGTGGCGATCGCCGGCGTGTTGTAGGTCTGGTCGGCGCGGCTGTTGGTGATGGCCGTCGTGAGGCTGAGCGACTCGGGGATCCACCGGCCGCTCGCCGCCACCTGCTCGGCGCGCTCGATGGCCGCCGGCGACATCGCCGCGAACCACAGGCCGCCGTCGCTGGCGAACGACTTCTGCGGGGCGAAGTAGTAGACGTCGGTGGCGCCGACGTCGACGGGCAGCCCGCCCGCGGCCGAGGTCGCATCGACGAGCACCAGCGGGCCGCCGTCCGAGCCGGGGCGCGTGCCGGGCACCGGCCCGACCGGTGCCATGACGCCGGTGGAGGTCTCGTTGTGGGGCCAGGCGTGCACGTCGACCTCGGGGTCGGCGACGGGGGCGACCAGCGAGCCCGCCGGCGCCTCGAGCACGTGCGGGTCGGCGAGGAAGGGGGCCGCGCGCGTCGCGGCCGCGAACTTCGCCGAGAACTCGCCGAACACCAGGTGCTGGGCGCGCTCGCGCACCAGGGCGACGGTGGCGACGTCCCAGAACAGCGTCGAGCCGCCGTTGCCCAGCACGAGCTCGTAGCCGTCGGGCAGCTGCAGCAGGTCGCTGATCCCGGCGCGCACGCGACCGACCAGGGTGCGCACCGGCGCCTGGCGGTGGGAGGTGCCCAGCAGGCTCCGGCCCGCGGCCGCGACCGCCGCCAGCTGGGCGGGCCGCACCTTGCTGGGGCCCGAGCCGAAGCGCCCGTCGGCGGGCAGGAGGGACGCGGGGATCTCCAGGAGGTCGGGGCTCACCCCCGCATCCTCCCAGGGTCCTCAGGCCGTCGTGCCCAGCCGGGACGTCGGCGCGCTCACCTGTCGGGGTGCGCCGGGTCGAGGGCAGCGCTCCACCCCACCACCTCTTCCGGACGACGGGTGGGCGGGCCGACGTACCGCGCGGAGGGCCGGATCAGCCGCCCGGTCGCCTTCTGCTCGAGCACGTGCGCCGACCACCCCGCGGTGCGCGCGCAGGTGAACATCGACGTGAACATCGACGTCGGCACCTCGGCGAGGTCGAGCACGACGGCTGCCCAGAACTCGACGTTGGTGGCGAGCACCCGGTCGGGCCGCCGCTCGGTCAGCTGCGCCAGGGCCGCCTTCTCCAGGGCCTCGGCGACCTCGAACCGCGGCGCGCCCAGCCGGCGGGCCGTCTCGCGCAGCACCCGGGCCCGGGGGTCCTCGGCGCGGTAGACGCGGTGCCCGAAGCCCATCAGCCGCTCGCCGGCGTCGAGGGCCCGGCGGACGTAGCCGCCGGCGTCCCCGGAGGCCTCGACGTCCTCGATCATGTGCAGCACCCGCGCGGGAGCCCCGCCGTGCAGCGGGCCGCTCATCGCGGCGACCGCGCCGGACAGGCACGCGGCGACGTCGGCACCGGTCGAGGCGATGACACGGGCGGTGAAGGTCGAGGGGTTGACGCCGTGCTCGGCGGCCGACACCCAGTAGGCGTCGACCGCCTCGACGTGGCGGGGGTCGGGGTCGCCGCGCCATCGGGTGAGGAAGCGCTCGGCCACCGTGCGCGCCCGGTCGACCTCGCGCTGCGGCACCATCGGCAGGTCCGGCCCGCGGGCGGACTGCGCGATGAACGACAGCGCCATGACCGACGCCCGCGACAGGTCGTCACGGGCCGTCGCGTCGTCGATGTCGAGCAGCGGGCGAAAGCCCCACACCGGCGCGAGCTGCGCGAGGGCGCTCTGGACGTCGACGCGCACGTCGCCGGTGCGCACCGGTAGCCGGAACGGCTCGGCCGGCGGCAGACCGGGGTCGTAGCTGTTGTCGACCAGCAGCCCCCACACGTTGCCGAACGACACGTGCCCGACCAGGTCGGTGATGTCGACGCCGCGGTAGCGCAGCGACCCGCCCTCGCGGTCGGCCTCGGCGATCCGGGTGTCGAACGCGACGACATCCTCCAGCCCGGGGCGCACGCCGTCCGGCGCCGCGCCCGGCACTGCCCCCTGCGGTGCGGTCACGCTGGCCAGTGTGCCTCAGCCGCGCTCGCCGTCCCGCCGGGGTCGCGACAAGGGCGTGACGCCCGGCGCCTAGGGTCGGTGCGTGAGTGAGGACGCGACGCGGGGTCGGGGCCAGGGCGACGACGGGCGGCTGGTCGACCCGACGGTGCGGCGTGCGTACGTCGCGCAGGCGCTGCCCGAGCAGCTGGACGCCGCGCCGATGGCGCTGCTGACGCGGTGGTGGCGCGAGGCGACGGCTGACGAGCGGGTGGAGGAGGCCGACGCGATGGTGGTCGCCACCGTCGACGAGCACGGCCACCCGGACGCGCGCACCGTGCTGCTCAAGGACCTCACGCCGGCGGGTCTGACCTTCTACACGCACACCGGCTCCGCCAAGGGCCGGCAGCTGGCGGGCACGCCCTACGCCGCCCTCGTGCTGCTGTGGCACCCGATGCGGCGCCAGGTGAGAGTGCGTGGCCCGGTGACGCCGGTCGACCGCGCGGAGGCCGCGGCGTACTTCGCCACGCGTCCGCGCGGGTCGCAGGTGGCGTCGTCCGCCTCGCAGCAGTCGCGTCCGGTCGCCAGCCGCGCCGCGCTGGAGGAGGCGGTGCGTCGTGAGGAGCAGCGGTGGCCCGACACCGGCTCGCCGTCCGACGTGCCGCTGCCGCAGGGGTGGGGTGGCTACCGGGTGCGGCCCGAGAGCATCGAGCTGTGGGTGGGCCAGCCGTCGCGGCTGCACGACCGGGTGCTGTTCACCCGGTGCGGTGACGGCGACCTCGACGACGCGGCGTCGTGGGAGCTCACGCGGCTGCAGCCGTAGCGACCGATCTGCGTCCGGGCGTGGAACAGCCCACGGGCCGGTTCTCGCGAACCTGCCGCTCTGGACGAGAAGCGGCACACCCGTGGGCTGCGGTGGCTACCGGGGACTCGCCGGCCGTGTGGCCGTCGGGTCTGCGTGGCAGCCCGTCCTTGACAACGGCTAGCTGGTAGCCACCTCACGCGTCCACAAGTCACTCACGACTGGGACCACCTCCTTTCCCGTGTGCGCCAACGGTACGTCGACCCGCGGGGGCAGGCAACGCCGTTTCGCGCCGGGCGAACGGGACGTGTCAGGCGAGGTCGATCTGCATGATCGGGGACGTCGTGGGTGCGGGCGACCCGCCGGCCGGCTCGACCGTCACGCCGAGCTTCTGGCCGGTCGTGACGCCGTGCGCGACGATCGGCTGGGTCGGGTCGATCAGGCCCACCGACTTCGGGTCGCCGTTCCCCAGCACCCACAGCTGCAGGGCGTGGTCGGCGTCGACGTCCGGCATGGTCTGGCCGACAAAGACCACGCTGCGGCGCGACGGCGACAGCACCGCGCGGGCGGTGCTGCCCTGGTCGCCGCGGCCGGAGATCACGCGGGCGTCGGGCGCGCTCAGCACCGAGGTGACGGCGGCGGCGGCCTGCTGCAGCTGGGTCGCGCGGCGCTGCTCGTGCACCGCCAGGCCGCCGAGGGTGCCGGCCACCACGACCAGGGCCGCGGCGACGGCCAGCAGGACGCGGGACGTCGTCTGCGCCCGCCGCAGCACCAGCGGCACGACGGCCGCCGACCCGGAGCCGGGGCGCGGTGTCTGCTGCCGGGTGACGCGCACCTGCGCCATCACGCGGCGCTTGAACGACGCGTCCGGGGGGGCGGCGGCGGCCAGACCGAGCATGGCCCCTGTCGCTCGCAGGCCCCCGACCTCCTCCGCGCACGAGTCGCACGAGGCGATGTGGGCCTCGAAGGACGACCGCTCGTCGGCGTCCAGCGCATCGAGCGCGTAGGCGCCGGTCAGCATGTGCATGTCGGCGGTCATGCGGTCACCCCCAGGCAGTCACGCAGCCGGATCAGGCCGTCGCGCAGTCGCGTCTTCACCGTGCCGAGGGGCACGTCGAGCAGCTCGCCGACCTCCTTGTAGGTGTAGCCGCCGTAGTAGGCCAGCTGCACCGACTCGCGCTGCAGCGCTGTCAGGCCACCGAGGCACTTGCGGACCGCCTGCTGCTCGAGCCTCACCTCGACGGTCTCGGACACCTCGTCGTACTCCCGTCCCATGTCGCGCCGCCCCACCCGCTGGTCGCGGTCGGCCGACGCCTGCGCCGATCGCACGCGGTCGACGGCCCGGGCGTGCGCCATCGTCATGATCCACGAGCCCGCGCTGCCCCGGGACGGCTCGAAGCGCGTCGACGTGCGCCACACCTCGAGCAGCACCTCCTGGGCGACCTCCTCGGACTGCGCCGGGTCGCGCAGCACGCGCCGCACCATGCCGAGCACGGCGCCGCCGATGCGGTCGAAGAGCAGCTCGAACGCGAGCTCGTCACCTCGGGAGACGGCGGTCACCAGGTCGTCCAGCGTCCGTTCGGCGGCCGGCGTGTGGTCGGTCACCAGACCGAGGCGTCGCTCGGCGGCGGACACGAGGGCTCCCTTCGACAGACGGTTCACGGTGGTGATCTCCCCACGTGTTCGCGGCGAAGGCCCCGGCGGATTGCCGGTGATCCAGCTGTCGCACGACCGCGAGCGCCGGTGCGCCCGGGCCCGGCCGCGCGGCGCCAGGTGCATTGTGCCCGCGGGTCGGCTGCCGCGTCGGCATGTGGCGGCCGGTCGACCGCTGGGTCGCGGGCCTCGACACGCACCGTCGACGCGCCGTCGGTCGATGGGCCGCCCGCGCAGGCGGGTCGCCCGTACGGCGCCTTGACGCCACCGCGCGGTCACCACACGCCTACCTGTTCGGCGCGTCGAGCCCGGATCTGAGCGCTCCGATGCCTTGAAGGTCACCACGTGGCGACCGCCTGCAGCCGGTCACCGCGACTCAAGGCCCCCAGCACCACCCAGCACCGCGACCCGGTCCACCGCCGGCGGCGCGGCCTCACGAGGAGCAACCCCGATGACCAGCCGGACCTCACCGACCACCCTGTCCTGCCGCGCACCGCGCCGCCGCCGGACCGCGCTGGGGATGCTCGTCGCCCTCACGCTCGGGGCCGTCCCCGCGACGCAGGCCGCCACGGCGCAGGCCGCCGTCCCGCCCGTCGCCTCGGCCGCCGTGACGCCGGTCGCCGCCACGCGCCTGATCGCCTCGGCCACGCCGGTCGTCGACGCCACGGGGGCCATCTGGTCGCCGGACGCGAAGTTCGCCGACGGCGGCACCGCCTGGGTCGCCACGGGCGCCGTCAGCGGCACCACGAACCCCGCGCTGTTCCTTCCCGAGCGCTACAACGTGCGCGGCTACACCATCCCCGTGGCCGCCCGGGGCAGCTACCGCGTGACGCTCAACGCGGCCGAGGTCAGCTTCACCCGAGCCGGTCAGCGCGTGTTCTCGGTGGACGCCGAGGGCGCCCGCGCCGTGACCGACGTCGACCTGGTGCGCAGCGTCGGGGCTCGCGCCGCCTTCAGCGTCACCTTCGTCACCACGGTGACGGACGGCGAGCTGAACCTCGGCTTCTCGCCGAGCGCCAACTACGCCAAGGTCAGCAGCCTGGTGGTCGAGCCCGTGGCGCCGACCGCCGTCGTGGCCCGCGTCGTGGCCGGCACGAGGCCCGTTGTCGACAGCACGGGCACGCTGTGGTCGCCCGACACCCGCTACGCCGACGGCGGCACCACGTGGACCGGCACCAACACCATCGCCGGCACCGACGAGCAGGGGCTGTTCCGCCCGGAGCGCTGGGGCGTCAAGGGCTACAGCATCCCCGTGCCCGCCAAGGGCACCTACCGGGTCAGCCTGAACGAGACCGAGATGGCGTTCTCCCGCACCGGCCAGCGGGTGTTCAGCGTCGTCAGCGAGGGCGTCACCGTGCTGCCCGGCATCGACCTGGTCAAGGAGGTCGGCGCTAACCGCGCCTGGCGCGCCAGCTTCACCACCACCGTCACCGACGGTGCCCTGACCCTGCAGCTGCCCGCGACCGTCAACAGCGGCCGGGCGTCGAGCCTGGTCGTCGAGGCCGTCGCGGCCCCGGAGCCCACCCAGCGCACCGGCCAGACCACCGCCCAGGCGCCGACGTCCACGCCCCCGCCGACCGTGACGCCGACGCCGACGCCGACGCCGACGCCGACGCCGACGCCGACGGTGACCGTGACGCCGACGCCGACCGTGACGCCGACGCCGACCGTGACGCCGACGCCGACCGTGACGCCGACGCCGACGGTGACCGTGACGCCCACGCCGACGGTGACGCCGAGCCCCACGCCCACGCCGCTCACGCCGCAGCAGATCTTCGGCAGCCCCATGACCATCAACCCGGCGTCCGTGCGCGGCGGTGAGTTCGGCCCGGCGAGCGTGTGGCAGACCAACATCCGGACGGCTCCGCTCGCCGCGAACTCGACGGCGCTCGTGGCGAACCTGACCGGTCAGGTCAACTCCCTCTACGGCGGGAGCACCGCGTTCAACGTGTGGCAGTACTCAGGCAACGTCTGGACCGTCGGTGCGGGCCAGCAGCGCGTCGACCTCAAGTTCGACGACTGCCAGCGCAAGGGCTACGTGCCGCGTGGCCTGTTCGGCGCGGGCGGCCAGTTCGTGTCGGTGCCCGTGCCCGCAGAGGCCGTCGGGTCGGCCGGGACCGACGCCTCCATCTCGATCCTGCAGCCGTCGTCCGACACGCTGTGGACGTTCTGGAAGTTCAACCGCCAGGCCGACGGGTGGCACGCCTGCTGGGGCGGCCGGCTCGACGCGGTCTCGCAGAGCACCGGCATCTTCAGCGGCGGGTGGGGCACCACGGCCACCGGCATCGCGGGTGAGGGCGGCATGGTCAACATCAAGGACGTGCAGGCCGGCTCGATCAACCACGCCGTCAGCCTCGCCGTCCTGCGGGCCGCGCACTACACCAACATCAGCTACCCGGCGCAGCGATCGGACGGCGACGACCTCGCGGCCGACGCCATCCCCGAGGGCACCCGGTTCCGGCTCGACCCCACGCTGAACGTCGACGCCCTGCCGATGCACCCCATCGCCAGGATGATCGCCAAGGCCGCGCAGACCTACGGCTTCATCGTCACCGACCGCGCCGGCACCGTCGGCGTCTCGGCCGAGGGCGGCACGGCGGTCGAGAAGTTCACCGGCGTCAACCCGTGGCCGACGCTCATGGCCGGCACCCCGAGCTACGCCATCATGGGCGGGTTCCCGTGGTCGCGGCTGCAGGCGATGCCCAAGGACTACGGCAAGCCCGCGCCCGCACCGGTCCCGGCGCTCCCGAACAGCCTGCGCTGACACGACAGGTGACTGACGCCGTACCCCCTGCGCTGCCGCGCAGGGGGTACGGCGTCGCTCGTGATCAACCCCAGCAGGGGTGCGGAAGGCGATGCGCCGCGACGGTCCTAGCTGGCGCGGATCTCGCCGAAGCGCGCGAGCGCCTCGAGTCGCTCGGCGGCGTGGTCGACGAGGCGGTGGGGGTAGCCGTGCTCGTAGCCCAGCGGGTGGTCCCAGGGCTGGTGTGCCGCAACGCCTGGGAGGTGGGCGAGCTCGGGGACGTAGCGCCGCACGTAGGAGCCGTCGGGGTCGAACTTGGTGCCCTGCGTCACCGGGTTGAACACGCGGAAGAACGGCGCCGCGTCGGTGCCGCTGCCGGCGGCCCACTGCCAGCCGTGCTGGTTGCTCGCGAGGTCGGCGTCGCGCAGGCCCTGCATGAAGTACCGCGCACCGTGCTGCCACTCCACGTGCAGGTCCTTGACGAGGAAGCTCGCCACGACCATCCGCACCCGGTTGTGCATCCAGCCGACAGCCTTGAGCTGGCGCATGCCGGCGTCGACGAACGGGTAGCCCGTGCGCCCCTCGCACCAGGCCTCGAAGCGCTCGCCCGGGTCGTCGTAGCGGATGCGGGCGAACTCGGGTCGCAGGTAGTCGCGCGCGCTGCGCGGCTCGCGCCACAGCACGTCGGCGTAGAAGTCGCGCCAGGCGAGCTCGCTGCGGAAGACGTCGGCACCCTTGCCGCCGCGCCGGCCCAGGTCGGCCAGCAGCGTGCGCGGGTGGATCTCGCCGTACTTGAGGTAGCCCGACAGCTGCGAGGTGCCTTCGAGGTCGGGGCGGTCGCGGTCGTCGCCGTAGGTCGCGAGTGGCCCGTCGAGGAACGCGTGCCAGCGGTCGAGCGCCGCCTGCTCGCCGACGTCCGGCAGGGTGAGGTCGCCCAGGTCGGGCTCGTCGGGCATCGGTGTCGACGGGACGCCGATGGCCCACCGGGTGCCGGACGGCGGGGGGCCGGCCGGCTGCGGGCAGCCGAGCGCCGTCCAGGCCCGGAAGAACGGGGTGAAGACGCGGTAGGCGGATCCGTCGTCCTTGGTGACCGTGCCGGGACCGATGGCGTAGGGGGAGCCCGTGCGAACGAGCGGGCGGTCGCCGAGGGCCTGGGCGACGGCGTCGTCGCGCCGACGGCCGTAGACGCCGGCGTCGGCAGTCACGTGCACCGACGCGGCGCCCACCTCCCGGGCCAGCTCGGGCAGCGCCGTGGTCGGGTCGCCCTCGCGGACGACGAGCGCGCCGCCCAGCGCCGCGTCGAGTGCGCGCAGCGAGCGCAGCAGCCACGCCTGGCGCGGTGCGCCGGCCGGCCGCCACAGCCGTGGGTCGAAGACGAAGACGGGCACGACGCGGCCGCCGTCGGCCGCCGCTGCGGCGGCGTGCAGGGCAGGGTGGTCGTCGAGCCGGAGGTCGCGGCGCAGCCACAGCAGGGTGTCGGGCACCAGTCGACGGTAGGGCCGGGTGGTCACGCCCGCCTTGGCACGGCGCGCTGCCTTGCGCCCCCGCGTACTCTCGGGGCATTCCAGTCTGAGAGGGGCCGTGCCCGGGTGACCGACCTGATCGACACCACCGAGATGTACCTGCGGACGATCTTCGAGCTGGAGGAGGAGGGGATCGTCCCCCTCCGCGCCCGCATCGCCGAGCGGCTCGGCCAGAGCGGCCCCACCGTCTCCCAGACAGTGGCGCGCATGGAGCGCGCCGGGCTGCTGGTCGTGAGCGGCAACCGCCACCTCGAGCTGACCGACGACGGCCGCACGAAGGCGACCCGCGTGATGCGCAAGCACCGCCTCGCCGAGCGGCTGCTGATCGACGTCATCGGGCTGGAGTGGAAGTTCGTCCACGACGAGGCGTGCCGCTGGGAGCACGTGATGAGCGAGCGGGTCGAGCGACGGCTGCTCGAGCTGCTCGACCACCCGACCGAGTCGCCGTACGGCAACCCCATCCCGGGCCTGGACGAGCTCGGCGAGACCGGTGACCACGAGCAGTTCCTCACCGGCCTGCGCACCCTCACCGACGTCGCGGGCTCCAGCGAGCAGCTCGTCACCGTGCGCCGCATCGGCGAGCCCGCGCAGGGCGACCCCGAGGTGCTCGCCGAGCTCGAGGGCGCCGGACTGCGCCCCGGCTCGCAGGTGCCGGTGCGGCGGGTGGCCGGGGCCGTGCTCGTGCGGCACGGCGACGACGACGTGCGCCTCGACGTGCAGACCGCCGACCACGTCTTCGTGGCCGTTTCGGACTGATCCTGCCGGGGCTGCTGGGGGCGCTGTGGCACGCGTTGTCAACGAGTCGCCAGCGAGCGGTGCGGCGGGTTCCGCGGCCGCGAGTGCCGCAGTACGGTGTTCGCGCTCCCGGCGGACGTCGGGGGTTCCCTGTGCGGACGCCGAGCTCTGCCACCGCGCCCAGGGACGGCACCATCCGCATGGCAGAGGCGGGGGACCCACGCACGGCGGGCGGTCGACCACGGTCGACGCCCTTGGGGTGAAGCCGCACCGGATGGCGACGAGGCCACCGGCGCGACCGGGTCACTCTCGACCCGAACCCGACAGCTCACCTCGAAGGCGTCGGAGAGGCCCAGCGTGCCCACACGCGCACCCGGGCGGCACCGCGCCGCCGCGTCGAGCCCTGCCCCCGCCCACACCACCGGCGAGCGCCGAGGTCGCGCGCGCCCGGTAGTCAAGGCCGGCGCCCTGGTGGTCGCCTGCAGCGGCATGGTCGCGACCGTCGGCCTGCAGCCGTCCGCGGCGAGCCCCGGCTCGCGCCCCAGCGGTCGCACCACCGCCCTCGGTCTGGTGCCGGCGTCCGAGCCCGCTGCCCGCCTCACCGCCCAGCCGGCCGCCGTCCCGGCGCCGGTCGCGGACACGGGTCGCACGAGCGTCGCCGCCGAGGGCCCGACCCTGACCGCGCAGCCGCTGCTGATCGGCTCGCGGGTGCAGCTGATCGCCCGGGGCCAGCTCGGCCAGCTGGGCTTCGTCGGGGTCACGGCCGTGGTCCCGGTGGTCGGCACCCCGGCTCGCCCTGCCCAGCGCACCAGCCGGTCCACGACCCGTGACGACCGCGCCGACGCCTCGGACGGCACGGCCCGCGATGCGACCAGCTCGGACAGCCCGGACAGCCCGGCCGGCGCAGGCAAGCGGTCGCGGGGCGACGCGAGCAGTGACCGGGCGAGCAGTGACCGGGCGAGCAGTGACCGGGCGAGCAGTGACCGCGCGGGCAGCAGGAGGACCAGGAGCAGCGACGACGACAGCTCGAGCGGCCCGACCGGCGACGCGGGGCAGCCCCCCACCGATGCGGAGTCCACGGCCGGCGACGGCCCGGGCTCGGCGTCCTTCGGTGCCGGGGTCATGGCGATCGCCAGCCGCTACGAGGGCACCCCGTACCGCTTCGGCGGCACCACGCCGGCGGGGTTCGACTGCTCGGGGTTCACGTCGTACGTCATGGCCAGGCTCGGCTACGACCTGCCCCGCACGTCGGGCGCGCAGCGCGGGGCCACCCGGCGCATCCCGCGCTCGGAGGCGGTGGCCGGCGACCTGGTGTTCATGCCGGGGCACGTGGGCATCTACGCCGGCAACGGCATGATGATCGACTCGCCGCGGTCAGGGTTGTCGGTCTCGTTGCGGGCGGTCTACTCCTCGTCGGCGACCTACGGCCGCGTCGGCTGACGGCAGTCCGACGTCCAGCGCCGACGACGCGGCCGCGATGAGGCGATAACGGATGACGCGCCGCCGCAGGCGACCTACGCTGGCACCGACCCGCCACACCGGGCGGGCCAGGACGTCGTGGTGTCCCGCACGCCAGCAGGGCACCCCGGCGAGAGAGGGGCCGCCGCGTGCGGACGCTCGTTCTCAATGCCGGCTACGAGCCGCTGTCGGTCGTGTCGTTCAAGCGCGCTGTGGTCCTGGTGCTCGCGCACAAGGCGACCGTGCTGGCCGAGTCAGGCACGCCGCTGCGCAGCGCCGAGCTCGACCTGGGCACGCCGTCGGTCATCCTGCTCACGCGCTACGTGCGCGCGCCGCGGCGCCACACCGTCGCCGTCAGCCGCCGTGGGGTGCTGCGCCGTGACGGGCACCGCTGCGCCTACTGCGGCGGTGCCGCTGCCACGGTCGACCACGTGATGCCGCGCTCACGTGGCGGCACCGACACCTGGCTCAACCTCGTCGCGTGCTGCCTGCGGTGCAACGGCGTCAAGGGCGACCGGACGCCGGCCGAGATGGGTTGGCGGCTGCGCGTGCGCCCGTTCGCCCCGGTGGGCCCGACGTGGGTGCTGCGCGGCGTCGACGGCGTCGACCCGCAGTGGGCCGAGTTCCTCGACGCGGCTGCGTAGCCTGCCCGACGTACGGCGCGATCCGTCGCCAGCATGCGCTCGTCGTGTGACGGCGTCGGGTCACGCGCGGGTCATGTGGCGTCGGGGCGCGTCAGCACCGGGTCGTGCGGCGCGGGGCGCGAGGCGCCGGGGCGTGTCAGCGCGGCGCCATGCGCAGGGCGCCGTCCATGCGGATCGTCTCGCCGTTGAGGTAGTCGTGCTGCGCGATCATGACGACGAGCTGGGCGTACTCGTCGGGGCGCCCGAGCCGCTGGGGGAAGGGGACGCCGGCCGCGAGGCCCGCGCGGTAGTCCGCGTCGATCTGGCCCATCATCGGGGTGTCCACGATGCCGGGAGCGATCGTGTTGACGCGGATGCCGTGCTGGGCGAGGTCGCGCGCGGCCGGCACCGTCATGGCGGCGACGCCGCCCTTGGACGCCGAGTAGGCGATCTGGCCGATCTGCCCCTCGAAGGCCGCCACCGACGCCGTGTTGACGACGACCCCGCGCTGGCCCTCGGCGTCCGGCTCGGTCTGCGCGATCGCCTCCGCGGCCAGGCGCATGACGTTGAAGGTGCCCAGCAGGTTGACCAGGATCACGGTGCGGAACACCTCGAGGTCGTGCACGCCGCCCCTGCCGAGGATGCGCGCGCCGCGCACGATCCCGGCGCAGCTCACGACCGTCCGCAGCGGTGAGGCACCACCCCCCGCCTGCTGGACGACGGCCCGCACGTCGTCCTCGCTGGTGACGTCACCGGCGGCGAGGGTGACACCGTCGAGCGCCTGCGCCCGCTCGACCGCCTGGGGCAGGTCGAGGCCGGTGACGACGACGCCCTGCGCGGCCAGGGCGGCGGCCGTGGCGGCGCCGAGCCCCGATGCCGCGCCGGTGACGAGGGCGGCAGTTCCGGACAGCTGCATGCGAGCGCTCCTGGAGGGACGGGTGAGCCGCGATCGCATGATCACGGGGTGGGTCAGTTGGGGGGTCAGGGTCGGTTGGGGTGGGTCAGTTGGCGAGCTGGCGGCTGATGACCAGCCGCTGGATCTGGTTGGTGCCTTCGAAGATCTGCATGATCTTCGCCTCGCGCATGAAGCGCTCGAGCGGGAAGTCGCGGGTGTAGCCGTAGCCGCCGAGCACCTGCACGGCGTCGGTGGTGACCTTCATGGCGGCGTCGGTGGCGACGAGCTTGGCGACGCTGGCCTGCCGGCTGTAGGGCCGCCCGGCGTCGCGGCGGCGAGCGGCGTCGAGGTAGGTGGCGCGGGCGGAGTCGACGGCGGCGGCCATGTCGGCGAGCAGGAAGCCCAGGCCCTGGTGGTCGATGATGCGCTTGCCGAAGGTCTGCCGGTCCTTGGCGTAGGCGACGGCGTGGTCGAGGGCGCCCTGCGCGAGACCCACCGCGACGGCGGCAATGCCGAGGCGGCCGGAGTCGAGCGCCCCGAACGCGATCGGCAGTCCCTGGCCCTCGGCGCCGATGAGCCGGTCGTGCTCGAGCACCGCGCCGTCCCAGTGGGCGCTGGTCGTGGGCACCGACCGGAGCCCCATCTTGTCCTCGGGCCGCCCGAACGACAGACCGTCGACCCGGCCAGGAGTGAGGAAGCAGGAGACGCCGCGCGAGGGGTCGGAGCCGGTGCGGGCGAACAGCGTGTAGAAGTCGGCCTCGCCGCCCGCGGTGATCCAGGCCTTGGTGCCGGTGACGCGCCACCCGTCGTCGACCTTCTCGGCCCTGCAGGTCAGCGCCGCGGCGTCCGACCCGGCCTGCGGCTCGGACAGGCTGTAGGCGCCGAGCTGATCGCCGCCGAGCATGTCGGGCAGCCAGCGAGCCTGCTGCTGCGGCGTCCCGTGCGTGGCGAGCGGGTAGCACGACAGCCCGTGGACACTGACGACGACGGCCACCGCGGCCCACCGCGAGCCGAGCTCTTCGAGCACCTGCAGGTAGACCTCGTAGGGCTGCCCGCCGCCGCCGAGGTCCTCGGCGTACGGCAGGCCCAGCAGACCGGCCTGGCCCAGGATGCGGAACACCTCGACGGGGAAGCGCTCGTCCCGCTCGTCGCGCGCCACCCGCGTGGCGAGCTCGCGGTCGGCGATCTCACGCGTGAGGTCGATGAGGTCGTGCGCCTCGTCGCTGGGCAGCATCCGGTCGACCGGCACCGCGGGTAGCCCCTTCGTCGTCGGCCGGGCGGCGTCGTCGTCCGCGCGGGAGATCGACAGTACCTGCCCGCTCGGGGGACGACGCCCGACCGAGAGCCTGTCGCGCCGGTCAGCGCGCCCGGTCAGCTCGGTCGGTCAGCTCGCGTCGGCAGCGCGACTGGTCAGCTCGCGTCGGTCAGCTCGCGTCGGTCAGCGCGACCGGTCGGCTCGCGTCGGTCAGCTGGGCGAGGCCTCGTCGGCGCCGTCGGGCTCCTGCGCCTCGCTGTCGTCGTTCAGCGCGACGAGGTCCGGTCGCGCGTCGTCGGGTGCCATGGTGGTGGGCTCGGAGTCCTGGTCCTGCAGCTGCTCGCGGTTCTGGGCCTGGAAGTCGGCGGTGTTCTGCCCCTCGGGTGTCTGCGTCATGGCCGCCCCCTACCCGCTGGTCGGCCGGTGATGCCCGCTGCCCGATACGCTGAGCCTCCCGCCCTGGTAGCTCAGCGGATAGAGCAACCGCCTCCTAAGCGGTAGGTCGCCGGTTCAAGTCCGGCCTGGGGCACCAGCCGCCGGCGTGGTCGTGCGTCCGTCAGCGACCGGCCCGAGCGCCCGCGCGCGAGCGGGGTGCGGCCGGGCCGCCGGAGAACGGCGGTCGGGGGTCGGCCAGCGCCGAGACGCGGCCGGCGGCACGCCACAGCCGCGCGACGGCGTCGTCGTCCTCGGGGGTGATGAGGTTGCCCATGAGCCGCAGCGCCAACGTCATGAGGGCCCGCGAGCGCATGCCGACCGGTCCGGCCGCCGGCAGCAGGCCCGGCACGGTGATGAGGCCCGCGAGCCGGCGGGCGACGGAGAACGCCTGGCCGTACTCGGTGCGCAACCGCGCCGGCCAGGCGGTGGCCAGGTCGTCGCCGACAGCCAGCAGCTCGGCGACCAGGCGGCCGGTCTCCAGGCCGTAGTCGATGCCCTCGCCGTTGAGCGGGTTGACGCACCCGGCGGCGTCGCCGACCAGCGCCCAGTTGGGCCCGGCGACTCCCGACACGGCCCCGCCCATCGGCAGCAGCGCCGACCAGGGAGCGCGCACCGGCCCCGACAGCCGCCAGTCCTCGCGGCGCTGGGCCGCGTAGACGTCGAGCAGCGGCCGCAGGGCGACCTCGGCCGGACGACGGGACGTCGCGAGCGTCCCCACGCCCACGTTGACCTCGCCGCTGCCGAGCGGGAACACCCAGCCGTAGCCCGACAGCAGCTCGCCGTCCGCCCCCCGCAGCTCGAGGTGGCTGCTGATCCACGGGTCGCTGCTGCGGGCCGAGGTGACGTAGCCGCGGACGGCGACGCCGTACGCGGTGTCGCGGTGCCACTCGCGGCCGAGCACCCGCCCGAGCTGGCTGCGCGCGCCGTCGGCGACGACGAGCCGGCGGCAGCCGACGGTGAACCGGTCGGCGCCGCGCCGGAACACCACGGCGCTCACCGAGCCGTCACCGGACCGCTCGACGTCGACCGCCTGGGCGTCCTGCAGGCCGGTGGCCCCGTCGCGCAGCGCGACCTCGCGGACCGCGGCGTCGAGCTCGGTGCGCGGGACGGCGCTGCCGAAGGCGGGCAGGGAGCCACCGGGCCACGGCAGCAGCAGCTCATGGCCGAAGCCGGCGGCGCGCAGGCCCCAGTTGACCGGGCGCCCGCGCAGCCACTCGGCGAGGCCGAGGTGGCGCAGCTCGGCCACGGCGCGCGGGGTCAGGCCGTCGCCGCAGGCCTTGTCGCGCGGGAAGGTCGCGCGGTCGGCCAGCACGACGTCGAGACCGGAGCGAGCCGCCCACGCCGCGGCGGCGGACCCGGCGGGACCGGCTCCGACGACCAGGACGTCGGTCGACGCCGGCACGTCCGAGGGTCGCCGGTCGCCCGACGGAGCGTCATCGGTGGTCACGCGTCCAGTGTCCCTGGCGCCGGCCACCGCCGTGGGCCGGGGCACGGATGGGCCGTGTCCGGCGGATCTGCTTGACCTCGCAACCAGGCACCGCCATGCTTCACCTGACGGTGCGCACCGCCTGCCCCCCCTGCGCGGTGCGCACCGTCGTCCAATGCTGGACGACCTCGACCCGTCGACCCCAGCCCGACCGGTCGGCGGCCGTCGGTGTCGGCGCCGGGCGATACGTTGGGACCGTGAGCGACCTGCCCGACGTCCCGGCCCCGGGCCAGCCCGCCGACGTCCCGCAGGACGATGCCGCGCAGCCGCCCCTCGCCGAGCAGCCGGCCACCCGGGAGCAGCGCGTCGCCGCCGCCGTGCGCAGCTGGTCGGCCGAGCTGGTCGACCTCGGTGGCCGCAACACGCTGCTGTTCTACCGCGACCTCGCCGTCGGCACCCTCGACCTCACCAACGCCCACCCCAGCGGCCTCGCCATGCTGCTCGCCGGCCGGCCGACCCGGCTGTCGGGACTGGTGCGCGAGACCGCGGCCCTCGCCGATGCCCGGCGCCGGGCGCGCGCGATCCGCGCCAAGACCCTCGAGCTCGCGGAGGAGCGCGGCATCGCAGCAGGCTGGCTCGCCGTCGGCATGGCCACCTGGAACGCCCCCGACGCCGCCCGCCCGCCCGCCGCGCCGGTGCTGCTGCGCGCCTGCACCCTGCGGCCGCGGGGCGCCGCCGCCGACGACTTCGACGTCGACCTCGGCGCCGAGACCGAGCTCAACCCGGTGCTCGTGCACTACCTGGCGACCGAGCACGGCATCGAGCTGGACGCCGACGGCATCGCCGACCTGGCGATGCAGAACGACCGCTTCGAGCCCGCGCCGGTGCTGGCCCGGGTGCGCGAGGCGTGCGCGGCGCTGCCCGGTCTGGTGATCGACTCCCGCCTGGTCATCGGCACCTTCTCCTACGCCCGGCTGCCCATGGTCGAGGACCTCCAGGTGCAGGCTGACGGCCTGGCCGGCCACGACGTCGTCGCCGCGCTCGCGGGCGACCCGGAGGCCCTCGCGGCGGTCGGACGACGCCCGGCCTCGGCGGCCGACGTCGAGCAGGCGGGTGGCCGCCTGGTGCTCGACGCCGACTCCGCCCAGGAGGCCGTCGTGGCTGCCGTCATGGCCGGGTCGCACCTGGTCGTCGAGGGGCCGCCCGGCACCGGCAAGTCGCAGACCATCGCGAACGTCATCGCCGCGCTGTCGGCCGCGGGCAAGCGCACGTTGTTCGTCGCCGAGAAGCGCGCCGCGATCGACGCGGTGCTGCGCCGGCTCGAGGGGGTCGGGCTGGGTGACCTCGTGCTCGACCTGCACGACGGCGGTGTCGGCCGCCGCCGGGTCGCCCGTGAGCTCGCCACGACGCTCGACCGGGCCGGTCAGATCGCCCGGCCCGACACCGGCGAGCTCGAGGCCGTGCTCGGCGACCGGCGCAGCCGGCTGCAGGCCCACGCCCGCGCGCTGCACGAGGTGCGCCGCCCGTGGGGCGTCACGGCCTACGCCGCGCAGGCCGCACTCGTCGACCTCACCGCGCTGCGGCCGGCACCGCGCTCGCGGGTGCGGGTGCGCGGGGAGGCGCTCGAGCGGCTCGACGTCGCGACGCTCGGACGGCTGCGCGAGCAGCTGCGCGAGGCCGCGAGCCTGGGCGCCCTCAGCGCCGGCCCTGACGACGACCCGTGGTTCGGCGCCCGGCTGGTCAGCGCCGACGAGGCCCAGCACGCGCTCGCCGCGGTCACCGAGCTGACCCAGCGGGCGCTGCCCGAGGCGCGCCGGCGCATGGCGGCGACCCTCACCGAGCTCGGCATGCCGGCGGGTGGCTCGGTCGCCTCGTGGGGCCGCACGCTCGCCCTCGTCGGCGCCGTCCGCGAGAGCCTCGAGGTGTTCTCGCCCGAGGTCTTCGAGGGCTGGCTGCCCGACGCCGTCGCGGCCACGGCCTCCGGGCGCTGGCGCACCGACCACGACGTGAGCATGGGCTGGTGGCACCGCGACCGGCTGCGGCGGCAGGCCCGGGCCCGGCTGCGACCCGGCACCCCGCCGTCCGACCTGCACGCGGCGCTGGCCGCCGCCGACGCGCAGCGGCGGCACTGGCAGGAGGCCGCCGGTCCTGGCTCGCGCCCCGCCCTGCCGAGCGGCCTCGACGACACCGAGCGCGCCTACCTCGACGTCGCCGAGCCGCTGACGTGGCTGGGCGAGCGCCTGGAGGGCACCGCGGCAGGCGGCGACCTCGTCGAGGCCGATCTCGACGTCCTGGCGGCGCGGCTGCAGCTGCTGGGCGAGCGGACGACGTCCCTGCCGCTGGTGCCTCACACCGTCGTGCTCGCCGACCGGCTGCGCGCTGCCGGGCTCGAGCCGCTGCTCAACGACCTCGCCGAGCGCGGCGTGGGCGCCGACGCAGTGGGCGCCGAGCTCGACCTGGTGTGGTGGACCTCGCTGCTCGAGCACATCGCGCTCACCGACCCCGCCTACGGCACCCATGACGGGTCGCTGCTGCGCGACGTCGCCGGCGAGTACGCCGACGCCGACCGCCGCCACGTCGGCGCGGGGGCCGCGCACGTGCGGCGCGCGACCGCCGAGCGGCTGGTCGGCGCCCTCGACCGGCACGGTGAC
>CAXTEJ010000016.1:22887-64302 GCA_964243295.1 uncultured Actinomycetales bacterium | reverse complement strand
TCAGCGGTGCTCGAGGTTCTGCAGCCGCACCTGGCCGCGGGCGACCAGCCGGTCGGCGTCGTCGCGCGTCTCCACCTGCCACACCTGCTGGCTGCGGCCCCGGTGCACCGGCGTCCCGGACGACGTGAGCCGGCCTGCCGTGACCGCGCGGTAGAAGTCGGTCGCGTTCGAGACGCCGACGACCGTCCCGCGGTCGCCCAGCCACGCGAGGGCGCCAAGGCTCGCGATGGTCTCGACGACCCAGCTGTGGATGCCCCCGTGCAGGATGCCGGCGGGCTGGTGCAGCGCCGGCGTGACCGTCCAGCCCAGCCGCACGCCGTCCCCAGTCAGCTCGTCGACCGTCAGGCTCATCGCCTCGCCGACGACGCCGAAGTCGGCGGCCGACAGGTCAAGCAGGCTCACGCGTGCTCCTCGGGAGTTGTAGCGGCTTCTTGTCGGGTGCAGCGGAACGTTAACCCCCGTGAGGAGGACTCCTCCCTGGGTGGACGCCGTCAGCAGTCCATCTGCTCTTCAGCTCGAGAGCTGGCCGGTGGCGGGTCCGCCGACGCGAGTGCGCGCCTGTGGCTGCTTCACGAGCCGTCAAGCAGCCACAAGTGCGCACCCGGCCTCGGCCGGGGAGTCCATGCCGCCGCAGCTGGTCCTGCGCGCCCGCACCGGCCCCCACCAGGCCGGTCCACCAGGGTGGTGACGTGACCACCACGCTGCTCACCGCTCTCGGCCCGTACGACGGCACCCGGCTGCTCGCCTTCCTCGGGGCCCACGCGGTGCCTGGCGTCGAGTCGTGGGACGGCACCACCTACGCGCGCAGCGTGACGGCTGGTGGCGGGCGCTCCCCGCGCGTCGTGACCATGACGGCGATGCCCGGAGGCGTCGCGGTGACGGTGCACGCCGAGACTGCGGTGCCATTGGCTCCGGCGCTCGCCCACCGGCTCCGGCCGCTGCTCGCGCTCGACGCAGACCCGTCAGCCGCCGAGCACGCCCTCGGCGCCGACCCCCTGCTCGACGTGGCGCGCCGCCCGGGGTTGCGCTGCCCCGGCAGCCTGGACGACGGCGAGACGCTGGTGCGGACGGTGGTCGGCCAGCAGGTCTCGCTCGCCGGCGCGCGGGCGGTGCTCGGGCGGGTGGCGGCAGCGCTGGGCGAGCTGCTGCCGCATCCGGTGGCGGGCGTCAACCGGCTCTTCCCCTCGATGGGCGCGCTCGCCGCGGCCGACCCACTCGCGCTGCCGCTCACGCGGGCGCGCGCCCGGACGGTGGTCGCGTGCGCCCGCGCTGTGGCAGATCGCGGCGGGCTGCCCGACCACGACGACCTGCTCGCGCTGCCGGGAGTCGGCCCGTGGACCGCCGACTACGCCCGGCTGCGCTGCCGCGCCGATCCTGACGTCTTCCTCGCCTCCGACCTCGCGGTGCGCCGGGTGCTCGAGGCTCACGGCGCCGACGGCTCACCGCGAGCCGCGGCCACGCGGGCGGCCGGCTGGTCGCCGTACCGGAGCACGGCCCTGATGCACCTGTGGACGCGCTACCTCGAGCCGGCCCCGTGAGGGCCAGGCTCGTCAGGGGAGGGTCAGGCCGTCAGGGTTGCCGCGGGTGTCGACGATCTGCTGCGCGACCTGGTGGATGCCCGCCCGACGACGTGCGGCCTCCTGCTCGAGCCGTTCGGAAGCCTGCTCCGGTGACCCGCCGTAGACCGCCATCAGGATGCCCTTCGCCTGCGCGACCACGGCGGTGGTCGACAGCGCCGCCAGCAGGTCGCGCGTGACGTCGGCGCGGGCCTGCGGGCGCTGTGCGCTGTGCAGGCACACCGCCGCGTAACGGGCGAAGACCTCCGCGACCTCAACGGCGCGAGAGAGCGCACCCGGGCGGGTGGAGTAGCCGTTGAGGGCGCCGCGCGCGCGTTCGTCGGTCAGGGCGCTCGAGCTCAGCCGCAGCGGTACGCACAGCTGGCTGCCGAGGCCCCGTTCGCGGGCGAGACTGAGGTACGCCGGCCAGCGGGGCTCGGCGCCGGCGTCCGGCATGAGCGTGACGTGCCCGCGCTGGATCGACTCCAGGCAGGGACCGTGGCCCAGCTCGTACTGTCGCTCGTCCAGGTGCCGGGCGAGCGCGCCGGTGGATGCCGCGGTGCGCAGGACGCCGCGGTCAGCGAGGGTGATGGAGACCGCTTCGACACCGGGGATCGTGTCGGCGGCCACCGCGGCGACTTCCCCGAGCGTGACCGAAATGTCATGGGCGTGGAGGACGATCGAGTCGAGCTCGGCCAGCGCAGATCTCAGCACGGAGTCGGTGGGCTCAGCCACGGGAGAGGTCCTGTCTGGAGAGCGAGGCTGTCGAGCGGACGACGTGCGCCGAGGACGGCTCCAGTGGTGAACCGTGGCTGCGCGGAGAGCGTCCGCGGGGAATCTCGAGTATGAAGCAGAGCCGTGACGTACCACCACCGCTCGCCTCGTCGCTGGCGCGGTTCGGAACCTCGCGGCCAGCCACCTCGTTGAACAGCTCGACGGTCCGCGGCCTCGCGGGGCGCACGGAAGGCGGAAGACGTTGAGACCTGACCTGCACCAGCTCGCGGTCGAGCTGTTGGTCACCAGTGCCCGGTTCACGCGCATGGCGGCACGCCACGCCTGCCCGCAGGTGCCGGCGGCCCTGTGGCGCACCCTCGCCCAGCTCGACGAGCGCGGGCCACTGAGCGTCAGCGAGCTTGCCGCCGCAGAGAACGTCTCGCAGCCGACGGCTACGGCGCTGGTCCGGCGCCTGGCCGAACGCGGCTGGGTGGTCCGCACGAGCGGGCTCCGCGACGCGCGCGTCTCGGTGATCCGCATCAGCCCCGAGGGCTGCGCGGTGCTGCAGCAGCAGCGCGCGACCGCGATCGCGGGCATCGTGCCGGTGCTCGCCGAGATCGACGACGAGAGCCTGCACGACCTCGCCGCTGGCCTCGCCGGGCTCAAGCTCGCGATGCGCCAGGACGCCGACGCGATGGTCGACGTCGAGACCCCCCGCGGCGCTTGACGGCCCCCGCGGCGCCTGACGGCCCCGCGGCGCCTGACGGCCCCGCGGCGCGCGAGCTCGCGGCGGGGCCAGCGGGCGTGGCCTGACGATCGCCCCAGTCGCCGTGATCATGCAATCCCGGACCGCCGCCACACCCGTCGCGATCATGCAATCCCGGACCGCCGCCACACCCGTCGTGATCATGCAATCCCGGCCCGCACCCGCTCACCGCCGCTCGTGTTCACGACTCCGGCCCGTGCGCCTTCCGCGAAGGCCGCGAGCCGCGGTTCGGCATGAGCAACCCTGGACGACGCGCGTTACTGACTGCGGCCCGGTGCGCGGCTCGCCCGCAGCGGCTCGTCGAGCAAGGGTGGCCGGGCCGGGATCGCATGATCACGGGGGTGGAGGAGTCGGCCCGGGTCGCAGCCGGGCTGGGATTGCCTGATCACGGCGGATCGGGGGCGGTCGGCCGGGCCGAGTCGCGAGTGGGCCGCGATTGCCTGATCACGGCGGGGTGGGTCAGGGGGCGTTGACCGCCGTGAGGAAGCGGGCGGCGACGGGGCCGGCGACGGTGCCGCCGCTCTTGCCGGTGCCGACGAAAACGGTGAAGGCGAGGTCGCCCTGCCAGCCGGTGATCCAGGCGTGCGTCTGCGGCGGGGACGCGGTGCCGAACTCCGCGGTGCCGGTCTTCGCGCTCACCGGGCCGCCCGGAACGCCCTTCAGCGACTGCCCGGTGCCGGTGAGCACCACCTGGCGCATGAGCGAGCGCAGCGTCCCGACCTGCGCGCCGAGCGGCACCGCGGCGGCGGGTGGGGCAGGGGCGGGGTCGAGCACCAGCGACGGCGGGAGGTAGCTGCCGCGGGCGACCGAGGCGGTGGCCACCGTGACGGCGAGCGGCGACACCAGCACCCGGCCCTGGCCGAAGGTGGCCGCCGCCTTGTCGACCGCCGAGGTCGTCGTGGGCACGTCGCCCGCGTACGCCGGGGCGCCGAGCGACCACGTCTGGCCGATGCCCAGCGCCCGTGCGGCGGTGGTGAGGTCGTCGTCCGACAGCCGCGACGAGAGCCCGACGAAGGCGGTGTTGCACGACTGCGCGAAGTCGGTGCGGAACGGGACCGTCCCGAACTCCTCGCTCTCGTAGTTCTTGAACGCCCGGCCCTCGACCGTCGCGGTCGGCGGGCACGGCACCGGGTCGGTGTCGCGCAGCCCGTCGCCCAGCAGCGCGTAGCTGCTGACCACCTTGAACGTCGACCCCGGCGGGTACTGGCCGACCATCGCGCGGTTCAGCCCGGACGCCGGGTTGTTGGCGACGGCGAGCACCCGCCCTGTCGGCACGTCGACGGCAACCAGGGCCGCCTCGCCGTCGATGCCGGCGAGGGCTGCGTCGGCCGCCTGCTGCACCTTCGCCTCGAGCGACACCGTGATGGGCTTGCCGGGCGTGCCCGGCCTCGTCGTCAGCACCTTGGTCGCGCCATCGGCGGTGGCCTCGACCACCGACGTCCCCGACAGCCCGCCGAGCCGCTCGTCGTAGCGGCGCTGCAGCCCCGAGATCCCGGCGAGGTCGCCCGGGGTGTAGCGGCCCCCAGCCTCGGAGACGATGTCGCCGGTCACGGGCCCGACCGAGCCGAGCAGCGCGCGGGCGAACTCGGGGGTCGGCGCGATGGCCTGGTCGCGCTCGCGGAACACGACCCCTGGCAGCGGCCGCAGGCGGGCGCGCAGCGGCTCGTAGGCGTTGCGCCGCAACGTGATCACGTCGACGAAGGCGTCAGGCCCAGCGCTGGTGATCTTGGCGGTGAGCGCGACGCGGTCGACGTCGAGCAGGGCCGACAGCTGACCGGCGAGCGCGCTGGCGGAGCCCTTCATGCGCGACGGCTGCACGCCGACGTCGACGACCGGCCGCTCGGTGACGATGGGGGTGCCGTCGGCCGCCAGGACGTCGCCGCGGTCGGGGGCGGCACGGTCGAGACGCAGCCGCGAGGTCGCGGCCACGGGCGCGAACAGGCTCTGCCCGGCCTGCGGGCTGCTGGCCTGCACCGACCAGGTGCTGCGGCGCTCGGTCAGGCGCACCGGCCGCTGGTAGGCCCAGGTGCCGCCGCCGGGCAGCGTCCAGCTCACCGCGAGGACGGCATCCGCCAGCGTCCCGGTGCGGGTCACCGAGGCCACCCGCACCGCTGGTCGAGCGCCGGCGAGCCCCTTCACGAGCGCGGCGTACGCGGCGGCGACCTCCACGCCCGTCGCCCCGGCGTACGGCACGACGGTGAGCCGGTCGGCCTGCCACGCCTGGGCCAGCTCGGTGGCCGCGGCACGGGCCGAGCGGTCGCTGCGGGCGGCGGCCTGGTCGACCTGCCAGCGGCGCAGCGACACCCCGCCCACGGCGAGCGCAGCGACGACGACGACGGCGACCAGAGCCATGAGCCAGCGGCTGCGGAGGCGGGGTGGCATGGGCCCATGCTCCCATCCGGTCCACCGGGCGGTGGCGGACCGGTGGTTGCTGCGAAACGTGATCGTCATGCGCCGGAGAAACCCTCGTCACGCCTCGTGCGCTCTGGCACAGTCGGCCCATGCAGAGCACGATGCAGCCGACGCCGCTCCTGATCTCGGCGATCCTCGACTACGGCACCCGGGTTCACGCGTCCTCCGAGGTCGTCACCTGGACGCCGGACGGCCCGCGCCGCTCGACGTACGGCGAGATGGGGCGTGACTGCAAGCGGCTCGCGAACGCCCTGCGCTCGCTGGGGGTCGACGGCGACCAGCGCGTCGCGACGTTCATGTGGAACAACGAGGAGCACCTCGAGCTGTACCTGACGGTGCCTGCGGTGGGCGCGGTGCTGCACGCCCTCAACATCCGGCTGTTCCCCGAGCAGATCATCTACGTCGCCAACCACGCCGCGGACGAGGTGGTCGTGGTCGACAACTCCCTCGCGGCGCCGTTCGCCCGGCTGCTGCCGCACCTGTCGAGCGTGCGGCACGTGGTCGTCAACGGCCCAGTGCCCGAAGAGGTCCGCGCCGCGTTGGCTGCCGACGGCCGGTCGGTGCACGACTACCGCACGCTGCTCGACGCGCAGTCCGACGAGTTCACCTGGCCGGTGCTCGACGAGGACCTCGCGTCGTCCATGTGCTACACCTCCGGCACGACGGGCAACCCCAGGGGCGTCGTCTACAGCCACCGCTCGAACTACCTGCACGCCATGCAGCTGTGCATGCCGAGCGCGCTCGGCATCAGGCAGGGCGACCGGTTGCTCGCCGTCGTGCCGATGTTCCACGCCAACGCCTGGGGCATGCCGTACGCCGCGCTGCTGGCGGGCGCCACCATGGTCATGCCCGACCGTTTCCTGCAGGCCGAGCCGCTGGCCGCCATGATCTCGGCGGAGCGGTGCACCGGCGGAGCCGCCGTGCCCACCATCTGGGGCGACCTGCTGCGCCACCTCGACGCCCACCCCGAGGTCGACACGTCCTCGATGCGCGAGGTCATCGTCGGCGGCTCGGCGTGCCCGCCGTCGCTGATGCGCGACTTCGAGGAACGCCACGGCATCCGGGTGCTGCACGCCTGGGGCATGACGGAGATGTCACCGCTCGGCACCGTCGCCGTCCCGCCGGCCGGCACCGAGGGGGAGGACGCGTGGGCCTTCCGTCAGATCCAGGGTCGCCTCGCCGCGCTCGTCGACGGCCGGCTGCTCGGCCCCGACGGCAGCGTGATGCCCTGGGACGGCGAGTCCGTCGGCGAGCTCGAGGTGCGCGGCCCGTGGATCACCGGGTCGTACTACCTCGACGACGACCCGGACAAGTTCGACGACGGCTGGCTGCGCACCGGGGACGTCGGCAGCCTCACGCCCGACGGGTTCCTGCGCCTGACCGACCGCGCGAAGGACGTCATCAAGTCCGGCGGCGAGTGGATCAGCTCGGTCGACCTCGAGAACGCGCTCATGGGCCACCCGCGGGTCAAGGAGGCGAGCGTGGTCGGCGTGCCGGACGAGCGCTGGGGCGAGCGCCCGCTCGCGACCGTCGTCGTCATGGAGGGGGAGGACCTCACCGTCGAGGAGCTGCGCGACTACCTCGCCGACCACGTGGCGCGCTGGCAGGTGCCCGAGCGGTGGGCGTTCGTGCCCGAGGTGCCCAAGACCAGCGTCGGCAAGTTCGACAAGAAGGTCATCCGCCGCTCGTACGCCGAGGGCGCACTCGACGTCACCACGCTGTCCACGAAAGCGTTGCGGGAGTAGCTCAGCAGACCGCGGACGACTCCTGCGCGGTGCCGGTGGTGGCTGGCTTCGAGGTCGCGCCGGGCGTGGGGGTGGGCTTGGGCGTCGCGGCCGGCGGGTCGATCGCCTTCTGCACCAGTGCGTGGATCTGGTCGAAGTCGGGGTCAACGGTGCTGATGACCTTGTTGGTCAGCGGCAGCGACCGGATCCTGGCCTTCTGCACCCGCTGCACCAGGGTCACCCACGCGCCGAGGTCCTGGCTGCGGATCCCGGTCTGGATGTTGGTCTTCGCGACCTTCGCGAGCGCCGGGTACTTCGCGAGCAGCCTCACCGGGTTGGCCTGGTCGAGCAGCGCGGTCACCATGCAGCGCTGGCGGCCCATGCGGTCGTAGTCGTCCGAGCCCTGCCTTGAGCGCGAGAACCAGAGCGCCTTGTACCCGTTGAGCCGCTGCTTGCCCGGCTCGATGTAGTCGTAGATGGGCAGCTGCCGCCCGGTCGACTGGCTCTTGCCGCCGCCGACCGGGATGCGCCGCGGCACGTCGACCTCGACCCCGCCCATGGCGTCGACGAGGGACTGGAAGCCCTTGAGGTCGATGATCGTGTAGGTGTCGATCGGGATGCCGAGAACCTGGCTGATGGCGTCGCGCGTGGCGGTCAGGCCCGGGTTCGGGTTGCCGGGGAACAGGTCGCGGTGGACGGTGGCCGCCTGCTCCCACACCGCGTTGATCAGGCACACCGAGCCGCAGTTGAAACCGTTGGGCCACACCGCGTGCAGCGGGTTCGACGGTGAGAACGGCGCGTTCTGCAGGCTGCGGGGCACGCCGAGCAGCACGGTGTCGCCGGTCCTGGTGTTGATGCTCGCGACGATCATCGAGTCGGTGCGGACGCCGGTGCGGTCGGCTCCGGCGTCCGAGCCGAGCAGCAGGATGTTGACGCGTGGCGTGCCGGCCCACGGGTCGCGGGCGCCGGCCTTCGGCGCGGACACGGCGGCTCCGCCGGGCAGCACGGTCGTGTCGTCGCCCGACGTGGTCAGCGACCCGACCAGGTCGTTCTGGATGAGCGCGTAGCGCACCCCCACGCTGGACGGCGCGGCGATCGCGGCGATCAGTGCGGCGACGAGCGCCACACCACCCAGCCGCTGCACGGACGTCGGCAGCGCGGGCCGCGCGGCCCACGCGGTCCACAGCACGGTGAGGCACCACAGCGCCGCGACGACGCCGATGGCCACCGCGCCGGCGACGAGGGTCGAGGACTGGAGGCCGAGAGCCAGCGCCCGGGCCTTGACGTCCCCGGCCAGCAGGTAGGCGGCGACCGCGCCGAGCGCGACCACGCTGAGCGCCAGGATCGTCCAGCCGGCGACCCGTCGTCCGGCCGCGACCAGCCCTGCCCCGGGCACCAGGCTCAGCAGCGTCACGCCCAGGAACCGCCCGAACCCGTCGCCGCGGGCACTGGCGTGCCGGGCCCCGGCTGCCGAGCGCGAGGCGCCGGACGACCGGTGCCGGGGTGCTCCGCCGGACTGGTGCATGCACGCTCCTTGACGAGGACGGCCGGCGGGCGCGATGCCAGCCACTCACATTGGACCACCGCCGCGCAGGCACAGGGTGCCCAGGCGGTGACGGCCCTGGCACGACGCTGTGCAGGCTCTGTGAAGGTGCGGGTGTCGGGCTCCTGCGCACCGGTCATCCAGGTGGCTGGGCGTCGCCGGCCCGCGCCTGCAAGCGGGGCGGCTCATTCAGGGGGCCGGCGACCAGACGACGCTAGATCGGTTCGCGCGGCGGCGCCCACGGGTGGCGCGGTCGTGCGGCGTGATCGACCGGCGACCCGGGTCGGCTGGGCGCACGTCCCGCTTTGGCTGGCCGGTCGGGTGTCGGTAGGCTGCCCGGCGGAGGCGTCGCATAGTGGCCTAGTGCGCCCGCCTGCTAAGCGGGTTGAGGATAAAACCTCTCGCGGGTTCAAATCCCGCCGCCTCCGCCATCGCCCCTGCCGGCCGGTCCGGCAGGGGCGTTCGTGCGCCCAGGCCGCGCGCTCAGGCCGCCAGCAGCATCGCGAGGACGGCGATGTCGGGGTCGTCGCTCGGGCGCACGCCGACCTGGCTGCGCAGCATGGTGACCGTGCCGTCCGCCTCGGCCTCGACCCACGCGGCGCGGTGCTCCATGCCGAGGTGGGGCAGTCCCGGCAGCAGCACGCAGCCGGACGCCGCGCCCGCCGCCTCGGGGGTGCTGGGCCGCGACTCCGCCGGCGGGTGCAGCAGGACGAGGGCGGACGGCGCCAGCGCGGCGAGCCCGCCGGGGCCGCACGCGCCGTCGCCCATGACCGGCCCCGCGTGGACGATCAGGCCCACGGTGCCCGGCTGCGGGTCCTGCGGGCGGTCGTCGGTCGCGCGGTAGACCGAGGTGGTCCGCACCAGGCCGGGCACGGCGGCGAGCCGGACGGCGAGGGTGAGCAGCTGGGCCCACTCGCGCGTGCTGTCGGGCCACCGGCCCGACACGACGAAGCCGGACAGGCTCCCGCCGCCACGGTGGAACGGGGCGATCTCGACGCGCTGCTGGTCCATCTCCGGCTCCTTCGCTGCGGGCGAGGCGACTGGGAGCGCGCAGCGTGCCCGGTCACCGGGCTGGCACACAAGGGGGTGCGAGTGCCAGTCGTGACCTGACATCGGCAGCGCGGGCGGCCGGCTTGACCGCCCGGCTCGATCGTCCGGACTTGCCCGCAGGGCCCGCATGCCTCACGGTCTGGTGGTGACGACACCGACGCGACACCGACCGATCCGGCGCGTTCTGCCCGCCACAGCCGCGCTGCTCGCCGCCGCGAGCCTGCTGGCCGCCTGCGGGGGCGACGACCCCGAGCCCGCCCGGACGTCGGCCGCCGCGTCGGCGACCTCGCCGACCTCGACTCCCCCGTCCGCGCCCTCGACGTCCGCGTCGGCGCCGAGCGTCACCCCCACGACACCGTCCGAGACCACCTCCGCCACGACCCCGTCCGAGCTCGCCGCCTCCACGACCGCGTCCGAGCTCGCCGCGACCTCGACGGGTGCGCCCGCGGCGGCGTCGTCCCCCCAGCAGCTGCCGCGCGGCGGCACGAAGCTGTTCCCGGCGTACCGGCTGTTCGGCTACAGCGGGGCGCCGGGGTCGTCGGCGTTCGGGCGGCTGGGCACGGGTGACCTCGACCAGCGCGGCCGCGAGATCGAGCAGCGCGGCAAGGCCTGGGCCGGCGGCCGCAAGGTGCTGCCGGTCTTCGAGCTGATCACCGTCATCGTCGACTCCGTGCCCGGTCGCGACGGCGACTACAACCGGCAGGTCAGCGCCGAGACGATCAACACCTACCTGGCCGCCGCGCGCCGCCACAAGGGTCTGCTGCTGCTCGACGTGCAGCCGGGCCGCGACGACTTCCTCACCCTCGCCAAGCAGCTCGAGCCGTGGCTCAAGCAGCCGGACGTCGGCCTCGCGCTCGACCCCGAGTGGGCCGTCGAGCCGGGGCAGGTGCCCGGACGCGTCTACGGCCGGACGACGGGCGCCGAGCTGGACGCGGTCGCCGCCTACCTCGACCGGCTGGTGCGCACCTACCGGCTGCCGCAGAAGGCGATGGTGTTCCACCAGGTGGCGGCCAAGGTCGTCACCGGACAGGACCGCATCAAGGCCCGTCCGGGCGTCGCGGTCATCAAGAGCGTCGACGGGATCGGCAGCCCCGGCGCCAAGACGGCCACGTGGTCGGTGCTGGTGCGCAAGCTGCCGGCGTCCGTGCACACGGGGTTCAAGCTGTTCTACGTCGAGGACGCCCGGCACGGTCCGCTGATGACACCCCGGCAGGTGCTCTCGCTCAAGCCGCAGCCGGAGTACGTGCTCTTCGAGTAGGCGAGCGGGAGCGCGCTCGCCTACTCCTGCAGGACGCGTCGGGCTGCCGCGACGTACTCGGCGGTCGCCCGCTTCTGCAGCACCACGGTCGCGGGCAGCGCGAGCTGGGTCAGCAGTCCGGCAGGGCGCCAGATGGCCCGCACCTGCAGCGTCACGATGCCCCCGGGCCCCAGCCGGGCGACGAAGGACTCCTCACCCTGCTCGGGGTGCCCCGGCAGCGTCGCGTAGGAGAACCCGCGCTCGTCGCCGCGGTCGTGCACGGCCGTGACGACGCAGGGCGCCGCGATGAGCACCGGCCCGATGCGGACCGTGCTCGTCACCCGGGCGCCGACGTCCGCGTGCGCCGCCCCGGCGACCGTGAGTCCGGCGCTGCGGTGCACACGCCACGAGCGCAGAGCCTCGCCGACGCGCTCGAAGTCGCGCAGCCCGACGCCGATCTCGTCGTGCTCGTCGGCCAACCGGTACCCGCGCGGCGGGGTGCCGTCGTAGGCGGGCGGCCCGTCGTACGTCGGCTTGGCGTCGGACAGCGCAGCGAGCCGGCGGGCTGCGTCCGAGCGCGAGACCACCACGGGGGCGGGAACCTTCATGATCATCAGCGTAGGCCCGCAGAGCGGGGACGGACCACCCTGGCGCGGTGCCTGGATTCGGCCCCGGCGGCTGCTCTCGGGTACAGTCGTCTCCGCTGCGGCCGGTGACGGCCGCCGAGGGCGCCCGTAGCTCAACGGATAGAGCATCTGACTACGGATCAGAAGGTTAGGGGTTCGAATCCCTTCGGGCGCACACCGTCTTGAGACAGCGGTATCTCCACAGAGCAGGCCCTCGACCAGCGCAAATGCGGTCGGGGGCCTCTTCTGTGCTCTCGTGGCCGGTGACCCGCCTGAGCGTTCCTGAGTCGCTCTGAGACGACCTTGACCCCCCGCGGTCTGCTTCACGCTCAGTCAGCTGGTCGCCGCGGCGATCTGGCGCTGTGCCCAGCTGCCGACGTCTGCGCCGGTGATCGCGAGGGCCAGCACGTCGGGGAACATGTCCGGGGTGCAGGCGAAAGCGGGGATGCCGAGTGCGGCGAGTGCGGCTGCGTTGTCCCGGTCGAACGCGGGGGCTCCGCTGTCGGACAGGGCGAGCAGCACGATGACGTGCACGCCGGCGGTCTTCAGCTGCGCCATCCGCTTGACCATCTCGTCGCGGACGCCGCCCTCATAGAGGTCACTGATGAGGAAGAACAGTGTGTCAGCGGGGCGGGTGATGCGGTCCTGGCCGTAGGCGATCGCGCGGTTGATGTCGGTGCCGCCGCCGAGCTGGACGCCGAACAGGACGTCGACGGGGTCGGCGAGCTGGTCGGTGAGGTCGACGACCTCGGTGTCGAAGGCGATCAGCGTGGTCTTGAGGGTGCGCATCTTGGCCAGGACGGCGCCGAACACGGAGGCGTAGACGACGGACTCGGCCATGGACCCGGACTGGTC
This sequence comes from uncultured Actinomycetales bacterium, assembly GCA_964243295.1. Classification (GTDB taxonomy): domain Bacteria; phylum Actinomycetota; class Actinomycetes; order Actinomycetales; family Angustibacteraceae; genus CAXTEJ01. The sequence goes on along the minus strand of CAXTEJ010000016.1, from coordinate 51,819 downwards.
GATCTCGAGGATGACCTCCTTGGCGATGACCTGCTGACGGCGGCCGTAGCCGATGAGCCGCTGCGGGACGACGGTCTTGTGCTCGGGCAGGTAGTGCGCGAGGTTCGCGCGGATGGTCGCGTTCCAGTCGACGTCGTGCAGCCGCGGACGGCTGACGCGCGCAGCCCGGTTCAAGGCGCCGGAGACGGCTGCGGTCGTGCGGTCGGCGACGCGGCGCTCGATCTCCGCCACGACGGTGGCGACGACCTGGCGTGCGGTCGCCTTGGTCTCCTCGGGCATGACGCGGTTGAGGGTGAGCAGGGTGCCGACGAGGTCGACGTTGCGCTCGACGGTGGAGAGGAGCTCGGGCTCGAGGAGCAGCTGGTGCAGGTTGAGCCGCTCGACCGCGTCGCGTTGCATCACCTGCACGACGCTGGAGGGGAAGTACGTGCGGATGTCGCCGAGCCACCGGGCGACGCGCGGGGCGGAGCCGCCCAGGCCTGCGCTGCGGCCGCCTGCGCTGGTGCCGTCGCCAGCTGTGTCGTAGAGGGCGGCGAGGGCGGCATCCATGGCGGCGTCCGCGCCGGTCAGGGTACGGGTCGCGTTCTGGGCCGGTTCGCCGAGCACGAGCCGCCAGCGACGGGCGCGGCCCTCGGCGTCGAGCTCGGAGGTGAACGACGGCACCACTGCGTCGCCGTCGAAGAGCTGGGTCATGCGGGGGCTCCGAGCAGGAGGGCGGCCGTGTGCAGCGCGGGCAGGGCCGCCTCGGTGTTGATGACGATGTCTGACGAGGCAGTCGTGGCGGTGGTCGATCGGTGCGCGACGGCGTCGCCGAGCGAGCGCCGCTCCGGGACGGTGAAGGCGCCGAAGGTGCGGCGGAGCAGCGGGAGGACGTCGGTGAAGTCCTGCTCGGGCAGGCTGCACAGCCAGCCGTCGAGCAGGTCGAGCAGGGCCGCGTCGTGGACCAACAGGAGTCCGCCGCCGCCGAGGAACCCTTCGACCCACGCGGCCTTGCCTGCAGGGTCGGGCCCGCGGGACAGGGCGCGGGCCAGCCGGAGTGCTGCGCCGTCGGTGTCGAAGCGGCCGGTGTCGCGCAGGATGCGCGCCATGCGCCCGGTGAGCAGGCCGTTCACGTCGGCGCGGTCGACCAGCCGGCCGAGGGTCGAGAGCCACTGGTCGGTCGGGTCGGGCCGCTCCCACAGCTGGACCGCTTCGTGGACGGTGTCGAGGGCGGCGTGCAGGACGCGGGCGCCGTCGTCGTCGAGGCCGGTCACGGTGGCGGGCAGCGCCGCGCAGATGCGCACGAGCAGGGTGGCCGCCACGTCCTCGAGCGCGCTGCTGCTCGTGCCGCGGACGTCGCTGTAGCGGGCGGCGCGGACCATCGCGGGCAGGGCGCTCATCAGGTGCGCGACGTCGAGGTCGAGCGCGGCGCGGGCATCCAGGGCGGACACGGCGGCGTCGAGGGCGTCGGGGAGGTCGGCGAGCAGGCAGCGTTCGACGAGTGCGGTGAGCGCGGGCAGGGTTGCGGTGGCTGCGTTGGACGTGGCGCGAGCGGCTGCGGCGGAGGTGACGGTCGTGCCCCAGACGGCGGCCTCGACGATGTCGACGGCGAGCTCGGGTGCCCACGCGAGCTGCCAGCTCTCGCGGAAGGTGCCGGTGCTGCGGACCTGCGCTGTCGCGGGTCTCCCCCAGTCGATGCCGAGCAGGGTGAGGCGGTGCAGCAGCTGTGAGCGGGCGAGGTCGTTGGTGTTGCGCAGGTCGAGGTCGAGCGCCTTGGCGGCGGGGTCCTGCTTGAGTCGTAGGCGCTTGGCGGTGGCGCGCAGGTCGGCGTTGAGCGGGACGGTCGGGGCTGAGTCCGGGACGGCGCCCATGGCCTCGCCGACGACGAGACGGTCGGTGACCAAGGCGAGGACGGCCTCGTTGCCTTCGACCATCACCGAGCGAGTGGCCTCGGTGACTTCGGCGAGCCCGGCCAGCGGCCGGGAGCGCAGGACGGCGAGGGTGTCAGCGAGGCGGACGGCCTCGATGACGTGCGCGGAGGAGACCGGCAGGTCCTCGGCACGAAGGACGCAGGCGACCTTGGTGAGCCAGCGGGTGATCGGCTCGTCCGCTGCGGTGAACAGGTGGTGGTACCAGCCGGGTGAGGTGATGCCGGCGCCGTACCCGGAGGCGTAGGACAGCCGCGAGTGCGTCCACGGCACCCACGTCACGGTCGTCTTGCGCTTGGGCAGTCCGCGCAGCAGGCGGGCGTCACCAGCTGCCGGCGGCAGCTTCCCGGACAGGGCCGGGGCGTGCCACGCGCCGCAGACCACGGCGACGCGGCCGGCGCCCTTCTTCAGGGTGTCGCGCAGCGTCTGGCGCATGTGCGCCTCTCGCTGGTCCTCGACCAGCTGCGCGGCGCCCGGGATGGAGGGTGCTGCCTCGCGCAGCGCTGCCATCGCCTCGGTGATGACCTCGAAGGGCGCGGGGGCGTCCAGGCGGGACTCGACGACGTCGTCCCACCAGCGCTCTGGGTCGTCGTAGCCGGCGGCGTGCGCGAGCGTCGCGATCGGGTCGAGCCGGACCTCCCGCGCGGCCGCCTCACCGAGCTCGTCGTCGTCCACGTTCTCGGCGTCAGCCGCAGGGCCCTGGCCAGGGGCCTGCGCGTCGGTGTCTCGTGGGTGGCGCTGCCCCAGGCTGATGGTGGAGGGCAGGTCGCAGAACCGGACCGGGACACCGTGCTCGTGCGCCCAGCGCAGCGCCTGCCACTCCGGGGAGAAGACCGCGAACGGCCAGAACGCGGCCTCGCCGGGCGCGTCAGTCGCGTAGGCGAGCAGCGCGACGGGGGGCTCGAGCCCCGGGTCCGCGGCCAGTGCGGTGACCGGGTCTGCGTCAGCGGGCCCCTCGATGACGACTGCGTCGGGCTGCAAGCGGTCCAACGCGGCGCGCACGGCGCGCGCGGACCCGGGGCCGTGGTGGCGGATCCCGAGGATCTTGACGACCGGGCCGGTCCGTCCCGGCACCACCGCGACCTCCGCCGGGTCCGAGCCAGCGGGGGCGCCGGTGCCCGTGTCGCTGGCGTGGGCGGTGCCGGCGTCCGTGACGGTCACCCGGTCGCCTCGCGGCAGGCGCGGTAGAACGGCTGCCAGCCGGCGCGCTCCCGGACGACGGCCTCGAGGTACTCAGTCCACACGGCCTGGTCTGCGACCGGGTCCTTGATGACTGAGCCGACGATGCCGGCAGCGACGTCGTGCGGGCGCAGCTCCCCGTCGCCGAAGTGCGCAGCGAGCGCGAGGCCGTTGGTCACCACGGAGATCGCCTCGGCCGGGGACAGGGTCCCCGACGGGGTCTTCAGGCGGGTGCGGCCGTCGGTGGTCTGCCCGGCGCGCAGCTCGCGGAACACGGTGACCACGCGGCGGATCTCCGCTGCGGCGGCTGGCACCGGTGGCAGCTCGAGCGCGACGCCGAGCTGGGCCACGCGGCGGGTCACGATGTCGACCTCCTCCTGCTCGGTCGCGGGCAGCGGCAGCACGACCGTGTTGAACCGGCGGCGCAGCGCGGAGGACAGCTCGTTGACGCCACGGTCGCGGTCGTTGGCGGTCGCGATGACGTTGAACCCCTTGCGCGCCTGGATCTCGCTGCCGAGCTCGGGCACGGGCAGCGTCTTCTCCGACAGCACGGTGATGAGCGCGTCCTGCACGTCGGAGGGCATGCGGGTGAGCTCCTCGACCCGGACGATCGCGGCCCCCTGCATGCCGACCATCACCGGGGACGGGACGAGCGCCGCGGCGCTAGGTCCCTCGGCGAGCAGGCGGGCGTAGTTCCAGCCGTAGCGGATTGCCTCCTCCGGCGTGCCCGCGGTCCCCTGCACCAGCAGGGTGGAGCGCCCAGAGATCGCAGCTGCCAGGTGCTCGGAGACCCACGTCTTCGCGGTGCCCGGCGAGCCGAGCAGCAGCAGCGCCCGGTCGGTCGCGAGCGTGGAGACCGCGACCTCCATCAGCCGGCGCGGTCCCACGTACTTCGGGGAGATGACCGTGCCGTCGGGCAAGGTTCCGCCGAGCAGGTAGGTGACCACCGCCCACGGGGACAGCAGCCATGCCGGGGGCCGGGCGCGGTCGTCGGTGGCGGCGAGCGCAGCCAGCTCCTCGGCGTAGGCCTGCTCGGCATGCGGACGCAGCAGCGCCCCGTCACCTGGAGTGGGGCCGCCATCGGGTGGGAGGGCTCCGTCGCCGGTCGCCGTGGTGGCGTCGGCGCTGGCGGGAGTGGCGGTCAACGGAGCTCCTCGAGGATCTGGTGGCGTCGGGCGACGGTGTGGGCGATGTCGGCGAGAGCGACGTGCCAGGGACTGTCCGGCGGATGCGCCTCGGCGGCTGCGACAGCCGCTGCGACCGAGGCGGCGGTCGGTGGCAGGCTCCACTTCGCGCGCTGGACCAGCCCGTGGACTCCCCACTGCGGCAGGTTCTCCGCCACGGCGGCCAGCCAGCCCAGGACAGCGCTCGCGAGCGGCTCAGGCCACCGGTCCGGGCAGGAAGCAACGGCGGCGCCGAGGTGCGCGAGCGCGTCCCGGTTGCTCGGCTTGGTGTTCTTCAGGTGCCAGATGGCGTTGGTGACGCGCTCGTCGGCGGGCAGCGCCTGCAGCACGGTGACGCGGTCGGCGTCGGGGACGCGGGGCAGCAGCGCCCGCGCCCACGCCGGGTCCTGGTGGCAGGCGGCGGCCAGCGCCCAGCCGCCGTGGACGACGTCGGCGAGCCCGTCGTCGACGCGCAGAGCGACCAACGCCGCCGGATCGAGGCCGAGCACGTCCTGCCACACGGCCGGCGGTGTGGCGCCGAGCAGGTGGCGCAGCAGCCACGCGGCCGGCCCGACACCGGGTGGGGCGGTCGGCAGCGTCAAGGCGACCGGCGCGGGTTGGGTCTCGGGCAGCGTGACGACCAGAGTGCGCTTGAGCAGGTGCCGCTCGACGCGCAGGCAGGCGCTGGCCGCGGCGGTGACCTGCTGCGAGTACGCGGAGCCGGGCAGCCGGATGAGCAGCCGCTCGGCGGTGGTGCGCACGTCCTGGCGCCGGTCCTGGCGGCCGCGCTCGAGGAGCTCCTCGTCAGCAAGGGTGAGCCCGTAGGCCAGCACGTCGGTGAAGGCGGCGCGGTCCTCGCCCTTCTCGGCCCTCCAGTCCAGCGCGAGCAGCACGTCGCGGGCGGCGGCAGGGTCCGCGGCGCGCAGGGTCGCGAGCCAGTCGCGGCGCTGCGCGCTGGTGCCGCGCTCCCACACGTCCCGCCCGAGCTGCGCATCGCTGGTGACCGGGCCGAGCGGCTGTCCGGCCGGCCGGTGCCGGGCAACCGCGCGCGACCACTCCTCGTGCAGGCCGGCGAGCCACCAACCGCGGGGGCCGAGGACGGCAGCGGCCGCTGGCGCGAAGTCCCCGCGACGGGCGGCCAGGGCGAGCAGTGCGGGCAGGTGCGCCGGGGCGGCTGCGATGTCGCGGTCGGCGGCGATGTCGAGCCACTCACCGAGGAGGCCGCCGGCCTCCCCGTAGCTGCCCGGCAGGTCGGGGTCGAGGGCGGCGAGCAGGCCACCGAGGCGGGTCGCGGCGGGCCCGGTCGCCACCCGGCCGACGGCGGGACCTGCTGGCAGGGTGGCCGGCGCGCGCTGCGGGGCGGTGCCGGCGCGGCTGAACAGGGCCGCGAGTGCTGCCGTGTCGAGCAGCGCCGCGGCGGCGTCACGTTGCCCGGCGCCGGCGACGTCGACGGCGGCTGCTGCGTCGGTGACCGGCGCCGGAAGCCCCGTAGTAGTCAGCGGACGGCGCTGGGTGCCCAGCAGGGCGGTGCTGACCAGGTCATCCCAGCCGGCGACGGCGCTCACAGCATCACCAGCCCGGTGTCGGTGGCAACGGCGCTCAGGCTGACTCCTGCCGGGGTGTAGTCCGCGACGACGGTGGCGGGCTCGGCGCCGGCTACGGCCAGGAGCGTCCACACGCCCGCGCTGTCCACGACGGGCAGCGCGGCGCCATGGTCGTCCGTGCGGTCTGTGAGCACCCACCCGGAAGGCGCGGAGGCCGAGGGAGCGGGTGTGACGTCGGCGAGGATCACGGGCAGCTCGGTGAGCCACGGGTCCTGGGCGAGCGCGTCCGCCCAGCGGCGGTGCGCCCGGATCACGGTGTCCCCGGGTAGACCGGCGAGCGGACTGGGGTCGCTGTGCCGGGCGCCGACCACAGCGCGCAGCGGAACTCCGGCGGGGTAGAAGTGCAGGTCAGCGGCCACGCAGGTGCCGGGCACCAGGCTGCCGTCCAGCGGCTGCCCAGGCGGCGCGAAGGACAGCACGAGCGCGATCCGGCCGGTGCGGGTGCCGTGCAAGGTGACCCGGCGGGTGGTGAGCCTGTCCTCGCCGCGCTCGCGCAGCGCGAGCACGTTCCACACGTCGCGCACCGGCGGCTGCGCCAGGACGTCCTCGGTGCGCACGGGGTACCCGATACGGCTGCGCACAGTGGCGGCGAGCGGGTCGGGCAGCGTGGCGAGCCGGGAGTGGGCTTCGGTGAGCAGGTGGAGCAGGGCGTGCTCCTCGAGCAGCCGCGACGGCCACGCCTGGCCGGAGACAGCGACCGCCGCCAGGCGGCGAACGGCGGCGGCGAGCGCCGGGGCCTGCGCGTCGACGAGGCGGGCGGCGACCGGATCGGTGCGGCTGTAGCCGGCGCGGTCGGCGCCGGCCAGCCCGGTGCGGGCCTGGTCACGCAGCCAGCGGGACAGCTCGTCGACCCCGGCGGCGATGCGGCTGGCGCGCTGCTCGGCCCGGCGCGCTGCGGCAGCCGGGTCGGCGGGCTCCTTCACCTTGTCTGCAGGCGTGCTGGCCGCTGCGGTGCTCGATCGCTCTGCGCGTCCGGCGAGCCAGCCCTCGGCGAACTCGGCCGGGGCGTCTGAGTCCGGCACCTGCTGCCCGGACCACAGCAGCAGCAGCCCGAGGGCGTGCTTGCACGGGAACTTCCGGCTCGGGCATGAGCACCTGTACGCCGGGCCGGCCAGGTCGACAACCGTCTGGTACGGCGTGCTGCCGGAGCCCTTGCACAGCCCCCACACGGCGCTTGCGGTCGCGCCGGTGTCCGACCAGGGTGCGGTGCTGGCGAGCTTGCGGCCCGCGGCGGCTCCCGACGCGTCCGGTGCCAGCGCGAGGACCTGCTCGGCGCTCCAGCGGTCAGTCACGGCCGACACGCTAGCGGCGGGATCCCACAGGCGACGCAAACTCGGGATGCGTCACCCGGGCGACGCTCCCCCGTCAGGTGGTGCGCTGCCTGCGCCCACATCATCGGGCAGCCGCCATCACGCTACGGGCGGCAGCTGCGCTCTACGCCCGCTCGGGGTGGCCATGGCGTCGGGTGCAGCTCGTGCATGCGGCGTTCGATGCGGCTGGCTGCGGTGTTGGCGTCGTCGTCGGTGTCGGACCAGACGGTGGCGGCGGCCCAGGTGTGAGCGAGGTCGGCTGTGCTGGCGTGGCGGAGCCAGCCGTCGTCGCGGGCTTGGGACCAGGTGAGGCGAGCGCTGGCGTGATCGGTGAGGCGTTGGGCGCGTGCGAGCTGGCGGCGCGTTCGTCGTCTGCTGCCCTTCACCGAGGTGCTGGGAATGCAGCCGGGCGAGCGCTTCGAGGACGGTGATGGCCATGGCGGCGAGCTGGGCCACGCGGGCGAACCCCTCGGCGTCGGGCGCCTCGTGCTGGGTGTCGGTCTTCGCCGGCTCCTCGCCTCACGCCCCGCGCCCCCACGACCCACCATCGCCATAAGCGCCTTGACACGCCTCAAGAGCGGCCCTACGGTCTGTTCAATCGATTGAGCAACCGTAACGAATCTATCGTGCTGAATCGTTTGAGCAGTCGGAGGAGGTGGTGACATGGCAACCGAGCCGGTGACGTTGAGACAGATCGCCGAGCGGGCGAGTCTGTCCGTGAGCGCGGTGTCGATGGCTTTGCGCGATCATCCGCGTATCGGGGCTGAGTCCAGGGCGCGGGTTCAGGAGCTGGCTCGCGATCTGGGGTACGTCCCCAACTCGGCTGGGCGGGCGTTGCGGGCGAAGCGTGCGAACGCCTTGGCGCTGATCGTTCCCAACACCAACCGGCACGTCTTTGGGCACGCCTATTTCATGCACGTGCTCAGTGGTGTCACCGATGTCGCTAACGCGCACGACATGGCGCTGCTGGTGTCCACGAACCCGGACGAGCGGCACGGCAAGGTGGCCTACGACCGGGTGATGCGTGCGGGGGCCGTCGACGGCGTGATCGTCACGAGCGCGCCGGTCGCTGACCCGAACATCGCACGGTTGGCTGACAGCAATCTTCCGGTGGTCCTGCTCGGGCGGTACGAGCATCTGCCGCTCGCGGTCAGCGTCGGTGTCGGCGACGTCGCAGCCGCGATGACCGTCACCGAGCACCTCATCGAGGTCCATGGCCGTCGTTCGCTGGTCCACATCAGCGGTCCGCTTGAGCATCAGAGTGCCATCGATCGGCGCGATGGATTCATGTCCGCATGCGCCGCGCACGGTGTAGCCGCCGCGATCATCGAAGGCGACTACAGCGAGGCCTCAGGAGCTGCGGCGGGCGCTTCCATCCTGGCAAGGCACCCGGGCGTCGACGGGGTGTTCGCGGCGAATGACGAGATGGCCTTTTCCGCCATGCGAAGCCTCACCGCAGGCGGCCTCGCTGTTCCTTCCGACGTGTCTCTGGTGGGCTTTGACGATTTCGGGCTCAGTCGCGTCACGACTCCTGCGATCACCACGATGCGCTCCCCTGTCGAGGAGACGGCCCGGTTGGCGACCACCCGCCTTCTCGACATCGTGAGCGGCCGCCGTATCGACCCGTTAGACGCGCACACGGTCCTTCCGGCCGACCTTGTCGTCCGGGAGTCCTGCGGTTGTCCACCCGCGGCCGCCTAGGCGACCGACAGCAACGAGATCCACGCGCACGACTCTGGCCGGACACCGGTCTCATCAGCATGCCCAAGGGAGAGCATTCATGAGAAAGATCTACACCGTCCTCGCATCCGCAGCCGTCGGCGCCCTGGTGGTCAGCGGCTGCGGCAGCTCCTCGGAGGCGAACTCCAGTGCGAGTGGCCCGACCAAGCTGACTCTGTGGACCGGGTTCACGGGCGGTGACCGGGCCGCCTACGAGTCGCTCATCACCGACTTCAACGCCACGCACAAGGACGTCCAGGTCACGATGGAGGTGCAGCCGTGGGACACCATCGCCCAGAAGCTTCCGTCTGCGTGGGCCACGGGGCAGGGGCCGGACATCGCCACCCCGAACTTCGACCCGAACGTGCTGGGCGACTACCTGAAGAACAACTCTCTGCTCCCGCTCGACGCGGTCGGTGACGGGGACACGCAGATCAACGCGACCAAGCTTGCACCGGCAGCCATCCAGGCCTTCACCAAGGACGGGAAGCTGTACGCCGTCCCGGCCAACATCGCCACGCTGCAGCTGTACTACAACAAGAAGCTCCTGACCGCCGCCGGCATCGCGCAACCACCACAGACCGTGGCTGAGATGCGTACGGACGCGCAGAAGCTGACTGGCGGAGGCGTGTACGGGCTGTCCCTGGCCGACCACGAGACGATCCAGATGTGGCCGGTCCTGCAGTGGCTCGACGGCGGCGACATCGTCGACGACAAGGGATGCTCGGTGCTGGACTCGCCCGCGAACATCGACAGCCTGACGGCGTGGTCCAAGCTTGTGCAGGACAAGGTCGCACCGGTCGGACTCACCGGCGCTGAGTCCGACGCCCTGTTCAGCTCGGGCAAGGCCGCCATGCAGCTCAACGGCCCGTGGGCTGCAGCGGGCTACACCACCGCCGGCATCGACCTCGGTGTGGCGCCCGTCCCCACGGGGACCAACGGGAAGGCCACTTTGGCGTCCACGGTCCCGATGGCCATCTCCGCCAAGTCCAAGCACCCCAAGCAAGCGCAGGAGTTCTTGGCGTGGTGGACGGGCAAGAACGCGCAGCGATCCTTCGCGCTCGCCAGTGGCTTCCCGCCGGTCAGGACCGACCTCGGCGATGATCCCAAGCTCGCCGCCAACAAGGTCGTCGCAGCCTTCGCGGCGGCTCTGCCCGACGCGCGGCTGTACCTACCCGGTGTGCAGGGCGCCCCAAAGGTCGACTCCGAGGCCTACATCCCGCTCATCGGCGCCATCACCCGCGGCAAGGACGTCGCCAGCGAGGTCAAGACCGCGTCGAAGCGGATCAACGACATCACCGGATGCTCGAGCAAGTGACCCTCACCGAAGCCGCTCGCACCGTGGGCGTGGTCCACGCCCACGGTGCGGGCGCGCGCCCTCGCCGCCGCGTCCGGTGGCAGCCGGCGTGGCTGTTCATCGCACCTAGCATGCTCATCCTCGCCGTCTTCATCGTCTATCCACTGACCCAGTCCTTCTGGTACAGCCTCCACGAGTGGAGCATCGGGGCGACCAGCCAGACATGGGTGGGGACCGGCAACTACCGACGACTGCTGTCCGACGAACGGTTCTGGAACGCCCTGCGCGTCACGTCGATCTTCGCCGTCACAAGCGTCGCGGCGCAGATGCTGCTCGGCTACGCCGCCGCTGCAGCCCTGCTGCGTGACTCCTGGCTCAACCGGCTCGTTCGGTCGATCCTCTTCTTCCCGACCATCGTCTCGCTGGCCAGCATCGGCCTGGTCTGGAGGTTCCTGCTCGACCCGAACATCGGCCTCGTCGGGGGAGTGACGTCCGCCTTCGGCGTCGAGCCCGTTGCCTGGCTGCAGGACCCCTCCCTGGCTCTCCCGACGGTCATCTTCGTCAGCGTCTGGAAGAACCTCGGCTTCACCATGATCATCTTGCTCGCGGGCCTGAAGGCCGTCCCTACCCACCTGTACGAAGCAGCTCGCCTCGACGGCGCCAGTGCGCGCCAGCTCACCTGGCACGTCACTCTGCCCAGCATCCGCCCGACGCTGCTGTTCACCACGATGATCTTGACCATCAACTCGTTGCAGGTGTTCGACCTCGTCTACGTGATGACTGACGGCGGACCGCTGTTCGCCACCGACACGTTGGTCACCATGATGTTCCGGGAAGGCTTCGAGAACTTCGACATCGGCTACGCCTCGGCGATCGCATGGATTCTTTTCGCCTTGATACTCGTGCTGTCTGCCCTGCAGCTGCGGCTCTTCCGGTACAACGATGTCGACTGAGCTGCGTGCCGGAACGCGGTGGGTCGCCCTGGGCGCCGGCGTGCTGCTCGCGGCCATCCCGTTCCTGTGGATGGTCGGCGGGTCCTTCCGCAGCGAAGCAGACCTCTTCGGGAACCCGGCGAGCGTCCTGCCTCAAGACTGGACGCTGCACGGCTACACCGCGATCTGGCGTGACCTCCCCTTCTTGCGCCTGCTCGCGAACAGCTTCGCCTTCGCAGGGGTCACGACGGCGCTGTGCCTGCTGTTCGACTCCATGTGCGCCTACGCGCTGGCCAGGATCCCGTTCCGCGGTTCGACCGTGGCGTTCTGGCTCGTCATCGCGACCCTCATGGTCCCGTTCCAGGTGACGCTCATCCCGGTGTTCGTCGAGCTGTTCCACTTCGGGTGGCTCGACACCTACCAGGGGCTCATCGTCCCGCGAGCGACCAGCGCGTTCGGCATCTTCATGCTGCGGCAGTTCTTCTTGTCCGTCCCTCGTGACCTGGACGAAGCGGCGCGTATGGACGGTGCGGGGCACTTCCGCATCTACTGGACGATCATCTTGCCCCTGGCCAAGCCCGCCCTCGCCACCCTCGCGGTCCTGCACTTCATGAACCTGTGGAACGACCTGCTGTGGCCCCTGGTCGTCACCAGCTCCACCGCCATGCGGACCCTGCCCGCCGGTTTGACGCTGTTCGGTGGGCAGCACGTCACCGACCACGCCGTCCTGCTCGCCGGGGCGACCATCTCCTTGCTCCCGCTGGCCGCCGCGTTCTTCTTCGCCCAGCGCTACTTCGTCGCCGGCATCGCAACGACAGGACTCAAGTGACTGCCAGCCCGCCATTCGGCCGCACCACCTTCACCTGGCTCCTCGGCATCGAAGACACCTGCGTCTATCCCGCGGACGGATCACCGGCGCTGGACGAGCACGAGCTCACCGGACACAGCACTCACTGGCGCTCCGACCTGCGCGCGGCACGCGACCTCGGCGCCACCGCAGTTCGCTACGGCATGAGCTGGCCACTCGTTCACATCGCACCTGGACACTTCGACTGGACCGTCCTCGACGAGGTCGTGGCCTACGCCGTCGGTGACCTCGGTCTCGACCTGGTCGCCGACCTGGTGCACTACGGCACACCGACCTGGCTCGCAGGCAGCTTCGCCGACCCTGGCTACCCGGCTGCGATCGAGGCGTTCGCCGGAGCACTCGCAGCCCGCTACCGACGACGGATCCGCGCGTACACCCCGCTCAACGAACCCATCACCACCGCCTCGTTCTGCGGGCTCCGGGGGGTGTGGCCGCCGAACCTCACCGGATGGCGTGGTTGGGTCGCGGTCGCGGTCCCGTTGGCCGAGGGGATCGTTCGTGCGACCAGAGCCATCCGCGCCGAGGACCCCGACGCCATCGTCGTCCACGTCGAAGCTGCCACCCACGTCCACACCACGGACCCCGCGCAGATCGAGCACATCACGCTCCTGCGCGACCTCGGCTGGCTACCCACCGATCTGCTGCTGGGCACTGTCGACGATCACCACCCCATGCACGCATGGCTCCGTGACCACGGAGCTGATCGTCATCAGCTGGCCTGGCTGGTCGATCACCCGACACCACCCGACGTCGTCGGCGTCAACTACTACCCCGACCTCACTCCGCGCCGCGTCGTCACCATGAACGGCACCCCCCTTCAGGTGGCCTACAACGCCGGCGCCGACGGTCTCGGTTCGGTTCTGCGCGCCTTCCTGACCCGGTACGACCTCCCGATCGCCGTCACCGAAACCAGCATCGAAGGCGACGACGCGACACGCTCAAGCTGGCTGCGCGAGTCCACCAACGCCGTTCTCGACCTCCGCGACCGCGGCCACGACATCCGCGGCTACACCTGGTGGCCGCTGCTCGACTTCGTCGACTGGTCCTACGCCGCCGGTGGCGCGAACGTCGAGGAGTTCGCGGTCGACCTCACCCACGCCGACCGCGGCAGCAACCCCGCCCCTGCACCCAGCCTCGGCGACCCGCGGGACGGCAAGAGCGCGTTCCTGCGCCGCATGGGAATCCTTCGACTGCACGAGAACGGCGACGGTCGCCTTGAGCGGACCCGGACGTCTGCGGCTGACACCTACGCCCGTGCCGCCACCGTCCGGGAGGTCGTGACGTCCTGACCTGGCGGCACTCGACGGGCTCGTACGGGCTCGCCTTCTTGTCGAACCGACCACCCAGCTTGGGCGAAACCACGCAGCGGCGCTCCACGGGCGCGCCGCAGGCGTCCTCCCGGGATCGTCACCCACTTAGCGGCCTGCCGCGTGCTGTGGTCGGTGCTCGTAGCGCGGGCGGCGTCGGCACTGGCGGGGGGACCAGGTCGTACACCGCCGCGTGTCCGAAGTGGCTCGTCGCTTGGTACGGACCGTACGGGCGACGCCCATGAGCTGGGAGAGCATCTGCAGCGGCGGCGGGTGCTCATCTGCACGGGCTGGACTCGGCGGTGGATGCGCGCCGTCACGGTTCACGCCCTGGCAAAGAACGCATCACCACCTCATCGGCGCGCGACCCCGTGGACGTCGCGCGCGACCACCACTGGTTGTGGACGGTGCGCGAGGTGGCGGCGTGCGCGCTGGCTGACTTGTGGTGGCCGGTGCGGCGTCATCGACCGCAGACTCGCGGCGTGCTTCGGCGGGACGACGTAGGACGCCGGCGCGGTCGAGCAGCTAGTGCACATCGCCCCGTGGCCCTACAGGTGCGCGCTCCCGACGCCGATGACTGGTTGTGGATCGCGATCAGCAGTCCGGACCCGTGGTCCCGGTTGGCCTTGGTCCTGTCGTTGTAGGCCTGGCCGGAATGGCAGCCGCACTCGTGGTGTGCGGTGTCCGGTCGCAGCTGCTGCAGTGGATGGTGGTGGCGCTGGTCTGCGGTGTGTGCGCGTCGCTGCTGTGGCGCCGAGCAGCCGGGGACGTCGACGGTGAGCGGACCGTGTGGCGGTGGTTCGTCGGGGCGGCCGCCGTCGTGGCGACCGGCGCGCTGACGGCGGCGGTAGTGACCTGTCTACCGGTCCCGGCGGCGGATCGGCAGGGCCTCGCGGACACGGTCTTCGGCGTGGCGACGCTGTCCGCCTTGCCGATGGTCTACCAGGGGCTGATCCAGTGGAACCGCTACCGGACAGCGACGGCCGACAACGGCGACTGGCTGAACGGGGTCAGTGCCACCCTCGCGATCGCCGCTGGCAGCAACCTCGTGCTGGCCTGGACCGGCAGTCCGATCACGACGCTGCCGTGGTGGCAGCTGCAGGGCGCTCTGCTCAACGCCGGCGGAGCAGCCGTCCTGCTGGGAACGGGCTGCACCGTCGCTGTCCTGGGCGGGCTGCAGCGTGACGGCCGGGTGTGGGCCATCAGCGCCGCGCTTGCCGTGCTCGCCGTCGCCGAGGGCGCGGGGCTGGCGCACGGGGCGGGCAGCCCGTGGCCCAGGGTCGGCTGGGTGGCGATGGCGACGGTGCTGCTGTGCTGCGCGGGTAGCCGGTCCGTACGCGGCGCGCCCCAAAGTGCCACGACGCAGGCGCCCACAGTCGGCGCACTGGTCGTCCTGCTGGCCAGCGTCGCGGTGCTCGCCCTGCAGGACGTGCAGGTCGGACCGAGCGCGGCAGGCGCAGCCTCACCCGACCGGATGCACCTGCCGACCCTGTTCGCGGTGCTCGCCGTCCTAGGTGTCAGCACGCGCATCCTGCACCTGGTTCGTGACCTGGCGCAGCTCGCGCAGTCCCGCCACGAGGCGCGCACCGACGACCTCACCGGCATCGCCAACCGCCGCGCCCTGACCGCCCGCCTGGACGAGCTGGTGTCACGCGACGCGCAAGCGAGCCTGGTGATCCTCGACCTCGACCGGTTCAAGGGAGTGAACGACCAGTACGGCCACGCTGCCGGTGATGCCCTGCTGCGCACGGCGACGGTCCGGCTGTCCGCACTGCTACCCCAGACCGCGATGCTGGCGCGGCTGGGCGGTGACGAGTTCGCCGTACTTCTCGAGGGTCCCCTGCCCGGAGCTGCCGGAAACCCCGTGGACGCGCTGCAAGCGCTGGCGGAGACGCTGGCTGCTGCGATCACCCGACCGGTGACGTTCGGCGCGCAGCTTGTGCGGGTCGGGGCCAGCTTGGGGCTCGCCCGACTCGGGCCGGACGTGACCGGCGAGGAGCTGATGCGGCGCGCGGACCGCGCGATGTACCAGGCGAAGACCAGTGGCGGCGGCGTCCACTGGTACGACGCGGAACTGGACGCCGCGAGCAGGGAACAGGACACGCTGCTGCAAGAGCTCCGGAGCGCACTGGACCCGGACGTCGCGCCCGGCCACTGCCAGCTCGAGGCGCACTACCAGCCTCAGCTCGATGTGCGCTCCGGCGACGTCGTGGGCGTGGAGGCGCTCGTCCGCTGGCGGCACCCCCGGCTCGGTCTGCTGGCGCCGGATGCGTTCCTCGAGCTGGTCGAGCAGCACGGGCTGATGGGCCAGCTGACGACCACCGTGCTGTGGCAGGCCACCGGGCAGGCAGCACGGTGGCAGGCTCAGGGACGACCGCTGCGCGTCTCGGTCAACCTGTCGCCCAGCTGCCTGGCCCACCCTGGGCTGCTCCCGCTCGTCCACGACGTCCTCGTCACCACCGGCCTCGACCCCGGCCGGCTCGTCCTCGAGATCACCGAGACCATGTTGATGGCCGATCCGGACCAGGCCCTCGCGACGACCAACGCCATCGCCCGCCTCGGGGTCGGCATCAGCATCGACGACTACGGCACCGGCTACTCCTCGCTCGCCTACCTCAATGACCTGCCGGCCTGCGAGCTCAAGCTCGACCGCTTCTTCACGGCCCGCCTCCTCACCGACGAGCGCACCACCGCGATCGTCACAGCCACCGTCGAGCTGGCCCACCGACTCGGCCTGCGCCTGCTTGCTGAGGGAGTGGAGGACGACGCCACCCTCCAGGCCCTACGAGCCGTCGGGTGCGACGAGACCCAGGGCTACCTGCACGCCCGCCCCATGCACGCGGACGCCCTGCACGCCTGGTTCGACCGCCGCGCCCTGGTGACCGACGCACTGCCACGCTGATGGCTCGGCCACAGCACAACCAGGCCGACGGCGGTGGCTGCCGGCAGCGGCAGCAGGACCGCTGCGAGCACGGCTGCAGCGTCGACCCCAGACCTGCTGCCGGATCAACCGATGCGCAACGCCCCCACCTGCTCGGCCAGCCGCTCATGCAGGGGCTGCGTTGAACTCACCCTCGAGCGGGCAGCGCCGCTACCGGCCGTTCTTCGCCAGGCGGGTGACAGCTCGCTCTGCGGCTTGTCGAACGCGGAGCACGGTGTCCTGGCGGAGCGGCGCTAGACACGGCAGCGCCTGGTCCAGAAGGTGCCGTGCGACGACCTTCGCCGCCATCTCGCGGACGCGCCAGGCCTCGTCTGCAAGCGAGGCGATGACGGACTCGGCGGCGCGGTCATCCCACATCCAGAGCAGGCCCCGCAGGGCCCAGACGCGAAGCCAGTAGTCCGGACCGGGTTCGCCTCCGTCGACGGCCCATCGTGCGGGAGGTCCACCCAGTCCGACGATGAGATCGCCCTCGACGTCACGTCGGGCGAGCAAGTCCAGGCACGCGTGGACAACCGTGTCCCGTCCGTGGTGAGCGGCGAGCTCCTCGACGCTGCGCCGAGGGCCTGCCCAGGAGTCGCTCGTCACATCTCATCCTCGCAAATGGCCGGCCAGTAGGCGGCGTCACGGAGTCGGTCTGTGTGCTGCTCGTTGCGCCCGTGAGTGTGCGAGTAGGTAGGCGACAGTGCCGGTCTGGCAACGACCATGGCCGTGTCGAGACTTCAGCCGGCTACCGCACCTGTCGATCACATCCTGGAGCTGGCGACGGGAGGTGCGGCATGGGTGATGACCACGCGTGGGGTGCATCCCAGCGCGCGCTCACCGACGACGCCGGGAGCACCGACGTCGCTGCCGTCCGTGTATCGAGCGCGCTGGCCACCCTGCGTGCCACCGCCTTCGTCCAGACCAGTGCCCTGGTGGTGGTGTTCGGCGCCGACGGGCGCTGCCTGGCCGCCAATCCCGCGATGACCCGGGTGCTGGGCTGGAGCCAGACCGACCTGCAGCGAGCGCCCTTCTGGGAGGTCCTCGCTGTGGCCGAGGAGGCCGTGCTGGCCAAGGACTGCCTGACGCGAGCGGTGAGGGACGGTGAGGCCTTCCCTCAGGAGGCCGACTGGTTGGATCGCGGCGGGCAGCGCCGGCGCATCAGCATGCAGACGGACGCTGTGCGTGACGAGCACGGTCGGCCCTACGCGATGGTCGTCGTCGGCGTCGACGTCACCGAGCAACGTCGCGCTGAGGCGCTGCTGCGCCGGCGGGCCACCACCGACCAGCTCACCGGACTGCTCAACCGCGGCGCGTTCTACGAGGCGCTCTTCGCCGTCCTGGCCGATCCCGCCGGTGACGGCTGCGGCCTGCTGTACTGCGACCTCGACGGCTTCAAGACGATCAACGACACCCATGGGCACCGGGTGGGCGACCTGCTGCTGAAGGAGGTGGCCGACCGGTTGCAGAGCCTGGCCGCCGCGGGGGACGTGGTCGCTCGCCTGGGCGGCGACGAGTTCGTCCTGCTGTGCCGCGACGTGGACCAGCAGCGCCTGTCCACGCTCGCCGCCCGCATCCAGGAGAGGGTCCGTGAGCCGGTGGTGACCCCGGCGGGGTTGCTCACGGTCGACATCAGCGTCGGGGCCGTCTGCGCGGCCCCCCGAGCCGAGCCCGATGAGGTGGTCCACAGCGCGGATCAGCGCATGTACGGCATGAAGGCGATGCACCGACGCACCGTGCGTCAGCCCTGAGCAGCCCGCACGCAGCAGTGACCGCCGACCACGGTGCTCTCGGCACCAGCTGCTGAGCAGCATCGTTCACGCTCGACCCGCACCACCCGGCGGGTCGGTGCCCCTCGACGGCTGACGCTCAGGCATCGACGCTCAGGCATCTGGATAGGTTGCGCACGTGGATGTTCGCGTAGGGCTGTGTGGCTGGACGGTCTCGCAGTCGTCGTACGTGCGTCGCTTTCCGGTCGTCGAGGTGCAGCACACGTTCTACGAACCGCCGGCGGACGCGGTGCTGGCGCGCTGGCGGACGCAGGTGCCGGCCGGCTTCGAGTTCACGATCAAGGCGTGGCAGGTCGTCACTCACGAGTCCACCAGCCCCACCTACCGGCGCCTGAAGCGGCCGCTGCCGGACGGCGACCGTGGGCAGGTCGGCGGGTTCCGGACGACGCCTCCGGTCCTGGCGGGCTGGCAGCGGACCCTCGACTGCGCCCGCGTCCTGCGGGCCACGGCCGTGCTGCTGCAGTGCCCGAAGAGCTTTGGTCCGACGGCCGAGAACGTCGCACGGCTGCGCGGCTTCGTGTCGCGGGTGGAGCGGCCGGCCGGTCGGCTGCTGTGGGAGCCCCGTGGTGAGTGGCCCACGCAGCTGCTGACGGAGCTGTGCGCCGAGCTGGACCTCGTCCACGTGGTCGACCCCATGCAGACCGAGACGGTGACGCCGGAGCAGACCTACTACCGGCTGCACGGCACCACGGGTTCGCGTCACGTCCACACCGACGACGAGCTGCTCCGGCTGCGCGACCTGGTCGACGGCCGGCCATCGCCGTACGTCATGTTCAACAACCTGCCCCGCACGGGCGACGCCGAGCGGTTCCGCGCCCTGCTCTCGCTCTGAGCTGGGCAGCCGAGGTGGTGAGGCGAGACCTTCCTCCGCGTCGTCCTCGCTGGAGATGACGAACGCGTAGTCAGCACCGCGCACACGTGCGATCCGCAGGGCTTCGGTGATCAGCTCCCGGCCGTACCCCTGGCCCCGCCGGCCGGGTACGACGTACAGCTCGGCCAGGTAGGCCCCAGATCCCCTGGTCCACGCCGAGGGCTTGACGCTCGGGAACCGCAGCCCGCCCGCACCAGCCGCAAGCACCTCAGGCCCTCGGCGTCTCCACGACACCGGCGACGTAGGCGGCGATGACCGCTTGCACGCGGTCGCGCGCGTCGAGCTTGCTCAGGACGTTGCCGACGTGCGTCTTCACGGTCGTCGGGGACACGAAGAGCTGGCGGGCGATCTCAGCGTTGGACAGGCCCTGGGCGAGAAGGAGCAGGACCTCGTGCTCTCGGCTCGTGAGGTTCTGCACGAGCGCGGCAGCCTCGGCCCGCCGGGGGTCCGCTGCTGGTGGCACGAGGTGCTCGATCAGGCGCCTGGTGGTGCTCGGGGCGATGACGGCGTCACCGCGGTGCACGGTGCGGACCGCCTCGACCAGCGCCTCGGGCCTGCTGCTCTTGAGCAGGAAGCCACTGGCGCCGGCCTGCAGCGCGCGCAGCGCGTACTCGTCGACGTCGAAGGTCGTCAGCACGATGACCTTCGGTCCCGGGCGTCCCGGGGCCAGGGCCGCCCCTCCTTGCGCGCCGAGCAGCAGCCGGGTGGCCTGCAGGCCGTCCATGCCGGGCATCCGCACGTCCATCAGCACGACGTCGGCCGCGGTGGTGGACAGGGCGCGGACCGCGGCGGCGCCGTCGCTGGCCTCACCGACGACCGTCAGGTCCGGCTGGGAGTCCAGCACCATGCGAAAGCCCGCCCGCACGAGTGCCTGGTCGTCGACGAGGAAGACCCGCACCGGTTCGAGCGGTGACCGAGCATCTGCTCCCGTGCCGCTCACCGGTCTGCCACCGCGCTGACCGCTGGCACCCGGGCCCGGACCTCGAAGCCCCCCTCGGGTCGCGGCCCGGCGCTCGCGGCACCGCCCACCTGCTCGACGCGGTGGCGCATCCCCGCCAGCCCCCGGCCCGAGCCGCCTCCTGCAGGAGCAGAGCCGGCCCCGTCGTCGCACACGACGACGCGCAGCTCGTGCTCCGACCAGGTCAGCGTGACGACGGCGGCCGTCCCCGCCCCGGCGTGCTTGATCACGTTGGTCAGTGCCTCCTGCACCAGGCGGAAGACCGCGAGCTCGGCTCCAGCGGACAGGCGCTCGGGGTTGCCCAGCTCGTGCACGGCGACGGACACCCCACCGGAGCGCACCGCCTCCACCAGGTCCGGCAGGTCGGCGAGCCGGGGCTGCGGCGCCAGCGGGGACCCGTGAGCGGCCGCACCGCCCGTGAGCACGTCCAGCAGTCCCTGCATGTCCAGCATGGCCGACCGGCCGGTCTCTGCGACGGTGCTGAGCGCGGTCGCCGCCGCTTCGGGGGAGGCCTGCAGGACGAAGCGCGCGCCGTCAGCCTGCGCGGTCATGACCGCCAGCGAGTGCGCCACGACGTCGTGCAGCTCCCGGGCGAGGTCCGCCCGCTCACGGGCGACGACGAGCTGGGCCCGCTGCTCGCGCTCGGTCTCGGCCTGCTCCGCCCGCTCCAGCAGCGACGCCTGGTAGCTGTGCTGGCTGCGGCGCCACTGCCCCACCGTCCAGGCGAGCAGCGCGAGACCCACCGCCGCCCCGAGCGCCGGCGTCAGGGCGACCCCGCCCAGCAGGGCGCCGGCCAGGATCGCGACGGCGACCGAGGACGGCAGGGCCGCCCACGCCAGCCAGCGCGGCCCGGAGCCGACGGCGCTGACCACGCTCAGCGCCAGCAGCGCCCCGCCCTCGACGAAAACCCGCTCCTGCCCGTCGCTGGTTCCGCTGACCGTCGACGCCCACGCGGCGAGGACCGACCCCGCCACGACTGCTGCGGACTCGGTGGGATGCACCCGTCGCCACGCCAGGGCGGACGTCGCCACGAGGAGGAGGACCACCGGCGCCGTCGGTTGCGTGAGGGTGGTGGCCGCGACGGCTGCCGCGAGGAGCGCGGCGAGCGCGCCGTCCACCCGCAACGGGTGGGCGGTCGGCACTGCCCGTGCCGACACGCGGTCGGCGAGTCCATCCACTCCCCGAGCGTAGGCGCCGACAGGACGGGTCCGGTGCCGCCGGGCACCGGTGCGGGCAGATCTCCTCCTCGCGGAGGAGGCCCAGGTGCGACCGGCTCGTGCGTGCGGTCGATGCGCCCGGTGCCGCCGCCGGTGTCGGATGGGGGCATGGACACAGCCACCCCACCGAAGACCTCCCGTTGCCTCGTGATCCGGCCTCTCGTGGTCGGCCTCGTGGTGACGGCCATCGGCATCGCCGCGGTCCTGGGGCTGCGCGCGGTGTACACCGACCACTACGAGGAGACGCGCCACTACGCCTCTGCCGCCGCGATCCCCTCGCCCAACGGTGTCTTCGTCCTGCCCTCCTGGGCCCCGGACGACGCCACCGACATTACCTTCCACGTCCAGACCCAGGGTCACGGGCGCAGCATCGTGCTGACCACCAGCGCCGGGCGCGCCCAGGGCTGCCGACCCGCACCCGCCCCCTCGGCCGACCCCGTCCCGGCGCTGGACCTGCCCGGCGACCTCCGGTCCAGCCCCGGCGAGCGCTGCGACCGGTGGTTCGTCGCACGAGAAGGCACGGCGCTCTACGCGTGGGAGGCCTACCGATGAACCGCCCGGGCTCGCCCGACCGCAGCACGGCTGTTCCCGCCCACACCCGAGGACGCACCATGACCCCCACCGCACCGACGTCCGCACACTCCGTCCAGCCGCTGCTCGAGCCGCTCGGCGGACGAGCACCTGACCCCGGCGACAGCGCCGCGGCGGTCCGCGCTGGTGGCCTGCGGCGCACCTACGGTGCGGGCGAGGCGGCGGTCACCGCGCTCGACGGCGTCGACGTCACCTTCGCGAGGGGCGCCTTCACCGCGATCATGGGTCCGTCGGGGTCGGGGAAGTCCACGCTCATGCACTGCCTGGCGGGGCTCGACCGCGCCGACGGCGGCCGGGTCTGGCTGGGCGACACGGAACTGACCGCTCTGGGCGACGCCGCACTGACCCGGGTGCGCCGAGACCGCATCGGCTTCGTGTTCCAGGCCTACAACCTGCTGCCGGTCCTGGACGCGCGCGCCAACATCCTGCTGCCGCTGGAGCTGGCCGGCCGCCGTCCCGACGGAGCGTGGTTCGACGACGTCGTCGCCCGCCTGGGCATCGGCGACCGCCTCAGCCACCGGCCCTCCCAGCTCTCCGGCGGCCAGCAGCAGCGCGTGGCGATCGCCCGGGCACTCGTCACCCGCCCCGACGTCGTCTTCGCCGACGAGCCCACCGGCAACCTGGACTCGCGCGCCGGCATCGAGGTCCTGTCGCTGCTGCGCACCAGCGTGCACGAGACGGGGCAGAGCGTGGTGATGGTGACCCACGACGCGGTCGCCGCCTCCTTCGCCGAGCGAGTCGTCCTGCTCGCCGACGGCCGCGTCGCCGGCGAGGTCGTGGCGCCGACACCGGACACCGTCACCGAGGCGCTCCGCGCTCTGGGCGGTGCCCGGTGCTGAGGACCACGCTCGCCCAGGTGCGGGCCCACGCCGGACGGATGGTCGCCTCCTGCCTCGCGATCGCGATCGCGGTGGCCTTCCTCGTGACCACGCTCGCTCTGACGGCGACCTCCGAGCAGGCGGTGCTGGACGCCGTCGCCGGCCGGTTCGCGTCGTCCGGCGCGGTCATCAGCGACGTCTCGGACGAGGTGGTCACCGACCAGAGCGCCCTCGACGCCGGCGCCGTGGCCCGCGCCCGGGAGCTGCTGGCCGCCCGCCCCGGCATCGCGGCCGTCACCGATGACATGTCGGTCTCCGTCGAGCTGCGCGTGCCGGGCGAGGCCGGGCGCCAGGTGGTGCCCGCCCAGAAGCTGACCCCGCCCGGACCCCTCCGCTGGCAGCGCGTCTCCGCCGGCCGACTCCCCGAGGCCGACGGCGAGGTCGCGGTGACCTCCCGCACCGGCGCCTCCCCCGGCGACGTGGTCACGATCACCCCGGAGCTGATGGGGGACCTCATGGTGCCGCGCGCCCAGCCGGTGCCGACGCAGGTCCGCGTGGTGGGGATCGTCGACCTCGGCGCCGACCCCACTGCGGGAGTCCGCGGACAGGTCTTCGCCACCCCCGCCCAGACCGCAGCCTGGGCCACCGCGGGGCTGGGGACGCCCGTCCCCGCGCCACAGCGCCTGCGCGTGGCCGCCGCCGAAGGCACCTCCCCGCAGCAGCTGGTGACCGAGGTGCGCTCCGTGCTGGCCGGCGACCCCGCCACCGTGGCTCTGCTGGTGATCACCGGCGACGAGGCCGCGCAGCTGGTGGCCGACGCCTACTCGGGCGAAGCCGCCGGCCTCAGCGCGGTGCTCCTCGTCTTCGCCGTCATCGCCCTGCTGGTCGCCGGGCTCGTCATCGCCAACACCTTCGCCGTCGTCCTGGCCCAGCGCACCCAGGAGCTGGCCCTGCTGCGGTGCGTCGGGGCGACCACCGCGCAGGTCCTGCGCAGCGTCCTGGCCGAGGCCGTCGTCGTGGGCCTGGGCGCCTCGCTGATCGGGGCCGGCGCCGGTCTGGTCCTGGCCGCCGGCGCCTCGCTCGTGCTCTCGGCCGTGGACAGCCCCGTCCCCCTGGGCGCCGTCGTGGTGCCGGTCGGCGGCGTCGCGCTGAGCATCGTCGTCGGTGCGGTCGTCACCATCCTCGCGGCCCTGGTGCCCGCTCGAGCCGCCACCCGAGTCGCCCCGCTCGCCGCGCTGCGGCCCCTGGACCCCGCTCCCACCGCCTCACGCGGTGGTCGGCTGCGCCTGGCGGTCGGGCTGGGGCTGCTCGCGCCCTCGGTGGCGGGCCTGGTGCAGTTCGGGAACAGCGGCCGGCTGGCGCCGACCGTGGCGGCCGGCACGGTCAGCTTCCTGGCCGTCGTGCTCGTGGCCCAGCGGACGCTGCCCCCGGTGGTGGGTCTCACGGGGCGGCTGGCCGCCCGCATCGGCGGGATCCCGGCGGCCCTGGCGGCGGCCAACTCCGTGCGCAACCCCCGCCGCACCGCCGCCACGGCCACCGCCCTGCTCATCGGCGTCACCCTGACCGCGTCGGTCGTCGTGGGCGCAGCGACCACACGGGCGACCACCACCGCCCAGCTGGACGCCCAGTACCCGGTCGACGCCACGGTCAGCGCCGAGGCCCCGCTGCCCGCGGCCCTGGCCGACCGCCTCGCCGCCGTTCCCGGGGTGGGGGCGACCACCGTGACGCTCGGTGGTGCGGTCACCTGGAAGGGCGAGGAGGTCCAGGCGCTGGGCGTGGACCCGGCGGCGGCCGCCGCGACCCTGCGCTCCACCAGCTCCTCGCCGATGCCCAAGACCGGCACGGTCGTCGTCGACGAGGCCGCGGCGGGCCCGCTGGGCATCGTCTCCGGCGACCTGCTGGAGCTGGCTGGACCCAGCGGCACGCGCACCCTGACCGCGCGGTCGGCACCGAGCGGCAGCGCCCAGTTCCTCCTCGCAGCCGCGGACCTGGTCGCGCTGGACGCCGGCGCCGCCACGCGCGAGGTCTGGGTCCGCATGGACGCCGGACTCGACGACGCCGCGCAGACCGCCGTGGTCGACGACCTCACGCACACCGCCGCCGCGCTGGCTCCGACCAGCTCGGTGGTCGCCAGCGCGACAGAGCGCCAGGCGCTGGACCGCATCGTGGGCCTGCTGCTGCTCGTGATGACCGGCCTGCTGGGGGTCGCCGTCCTGATCGCCGTCCTGGGCGTCGGGAACACCCTCGCCCTGTCGGTGGTGGAGCGCCGTCAGGAGTCCGGCCTCCTGCGGGCCCTCGGCCTCACCCGGCGACAGCTGGGCGCGACGCTGGTCTGGGAGGCCGTCCTCGTCGCCGGTGTCGCGTCCCTGCTGGGTTGCGCCCTCGGCGTCCTGTACGGCGCCACCGGCAGCAGCGCGGTGCTCAGCGGCATCGGGGAGATCGAGGTCGCCGTCCCCTGGCTGACGCTGACCGGGATCGTCGCCGTCGGCGCCCTCGCCGGAGCGATCGCGTCCCTGCTGCCAGCCCGGCGTGCAGCCCGCACCTCCCCGGTAGCAGCGCTGGCACCCTGACGCGAGGCGCCTCTGTGCCCGCCCTCCGCCCGTCGCCGGGGGAGGGCGGGTGGCTCGGCTTCCGCTGCGTGCATGGACACGATGGCCGCCATGACCGAAGGCTCGTCGCCACCTGATCGTGCCTGAGCGAGCCCGGCTACGTCGAGCGGGCAGCACCCGAGGGTGGTTGCCATCCTTCCTCGTCCCTGATCGCCCGCGTGATGCGCCGACTGATCTCACGCAGCTGCCGCAGCTGAGGTTCTGTCAGCGGGTCGAGGACCAGCCGGTGCACCGTGCGCACGTGCCCCGGGGTGGCCTCCTGCATCTTCCGCAGTCCCAGATCGGTGAGGATGGCCAGGGTGTACCGCCCGTCGGTGGGGTCGGGAGCGCGTCGCACCCACCCCTTCGACTCCAGTCGCGACGCCGCGCGGGACAGTCGAGACAGTGAGCTGTTCGCATAGCCGGCCAAGACGCTCATACGGAGCGTGCGAGCCGGAGCGCTGGCGAGTGCGAACAGGACGCCGTACTCGAAGTGGGTCAGGTCGCAGTCCCGCTGCAGCTGGGTGTCGAGCGCCGAGGGAAGCCACTCCAGGACTGTGGCCAGTGCTGCCCAGGTCTCGAGGTCCTCGGCACTGAGTCCTGTGGAACTGCGGGGGGCCGACATCGCACCAGAGTACGTGCACCCGGGTCCACAAGCCATCGACCCACTTGACTGAGCAACTCACTGCCTCTAATCTTGACTTGACTGAGCAAGTAAAGAGTCAGCCATCACCAGCACATCCGAGGTAGTGACGGGGAGACATGGATCTGCAGCTGGCGGGCAAGACCGCCTTCGTGAGCGGTTCGACGCAGGGGATCGGCTACGCGATCGCGAAGGCCCTCCTCGACGAAGGAGCTTCGGTCGTCATCAACGGGCGAGACGAGGGTCGGGTCCGGACTGCCACGCACAGTCTGAGGGTCACGGTTCCTGGTGCCCTCGTGTCGGGAGTCGCCGCCGACTTCGAGGACCCTGAGCAGGTACGACGCCTGGTGGATTCCCTGGGCGACATCGACATCCTGGTGAACAACGTCGGCCTGTTCGAGGTCAAGCCCTTCGCGGGAGTCACCGACGACGACTGGCAGCGCTACTTCGACGTCAACGTCATGAGCAGCGTCCGGCTCTCGCGGCACGCGCTTCCCCACATGCTCGCCCAGAAGTGGGGGCGGATCATCTTCATCGGCAGCGAGTCGGGCGTCAACATCCCCGCCGACATGATTCACTACGGCCTGACAAAGGCCGGGATCCTCGCACTCAGCAACGGCTTGGCAAAGCTCACCCGGGGCACCGAGGTGACTGTCAACACGATCCTTGGCGGGCCGACGTACTCCGACGGTGTCGCCCAGGCCGTCAACCACATCGCGCAGGCCCAGGGGGCGTCGCCGGAGGAGCTGAAAGCTGCCATCATCGCCGGCAATCAGACATCCTTGCTGCAGCGGTTCATCGAACCCGCCGAGATCGCCAACCTCGCGCTGTACCTGGCCAGTCCGCTCTCCTCCGCGACGAACGGTGCGGCTGTCCGTGCGGACGGCGGTGTCCTCACGGCGATGGTGTGAGCCACCCGGGTGTGCGCTCAGCCCTGGACGAGGCTGCTGGAGCGCCCGGCGCTCGCGGCGGGGCTGCGCATGCCCCAGAACGCGTCCTTGTGGATCCTGCCGGCTGGCACTCCGGTCGCCGTGAGCTGGGCGGCGAGGGAGGCGACGAAGTCGGGCCGCCCGGACAGCGACCACCGGGCACTTCGGCTCGTACGACCGGGCCATCGACAGGAACGGTGTGCCGGTTCCTGCTTGCGCTGTGTGGCAGGCTGCACCATCAAGGGGGTTCTGACGCATCCCGTGGCGCGTTGCTGGAGCGGAGCGTGACATCCGATGTCTGCGGGGGTGAGCGGGCCGACGGCGTCGTCGTCCGACCGGTCGGAGGGCTTTGGGGAGCGTCTGCTGGGAACGATGATCGAGCGGGCGCACGAGATGCCGCCGCAGCTGATCGCCCCGCTCGTCGCGGAGGTCATCGCGGCGATCGGCGGCCGGGACGTCGCGGTGCTGCTGCCGGACTACGACCAGCTGACGCTGGTGTCGCTGCCTGGCCAGGGCCTGGCGGTCGAGGATCCGCAGTCGATCGAGGACTCGCAGGCCGGTCGGGCGTTCCTGAGCGACGCGCTGGTCGAGTGCCAGGCTGAGGGCGGTGTGCGGCTGCTGGCGCCCATGCTGGACGGCACCGACCGGGTCGGGGTGCTGGCGTTCACCGGGAAGAGCCCGAGTGAGGACGACCGGCGCCTGACGCGTCGTTTCGCCGGCCTGCTCGCCGACATCCTGATCACCAAGGGCATGTACACCGACCGCTTCTTCCAGGCCCGTCGCCGACAGCCGATGAGCCTGTCGGCGGAGATGCAGTACGCGCTGCTACCGCCGCTGATGATGACGACCCCGCAGGTGGCGGTCGCGGGCATCCTCGAACCGGCCTACCACGTGGGTGGTGACAGCTTCGACTACGCCCTCAACGACGACGTCCTGCACCTGGCGATCTTCGACGCGATGGGTCATGGTCTGGACGCGGCGGTCATGGCGACGGTGGCGGTGGCGGCGTATCGGCACGCTCGGCGGGCTGAGGCTGACATCCCTCGTCTTTATGCCGGGCTGGATGCCGCGATCCGCGAGCAGTTCGACGCCGACCACTTCGTCACCGCCCAGCTGGGCCAGCTCGACGTCGCGAGCGGGCAGCTGCGCTGGGTGAACGCCGGGCACCCCCGGCCGCTGCTGTGGCGTCCCGGGCAGCCGGTCCGCGCGCTCCGCATCCCGACCACGCTGCCGTTGGGGATCGGGGGCGGCGCACCGGTGGTGGGTGAGCAGCGCCTGCAACGCGGTGACCGCGTCCTGTTCTACACAGACGGTCTGGTCGAGGAGCACCTGGCCCATGGCAAGCAGTTCGGCAACCGCCGCCTGCGCGAGCAGTTCACCCAGGCCGAGCAGGCGGGCGGCCCGGTCCAGCAGACCGTGCGTCGGCTGTCCCACGCGCTGCTGCGCGAGCGCGGCGGGACCACCAGCGACGACGCCACCCTGTTCCTGCTCGAGTGGCGCGGTGGCGATGCGAGCCACCTGGCCGCCACGGGACCCGACTGACCAAGGCCAGTACGCGGGACGAGGCGCTTGTGAAACCGGGAGAGCGCTGAGCTGAAGCGGGCGAACCGGATCGTGACGGCTGCGGCGGCACTCTTAGCACCACCGCGTCGGTGTGAGCCAGGGAACCGTTGCAGCACAGTCGACTGGACCTCCGAGCCCAGTTCACCGCTGAGCGGTGACCGGCGTCGGCACCAGTCGTCGAGGATGGACGGCATGCACCCGTCAGCAGGGCAGCTGAACCGGACGACGTTGCAGCGGCAGCTGCTGAAGCGGGAACGCATCGACGTCGTCGACGCGGTCGCGCGGGTCGTGGCCCTGCAGGCGCAGGCCCCTGCCTCGCCCTACCTGGCCCTGTGGGCGCGGCTGGACCGCTTCGACCCGACCGACCTGGACGCCTACGCCGACCGGGCCCGCGTGATCAGGGCCGATTACCGACCGTGGGTCATCCGGCGCAACGGTGACGTGCTGCCTGCGCTGCTCGTCGACGGACAGGTGGCCGGGGTGTGGCGAGCGGCGTTCGGCGGCATCGAGGTCACTGCCTTCCACCGGCTGGACCCGACCGCCTGGGACGGGATCACCCTGGAGGCCGCCAACCTGCGGGTGCTGCTGGCCGACCGGCAACCGCAGGTCTACGGGAGGTACGGCCACTGGTGGGACAAGGAGCTACCCGCCGCCGAGCGGCGAATCCTGGCCTGACGAGCCCTGGAACCAGATCGGCGGCGCCGTCGCCGGCGTGCGAGGGCCGGGGCGGTGAGCGGAAGTCGCCGGGAAGCCAGCTC
>CAXTEJ010000016.1:0-22787 GCA_964243295.1 uncultured Actinomycetales bacterium | reverse complement strand
CCCGCCATGTCCGTACCAAGCCGCACCACCCGGTCGCGAGACCTCGTCCGCGACGAGCCAGCGCCCGGCCCTGCTGCCGACGTCGGTCCCGACCCCAAGCGCTGGGCAGCGCTGGCGGTCATCTCCACCGCCCAGCTGATGGTCGTGCTGGACGCCACAGTGGTCAACATCGCCCTGCCTGATGCCGGGATCGACCTGGGCATCAGCGCGGCCAACATCCAGTGGGTCATCACGGCCTACACCCTCGCCTTCGGTGGGCTGCTGCTGCTGGGCGGGCGGATCGCGGACTTCATCGGCCGCAAGCGCGCCTTCCTCATCGGTCTGGCCGGCTTCGCCGGCGCCTCGGCACTCGGTGGTCTGGCTCCCAACCAGGAGCTGCTGCTGACTGCTCGCGCCCTGCAGGGCGCGTTCGCGGCCCTGCTCGCGCCGGCCGCGCTGTCGCTGCTGGCCGTCTCCTTCACCGATCCCAAGGAGCGGGCCCGTGCCTTCGGCGTCTTCGGTGCGATCTCCGGGGGCGGCGCGGCCCTGGGACTGATCCTCGGCGGCGTGCTCACCGAGTACGCGTCCTGGCGCTGGACCCTGGGCGTCAACGTGCCGATCGCACTGGTCACGGCCCTGTTCGCCGTCCCGCTGGTGACCGAGAGTCGGTCCACTGCGGAGCGCCGGTACGACGTCCCGGGCGTGCTGCTGTCCACCGCCGGGCTGGTCAGCCTGGTCTACGGCTTCAGCAAGGCCGCGGAGCAGGGCGTGGGCTGGAGCAACCCGGTCACGCTGACCCTGCTGGCGTCGGCTGCCGTCCTGCTGGCGTCGTTCGTGCTCTACGAGCGCCGTGCCAGCCACCCGCTGCTGCCGCTTCGCGTGGTCCTGGACCGCAACCGCGGTGGCTCGTTCCTGATCTACCTGCTGGTCGGCGCCGGGTTGTTCGCCATTTTCCTGTTCCTGACCTTCTACTTCCAGCAGACGCTCGGGTACTCGCCGCTGAAGTCCGGGTTCGCCTTCCTGCCCTTCAGCGTCGGGGTCATCTTCGGCGCCGGGGTCGTCGCCCAGCTCCTGCCCCGCTTCGGCCCGCGCCCGCTGATGGTCGTCGGCCTCACCATGGGCGTGGCCGGCATGCTGTGGCTGACCGGGATCGGCGAGACCAGCTCGTACGTCACCGAGGTGCTGCCCGCCGAGCTGGCGATCAGCTTCGGCATGGCCGCGGTGTTCGTGCCGGCGTCCAGCACTGCGCTCGTCGGTGTTGAGGAGCATGACGCCGGTGTTGCCTCAGCCTTGCTGAACACCTCCCAGCAGGTTGGTGGCTCGCTGGGGCTGGCGCTGCTCAACACCCTCTACGCCTCGGCCATCACCTCGTACCAGGTGGACAACCCGGGCCTGTCCGCGACCTCGGCGGCCGTCCACGGGTACCACGTGGCCTTCATCTGGGCGGCTGTGCTCATGGGCGTCGCGCTGGTGGTCGCCGCAGCCGTCGTCAAGGCCAAGAAGGCCGACCTGCCTGCGGAGAGCACCGTGGCGGTCTGATCGCAGCAGCACAGCCGGCGGCGCCGGCGGTCACTCGACCACCGGCGCCGTCTTCGTGCGCTGCCTCCCGACGGCTACGCGTCGTCGGGAGACCGACCTGCGGGAGCCCCGTAGCGCAGACCGTCGATCAGGAGGGCCACCATGCGTTGGCTGTACGCGACGCCCTCGTCCGCGACGGGCAGGCACAGGTTGGCGACGGCGTGCAGCAGGTACGTGGCGCTGATGTCGCCCCGGATCTCGCCGCTGGCTGCGGCGGCCTCGAGCAGCGACCCGAGCGCTGGGCCGAACCGCGCCATGAAGTAGCCGGGCAGGGCGTCGTACGCCGGGTCGCCGGAGTGCAGGGCGGTGACAAGTCCGCGCTTGGCCGCAAGGAACTCGGTGTAGCGGTGCAGCCACTTCGCGAGCGCTTCCCCGGGCTCGTACGCCTCGGCAAGCTTCCGGGCGTCGTCGGCGCAGGCGTCGACCTCGCTCTGGAAGACGGCCTTGACCAGGTCTGAGCGCCGCGGGTAGTGCCGGTACAGCGTGCCCACCCCGACTCCGGCCAGATCCGCGATCTCCTTCGCCGGTGCACTGACCCCCGACGTGGCGAACACGGCCCTCGCTGCTTGCAGGCACGAGTCGATGTTGCGTTGCGCGTCGACGCGCCGCGCGCGATCGAGCACCTTCGGACCGGCCGAATCGCTCGACACTGCCCTGCCCGGCTCCTGGTCCTGAGTCACGTCACTCCTCGGCTGAGTCGGACGACCGTCCAACGGGTTGCGGAATGGTCTTCCGCTTCTTATGGTTCCGGAAGAGCCTTCCGCTTTTCATCAGCGTACGCCATCAGTGGAGGCGCTCGTCGCACACCCCTCACGACCCTAGGAGCACCGCATGCAGTACCGCACGCTCGGCCGGACCGGCATCAAGATCAGCCCCTACGCGCTCGGCGCCATGATGTTCGGCGCCGTCGGCAACCCCGACCACGACGACTCCATCCGGATCATCCACACGGCGCTGGACGCCGGGATCAACGTCATCGACACCGCCGACGCCTACTCCCACGGCGAGTCCGAGGAGATCGTGGGCAAGGCGCTCAAGGGACGACGCGACGACGTCGTCCTGGCGACCAAGGTGCACCTGCCGATGGGTGACGATCCCAACCAGCAGGGCAACTCCCGGCGCTGGATCATGACTGCGGTGGAGCACTCGCTGCGCCGCCTGCAGACCGACCACATCGACCTGTACCAGATCCACCGACCCGACCCCGACACCGACATCGAGGAGACGCTCTCGGCGCTGTCCGACCTTGTCCACAGCGGGAAGGTCCGCGCGATCGGCTCGTCCACGATGCCCGCGTCCGACATGGTCGATGCCCAGTGGGTCGCCGAGCGGCGCGGCCTGCAACGGTTCCGCACCGAGCAACCGACCTACTCCATCCTGAACCGCGGGATCGAGACCGAGGTGCTGCCCGTCGCCCAACGCTTCGGGATGGGCACGCTGGTCTGGAGCCCGCTCGCGCAAGGCATGCTCACCGGACGCGTCCGCAAGGGCCAGCAGACCGACCTGCGCCGCGCTGCCTTCTTCACGCACCTCAGCGACGAGGCTCGGCTGAACGCCGTCGAGCAGATCATCCCGCTCGCCGAGCAGGTAGGGCTGCCGATGACGCACCTCGCCATGGCGTTCGCGATCGCGCACCCGGGCGTGACCAGCGCGATCATCGGGCCGCGCACCATGGACCAGCTCGACGACCTGCTCGCCGGCGTCGACGTCACGCTCAGCGACGAGATCCTCGACCGGATCGACGAGATCGTCCCGCCCGGCACCGATGTCGGCATGCTGGACATGGCCTACCGGCCCCCAGCACTCCAGCGTGCCGACCTCCGCCGCCGCCCCGTCGACGAACGCTCCGCCGCCTGACGGCTCCACAGCGATGGAGGGGAGCTCTCGCCATGAACTCGCGCTTGCACTCGTCGACGACCGACCCGGCCCGCTCGTCATCAGCCCGGGCGCGGCCGGGCCGGTGGCCCGCAACGCCGCCACCGGCCGGCCCGCCAGGCCCAGCGTCCGTGATCAAGGCAGGCGGCTGCTGATCGAGGCGGTCGGCCTCCTGGCGCTGATGGGGGTCTACTTCCTCGGGCGTGGACTCGCCGACGGGCACGTCCCCACCGCGTTCAGCCACGCGAGGGCACTGTGGGCCTAGGAGCGCGCCACCGATCTTCCCAGCGAGCTGGCCCTGCAGCGGTGGCTGGTCGGGCACCGGGCTCTCACCCGCGCCGCGAACAGCTACTACGCGACCGTCCACTCCCCCCTCACCGCTGCCACGCTCGTCTGGTTGTTCCTGCGACGAGCGGAGACCTATCGGTGGGCTCGTACGGTGCTCGTTCTGCTGACCGCCGGTGGGCTCGGGCTGGCCTTCGTGTTCCCCCTCGCCCCCCCGCGCATGCTCACCGGCTTGGGTTTCACCGATCCAGCCACCCAGCTCGGCCAGTCGGTCTACGGCTCGCCCGGCACGGGCGTCGCCAACCAGTACGCGGCCATGCCCTCGCTGCACGTCGGTTGGGCGCTTCTCGTGGCCATCGCGCTGATCGCCGCGAGCACCACGCGGTGGCGCTGGCTGTGGCTGGCCCACCCGGTGACCACCCTGTTCGTCGTCGTCGGCACCGGGAACCACTACTGGTCGGACGGACTCGTCGCCGCCGCACTGCTGGCCCTCGTCCTGCGGCTCCAGCCACGGCTCGCGCGGGCGACGGCTCGGCGTGCGCGCCGTCCTGGCAGGATCACCGCGTGACCTCGGACTCCCGCCAGACACGCCCCGCCAGCGGAGACCAGCTGGTCCTGGCCGCCCACGGATACCGCGCCGAGATCGCCACCGTGGGGGCCACGCTGCGTGGGCTCACCCACGACGGCCGCCCGCTCGTGGCGGGCTTCGACGCCGACGCCGTGCGGCCGGTCTACCGCGGTGCCGTCCTGGTGCCTTGGCCGAACCGCGTCGGCAACGGCCGCTACGCCTTCGGCGGCATCGAGCACCAGCTGGCGCTGACCGAGCCCGACCGCGGCAACGCCCTCCACGGCTTGGTCGCCTGGGCCGACTTCGCCGTCCTCGACGCCACGGACGCGCGGATCACGTTGCGTCACAGGCTGGTCCCGCAGCAGGGTTACCCGTTCGACCTGCTCGTCGAGGTGACGTACGCGCTGTCGCCCGAGGGCCTCGCCTGGTCGGTGCGCACCACCAACGTCGGCGCAGCCGCCGCCCCCTACGGCACCGGCCCCCACCCGTACCTCGTGGCCGGCGAGGGCACGGTCGACGACTGGCTCCTCACGCTGCCCGCCGGCCAGGTGCTCGAGGTCGATGCCGACACCCTGCTGCCGCTGCGGCGAAGCGCTGTCGAGGACGTCGAGTCGGGGCGCTACGACTTCCGTGCCGGTCGCGCGAT
Source organism: uncultured Actinomycetales bacterium (assembly GCA_964243295.1). GTDB lineage: Bacteria > Actinomycetota > Actinomycetes > Actinomycetales > Angustibacteraceae > CAXTEJ01. The sequence goes on along the minus strand of CAXTEJ010000016.1, from coordinate 17,856 downwards.
CGGCACGGTCTTCATCGACCACGCGCTGACGTCACTGACCGCCGATGCCGTCGTGACCCTGCTCGCCGCTGACGGCACGGGTGTCGGCATGAGATGGGACGCCGCCGTCCTGCCGTGGGTGCAGGTGCACACCGCCGACCGGCCCGAGCCCGAGCTGAACCGCGCCGGTCTCGCGGTCGAGCCCATGACCTGCCCACCCGACGCCTTCACCACCGGCGACGACCTCGTCGTCCTCGCCCCCGGTGACGTGCACGAGGCGTCCTGGACGATCTTCGCCGTCTAGCCGCGGGGTCGGGCAAGCCCCTGTCGCCCCACCGCGCAGTTGAGGGAGGATGCCGCGACAGCCGTCCGCTCGTGAGGGGGCACCGTGATCGAGGCGATCGTCGCGAGCCTGTCGGTGAAGGTGGGCTCGCGGCTGCTCAAGGCCGTCGCGGAGAACCGGGACCTGGACGGCGCGGACGCCGGAGAGCTGCTGTCAAGCCTTCTCGAGGCGGTCGTCACGGGCCAGGCCAAGGCGAACGAGGACCTGGTCAGGCTCGAGAAGAAGGTCGACGCGCTCGCGACCGACCCCTACCACGCAGCGATGACCGCGGGTACGCGCCTGCTCAGCGACGCCGCGCCCGCGCACCGTCGTCCAGAGCACCGGCGCGAGATGCTGACCCAGGCGCGCCAGGCCTTCGCCGAGGCCGTCGGGCACGCGCACGGGCGTGCGCTCGACACCGCCCGTGCCGAGGTGATGTACGGCCTCACCTGGCTTGCCCTGGGCTCACCCGAGGACCTGCCCGCTGCCCTCGCCCGCGCGACCCGGGTGCTGCAGCTCGAGCTCATCACCACCTTCCAGCTCGCGGCCCGGGATGAGCGTGCGTACGAGCGGCACCGCAGCGCCACGTCGACCAAGGTCCGGGAGGCCGTGTGGGGGCCGGTGCCCCAGCTGCCGGCATCCAGCGGCAGCGACCGCTTCTGGTCGGCGCAGGAGGAGCACGAGGCGGTGTGGCGGCTGCGGCTGATGGTCGAGGGACCTCCGGCTCGCGTCCCCCGCCTGGTGAAGCCGCACGGCTCGAGCTACTCCTGCGCCCGCCCGGGCCTTCCCGTCCGCTTCGACCTCGCCGCCCGCCAGCAGCTGATGGACACGTTCGTGACCTTCGGTTCCGGCGTGGTCCTGGTGGAGAACCTCGGCGCCGCGCCGATGAGGTTCGCCCCGACCAGCCTCCTGTTCGCCGCCGACCGCGTGATCCGGCCCATCGTCTCGCCGCTGGACGACGCCGGCGCCTGGCTGCCGGCCGGCATGCAGGTGGAGCGGCCGCTCGGGTCGGGTTCGAACGCGGTGTGCCTGTCCCTGGGCCGGGGGGAGGGCGAGGATCTCGCCGTCCTCGCCCACACCAGCCTGGACTGGTCGTTCCGGGTCGAGCGTCAGCTGCGTCTGCGCCGATGACCGCGCGGCTGGGGCTGGGGCTCGCGGCACTGGGCCGGCCGGCGTACGTGACCGGTGGGCGGGCGCACGACCTGGGCGGTGACCGGTCGGTGCAGGCGATGCGCGAGCGGACGCACGACGTGCTCGACCGTGCCGTCGAGCGAGGCGTGCGCTACCTGGACGTCGCGCGGTCGTACGGCCTGGCGGAGGAGTTCCTGGCGCAGTGGCTCGCGGCCCGGCCGGCCCGCGACGACCTCACCATGGCGAGCAAGTGGGGCTACACCTACGTCGGCGGGTGGCGCACCGACGCCGAGGTGCACGAGGTGAAGGACCACGGGCTCGCGTCGTTCGTGCGCCAGCAGGCGCAGACCCGAGCGCTCCTGGGTGACGGGTTGTCGCTGTACTCCATCCACTCGGTCACACCGGAGTCGCCGGCGCTGGACGACCAGGCGCTGCTCGCCGAGCTGGCGCGCTGGTCGGCGCAGACCGGCGTCCGGATCGGGCTGACCACCAGCGGGCCGCGGCAGGGCGAGGTCGTGGGCCGGGCGCTCGCGACGAGGGTGGACGGCGCACCGGTGTTCAGCGCGGTGCAGTCGACGTGGAACGTGCTCGAGCCCAGTGCCGGTCCCGCCCTGGCGCAGGCGCGGGACGCCGGGTGGCTGGTGGTGGTGAAGGAGGCCGTCGCGAACGGGCGGCTGGCGGGGGACGAGGCGCCCGCTGCGCTGGCCGACGTCGCCGGGCGGCTGCGCACCACGCCGGACGCCGTGGCCCTGGCGATCGCCCTGGCGCAGCCGTGGTCGCCGACCGTGCTGTCGGGAGCCGTCACAGTCGACCAGCTGGAGTCGAACCTGGCCGCGGCGCACGTGCCCGCCGCCGACGCGCTGGCGGCGTCGGACGAGCTCAGCGCCCTGGGCGAGGAGCCGGATGCCTACTGGCACAAGCGTTCTGGTCGCCCCTGGGCGTAAGTGCTGTTCAGCGCCCGTGGTGCTGCCGGCCACTCGCCGTACACGCAGCGCCCGTACGTTTTCACGCAGAACGCAAGGCTGGGCACATCGACGCAGAGGAACCCCATGAGAACCACTCGTCCGAGCGGCGTCATCGCCGCCGTGATTGCGGCACTGGTCATCGGTGGCACGGCCGCGAGCGCCGCCGCGACCGATGACCGAAGCGCGGCTGACACGCACGCCTCCTCGCGGCCCGGCACCGCCCTCGTCGACACCTTCAGCAGGGTCGACCGGACCACGGCATGGAAGCTCACGGGGAAGCTCAAGCTGAACTTCCCGACCTTCCACACCGAGGGCATGACGATCACGCCCCAGCGCATCTTCGTGTCTGCGGTCGAGATCCTCGAGCCCACCGTTCGGTACCCCACACCGCAGGGCGGCTACGACCGCAGCCCCGGCAAGGGCATCGGGCACCTGTTCGTCATGGACAGGAACGGCAACCTGCAGCGGGACATCATCCTCGGTGAGGGCGACAGCTACCACCCCGGTGGCATCGACTTCGACGGGACGAACGTCTGGGTGCCCGTCGCCGAGTACCGCCCGAGCTCCAGCGCCATCATCTACCGCGTCGACGCCACCACGCTGCGGGTCCGCAAGCAGTTCGAGGCGCCCGACCACTTCGGCGGGATCGTCTTCGACAGGCAGAGTGGTCACCTGGTGGGCAACACGTGGGGGTCGCGCCGGTTCGCCGAGTGGAACCTTCGGGGCAGGCAGCTGCGGACCTGGGAGAACACCAGCTTCTTCATCGACTACCAGGACTGCCAGTACGCCCCCAGGGGCAAGATGCTGTGCGCCGGCGTCACCAACCTGCCTCAGACACCCACCGCCGGTGGCTCGTCGGTCGCGTACGAGCTCGGCGGCGTCGCCCTGATCGACCTGCGCAGCCACGACGTCCTGCGCGAGATCCCGTTCCAGCAGTGGTCGACCGCGGGCCACGTGGCCACCCGCAACCCGTTCACGATGACGGCGGACGGCGACCGGCTGACCATGCGCGTCGCGCCCGACAACGGCGACGAGGGCAACGGCACCGAGATCCTCACCTACGAGGCCACCGTCGCGCCCGCACCCTGAGGCTCGCGTGCGGTCTGGTCAGTCCGCGCGGATGCCGGCGAGCACGAACCCCAGCAGTCGCTGGTTCTGCTCCAGCGTCCCGCCGCGAGCCATGCACATGCCGCCCACCAGCTGCATGAGGTCGGCGGCGTCCAGGTCGGCGCGGGCGGCGCCGGCCCGCTGTGCCCGCGCCAGCACCGACGCGGCGGCGGCCCTGATGCTGTCGCGCAGCTGCACCGCGATCTCGGGGTTCTTCTCGAAGGACTCGTGCAGCTCGGTGAGCAGCGTGCGCTTGGACTCGGCGTACCGGACGAAGCCCTCGAGCCAGCGCACGAGCCCGGCCCACGCGTCGGGCGAGCCGGCCAGCTCGTCGGCGAGGGCGACCAGCTCGTCGACGTCGTCGCGGTAGACGGCCTCGACCAGGTCGATGCGCCGGGGGAAGTGCCGGTAGAGGGTGCCCACGCCCACCCCGGCGGCCTTGGCGATCTCGTCGACGGTGGCAGCGCTGCCGCGGGTGGCGAACACCTCGCGCGCGGTCTCGACCAGGCGGGCGCGGTTGCGCGTGGCGTCGGCGCGCAGGGGCCGCTGGGCCGCGGCCGCGCGCGTGGACGCCACTGCCTGCTCGCTGATCACGCGTCCCATGGTGCCACCTCCTCGGTCCGTCACTTGCACAACCGGAGGATGCCTCCGTATAGTTCCGGAGGAAGCCTCCGCTTCACCCTCCACAGTACCCCGTTGCGAAAGACGCGCCCATGCCCTCTGCCCCCACCATCACGGCCCCCGGTCGAGCGCGGCGCACCGCCTCCTCGACCGTCGTGCTCGCCGTGATCCTCACCTGCCAGCTCATGGTCGTGCTCGACGCGACCATCGTGAACGTGGCCCTCCCGCAGATCCAGGACGCGCTCGGCTTCTCGGCCGCCGGCCTGTCGTGGGTGCTCAACGCCTACACCCTCACCTTCGGCGGCCTGCTGCTGCTGGGCGCCCGCGCGGGTGACCTGCTCGGCCGCCGCCGCACCTTCGTCACCGGCATCGTCGTCTTCACCCTCGCGTCGCTGCTCGGCGGCTTCGCCCCCTCCGGCGAGCTGCTGCTCGCCGCCCGGGCGCTGCAGGGCGTCGGCGCCGCGCTGGCCGCCCCGTCGTCCCTCGCGCTGCTGACGACCATGTTCAGCGAGCCGCACGAGCGCACCCGCGCCCTGGGCCTGTTCACCGCGGTGTCGGTCAGCGGCGGCGCGCTCGGCCTGCTGCTCGGCGGCATGCTCACGCAGTGGGCGTCGTGGCGCTGGGTCATGTTCGTCAACGTGCCGATCGGCGTCGCCGTCGTCCTCGCCGGCCGCTGGGCGCTGCCCGAGACCGGACGTCGGTCCGGCACCTTCGACCTGCCGGGCGCGGTGTTCTCGACGCTGGGCATGACCGGCCTGGTCTACGGGTTCGTGCGAGCGGCGACCGAGGGATGGGGCGACCCGCTCACGCTGGGCTCGTTCGTCGCCGGCGCCTTGCTGCTCGCCGCGTTCGTCGTCGTCGAGCGGCGCAGCGAGCAGCCGATCACGCCGCTGTCGCTGTTCGCCGACCACAGCCGCACCATCGCCAACGTCGCCCGCGGCCTGCTGTTCGCCGGCCTGTTCGGCATGTTCTTCTTCCTGACCCAGTTCCTGCAGGACGTCCTCGGCTACAGCGCCCTGATGACCGGCCTCGCGTTCCTGCCGATGCCGACGACCGTGTTCGCCGTCTCCCAGCTGACGAGCCGGGTGCTGCTGCGCCGCATCGACGCCAAGGTGCTGATGCTCGTCGGCGTGGCGTCGGCCGGTGCCGGCTTCTGGGCCGCCAGCGCGCTGACCCCGCAGTCGTCGTACGCCCACGTGGTCGCGGCCCTGCTGCTGTTCGCCGTGGGCAACGGGCTGTCGTTCATCCCGCTCACCCAGGCCGCACTCGACGGCGTGCCGGCGCAGGACGCGGGCGCGGCGTCCGGCCTCGTCAACGTGACCCAGCAGCTCGGCGGCACCCTCGGGGTCGCCGTGCTCGTCACGGTCTTCGGCCACTACTCGGCCGCGGCCACCGGCAGCGCGGACAACGTCTTCACCGCAGGCGCCTCCCACGCGTTCGTGGCGGCGACGCTGTTCCTGGTCGCCGCCTTCGTGCTCGTCGCGGCGGGCGTCCGCTCGCCCCGTCCGGTCGAGGCCCCGGCGCCCGCAGCGGTCGCCGACGAGCTCAGCGACGCTCGCGTTTGAGCCAGTCGCGCGCCCGCCGCGCCCGGAGCCGCTCGCGAGGCTCCGGGCGCGGTGCTGTCCTCGGACGCGCCCGTGCCACCCCACCGCCGCAGACACCGCGCGCTACCGTGAGCGCCTGATGATCGCGCTCCTCTCGCCCGCCAAGTCGCTCGACACGACCACGCGGCCGGTGACCCGCAAGGCGACCCAGCCGCGCCAGCTCGACCGGTCCGTCGAGCTCATCGACGTGATGCGCCGCAAGTCGCCCGACCAGGTCGCCGAGCTCATGGGCATCTCGGCCGACCTGGCCGAGCTCAACGTCGAGCGCTACCGCGAGTTCTCGCCGCCCTTCACCAAGCGCAATGCGCGCGCCGCCGTGCTGCTGTTCGCCGGCGACGTCTACCAGGGCATGGACGCCGCGCACCGCTTCGGCGAGCGCGACTTCACGCACGCGCAGAAGGTGGTGCGCATCCTGTCCGGCCTCTACGGGCTGCTGCGCCCGCTCGACCTGATCCAGCCCTACCGGCTCGAGATGGGCACGCGCCTGGCGACCGGCCGCGGCGAGTCGCTCTACGACTTCTGGGGCACCGAGATCACCGAGCAGGTCAACGCCGACCTGGCCGAGTCGCCCGGCCCGGCCGTCGTGGTCAACCTCGCCTCGGACGAGTACGTCAAATCGGTGCGACCCGAGCTGCTCGACGGCCGGCTGATCTCCCCCCGGTTCCTCGACGCCGACCCGCAGGGCCACCACCGCATCGTGTCGTTCTTCGCCAAGCGCGCGCGTGGCGAGATGGCCGCCTGGCTGGTGCTCAACCGGGTGCGCAGCGTGCGCGCCCTGCGCGAGTTCGACGGCGCGGGCTATCGCTACGACGCCGGGCGCTCGACACCCGACGTGCCGGTCTACCTGCGCGGCTGAGCACTCGCCGCCGTCCGGCCTCGGTGCTTGGGTAGGGACCATGCCGGACGACGTCACGACCCGCGGCCCCGTCTGCCTGCAGGGCGGCGCCGAGCTGCAGCCCGGGTGCGAGGGCATGGACCGGCTGCTGCTGCTCGGCCCGGACGACGTCCCGCGCCGCGTGCTGGTCGCGCCGTTTGCGGGGCGTCAGGGCCGCGAGCAGGAGACGGCCGGCGCGAACGCGCGCCGGTGGTACCGGGGCCTGGGCGCGGAGGTCGTCGACGTCGCCAGCGAGGACGGCTTCGCCGACGAGCTCGCGCGGGCCATGGCCGACGGCGGGCTGCTCGTGCTTCCCGGCGGGTCGCCGTCCCGGCTGCTCGACGTGCTGGCACCGCACCGCGACGCCCTGGAGCGCGCGGTCGCCGGCGGCATGCCGGTGAGCGGGGCCAGCGCCGGCGCGATGGTCATGTGCCGGTGGACCGTGCTGCCCGACCGCGGGCGCGAGGTCGTCGCCGGCCTGGCGCTCGCGCCGGTCGACCTGGTGCTGCCCCACTTTGGCGGCGACACCGGCTGGCTGCAGTCGGCGCGCGACCGGCTGCCCGCCGAGCCGGACGTGCTGGGCCTGCCCGAGCGCTCGGGCGTGGTGATCCGGGCCGACGGCAGCCGCGAGGCGGTCGGCGTCAACCCCGTGGTGGCTGTCCCATGACTCCCGACGGAGTCGAGCTCGTCGTCATCACCGGAGCGACCGGGCGCATCGGGTCGCGCCTGCGGCCACGGCTGGTCAGGCCGGGTCGCACGCTGCGGCTGCTCGACGTCACGCCGCCCGACGCCCCGGGGCCGGGGGAGGACGTCGTCGTCGCGGACGTCGCCGACACCGACGCGCTGACCGCGGCGTTCACCGGCGCCGGCCTCGTCGTCCACCTCGCTGGTCACCCGAGCGAGCGGCCGTGGGACGAGATCATGCGCGTCAACGTCGGCGGAACGCGGTCGGTGCTCGAGGCCTGTCACGCTGCCGGCGTGCCGCGGGTGCTGCTGGCCAGCTCGATCCACGCGGTCGGGTTCGAGACCTACGCCGGCGGCCGCGACGTCCCGGTGCCCGTGCCGCGGCCCGACAGCTACTACGGCGTCAGCAAGGCCACCGTCGAGGCGCTGGGCAGCCTGTACGCCGACCGCTACGGCATGGCCGTCGTGAGCGCCCGGATCGGCACCGCCGAGGCCGAGCCTCCCCACGTCCGCGCGCTGTCGACGTGGCTGTCGCCAGGCGACGCCGCCCGGCTGGTCGAGGCCGCGGCCACCGCGCCGCCGGGCCACCACCTGGTGTGGGGGGTGTCGCGCAACACCCGGCGCGTCGTCAGTCTCGACGCCGGGCTGGCGATCGGCTTCGACCCGCGCGACGACGCGGAGGCGTACGCCGAGCGGCTCGGGTCACCGCCGCTGCTCGCGGACGAGCTGGTCTACGGCGCGGAGTTCGCGCAGGCCGACCACCCGATCGGCGGCACGTGGTGAGCGGTCAGCCGTAGCGGTGGTTCTTCGTGCCGGTGGCCTCGTGACCGCGCTCGCGGGTGCAGGCCTTGCCGCCCATGTTGCGGTGGCCGCACAGCTCGTCGGTGGCCGGCTCCGCCGTCGTCTGCGCCGGCGTCGTGGGCTCGGAGCCCGGCTTGACCACCCGCAGGGCACGCGCCGGGCGGCCATCAGCGGTCTTGGCCGGGCGTGCCGCCGACGTGGTCCGGCGCGCGGCCGTGCCCGTGTTGCTGGCCGCGTACCGCGCCTCACGCATCGCCCGCTGGTCGTCCACCTTTCCCATGGCCGCCAGCGTAGTCGCCGTCAGTCGCCTGCCTGCTCGCGCAGCCGCTCGCGCAGCCCGGTGGCGCGGGCGGCCGGCCGGCTGACCGCGTCGAGAAGGGCGGCCGCCGACCCGACGACGCGCACGTGTCGCGTCGCCCGCGTGACGGCGGTGTAGACGGTCTCACGGGTGGCGAGCGGCGAACCGGCCGCCGGCAGCAGCACGGTGACCCGCTCGAACTGGCTGCCCTGGCTGCGGTGCACGGTCATCGCGTGCAACGGCCGGACGGCGCCGAGCCGGGCGAGCGACACGGGGAACGGCTCGCCACCGCGGCCGAACACCGCCACCAGCCCGCCGCGCGCGTCGTCGACCACGACGCCGGTGTCGCCGTTGAACAACCCCGCGTCGTAGTCGTTGCTGGTGATCAGCAGCGGCTCACCGGCGTAGCGTCCGTCGGAGCGCGCAGCCGACGGCAGCACGGGCTGCTGCTCGGCGACCCATGCCGCGGCGAGGTCACCCCAGTGCTGCACGCCGCGAGGGCCGAGGCGGTGGGCGCACAGCAGCCGGTGGCGGTCGAGGGCCGTCAGCGCCGACCGCGCGTCGCCCGCAGCGGCGGCGCTGTGCAGGGCGGCGCCGCCCGCGACCACGTCGGCGCGCACGCCGGCCAGCTGGACGTCGGACAGCCGGGCTTCGTCGTCGACCTCGACGAGCTCGACGCCCTCGCGTCCGGATCGCAGCACGGCCACGGCAGCCTCGCCGTCGCCCTCGAGCACGGCCCGCGCGAGCGCCGCGATGGCGCTGTCGGGAGCGAACCGGTGGTTGGTCGTCAGGGCGCTCACCCCGTCGCCGACGCGGGCCTGCGGCGACGCCGCGCGCTCCCGGACGTCGGCACCGGGCAGCACGGCGCGCAGGGCCTCGGCGGCGGCCGGGGTGCGGCGGCCGAGCGTGGCCCGGTCGACCAGGTCGCCGAGCACGGCGCCCGCCTCGACCGAGGCCAGCTGGTCGGAGTCGCCGACCAGCACGAGGCGGGTGTGCGGTCGCAAGGCCTCGAGCAGCCGGGCCATCAGCGTCAGCGACACCATCGAGCTCTCGTCGACGACGACGACGTCGAAGGGCAGCCGGTCCGTGCGGTCGTGCCGGAAGCGGCTGCGCGCGCCGGGCCGCCAGCCGAGCAGGCGGTGCAGCGTGGTCGCGCCCGTGTTGCCCAGCAGGTCGGCGAGCCGCTCGCGGTCGGCCGCCGGCAGCCGGGCGGCGGACGAGCGCACCGCCTCCTCCAGCCGGGCCGCGGCCTTGCCGGTGGGGGCCGCGAGCGCGATGCGGCAGCCGGGGTGCTGCTCGCGCAGCAGGGCGAGCAACCGCGACACCGTCGTGGTCTTGCCCGTCCCGGGGCCGCCGGCCAGCACGCTGACGCGGGCGAGGGCGCACGCCACGGCGGCGACGCGCTGGGCGTCGTCGGGGTGCTCGGCGCCGCCGGCGTCGGGGCCGAACAGCCGCTCGACCCCGGCCCGCAGCACGTCGAGGTCGAGGTCGTCGGGTGCCGTGGCGGCGCGCGCGAGCAGCTCGTCGGCGACCTGCTGCTCCTGCTGCCAGTAGCGGGCCAGCCACAACCGCGCGCCGACCTGCCGCACCGGCGCGACCGCCCCGGCCGTCAGCGGGCTGCGCGCGCACGCGACGACCCAGGCTCCGGCGTCCGGCCAGGGGAGGGGGACGTCGTCGGCGTCGGGCGTCTGGCCGTCCTCGTCGTCGGCGACGGTGCTCTCACGCACCGTCTCGAGGTCGACGACCACCGAGCCGTGGCGCGTCGAGCGCACGACGAGCGCGACGGCGAGCAGCACGTCGTCGTCGTCCTCGCCGGTGAGGGCGCCGAGGCGGGTGGCGACGTGCACGTCGGCGGGCGACAGGACGCCCGCGCGGTTGAAGTCGCGCAGCAGCCCGCGCGCCCGCGTGGCAGTCGTGGCGGCTGACTCGTCGAGCGTGGTCACGACCCACCCGCCAGGACGTCGGACGCGCCGGTCACGAGGGCCGCCGGCGGCTGCCAGGCGTGGACGCCGGGCACCGAGCCGTCGGCGCAGCCGGCACCGGGCCCGACCATGCCGCGCAGGAACAGGTAGAGCGAGCCACCCAGGTGCACCTCGGGGTCGTAGTGGGGCTGCCGCCAGCGCAGGAACCGGTGCAGCGCGACGCAGTAGAGCAGCGACTGCAGCGGGTAGTGCGCGTGCACCATCGCGTCGGTGAGCGCCTGCGGCCGGTAGTGCCATGCCGTCAGCGGCTCCTCGTAGCCGCCGAGCCGGTTGGTCTTGTAGTCGGCGACCACGAAGCGCGGCGTGCCGTCGTCGCCGTGCACCCGCAGCACCGCGTCGATGCTGCCGGTGAGGTAGCCGCGCAGCGGCGTCGGTTCGATCTCGGCGAGCGCGTCGGCGTAGCCGGCGAGCGCGTCATCGCCACAGTGCTTGCGCCACAACGGAACCAGGTCGGTGAGCACGCGCGCCACGGCCGACGGCTCGTCACCACCGGCCAGTGGCAGCTCGAAGTCGAGCTCGCGCAGGCGATCGCCGGCGGTCAGGTCGCGCAGCGCCAGCCCGCCGGCGAGCGGCCCGAGCGGCGTGGCCAGCGACGTCAGCAGCGCCCCGGCGAGCAGCTCGCCGTCGAGCGAGGCAGCGGACCGGGCGAGGCGCACCCCGAGCGCCTCGCGCACCGCGTCGTCGTCGCCCAGGTCGGGCGCGTCCTCGAGCGCCCCGTGCACCAGGGTGCCGAAGCCCGTGCCGCCGGGCAGCTGGTCCCACGGCGAGACGACCTCGCGCAGCGCCTCGTCGGGGTCACCGCGCCCGAGGCCGTCGTCGGCTGCCAGCTCGGGCTCGTCGTCCTTCTGCACGACGTCGGGCTCGCTGCCCAGCCGCGGCTGCTGGTCGTAGGCCGCCGCGGTCAGCGCGCTGTACGACGTCCGCCGCCACCCGGTGTCGACCGACCGGTGCAGCTCGGCGGCGGCGAGTGTCACGGCGCCGCCCGCGGGCGGGGTGAACCGGCCGGGCTCCCGGGGCTCGACCACCTCGACGGACAGGTCGGCGCTCGCGCGAGAGCGCAGCGTCGTGAGCGCGGCGTCGTCGCCGGGGACGGGCAGCCGCTGGGCGGGGCCGGCGGACGGGTCGTCGGCGAAGAGCAGGCGGTGCAGCGGGGCCGTGCCGGTGTTGGCTGTCGGCGCCCACCACAGGACGAGGTGGGACATGGCCCGGGTGAGGCCGACGTAGGCGAGGCGCAGCTCGTCGTCGGCCTCCTCGGCCTGCTGGGCGCGCGCGTGCGGCTGCCAGTCGGGGTTGCGTGAGCCGCCGACGTCGCGCCAGCGCCGGCCGTGCTCGTCGTGGTAGGCCGCCGTCGTCGGCTCGTTGCCCGGCCAGTGGCTCCAGGCGAACGGCACGAGCACCACCGGGAACTCCAGACCCTTGCTGGTGTGGACGGTGATGACCTGCACCGCAGCGGCGTCGGAGTCGAGCCGCCTGCTGCGCTCGACGGTCGACTCGAGGCGCGCCTGCTCGCGCCGCCGGCGCAGCCACGCGACGAGCGCGGTGAGGCGCAGCTGGTCGTCGAGGGCCGCCTGGTGCAGCGCCTGGGCGACGTGGCGCAGGTCGGTCAGCAGCCGCTCACCGCCGCGGCGCGCGAGCAGCCGCTCCTGCAGCCGGCCGTCGGCCGACACCCGCTCGGACAGCGCGGCCACCCCGCGCTCGTCGAGCACGCGCGCCCAGCCGCGCAGCCGCAGCCCGAGGTCGCTCACGGCGCTCGTGCGCCCCGGCGCGTCGCGGGCGGCGCGATCGTGGGACTGCGCGCCGTCGGCGACCTCGGCGGGGCTCAGGCCGACGAAGGCGCCGAGCGCCAGCCGTGCCACGCGGGTCACGACGTGGGGTTGCTCGAGCGCCTCGAGCAGCAGCTGCCACTCCTGCGCCGCCTCGGTGTCGAAGACGCTCGTGCGGCCGGTCACCACGCACGGGACGTGGGCGGCCCGCAGCGCGGCCGACACCTCCTGCGCGTGGGCGTTGGTGCGCACGAGCACCGCGACGTCGGCGGGCACCAGCGGCCGCGGCTCGCCGCCGTGGCGCGGGGTCAGCACGGCCCCGGGCCGGCCGCCGCCGCTACCGCTGCTGCCGCTGCCACCCAGCATCGCGACCACCTCGGCGGCGAGGTCGCGGGCGATCGTGGCTCGCGCCGTCGAGGCCCCCACCATCCCCTTGACGGACGGGTGCCCCGCCCGGCGCACGACCCGCAGCCGCACGGGTGCGGTGTGCCCCGGCACCTCGACGAGCCGGCCGGCGTGGGCCGCTCCGACCGTCGGCACGCGGATGCGAGGGTCGCCGAGCGCAGCGCCGCGGAAGACGCGGTCGAGCCCGGCCAGCAGAGCCGGGTCGCTGCGGAAGCTGGTCGGCAGCGTGTGCACCTCGCCCGCCACCTCCCGGGCGTCGAGGTAGGCGTGGACGTCGGCGCCGCGGAAGCCGTAGATGGCCTGCTTGGGGTCGCCGATCAGCACCAGGGTGCGGTGGCCGTGGAAGGGCTCGCGCAGGATGCGCCACTGCACCGGGTCGGTGTCCTGGAACTCGTCGACGAGCACGATCCGGTAGCGGTCGCGAAGGCGTTGCAGCGCAACGGGTCCGGTCACCTCGTCCCGCAGGGTCTCGTCGAGCCGCAGCAGCAGGTCGTCGTAGTCGACCAGCCCCTGCCGTCGTTTGCGCCGCTCGACCTCGTCGAGCACCGAGCGGGCGATGCGCGCCCGCAGTCCCGGCAGGCCGTCGGCGTCCGGCCCCGGCACGAGCGACGTCGCCCGGTCACGGACGACGGTCTGCGCGAGGTCGAGGAACTGGGCGCGCGTGAGCGCCGGCGGGTCGGCGCCGGGGGTGCCCCACTTGCGGAGGAACAGGTCGTCGGCCACCTCGGTGACGAGGTCGCGCAGGTCCTCCACCAGCACCGCCGAGGTGTCGTGGTCGGCGGCGGTGCCGAGCGAGGCGAGCACCTGCTGGCAGAAGCCGTGCGTCGTGGTGACGGTCGCGGCGTCGAAGGCGTTGAGGGCGTCGGCGACGCGCTGACGGCGGCGCACCAGCTCGGCCGCGTCGCACCCCGCGAGGTGGGTGAGGACGTGGTCGGCCTGCACCGACCCCGGGTCGGCGAGGCCGTCGCGGGTGTGGACCAGGCGCGCCCGCACGCGGTCGCGCAGCTCGCGCGTCGACTCGCGGCTGAAGCTCACGACGAGCAGCTGGTCCATGGTCGCCACCCCCTCGGCGACGTAGCGAGCGACGAGGGCGGCGATCGTGAACGTCTTGCCGGTGCCGGCGCTCGCCTCCAGCACCGTCGTGCCGTCGGGCAGGGGGCCCAGCACGTCGAACTCGGTCGGCGGGCTCACGAGCGCCCCTGGCTCTCGGCCGCGAGCAGCCGCCGCCACACCCGGCGCGACAGCGCACCGAACCGGTCGGTCTCGTCGGCCGCCCAGCCGGGACCGGTCTCGTGCGCCCACGGCCGCTCGGCGAGCACCGTCTGCAGGGGAGCCGATCGGCCGTGCAGCAGCTCGTGCTCGGCGTCGTCCTGCTCGCCCGGGAAGCGGCTCGACGTCCACTTCTGGTCGGCGGCGAAGCGCGCGTCAGTGACGTCGGCGCCCTGCTGACGGCGCGCGGCGTACTCACTCGATGCCTTGAGCGGCAACGGGAGTGGGCTGCGCAGCCCGGCGCGGTAGACCTCCACCAGCTCGCGCAGCGCGACCCGTGCCTCGTCGGCCGTGACGGGCCCGAGCACGCTGCGGAACGCGCCGCCGCTGCGGCGTCCGACGGCGACGGCACGCCACTCGCGGTCGGGCACGGCCGCGGTGAGGGTGAGCAGGTCGAGCCACGCCTCGAGCCGGTGCTTGGCGCCGAGGTTGGAGTACGTCGTCGACAGCACGACGTCGCCGTGCACACCGCCCACCGTCCCGGTGACCGCGCTGCCGTCCCCGAGGTCGGCATCGACGTCGACGGTCGTGGCGGGCAGCTGCCGCTCGGTGGCGCACGCAGCGGCCACGGCTTCGGCCATCCCCCCGATCTCGCGCAGCGTCGCGGCGCCGAGCTCGCCCGGCGGCAGCAGGCCGCGGTGAGCCTCGACATCGATGATGTGGGCGGGTGAGGCGCCCGACAGGCGTTGGCGCAGCACGCGTTCGCCGACGTCCCACTGCTGCAGCGAGTCGAGCTCGACGGGTAGCGCGTCGACCGGCTCTTCGTCGGCCCACGCCGTGCCGGCCGACAGCCGCTGGCGCAAGAACCCGCGGGCGGGGTGCTGCAGCAGACGCTTGAGGTCGCTGAGCGCGACGACGGTGGGTGAGGTGTCGGCAAGGGGAGCGGCGAGGAAGGGGCCGGGCTCGCTGCGTGCGCCCTCGCCGGCCACGGCGCCAGCGAGGGCACGGGGGTCGAAGCTGAAGGGGCCGTTCGGGCCCAGCTCGGCGGGCACGAAGTTGCGGCGGTCGAACGGCTGCAGCGGGTGGCGCGTCGTGATGGCGTCGCGCACCCGCCCCTGCGGCGTGCGCGCCGTCCGGTCGACGGCGTCGAGCAGCTCGCCGAGGGGCACGGAGGGGACGACGGTGGCGCCGGTGCGGTCGTCGGCCCCGGAGTAGACGACGACGAGGTGGTCCTGCGCCGCACCGACCGCGTCGAGCAGCAGCTGGCGGTCCTCGCTGCGCGCGTCGCGCTCGCCCACCCAGGGGTCGCGCCCGAGCACGTCGTCGCCGTCGCGGCTGCCCTGCCGCGGGAACGCCCCGTCGTCCAGGCCCAGCAGGCAGACCACGCGGTGGGGCACCGACCGCATCGGCACCAGGGTGCAGACGGTCAGCGTGCCGGTGCGGAAGCTCGCGCGCGTGGGGCGGCCGGCGAGCACCGCCGACAGCGCCTCGCGGACGTCGGCGAGCCCGACGAGCGCCTCGCTGCCGTGGGCGGCCTCGGCGAGATCGGCGAGCTCGCCGGCCAGCTGCGCCTGCTGCCACGACTCCTGCGGAGCGGCCGCCGCGAGCCGGAGCACGGCCTCGAGCAGGCCCTGCGCCCACGCCGCCGCGGTCCGGCGTCCGGCGAGCAGGTCGTGGGCGGCGTCGAGGCGGTCGACGAGCTCGGCGAAGCGCCCGAGCAGGTCGATGTCGGCCGAGTCGACGTCGTCGATTGGCACCACGTCACCCGGCCCGACGTCGTCGCCCTGCACCGCGACGCCCAGCAGCAACCGGTCGAGGCCGGCGCGCCAGGTGCCCTGCTGGAAGCCGGCGAGCTGCCAGCCGGCCCGGTGAGGCGCGTCCAGGCCCCAGCGCACCCCTGCCGTGACGACCCAGCCCCGCAGCCGCTCGAGCTGGTCGTCGTCGAAGTCGAAGCGGCGGCGCACGGCCGAGCGCCCGGCCAGGTCGAGCACCTGCGAGGCGGTGCAGCGAGCACCACCCAGCTCGAGCAGGCGCGACAGCACGTCGAGCAGCGCGTTGGTCTGCCGCAGCGCCCGGTCGGCGAGACGCACCCGCAACCGGGCGGCCGGGTGCTCCGACCCGTCCTCGGCGCCGAGCGAGAAGGCCGCGGCCACGAGCGGCGCGAACGCCTCGACGTCGGGGCACATGACGAGGACGTCGCGAGGCTCGAGCGTCGGGTCGTCGGCCAGCAGCCCGAGCACCACCTCGCGCAGCACCTCGACCTGACGGGTGCGGCCGTGGCAGGCGTGCACCTGGATGCTGCGGTCGCCCGGCGCCAGCTCAGGCAGCTGCGCCGAGCCCAGGGGCAGCGCGCGGTCGAGGGCCAGGTCGTCGCGCAGCCGCCCGAGGAGGGTCGACGGCGGCGGCGGCGACGGGTGCAGGACGTCGGTGGCCTCGCGTGCGCACCGCCGCACGAGCTGCTGCAGCTCGGTGAGGTCGCGCGCCATCGACGCGAGCAGCGGGTTGCGCAGTCGGCTGCTGGTCGTGTCGTCCGCGCGCCGTCGCACCGTCGGGGCCGCCGCGACCGCGTCCCACAGCGCCGGTGAGGGGTGGTGCAGCCACAGGTGCACGTCGCGGTGGCAGGCCAGCGCCGCGAGCACGTCGAGCTGGGACGGCGACAGCCGGCTCGCGCCGAACACCGACAGCCGCGACGGGAGCTCGCTGCGCCCGGGCTCGGCGCGCAACCGCTCGCAGGCGGCGTCGACCAGCTCGGCGGGCGCCGGAACCGCGAGCCGGTTCCGCAGCCGGCGCCACAGCTCGGCCTGCCAGCGCAAGTCGTCGAGCGGGGCGCCCGAGCCGTCCTCGTCGCGGCCGTCGGCCCACGCGCGCAGCATCTGCGGGCGCGAGCGACCGTAGGACTCGAAGCGTCCGGCCAGCCGCGCGGCCACGGCGTAGCGGCGTCCGGTCTGGCCACCACCTGCCTGCAGGTAGCGCGCGAGCGAGCGGCACCACGGCTCGTCGAGGCTCGCGTCGACCACGTCGAGCAGCGCCCACGTCGCCCGACCCGGCGCCCACAGCTCGACCGACGCGGCGTGCTGCTCGGAGGCCGAGCCGACCGCCTCGTCGACCAGCGTGCTGGGCCAGGGAAACCGCACCCCGGCGCACACGCCGTCGCCGGTGCCGCCGTCCCCGAGGACGTGCGACAGCCGCTGGGCGAGCCACCGCTCAACACCCTTCGCCGGCACCGCGACGACCTCGGGCGCGAAGGGATCCGCATCCGCCGGCGGATCGGCGAGGACGTCGGCCAGCCCGCGCGCGAGGACGTCGCCGCTCGCGGCGCGGTGCACCTGCAGCATGGTCACGTCCTTCCCAGGGGCTCGTCCGTGGTCGTTCGTCTGGACCGTACTGGTCGGCACCGACACGACAGCTCCGCGCAGCGTCAGAGACCCGGGAAGAGCGTCGAGGCACCCCCCGCCCCGTCGCCGTGATCATGCGATCCCGGCCCGCCGGCGTACACCCGCGTCGCCGTGATCATGCGATCCCGGCCCGCCCGGCGTACACCCGCGTCGTCGTGATCATGCGATCCCGGCCCGCCGGCGTACACCCGCGTCGTCGTGATCATGCGATCCCGGCCCGCCCGAGTGGACCGGATTCACGCGACCGACGGTCATCCACAGATTCCTTACCCCCTGTCCATCGGCCCGTCCTGGCCGTAAACTCGTACACATGTTCGAAGACGCCGCTGCGGTCAACCCCGACCTGCTGCGCTGCCTGCTGTCATGGCTCGCTGGCCCGCTCGACGACGCGGGTGAGGGTTCGGGGCGGATCGAGGAGATCACCTGGCTGGAGCGGGTGAAGTCGGCGTGCTGCGCCCGTCAGGCCCGCCTCGCGGTCGACTTCGACAGCGCGCAGCGTCAGGAGCAGCGGGCGGCCGGGGTGCCGTCGCGGCAGGTTGGGCGTGGTGTCGCCGAGCAGGTCGCGCTGGCCCGCCGTGAGTCCCCGTCGCAGGGGAGCCGGCATCTGGGGTTGGCGGAGGCGCTGGTGACCGAGATGCCGCACACGATGGCGGCGCTGAGCGCGGGGGATGTGAGCGAGTGGACGGCGACGGTGGTGGTCAAGGAGACCGCGTGCC
>CAXTEJ010000015.1:0-66365 GCA_964243295.1 uncultured Actinomycetales bacterium | reverse complement strand
CACCCGCCACCCCGAACCACCCCTGCCCTGGCACCAGCACACCGACCTCGACCCACCGCCCGAAGCCGACCTGGCGGCCGAGCACCACGAGCACCCGCGGCTGCCGGGGCACTGCTGCGGCGCGTGGCCCGACAGAGCCGAGGACCTCGGGCTGCACACCGAGTGGGACACCGAGCTGAGCAGCGCGCTCGACACCTTCCTCCACAGCGCGGTCGAGCTGACCATCAGCCGGTGCCTCGTCGAGTACGCGAGCGCGCACGGCGAGCGTGAGGGCCGACCACCGCCGACACCCGAGCAGCCACCACCGTTCTGACGTCGGGCCCACGGCACAACGCAGTGGGCTGATTCGTGTCGGCCCCAGGCCTGACGGCCCGTCCGCACGGGTCCGCTGCTCCACCGGAAGCCGCCGCACGGGCAGCGTGCACTGACCCGAGCACGCCGCTTGCGCGGGCAGTCGTCCAGGGCCTGAGCCGGCCGCCGCGCCAGCGGCTGTCCGGCACCCGCGGGGCCGCAGCCGGGAGTCGGGCCAGCCGCTGGCTGGCCACGTCGCCGCGACCTTCGGCGACGCAGAGCACCGGGGGGCTACGGCCGCCCGCGCCCGCCCGGGCGCTGCCGGCTCTCGCGGGTGCGCTGCTTCCAGACCTTGAGCTGCTCCTGCCGCAACCGTGCGTCGACCCGGGACGCCTGCCACAGCGCCTCCCGGCGCAGCTTGTCCCAGCTGTCGACCCGGCGCTGCGCCAGGTCGCCGCTCTCGACGGCGGCGCGGACCGCGCAGCCGGGCTCGACGCCGTGCCCGCAGTCAGCGAAGCGGCACGCGGCAGCCAGCTCGTCGACGTCCGAGAAGGCCTCGGCGAGACCCTCGTCACCGATCAGACCGACGCTGCGCAACCCCGGCGTGTCGATGACACAGCCGCCGCCGGGCAGGACGTGCAGCTCGCGGGTCACCGTGGTGTGGCGTCCCTTGTGCACGGCGCCGAGCGACTGGGTGCGCATGACCTCCACGCCGCCGCCGACGAGGGCGTTGAGCAGCGTCGACTTGCCCACGCCCGAGGCGCCGAGCAGCGCGACGGTGGCACCAGCCGTCAGCACGGCGCGCAGCTCGTCAAGGCCTTCGCCGTCCTGCGCGACGGTGACGTCGACGGGGCAGCCGGCGCCCACCTGCGCGGCGACGTCCGCGGCGACACCCGGCCCGTCGGCCCCGAGGTCGGACTTGGTGAGGACCAGGCGCGGCTGGGCACCGCTCTCCCAGGCGAGGGCCATGAGGCGCTCGATGCGGCCGAGGTCGGGGTCGGGGAACAGGCCCTCCACGACAGCGACCACGTCGACGTTGGCGACCAGCACCTGGCCGCTCGAGGTGCCGCCGACCTGCGCGCGGACGACGCTGGTGCGGCGGGGCAGCACGTGCTCGACCGTGCGGTGACCGTCGGGCCACAGCTGGACGAGCACCCAGTCACCGGTCGACGGGACAGCCTGGGGGTCAGCCGCGACGGCGGCGACGACGTCCGCCCCCCAGGTGGCCCGGAGCGGGCCATCGGGACCGATCAGGTCACAGGCGCCCCGGTCGGTGCGGGTGACGCGCGCGGGCTCGGGAGCCGCCCCGGCGAGCCGGGGCAGGACGCCGTCCGGCACGGCGGCGAAGGCGTCGGACCACGCGTCGTCGAACCCGGCGCGGACGAGGGTGGAACGGGCAGTGGTGGACAGCACGCTCAGGAACATGTCGGGGCCTCTCGAGGGGGCCCGGACCACCTGCGGGTGCTAGCGCGCGCGGCGGTCGAGACGGGCCGGTGTCGCCCGCGGGCTGCGGGCGGGGACGGTGGATCGCCTGACGTCCATGAGGTCCACCTCCTGTCGCGCGCCGTTCCTATAGCTGCCGCGCCTGTCACCGGCCTGGTGATGACGAGGTTAGGAGCCGCTGCGAGCGGTCGTCACCTGGTTTTCGCGCCCGTCGACGGCCGGGCACGCTGCCGGCCGCTCACCGACCACCGCGGCACCAGTGTCAGCGCCCGCACCACCACCCGCACCACCGTCGGTGCTCGTCACTGGTCCCGCGATGTCCGCGCTCGGCTCGGCCTCGTCGTCCGGCGTCGGCACGGGCGTCAGGCTGGCGCGGCGGACGGCCCCGCGCAGTGAGAGCGGGCTGGGGGTTCCCGAGCCGTCGGCCGGCCACAGCTCGCGGATGGCCGCGTTGAGCGCAGCTCCGATGAGGACGGCGATGGCGAGGAAGTACAGCCAGATCAGGACGACGATGCTGGCGGCGAGCGGCCCGTAGATGGAGGTGCCACCGAACGAGGCGCCGATCACGGCCCGCAGCACGAAGCTGGCGAGCACCCAGATGACCAGGGCCAGCGCGGCCCCCGGCAGCCCGTGCACCCAGCGCGACCGGCGCGGCGTGGCGACGTGGTAGAGGGTCGCGAGGCTCGCGAGCGTCAGCAGCGAGACGACCGGCCAGTAGAGGTTGAGGACGAAGTGCCAGGGCTCGGGGAGCAGGTCCTCGAGCAGCGAGGGCCCCAGCAGCACGAGCGGCAGCACGACCGCACCGACCAGCACGCTGCCGACGTACAGGCTGAACGACAGCGCGCGGGTGCGGATGATGCCGCGGAGCCCGCCCTGGCCGTACATGATCGAGATGGTGTCGATGAAGACGTTGAGCACCCGCGATCCCGACCACAGCGACAGCGCGAACGCCAGCGAGATGATGTCGAGGCGCCCGCGCCCCAGCACGTCGCTGATGCTCTTGTTGACCGTGTCGACGATGGGCTGCGAGGCGAAGACCTGGGTGGCGAACACGGCCACCTGCTCGCGCACCTGGTCGACCGCGTCAGCGCCGATGGCGTCCCCGACGTAGCCGATGCCGCCGACCAGCCCGAGGATCAGCGGCGGCAGCGACAGCAGCGCGAAGAACCCGGCTTCTGACGCCAGCCCCGTGACCCGGTAGCGCAGACAGACCCCGACCGTCTCCTTGGTCAGCGCCCACAGCGCCGCCACGATCCGACGCCCCCACGCCAGCCGGCCGAGCGCCTCACGGCGGGGCGGCGAGGCCCGGGACGCTCCCCCGGTGCGGTCTGCGGTCCCGGCACTCACCCGCCCACGGTACGGGCAGCGGCGCTCGACCGGGCACCCGACACGGCAGTGGCCGCGGGGACCGAGCCGGTGGGCAACCTCCGCCGGCATCCGCCACAATCGAGTCGGCCCCGCTCCGGAGCGGAGGCAGCCCTGCCGCGACGACGAGGTCGCTCCTGACGAACGAGAGAGCCTCATGCAGATCTGGCCAGGCAAGCCCTACCCCCTCGGTGCCACGTACGACGGCACCGGCGTCAACTTCGCGCTCTTCTCGGAGGTCGCCGAGCGCGTCGAGCTGTGCTTGATCGACGACGACGGCAAGGAGACCCGTGTCGACCTGCCCGAGGTCGACGGCTTCGTCTGGCACGCCTTCGTGCCCGGCATGCAGCCCGGCCAGCGCTACGGGTTCCGCGTCCACGGCCCCTGGGACCCCGAGAACGGCCGCCGCTGCAACCCCGCGAAGCTGCTGCTCGACCCCTACGCCAAGGCCATCGACGGGCAGATCGACGGCGACGAGTCGCTGTTCTCCTACCGGTTCGACGAGAAGGTGCCCAAGAACGGCATCCCGAAGCTCAACACCGACGACAGCCTCGGCCACACGATGCTGTCCGTCGTCATCAACCCGTTCTTCGACTGGGGCCAGGACCGCGCGCCCCGGCACGAGTACCACGACTCGGTGATCTACGAGGCCCACGTGAAGGGCCTGACTGAGCAGCACCCCGACATCCCTGACGAGATCCGTGGCACGTACGCCGGCATCGCGCACCCCGCGATGATCCAGCACCTCATCGACCTGGGCGTCACCGCACTCGAGCTCATGCCCGTGCACCAGTTCGTCCAGGACCCCCACCTGCTGTCCAAGGGACTGTCGAACTACTGGGGCTACAACACCATCGGGTTCCTCGCGCCCCACAACGGCTACGCCGCCTACGGCACGCGCGGCCAGCAGGTCGCCGAGTTCAAGGGCATGGTCAAGGCGCTGCACGAGGCCAACATCGAGGTCATCCTGGACGTGGTCTACAACCACACGGCCGAGGGCAACCACCAGGGCCCCACCATCGCCTTCCGCGGCATCGACAACGCGGCCTACTACCGGCTGGTCGACGACGACAACGCGCACTACTTCGACACCACGGGCACGGGCAACAGCCTGCTGATGCGCCACCCGCACGTGCTGCAGCTGATCATGGACTCGCTGCGCTACTGGGTGACCGAGATGCACGTCGACGGCTTCCGCTTCGACCTCGCGTCCTCGCTGGCCCGCCAGTTCCACGAGGTCGACCGGCTGTCGGCCTTCTTCGACCTGGTGCAGCAGGACCCGATCGTCTCCCAGGTCAAGCTGATCGCCGAGCCCTGGGACGTCGGCGACGGCGGCTACCAGGTCGGCAACTTCCCGCCGCTGTGGACCGAGTGGAACGGCAAGTACCGCGACACCGTCCGTGACTTCTGGCGCGGCGAGGCCGCGACGCTCGCTGAGTTCGCCTCCCGCATCACCGGTTCGAGCGACCTGTACGAGCACTCGGGCCGCAAGCCCATCGCCTCGATCAACTTCGTCGTCGCCCACGACGGCTTCACGCTGCGCGACCTGGTGTCCTACAACGACAAGCACAACGACGCCAACGGCGAGGGCGGCGCGGACGGCGAGAGCCACAACCGCTCCTGGAACTGCGGCGTGGAGGGCCCGAGTGACGACCCCGAGATCGAGGAGCTGCGGCTGCGTCAGCAACGCAACGTCCTGGCGACGCTGCTGCTCTCCCAGGGCGTGCCGATGATCGCCCACGGCGACGAGCTCGGCCGCACCCAGTCCGGCAACAACAACGTCTACTGCCAGGACAACGAGATCGCCTGGATCGACTGGGACCTCAGCGAGCAGCAGCGGGGCCTCGTGCACTTCGCCCAGCGCGTCGTCGCCCTGCGCAAGGAGCACCCCGTGTTCCGCCGCCGGCGCTTCTTCGCCGGCACGTCCGACCACGGCGGCGAGAGCGCGCTGGGCGACATCGCCTGGTTCACGCCCAACGGCCAGCACATGTCGGCCGAGGACTGGTCGAACGGCTACGCCCGCTCGCTCATGGTCTTCTACAACGGCGACGCCATCCCCGAGCCCGACCCCCGCGGTCAGCGCACGGTCGACGACTCGTTCCTCGTCGTCTTCAACGGCCACCACGAGCCGCTCGCCTTCACCCTGCCCAGCGCCGAGTACGGCGCCGAGTGGCAGATGTGCTTCGACACCGCCGAGCCCGAGGGTGACGAGCGCGTCGCCCTCCAGCCCGGCAGCGCGCTGAAGGCTGCCCCCCGCAGCGTCGTCGTCCTGCACTGCCCGCAGACCGCGGCCGAATGAGGCCGCCCAGCAGGCCGGCACCGGGACGTCCGGTCCCGGTGTCGACCTACCGGCTGCAGATCCGGGAGGAGTTCGGGTTCGGGCACGCCGCCGAGGTGGCCGACTATCTCGCCCGCCTCGGCGTCGGCCACGCCTACCTGTCGCCGATCCTGCAGGCGGCGCCCGGCTCGGCGCACGGCTATGACGTCGTCGACCACTCGCGCCTCAGCGCGGAGGCCGGCGGCGAGAAGCTGTTCCGGGCTCTGGTGACGGCCCTGCACGACAACGGTCTCGGCGCCGTGGTCGACGTCGTGCCCAACCACATGGCGGTGCCGACGCCCGCGAGGCTCAACGCCCAGCTGTGGTCGGTGCTTCGCGACGGCCCGCAGTCGCCGTTCGCGTCGTGGTTCGACGTCGACTGGTCGGTCGCCGACCGGGCGCTGCTCATGCCGGTGCTCGGCGGCCGCATCGGGCAGGCTCTCGCCGACTCCGAGCTGAGCCTCGCCGAGGGCGGCGGGCCCGGCGGCGACGAGCTGGTGCTGCGCTACTACGACCACGAGTTCCCGGTGCGCCCGGGCACCGAGTCGCTGCCGATGGCCGAGCTGGTCGACCGGCAGTGGTACCGCCTGGCGCACTGGCGCGTGGCCGACGAAGAGCTCAACTACCGGCGGTTCTTCGACGTCGACACCCTCGCCGCCGTGCGTGTCGAGGACCCCGAGGTCTTCGAGGCCACCCACCGGCTGCTGCTCGACCTGGTGGCGGACGGGTCGCTCGACGGGCTGCGCATCGACCACCCGGACGGCCTGGCCGACCCGCGCGGCTACCTCGCCCGGCTCGCCGACGCCACCGCCGGCTCATGGGTCGTCGTGGAGAAGATCCTCGAGGGCAGCGAGACCCTTCCCGACGACTGGCGCTGCGCCGGCACCACCGGCTACGACACCCTGCTGCGCGTCGGCGGCGTCTTCGTCGACCAGTCCGGCGCCTCGCCGCTCAGCGGCCTGCTGAGCGAGCTCACCGGCCAGGGCGCCGACATCGAGGCGGTCATCGACCGTGCCAAGCGCGAGGTCGTCGCGCAGGGCCAGTACGCCGAGGTGCACCGACTCGTCGACCTGCTCGCCGGCATCTGCCACGACGACGTCCGGCTGCGCGACCACACCCGTCGCGCCCTCGACGCCGCCGTCACCGAGCTGCTGGTGGCGATGGACCGCTACCGCGCGTACGTCGTCCCCGGCGAGCACGCCCCGGGCAGCTCGCAGCGCGTCATCGAGGCGGCCGTCGACACCGCGCGCCATCACGTGCCCGAGCACCAGCACGACACCCTGGACCTGGTGCGCGACCTCGCCCTGGGGCGCGAGGTCGGCACCGCCGGCATGGCCCGCGAGCCGCGCCGGGCGGAGTTCATGGTGCGGTTCCAGCAGACCTGCGGCCCGGTCATGGCCAAGGGCATCGAGGACACCGCGTTCTACCGGTGGTTCCGGCTGTCCTCGCTCAACGAGGTCGGCGGCGATCCCGGCCGCTTCGGCATCGCCAGCGAGGAGCTGCACGACTTCGCCGGCCGGCTGCACGCCGAGTGGCCGACGTCCATGACGGCGCTGTCGACCCACGACACCAAGCGGTCCGAGGACGTGCGGGCGCGGCTCGCCGTGCTGTCCGAGGTGCCCGGTGAGTGGGCCACGGCGCTGCACGAGTGGCGTGAGCTCGCGACGCCCCACCGTGACTCGCTGCTCGACCCGATGACCGAGTACCTCATCTGGCAGACCCTGGTCGGCACGTGGCCGATCGAGGCCGAGCGGTTGCACCCCTACGTGGAGAAGGCGATCCGCGAGGCGAAGACCCGCACGACGTGGACCTCGCCGGACGAGGCCTATGAGGCGGCCGTCCACCACTTCGTCGACGGCGTGGTCGGCGACGACCAGCTCGTGGCCGCGCTCGACGGCTGGACGGCGCAGAACGAGAAGGCCGTGCGGGTGGGCGTGCTGGGCCAGAAGCTGCTGCAGCTGATGCTGCCGGGCGTGCCCGACGTCTACCAGGGCACCGAGCTGGTCGACCTCTCGCTCGTCGACCCCGACAACCGTCGTCCGGTCGACTACGCCGACCGTCGTCGCCGGCTCGAGCGGCTGGACGCCGGCGACCGGCCGCGCGACCTGTCCGACGAGAAGCTGCTGGCCGTCTCACGGGCGCTGCGGCTTCGGCGTGAGAACCCCGCGTGGTTCGTCGGCGAGGGCTCGACGTACGTGCCGGTCGCCACGACGACGGGCAACGCCCTCGCCGTGGGCCGCGGTGACGAGCACGGCGTGCAGGTGGTGGCGGTGCTCACGCGGCTGTCGGTGTCGCTGCAGCGCTACGGCGGGTGGCGCGAGCACACGGTGTCGCTGCCCGAGGGGCGCTGGCACGACGTGCTGACCGGCGCGGAGCACGCCGGCGGGAGCCTGCCCCTCGCCGAGGTGCTGCCCGACCTGCCGGTGGCGCTGCTGGTGCGCCAGCCGGACTGAGGCACCTCGTGATGGTCGCGGCTCGCCGGCGTCAGCTGTCGGCGAGCCGCCGCTTCTCGGCCTTGACGTCGAAGTCCGGCTGCGGCCACCGCGGCTCGAGCGCCTCCAGGTGGGTGAGCAGCAGCTGCTGCACCGCCCACCGGGCATACCACTTGTGGTCGGCCGGCACGACGTACCAGGGCGCACCCGCGGTCTGGCAGCGCGCCAGCGCCTCCTGGTAGGCGGCGTGGTAGTCGTCCCACCGCAGCCGCACGTCGATGTCGCCGGGGTTGTACTTCCAGTACTTGTCGGGGCGGGCGAGGCGCTTGGCCAGCCGCTCCTTCTGCTCGTCGCGGGAGATGTGCAGCATCACCTTCACGACGGTCGTGCCGGACGCCGTGAGCTGGGCCTCGAACCGGTTGATGGCGTCGTAGCGCGGCCGCCACTCGGCCTCGGGCACCAACGCGTTGACGCGCGCGACGAGCACGTCCTCGTAGTGGCTGCGGTCGAAGACCCCGATCTGGCCGGGGTGCGGCAGCGCGCGCTTGATCCGCCACAGGAAGTCGTGCTTGCGCTCGATCTCGTCGGGGGCCTTGAAGGCGGTGTGCCGCACGCCCTGCGGGTCGACCGCCCCGACGACGTGCCGCACGATCCCGCCCTTGCCCGAGGTGTCGAGGCCCTGGACGACGAGCAGCACCGACCGCGTGCCGCCGGCCGTGCCCTCGGCGTAGAGCCGCTCCTGCAGCGCCGAGACCGCGTCGGCACCAGCAGCGAGCGCCTGCTCACCGGCCGCCTTGCCGCCGCCGTCGAAGCCCGGCGTGCCGGCGGGGTCGACGTCCGCGAGCAGCGCGCCGGGGGCGAACCGCAGCAGCGCCGGCAGCTCGTGCGCGGGCACCGGGCCCGAACGCGGCGGCTTCGCGCGCTCGTCCTTGCTCTTCTTCGCCATGGGCCGATCGTCGCACCTGCGACCGACGCTGACGCGGCGACGTCCGGGCGCTCACACGACAGGCCGGGGCCCTCACGCTGTGCGAGGCTCGGCGCATGCACTGCTTCTCCGTCTGGGCGCCCGGCGCCACCCGCGTCGACCTCGACCTGCACACCCTCGACGGCGTCAACACCGTCGCCATGGACCGCTCCGACAGCGGCTGGTGGCGCCACGACGGCCAGGTCGGGCCCGGCACCGACTACGCGTTCCACGTCGACGGCGGCGAGGCCACGCCCGACCCGCGCAGCGGCTGGCAGCCGAACGGTGTGATGGGCGCGAGCCGGGTCTTCGACCCCAGCGCCCACGCGTGGGGCGACCAGGGATGGCGCGGCCCGCGGGGGGGCGCCGGCGTCCTCGGCGGTGTGGTCTACGAGCTGCACGTCGGCACGTTCACGCCCGAGGGCACCCTCGACGCCGCGATCGGCCGGCTCGACGACCTCGTCACCCTCGGCGTCGACGTCGTCGAGCTGATGCCGCTGGCCGCGTTCCCCGGCCGCTGGGGCTGGGGCTACGACGGCGTGGCTCCCTACGCCGTCCACGAGCCGTACGGCGGCCCGGCTGCGCTGCAGCGGTTCGTCGACGCCGCCCACCGGCGGGGGCTGGGCGTGTGCCTCGACGTCGTCTACAACCACCTCGGCCCGAGCGGCAACGTGCTGTCGCGCTTCGGTCCCTACTTCACCGACAAGCACGAGACGCCGTGGGGGCAGGCGGTCAACCTCGACGACGAGGGCAGCGGTCACGTGCGCCGCTGGATCGTCGACAACGCGCTGCGCTGGTTCCGCGACTTCCACGTCGACGCCCTGCGCCTCGACGCCGTCCACGAGCTGAAGGACGACTCGCCCCACCACGTGCTGGCGCAGCTGAGCGACGAGACGGCGGCGCTGTCCGACGCGCTCGGGCGACCGCTCGCCCTCATCGCCGAGAGCGACCTCAACGACCCGGTCATGGTGACGCCGACCGCCGACGACGGCCACGGCATGACGGCGCAGTGGGACGACGACGTCCACCACGCGCTGCACACGCTGCTGACCGGCGAGCGCCAGGGTTACTACGCCGACTTCGGGTCGGTGCAGGCCCTCGCGAAGACCCTGACGAGCGCCTTCTTCCACGACGGCACGTTCTCGAGCTTCCGCGGCGCCGACTGGGGCGCGCCGGTCGACCCGCAGGTCCACGACGGACGCCGGTTCGTCGCCTACCTGCAGACCCACGACCAGGTCGGCAACCGGGCCGTCGGCGACCGCATCGGCCAGACGCTGACGCCGGGCCAGCGGGCGATCGGCGCTGCGCTCGTCCTGACGTCGGCCATGACCCCGATGCTGTTCATGGGCGAGGAGTACGCTGCCTCGACTCCGTGGCAGTACTTCACCGACTTCGACGACGTCGAGCTGGGCACCGCGGTGCGCGAGGGCCGCCGCCGCGAGTTCGCCTCGCACGGCTGGGACGCCGAGGACGTGCCCGACCCGCAGGACAACGCGACGCGCGACCGCTCGGTGCTGGCGTGGGACGAGCGCACGCAGGGTGAGCACGGGCGGCTGCTGGAGTGGCACCGCGCGCTCATCGCCGAGCGTCGCCGCCACGAGGAGCTCACCGACGGCCGGCTCGACGGCGTGGTCGTCGACGCCCCGGACGACGAGGCCTGGATCGTCGTCCGCCGCGGCTCGCTGACGCTGGCCTGCAACCTGATGGACCGGCCCGCGACCGTGCCGCTCGCCGTCCCCGACGCCAAGGTGCTGCTCACCTGGGACGCCGACAACACCACCGTCGGCAGCGACGGCGTGGCCCTCGGCGGGCACGGCGTCGCGCTGCTGCAGGCGCGCTAGGCCGCGTGACCGCCCTCGCGCGCGAGGGCGGTCACGCGGCTGAGGGCCCGGAAGTACTTCTTGCGGTAGCCGCCCTCCAGCAGCTCGGGGGTGAAGAGCCGGTCGAGCGGCTCACCGCTCGTGACGACCGGCACGTCGCGGTCGTAGAGCCGGTCGACGAGCACGACGAGGCGAAGGGCGACGTTCTGGTCGCTGATGGCGTGCACGCCGGTGAGCGCGACGCCGGTGACGCCGTCGACCAGGGCGCCGTAGCGGCTGGGGTGCACCGTCGCGAGGTGGACGCACAGCGCGTCGAGCTCGTCGAGCGTGGCGCCCGGGCGGGCCTGCGCCCACGCGGCTGCGACGTCGTCCGGCACGGGGCTGGGCGGCTGCGGCAGCCCGCGGTGGCGGAAGTCGGGACCGTCGATGCGCACCGGTTCGAACCGGTCGGCCAGCCCCTGGATCTCGCGCTGGAAGCTGTCGACCGCGAAGCGCCCCTCCCCCAGCGAGCCGGGCAGCGTGTTGGACGTCGCCGCGAGCCGGACGCCGGCCGACGCGAGCCGGGACAGCAGCGTCGACATCAGCACGGTGTCGCCGGGGTCGTCGAGCTCGAACTCGTCGATGCAGACGAGGGTGTGCTTGCTCAGCGCCTCGACGGTGGGCGCGAACCCCAGCGCGCCGACCAGGTTGGTGTACTCGACGAAGGTGCCGAACGCCCGCCGCCCCGGCGCGAGGTGCCACAGCGACGCGAGCAGGTGGGTCTTGCCGACGCCGAACCCCCCGTCGAGGTAGACGCCGGTCGGCTCGGGCGCCCCCCCGCCGCGACCGAACAGGCCGCGGCGGCGCGCCGGCCGGCCCACCGTCGTCCCGAACCGGCGCAGCCGCTCGACGGCGGCGGCCTGGGTCGGCTCGCTCGGGTCGGGCCGGTAGGTGTCGAGCCGGACGTCGGCGAACTGCCGTGGCGGCACCAGACCGGCGACCAGCTGTGACGGGTCGACGACGGGCGTGCGGTCGACGAGCCGGGTGGTCACCCGTCGAACCCTAGGTGCCGACAGCCCGAGCAGCGGGGGTCGACCGGGTCCGGTCGTGCGCACGACTGGCAGACTGCCCGCCGTGCGCCCCATGGAGGACCTCGACACGATCGAGGACGAGGACCTGGCCGAGCTGTACGCCTACCCCGCCGACCTCGACCGGCCGTGGGTCCGGATGAACTTCGTGTCGACCCTGGACGGCGCCTCGGCCGGCCCCGACGGCCGCTCGGGCAGCATCAACAACCCCGCCGACATGCGGGTCTTCGGCCTGCTGCGGGCCCTGTCGGACGTCGTCCTCGTCGGTGGCGGCACCGCCCGGGCCGAGGGGTACCGGCCGGTGACCGCCCGACCGGCGTGGCAGGCGCTGCGCACCGCGCAGGGGCTGGTGCCCGCCCCGACGCTCGCGGTCGTCACCGCCTCGCTCGACCTGCCGGCCAGCCTGCTCGACGGCGCCACCGGATCGGGACCGGTCGTGGTGCTGACGACCACCGGCGCCGATCCGGCCCGCCTCGCGCAGGCGCGCGCCCAGCTCGGCGACGACAGCGTGCTGCAGGCCGGCGACCGCGAGGTCGACCTCGCGGCGGCGGTCGAGCTGCTGGGCGAGCGCGGCATGCTGCGGGTGCTGTGCGAGGGCGGACCGCGGCTGTTCGGCGACCTCGCCGCCGCGGGCCGCGTCGACGAGCTCTGCCTCACCCTGTCCCCGAGGCTCGTCGGTGGGCCCGCGTCGAGGATCGTGTCGGGCTCGCCGGTCGACGTCCCGCTGCGGTTGGGGCACGTCGTCGAGTCCGCCGGGGTGCTGCTGACAAGATGGCTGCGTGACTGACGACGTGCAGGTTGGTGCCGCACCCGTGATCCCTGACGCCACGTGGCTGGCGGCCGAGGCCGACCGCCTTGCTGCTGCCGTCCCCAGCGCACGCCGGCCCGAGGGCGGGTTCGGTTGGCTCGACGACACGCTGCAGCTTGTCGACGGCCCGGCGCAGACCTGGGTGACGGGCCGCATGACGCACGTCGCCGGCCTGGAGGTGCTGCG
Source organism: uncultured Actinomycetales bacterium (assembly GCA_964243295.1). Lineage (GTDB taxonomy): Bacteria > Actinomycetota > Actinomycetes > Actinomycetales > Angustibacteraceae > CAXTEJ01. The sequence continues at coordinate 53,672 of CAXTEJ010000015.1, read as the reverse complement.
GGGCAACGACTTCGGAGACCTGCTCGACCACGGCGTCCGGGCCCTCGAGGGGCCGCTCGCCGACGCTGAGCACGGCGGGTGGTTCGTCAGCACCGATCAGGACGGCCACGGCGAGAAGCGCGCCTACGACCACTGCTTCGTCGTGCTCGCCGCCGCGACCGCCACCGTGGCCGGGCACCCTCGCGGCCGGGCGCTGCTCGACCGCGCGCTCGAGGTGCTCGACACCCGCTTCTGGGACGACGAGCGCGGCCTGCTCGTCGACGTGTGGAACCGCGACTGGACCCAGCTGGAGCCCTATCGCGGCGCCAACGCCAACATGCACGGCGTCGAGTCGATGCTGGCCGCCGCCGACGCCACGGGCGACCGCACGTGGCGCGACCGCGCCGAGCGGGTCGCCGCGACGCTGGTGCACGTCCACGCGCGCGAGCACCACTGGCGGCTGCCCGAGCACTTCGACGAGCAGTGGCACCTGCTGCACGAGTACAACACCGACGACCGGGCCCACCCGTTCCGCCCCTACGGCGCGACCGTCGGCCACTGGCTGGAGTGGTCGCGACTGCTGCTGCACCTGCGGCACGACGTGGACGACGCGCCCGCGTGGCTGCTCGACGACTCCCGCTCGCTGCTGGACGCCGCCGTGCGTGAGGGCTGGTCGGTCGACGGCGCACCGGGTTTCGTCTACACCGTCGACGCCGACGGCGCTCCCGTCGTCCGGGCGCGGCTGCACTGGGTGGTCTGCGAGGCCATCGCGGCGGCGACCGTCTGGCGCGAGCTGCGACCCGACCCCGAGCTCGACGACCTGCTGGCGCAGTGGTGGGCCTACGCCCGCGAGCACCTGATCGACCTGCGGGACGGCAGCTGGCGGCACGAGCTCGGGCCCGACAACACCCCTGGCGGTGGCACCTGGTCGGGCAAGCCCGACGTCTACCACGCCTACCAGGCCGCCCTCATCGGCACGCTCCCGATGGCGTGGAGCCTCGCAGGAGCGTTGCGCGAGCGTCAGCCTGACCGTTCGCTCGACCGTCGGCTCTAGCGGACCCGCCGCTTCGGCGACGCGAGGTCGGTCCGGCGGGGGTCCGGTTGAGCCTGGAGCGGCGTGGGTGCCGGCGTCACGCGCCGCGAACGAGCAGCGGACCTCCTAAACTGGTCTCGGTGTCCCGCTGGTGACGCTAACCACCCGGAGAACGCGCGCGAGGATGAGAGCAGCCGCTTGGCCACACGTCGTCAGGGCCGGTCCGGTGACGGGCGCGGGGCTCGTCGTCCCTCCAGGCGCGAGCAGGACGACCGAGGCCTCATCCCGGTGCTGGCGATGGCCGTCCGGGAGGTCGAGCGGGCCGTCGAGCACGGGCAGATGACCTACGACCAGCGCGCCCGCTTTCAGGCCGTCGCGCTGCTCGCCCGCCAGGAGCGCGCCCGGATCCGCGACGACTCGCAGCTGTCGCAGCCCAGGCGCAACGCGGAGCTCAAGCGCCTCGACGGCGTCGCCGCGATCCTGGCGCAGACCGCGGCGCGGGAGCCGTCCCTGCTCTCGCTGCTCGAGGAGAAAGCCGAGGTCGCCAGCGGCACCCGCGCCCTGCAGCGGGAGATGCAGCGGGCCGCCGGGCTCGAGGTCACCGTCGAGGCGCCCGTCGCAGCGCCGGTGACGGCGTCCCCCGCGGCGCACCCCGAGCGGCGGGTCGTGCCCCAGTCGGTGGTCGCCGCGCAGCTCGCCAGCCCGTTCCAGGTGCCGGAGTACTTCCCGCCGACCCCCCGCCCCCAGGGGCGGCTCGACGGCTGGGACCTCATCGGCCCGCTGCTGAACTCCTTCGAGCAGCCTGTCGCCGGGGCGTCGGCCTGCATGACGCTCCCCGAGCCCCGGCCGCTGCCGTGGCGACAGGGGCGCGAGCTGATGGCTCACCAGGCGCAGCTGCTCGCCGCGGTCACCGACGGCCACCGCACCTTCCTGCTCGCGGACGAGCCGGGCTTGGGGAAGACCGCGCAGGCGCTGCTGGCGGCGCAGGTCGCCGGTGCCTACCCGCTGCTCGCCGTCGTCCCGAACGTGGTCAAGACCAACTGGGCCCGCGAGGCTCAGCAATGGACCCCTGGCCGATCGGTGACGATGGTGCACGGCGACGGGGAGACCATCGACGGCTTCGCCGACATCGTGGTGATCAACTACGAGGTGCTCGACCGGCACGTCGACTGGATCGGCGAGCACGGTTTCCGCGGGATGGTCGTCGACGAGGCGCACTACATCAAGAACAAGAAGTCCCAGCGGTCCCAGCACGTCATCGAGGTCTCGGAGCGCATCCGCAAGCGGGTGCCCCGGCCACTGCTGATGGCCCTGACCGGCACCCCGCTGATCAACGACATCGACGACTTCCGCGCGATCTGGCAGTTCCTCGGCTGGATCGAGGAGCGGAAACCGGGCCCGGCTCTGCTGTCGGCCTTGGAGCAGACCGGGCTGACGCCGGCAGACCACCCGTTCTACCCGGCCGCGCGATCGGCGGTCGTCGACCTGGGCGTCGTGCGCCGGCGCAAGGTGGACGTGGCCGCCGACATCCCGGCCCGCCGGGTCGCGGACCTGCCGGTCGAGCTCGAGGGTGGCGTCGGGCGCTCCATCCGCGACGCCGAGCGCCGGCTCGCTCTTCGGCTCGTCGCGCGGTACGACGCGGCGGTCGAGCACCGTCGCGGCCGCGGGGACGGCCCGGCGTCGACCGAGGGCGTCGAGGCGGCCCTGGTGCGCCGGGTCGCCGAGCGTGAGGTCGCCGAGGCCTCCCAGACGTCCGCCGGCGACAACGTCTTCGCGATGGTGCGTCGCATCGGTCAGGCCAAGGCCGCGCTGGCCGCGGACTACGCCGCCCAGCTGGCCCGCAGCGCCGGCAAGGTGGTGTTCTTCGCCAAGCACCTCGACGTGATGGACACCGCGGAGGCGGTGTTCGTCAAGCGGGACGTCCGCTACACCTCGATCCGGGGCGACCAGACCGCAGCTGCGCGGCAGCGGGCGATCGACACCTTCGTGCAAGACCCGGACAGCTCGGTGATCGTGTGCTCGTTGACGGCCGCGGGCGTCGGTATCAACCTGCAGGTCGCCTCCAACGTCGTGCTGGCCGAGCTCTCCTGGACCAATGCCGAGCAGACCCAGGCCATCGACCGCGTCCACCGGATCGGCCAGCGCGAGCCCGTCACCGCCTGGCGGATCATCGCCGCGCAGACCCTCGACGCCAAGATCGCGGCCCTCATCGACCAGAAGGCGGGACTGGCGGCCCGTGCGCTGGACGGCTCGACCGAGGACGTCACGTCGTCGGACGTCCAGGTGGAGACACTGGTCTCGCTGCTCACCGCGGCCCTGGACGAGCGTCAGGGCGACACCTGAAGCGAGAGCCTGCAGCGCTGCGGTCGACGTCAGTGGGTGAGGTGGCCGGTCACGAACGCGGTGACAACGGCGTCCCAGCGCTCGGGGTCGGTGTTCCACTCCCGGGTGTGCCGGCCCTCGCGCCACGGCTCCAGCGTCACGAGGTCGGGTCGTGCGCGGGCCAGCGACGTGGAGGCGCCGTTGGGCACGTACTCGTCGCCGTCGGAGTGGATCAGCAGCACCGGCAGCCGCAGCTCGGCGGCCCGTGTCACCCAGTCGAGCCGGCGCAGGTCGAGCGGCTCGCGCAGCCCGATCACCCGTCGTCCGAGCGGGTGGCGCAGCATGCCGTGACCCATGCGCGTGACCTGCCGTGGCAGGTGGTTGACGCCCGACTGGTGGTCGAGCACCGCGTGCCAGTCGACGACCGGCCCGTCGAGGACGACGGCGCGCACGCGGTCGGCCAACCACGACCGCGTCGCGGCCTGCAGCACGATGGCCCCGCCCATCGACCAGCCCACGAGCACCAGGTCGCGGGCACCCTGCTGCACCGCCCACAGCATCGCGGCCTCGACGTCGCGCCACTCGCTGTCCCCCAGGGCATAGAGCCCGCTCGGGTCAGACGGCGACTCCTTGTCGTTGCGGTAGCTGACGACCAGGACGCTCAGGCCCGCATCGCGCATCGGTGCGACGGCGCGCAGGCACTCCTCGCGCGTGGCACCGCGCCCGTGCACGAGGACCGCCCACGCGTCGCCGTCCCGCCGCACCGCCCAGGCGTTCATGGCCCCGAGACGGGTCGGCACCTGCACGTCGTCGTAGGGCAGGCCGAGAGCCGATCCCGGTGTGCCCGCGTAGTAGTAGCCGTTCCAGCGGCCGGGACCGCTGCGCAGCACGCCGGAGTCGACCTGCAGCACCGGACGCACGACCACCTCGTCGTCGGCGTGGAGCGCTTCTTCCAGCCGCGCGTGGCCGGCGAGGCCGTCGAACCACAGCCCGTACCGGCCCGGCGCCGTGGTCTCGGGCGTGGCCTGCACCGTGACCGTCGAGGCGCTGTCGTCGACGTCGATGATCCACACGTCGTCGGGCTTGACGTGGTCGGGCGTGACGACCCGGCGGGTGAAGTAGGCGGCCAGTCCCGCAGCGCCCGCGCCGAGCAGGCCTGCCGAGCCGACGGTCGCGACCGCGCCGACCCGGGCGGCGGTGCGCAGCCGGCTCACGCGACCACCCGGGCACGGGCCCTGCGCCGCACGGCGAGCGCCCACAGCACGAGCGGCACCTGCAGCGGCAGCCGCAGCACCGTGACGACCTGGCTGAGCGCGCTCGCGCTCTGCGACCCCAGCGCCGTCACAGCCATCTGCACGTTGGCGGGGAACACCGCTACGAAGAGCAGAGCCGTGGCGAGAGCGGCGAGCGGGCGGGTGCGCCGGTCGAGCAGCCCTGCGCCGCAGGCGATCTCGGCGACGCCGGACACGTAGACCCACGGCAGCGGGTCGCCCAGCTGCCGCGGCACGATCGAGGCGTAGGTGCGCGGCGACACGAAGTGCAGCGTGCCCGCACCGATCAGCACCACTGCGAGAGAACGCCATCCGGGCGCGCGAACGTCCATGACGGACGACGACCTAGGCGATCGCGGCGACGACGACACCGGCGGTGGCCAGCTGCGCCGCCGCGGCGAGCAGGGTCGCCGGGTGCAACCGGTCGTGGGGGCGGTCGACGTCGGTGACGACCTTGCCGAGGTCGCCGGGCGTCAGCAGGTCGACGACCTTGAACGACGCCGTCTGCGCGACCACGCCGATGAGGCCGAACACCACCGTCCACAGGACCGACCGGGCCAGACCGTCCTGCACGTTGGTCCACAGCGCGGTGAAGACCACGATGCCGGTGGCCAGCATCGACGCGGCCGCCAGCACCCCGGCGTCCACGGACGGCGGCACGGCGCTGCCGTCGGGGGCGCGGCCCATCAGCAGGTCACCGAGCCGGCCCGGCGTGACGGCGTCGAGAGCGAAGAAGCCCGCGACGAGCAGGCCGACGCCCATCAGCAGATAGACGACGGCGGCGACGACGCCAGAGAGCAGGTCGGAGGACATGTCGGTCACTCTCGCATCAGTTCTGGGTCAACCACTGGTCGACGAGCGCAGGATCGCTGCGGGGCGCGTCGATCAGGTGGGGCAGGAACCGCGCGCGGGTGTCGGTGATCGGGCCCGACGACTCGCGGATGCCGAGACCTGCGGCGTGCCCGTTGATCACCCAGGTGCCGAGCACCGGGTGGTTGCCGTCCATGTCCGGCAGGGGCACGTACTGCTGGAAGACCTCCGCCTGGCCGGCGGTGTGGCTCGTCGGGCCGGCAGCAGCCGCCGCGGTCTCGACGCCGTCGCGCACGATGCGGATGCCCGCGCCCTCCCAGCCCAGCACCGGCTTGGCGACGTGGTGCGGCATGCCCTCGGCCGAGAAGGACGCCGGCAGCAGGTTGGGGTGGTCGGGAAACATCTCCCACAACGTGACGAGCAGCGCCTTCGAGCCGGTCAGCACCTTGTGCACCGGCTCGAGCCAGCGGGTGCGCAGCCCGCCCTCGAGCACGTGCCGGCCGAGGTCCTCGGCGAGCATCCACTCCCAGGGGTACATCTTGAAGATCGTGCCGATGTAGCGCTGGTCGCGGTCGTCGGTGCAGTCGACGAAGGCGCGCCGGGACTGCTGCCAGCCGATGTTCGCCATCGACATGACGACCGGGTGCATGCCGGCCTCGGTCACGGTGTCGGCGAGGTAGCCCACCGTCGTCCAGTCCTCGAGCGGCTCGCCGTCGTCGGCGGCGAGGTGCACCACCGAGCCGGCCGGCAGGTGCTGCTGCCAGGCCTGCACCAGCCTCTCGTGCAGCAGGTTCCACTGGTCGCGGTCGGGGTGCACGGCCTCCAGCCAGGACCACTGGCTGACCGCCGCCTCGACGAGCCCGGCGGGGGTGTCGGCGTTGTACTCCAGCAGCTTCGGGTCATCGCTGCCCCCGCCGTACGCCAGGTCGAAGCGCCCGTACAGCGACCAGGCGTCGCGGTCGTCGAGGCTTTCCAGCAGCGCCCGCGTGCTGTCGGGCGGCAGGCCGAGCGCGCTCAGCGTGCGCGGGTCGGAGGCCATGCGCCGCGTCGCGACCAGGCACATGCCGTGCAGCTCCTGAGTCACCCGCTCGAGATGGTCGACCTCGGCGGTGTCGAGCACGTACGCCGCGTCCTCGGTCCAGTACGGGACGTCCGCGCCGTCGGGGCCGCGCTCGCGCGCGTAGGTCAGACCCTCGGCCTCGACCAGGGCGGCGGCGTCCGGGCGGGGGGTGCTGGGGACGCGTCTCACCCGCCGACGCCCTTGCCGCTGCCCGAGCCGCCGAAACCGCCCTTCGCGACCGACCCGCCCGACGCCTTCGCCCCGCCCAGCACCACCTTGCTGCCGGACGGCGCGGACGCCCTCGCGCCCGACACGGTGCTGACCCGCTGCCCCACGGCCGGGTAGCGCAGGCCGGAGCCGAAGTACCACCAGCCGAAGCCGGTGCCGCCGGTGCGGCAGTACCGGTCGTCGACGCGGGTGTCGGTGCGCTGGTCGCGGCACACCCCGCGCGCCTCGTTGCTGCTGCCGCACCCGCTCGTGGCGAGCGCCAGCGCGGCGACCATGGGCGCGGCCACCGCGCGGCTGCGGCGGCGGCGGGCTGCTGGGTCCGGGGCGTTGACGGCTCTGACAGGGTTCACGGTCCCATGCTCCCCCCTGCGGTGCTCGCGGGCCGGTCGGGCCGATGATGGGCGCATGCAGCTGCCGGTCGGACCTCCCGTGCCACCCATGCTGGCCAAGGCCGTGCCCACCGTACCCGAGCAGGGGTCGGTGGCCGGAGGCCTGCTCTACGAGCCGAAGTGGGACGGCTTTCGGTGCCTGGTGTTCCGCGACGGCGACGAGGTGGTGCTCGGCAGCCGGGGCTCCAAGACGCTCGAGCGGTACTTCCCCGACCTGGTGGCCGCCGTGCTCGAGCACCTGCCGCCGCGCTGCGTCGTGGACGGCGAGATCGTCGTCCGGCGTGGCGAGCCGGGGTCGCAGCGGCTGGACTGGGACGCGCTCGCCCAGCGCATCCACCCTGCCGCGAGCCGGGTGCGGATGCTGGCCGGGCAGACGCCGGCCGAGCTCGTCGCCTTCGACCTGCTCGCCGACGGCGACCTGTCGCTCATGGACGAGCCGTTCGGCGGCCGTCGCGCGCGGCTCGAGGAGCTGCTCGGCGGGATCGGCGCCGACGCCCCCGTGCACCTCACCCGGGTCAGCGACGACGCGGCGCTCGCCCGCGGGTGGTTCGACACCTTCGAGGGCGCGGGGCTCGACGGCGTGGTCGCCAAGCCGCTCGCCGCGACCTACCAGCCGGGCAAGCGCGTGATGCTCAAGGTCAAGCACAAGCGCACCGCCGACGCGGTGGTCGTCGGCTACCGCGTGCACAAGAGCGGGCACGGCGTCGGCTCGCTGCTGCTCGGCCTGTACGACGACCAGGGGCGGCTGCTGCAGGTGGGTGGCGCGTCGGCCTTCACCGACGTCCGGCGCCTCGAGCTGGTCGACGAGCTCGACCCCTACGTCGTGCGCGGGGACGACGGGCAGCCGGTCACGGAGGCCGGCGAGCCGAGCCGCTTCAACGCAGGTCGCGACTCCAGCTGGGTGCGGCTGCGCCCCGAGCTCGTCGTGGAGGTGCGCTACGACCAGATGGAGGCGGGCCGCTTCCGGCACACCGTGCAGGTCGACCGGTGGCGCATCGACCGCGAGCCGGCGTCCTGCACCTACGACCAGCTCGAGCGGCCGCTCGCCTACGACCTCGACAGCGTGCTGGGGCGCTGAGCCCGGCGTGCCAGGATCCTGCTCGCCCGCAACCCGATGCCAAGGAGCCCCGACGTGGCCGGTCTGATCGTCATCCTCACCGAGCAGGCGCTCGCCGCAGGCGATGCCCAGCGCATCCTGGCGCTGCACGAGGGCGAGCAGCTGGACTACCAGGTGCTCGTGCCGGCCGACACCGAGCGCAACCTGCTCGTCGACGTCGTCGACCACCTGAGCCTGCTCGAGCTGCGCGCCGCGCTCGACTCCCTCCGCGGGCACAGCGACGGCAGCGCCCGCGCCACCGCCCAGCAGGCGCTCACCGCCTCGCTGTCGGCGCTGCGCGGGCTCGGGGTCACCGCCGAGGGCGAGGTCACCAGCGACGACCCGCTGCCGGCCGTGCGCGAGCGGGTCGGCATGCTCAGCGCCCGCGAGGTCGTCGTCGTCACGCGCCCCCACGCGCTCGAGGACACGTTCCACCGCGACTGGGCGAGCCGCGCCCGCGACGTCGTCGGCGTCCCCGTGCTGCACGTGTACGCCGGCACGACCTTCCTCGGCTGAGCGCGGTGATCCGCGACCGCGTCGTCAGTGCCAGCACCGTCGTCGAGGCGACCGCCCAGGAGGTCTTCAACCTGCTCGCCGACCCGGGCCGGCACGCCGCCTTCGACGGCTCGGGCTCGGTGCGCCGGCTCGTGCGCGGGCCCGACCGGCTGTTCCTCGGCGCCCGCTTCGCCATGGGCATGCACCTTGGGGTGCCCTACGCCATGGTCAACCGCGTCGTCGAGTTCGAGGAGGGACGCCGGATCGCGTGGTCGCACGTCGGCCGCGCGATCTGGCGCTACGAGCTGGAGCCGGCGGGTCCGGCGTCCACGCGGGTGACGGAGTCGTTCGACATGCGATCGTCCCCGCTGGCGCCGCTGCTCGAGGCCACCGGCTTCGCCGAGCGCAACGAGCGGGGCATCGCGCGCAGCCTCGCGCTGCTCGCCGACGTCGTCGGCCGCTGACGGAGACCGCCGGGCCGACGACCCAGCTGCCGCGTGACGTGGCACGGCCCCGGCCGGAGCAGGTGCTCCGGACCGGGGCCGCGCCCTACTGCGGGAGGTTCAGCGCCTCCTGCCGTTGTCCTGGCCGTTGTCCTGGTCGGCCACGAACGAGGACACCCACGACATGGCCGAGTTCCAGTTGACCGTGATCTCGTTGGTCGACCACGAGCCGATGTCGTCGACGTAGCAGAACTGCGCCGCGCACCCGTTGGGGAACAATGGGGTCGAGACCGGGTCACCACTGCTGGTCGTGGTGGAGTTCGGCCCACCGGCGACCGTGCCCGCGGGCGGGTGCGGCAACGACGGGTCGAGCTGGTTGGCGTACGTGCGCGAGTGCTGGTTCTGCGAGAAGACGTCGCCGTAGCCGGTGATGTACGACAGGTTCAGGGCGTTGCGGCCCAGCAGGTAGTCCATGCTGCGGACCACCCCGTCGCGGTACTGCTGATTACCGCTGAGGTCGAACGCGGTGCCGAGAACCTGCATGTTGTTGAGGATCGAGCTGTTCGACCCCCAGGCGTACTGACCGCCCTCGGGGGCGTAGGCCTGCCCGAACGGCTGGGCGGCCTGGTCGGCGAGGTAGTCGTCCGCGGCGGCGAGCACCGACCGCCGCACCTCCCGCAGCGTCGCGCGGCCGAGGGGGCTGGGGACCGTGGCCAGGTCCATGCGGGCGAGCGGCGCCACGCGGCCCCAGTCGAAGCCACCGGCGGTGAAGACGTCGGCGGTGTGGTCGGGGGAGGACAGCACGTCCAGGCGGAACTGCCGGTCACCCGTGGTCAGGTACAGCTCGGTGGCCGCCCAGTAGAACTCGTCCGACACGTCGGCGTCGTCGTAGGGCCCGCTGCCCGGGTTCGGGTCGAGAGCCGCGTCAGGTGCCGGCGCGTAGACGTCCGGGTTGGCCTCCGCCGCGGCGTAGGCGGTGCGGGCCGCGTCGAGCAGGCGCCGCGAGAACGCCCGGTCGAAGGGGGCGAAGAGGCGGGCGCCCTGCGCGGCGGTCGCAGCGACGTTGAGCGTGGCCGCGGTCGACGGTCGGTACAGCACGCGGGGCTGCGGGTCGGTGGCGGGATCCTGCGGCAGGCCGGTCCAGTCGGCGTCGGCCACCTTGTGGAACACCATGCCCGCCATCGGCTGGCCGGGCTCGACCTGCATCTTGAGGAACCACTCGAGCTCCCAGCGGGCCTCGTCGAGCACATCGGGGACCTCGTTGCCGGCCTCGGGGATGCGCAGCGTGCCGTCGCCCAGGGCGCCCCGGTCGGCCGTGGCCGCGGTGCGGTTGCGCTCGTACTCCTGCATGAGCTGGGCGACCGCGATGCCGCCGTTGACGACGTACTTGCCCTGGTCGCCGGCGTCGTACCAGCCACCGGTGACATCGCTGGTGTAGTCGCACGTCCAAGGCTCGTCGCCCTGCTTGACCAGGAGCTTCTGGGAGTCGTCGGCGAGGCTCTGGCACGGCACGGCGGTGTCGCCCTGGTTCGGCGCCACCCCGACGTGACCGGCCGCCCGGCCGTACCCGGGGGCGAGCTCGTCGGAGATCTCGATGCCGCTGCGGTTGGTGTAGAAGAACGTCTTGGAGTCGTCGCGCAGCGACTCGTAGGCGCCGGCCTCGATGTCGAACGGGTAGCTCGTCTGGCCGTCGGCGGTGAGCGTGTACCTGGTCCCCGAGCGGGTGTAGCGGCCGAAGTCGATGGTGTGCACGTTGAGCCCCGCGGTGGGGTCGACGCCACGCGGGGTGCTGGTGCCGTGGTCGACGACCCTGCCGGCGGCGTTCTTCAGCTGCCACGGCAGCGCGGTGGTGGAGTCGGTGACCAGCGTGGCGCCCTTGGGGCCTCTCGGCAGGTACGCCTCCTGGTTCACGCGGACGCGCGAGCCGGTCTCGGGCTCATAGGCGGGGGCTGCCACACCGCCCTCGAGCACCACGTCGTCGACGCAGAGGGTGTAGCCGGTCGGGTTCAGGATGTCCTGCTGGAAGGCGAGCTGCGCGTTCGGGTAGTCGCGCGCCGCCGTGAAGAAGTACTCGTAGGTGCCGAACGCGGTCTGGAACGCAGGCTTGTCCGCGGGCAGGAACTGCTCGTAGTTGACGTCAGCGCCACCCTGGACGACGACGCGCACCGGGCCCTCGATGCCGGGGGTGGATCTGGCGCGGAACGTGAGCTTGTAGTCCTCGCCCTCGACGAGCGGGACCTCCTGCTGGATGGCGGCGCTGTAGGCCCCGCTGCCTGCGGGCACCGTCGTGCAGCCCGCACCGTCCTGGACCGAGGCGGTCGGGTAGATCGTCCACCCGGTCGTCCCCTGGTCGAAGCTTCCGTTGACGATCTGGTCGGCTGCCTGCGCCGGCGACGGCGCGAAGGCGAGACCGGCTGGGACGAGCAGAGCGGTGGCCACGGTGATCGCGCTGGCGCGGCGCCTCCGCTTGGTGTTCAGCGGCACGGTTGTTTCCTCCTCGTTGAGAGCGCTCTCAGTCAGCGCTCCCGGAAGATTCACCTGCGGGACGCAATATGTCAATAAGGGCGCAATGCCCCGCCCGGCTCCGCCACTCGCGGTGACGGACCGGCCCAGGACCACGGTGACAGGGCCGACCCTCGGTGACGCACCGTGACAGCCGGCGACGTCCCGTCAGGCGGGGTTCAGCGGCCCGTCCAGGTCGGTGGGCTCGTCGTCCTCGCCCGCGGGTGCGAGCGGCACGTCGCTGTCGTCGCCGTGCACCGGCTCGCCGACCTCGCCGGCCTGCTCCCCCAGCGACTGCAGGCTCGGGTCGTCCTCGGCCGCCGTCACCGGCGTGCCCTCGGTGTCGCGGTCGGTGTCGCGGGCGATGTCGTGGTTGCTCATGCGCCCACTGTGCCGCGAGCCGCCCGCACCGCAACCGGGCGCCGCGCCACCCGGGCGGACGACGCGACCGGGCCGCCCGCCGTACCGGTGCTAGCCTCGCGAGGGCCGGGCCCGTCGTTGGGGCGACGACCCGGCGTACCCCAGACGAGGAGCGCGCGTGACGCAGGCCGGCCCCGGGCCCACCACCCGGACGCACGCGACGACCGCGCCCGCCGGCCACTACCGCCAGCTCGACGCGCTGCGAGGTCTCGCGGCACTGGTCGTCGTCTTCACCCACGGCGCCGCCGTGTGGGAGCTGAGCGACTACTCCCCGGGCGTGCAGCGGCTGGTCGGTGACGTGCTGCTGCCGCTGATCAACGGCCGGGCCTCGGTCATCCTGTTCTTCGTCCTCAGCGGGTTCGTGCTGGCACTGCCCTGGACGCGAGGACGCCAGCCCACCTACCCGGTCTTCGCCCGGCGCCGGCTGGCGCGCATCTACCTGCCGTACCTCGCTGCGCTCGCTCTCGCGCTCGTCGCCGACTGGCAGCTCGGCGGTCCGCTGCAGGTTTCGCGGTGGTTCTCCCAGACGTGGACCGAGCCGGTGACGGCCCGTCTCGTCCTCGACCACGTGCTCATGATCGGCGTCTACGACACCGCGCAGGTCAACACGGCGTTCTGGTCCCTTCCCGTCGAGATGGTGCTGTCACTGGTCTTCCCGCTGCTGACGCTCGTCCTGCTGCGCTGGCGGGCGGCGCTCTCGGCCGGGGCGGTGCTGGCCGCCGTCGCCGTCAACGCCGCCTGGCCCCGGCTGGCCGGCGGCCGCCTCGGCACCGACGCGTACAACGTCTCCAACGGGCTCACCCTCGGGCTCGTGTCGTTCGCGTTCGGCATCACGCTGGCCCGGCACCAGGCCGCCGTGCGGGCGGCGTGGGAGCGGACGGGCACGGCCCCACGGGTTGCGCTGCTCGTCGTGTCGTTCCTGTGCTTCGAGTGGTTGAGCCGGGCCGGCGGCATCAACCTGTCCCAGCTGGAGACGGTCACGGGCGTGCTCGGCGCCACCGGGCTGATCGTCGTCGCCCTGTGCTCACGCCGCGTCGCCGCCGTCCTCGCCCATCGCGTGGTGGTGTGGCTCGGCGCGGTCTCCTACAGCCTCTACCTCGTGCACGGCACGGTGCTCTACGCGCTCATGCACCTGCTCTACGGCCCGTGGAGCCGCACGGCGGTGATCGTCCTGTACCTGCCGCTCGCGCTCGGGGTCGCGGCGATCTTCCACGCCTACGTCGAGCAGCCCTGCATCCGGCTCAGCCGCAGCATCGGCCGCAGCCCCCAGCCCGCTGCGCACCCGTGACCACGCAGCAGCGCCCCACCCGGGGGGACGGGTGGGGCGCTGCCGGGCTGGACCGCTGACCTGCTCATCGGACGCCGGCCGCCGGGCTTGAGCGCTCTGGCGAGGCCCCACCCGTTCGGCCCAGCGGTGGTGCCCGAGCAAGGACCCGCCGACCGGTCAGACCCCTGGAGTCAAGGCCTCGAGCCGGCGCCGTCGTCAGCCGAGCGCTGGCTCTGCTGGGACGGCACGACGGCCGGCGCGACCGGCGCCACGTCGGCGTGGTCGTCGTCGGCCACGTCGACACCTGCGCCACCAGCTGCGTCGTCGTGGTCGACGGTGTCGCTGTGGTGGTCGTGCTCGTGGTGGTCGTGCTCGTGGTGGTCGTGCTCGTGGTGGTCGTGCTCGTGGTGGTCGTGCTCGTGGTCGTCGTGCTCGACCGGGCGCGCTGGGCTGTCGTCGACGTCGGTGCTGTCTGTGCTGTCCTCACGTCCGTCCTGGCTGCCGGACTTCGCCAGCCCGCGGGCGAACATGTAGCCGATGCTCAGGACGGCGATGTAGCCGAGCGCCGCCTCGGTGCCGAACGGGTCCTCGCCGCCCCTGCCGTCGTCGTCCACGGCCAGCGCGGTCATGACGACGGCGAGCACGGCGACGACGTACAGCACCAGCTCCGTCGTCAGGAGCGACGACCTCGTCTCGGTGCTCCACCGGCGAGGCACCGCCTCGACGAGCCGGTCGCCGGTGCTCGACCGGTGATGGGCAGCCTGGGCCGGCCGTTCGACGGACCGTTCGACGGCGCTGTCCCGGTTGCGGTTGGCCGCCGCGGCTGGGTTGCCGCTCCTGTTGCGCTTCTTGCGGCGCTTGCTGCTGCTGCGCGACATCGGTGGGGCTCCAGTTCCCTGTGACGCTGCTAGCGCAGCACGTTGACCAGCACGGTCAGCACCACGGAGGCGACGACGGAGAGCATGATCATGGCCAGACAGCCCATCGGCCCGCCGAGCGGGCGCACCTGCACGCCACGGCCGACCCTCACGACTGCGTCGCCCTGTGTCGGGTGCGGGCGGACCGGGCTGGCGTCGACGACCGCAGTGGTCGCACGGGCGGGATCAGCTGCCCTGACCGTCGTCGTACTCGCGGCTGCCCGACTTCGCCAACCCGCGCGCAATCATGTACCCGATGGTGAGGTAGGTGATGTAGCGCAACGCCTCCGAAGCACCGAACGGGTCGGGGCCGGCGCCCTCGCCGTCGCTGACGACGAAGGCGGTGATCACCACCGCGAGAACCGCGGCGACGTAGACATACAGCTCGGTGGTCTTGGTCGACGCCTTGGTCTCGGTGCCGAGACGACGGTCGCGGGTGGTGCGCTGGGCGGTGGTCGCCACGAGGATCTCCTGGGGGGTGCGGTGGGTGAGCTCGATCGCAGCGAGACGGCTGCCCGGCCGGGCGTCGGCGGCGCCCGCATGTTGACGTGCCCGGACGGGCACGCCCCACAGGCAGACGCACGGTTGGCCCATGTACGACCGGGTTGTCCATCTTCACACACCCGGCCCCAGGCCGCCGACGGGGACCACGAGACCGAGCTGCCGCAGCCGGGAGCGCGGGGACCGGCTCAGGCCGACCCGCCCTCCCAGTTGGCGGCGTTCTTCTTGCTGGGCTGCACCCGCGGCGGCTCGCCGGGCATCTTCGGGTAGTCGGGTGGGAAGGCGAGCTCACCGAGCCCCCGCTCGAGGTCGGCCTGCCACAGCGCGTGCGCGGCGGTGAGGTCGCCGACGGCGTCCTCGATGCCGGCCCACGGGTCGCCCTGCTCGGCGACGAGGGCGTGGACGGTGAGCACCGTGAGCGCCGCGGGGTCGGTCGAGGGCAGCTGCTCCCACGTGACGGGCGTCGACACCGGGGCGTGCGGCAGCGGGCGCGGGCTGTAGGCCGAGGCGATGGTGCGGTCGCGGTTGTTCTGGTTGAAGTCGACGAACACCTTCTCGCCGCGCTGCTCCTTCCACCAGGCCATGGTCACCAGCGACGGCGCGCGCCGCTCGAGCTCGCGCCCGATCCCGATGACGGCGTGCCGGACGTCGAGGAACTCGCGCTCGGGACGGATGCGGGCGAAGACGTGCACGCCGCGGTTGCCGGAGGTCTTGGCCCACCCGGTGATCCCGAGCTCGGCGAGCAGCTCGCGCAGCAGCAGCGCCGCCTCGACGGCGTCGCCGAAGCCGCGGCCGGGCTGGGGGTCCAGGTCGATGCGCAGCTCGTCGGGGTTGTTGGTGTCGCCCGTGCGCACCGGCCACGGGTGCCAGGTGATGGTGTTCATCTGCACCATCCACACCGCGGCCGCGGGCTCGTCCACGACGAGCTGGGCGTGCCGGCGTCCGCTGGGGTAGGTGACCTCGACGGTGCGCACCCACTCGGGCACGCCCCGCGGCGGGTTCTTCTGGTAGAACGCCTCGCCCTCGATGCCGTCGGGAAAGCGCTGCAGCGTCACCGGCCGGTCGGCGAGCACGCGGGTCAGATGGGCGCCCACCGCGACGACGTACTTCGCGAGGTCGAGCTTGGTGACTCCGAGCTGCGGCCACAGCACCCGCCCGGGGCTGGAGATGCGCACAGCCCGCTCGCCGACGTCCAGGGTCACCGCGTCCTTCGCCGCCGCCGCCATGGCGCCGACCGTACCGACTCGGGCCCGCCGCCGGGGCGCGCACCGCTTCGCCGGACGTCGGTGCGAGCACCGCAGCGGGTCGCCCAGGGAACGCGCCCGGGCGGCACGCTGTTGTGGGTGTCGTGGACATCAAGCGACTGTTCGAGAGGAACCGCATGCAGCCGACCGACCGCAGCTACCCCGTCGTCAAGGGCGAGGACCAGTGGCGCGAGCAGCTCACTCCCGCCGAGTACCAGGTGCTGCGCCAGGGAGGGACCGAGCGCCCCTTCGTCGGCGAGTACACCGACACGACGACCGAGGGCGTCTACGCCTGCCGCGCGTGCGGGGCCGAGCTGTTCCGCAGCGAGACCAAGTTCGAGTCGCACTGCGGCTGGCCGTCGTTCTACACCCCGCTGGCCCAGGAGCGCGTCGAGTACATCACCGACACGACCATGGGGATGCGGCGCGTCGAGGTGCGCTGCGGCAGCTGCGGCTCGCACCTCGGGCACGTGTTCGAGGGCGAGGGCTACGACACCCCGACCGACCAGCGCTACTGCATCAACAGCATCTCCCTGACGCTGGCGCCCAAGCCCTGACCGACGGGCTCGCGGGTCAGGGCAGGCCGACGACCAGGTCGGTCAGCTCGACCCGCGGCCCGGTGTAGAACGGCAGCTCCTCGCGCACGTGGCGGCGGGCGTCGGTGGCCCGCAGGTCGCGCATCAGGTCGACGATGCGGTGCAGCTCGTCGGCCTCGAACGCGAGGATCCACTCGTAGTCGCCGAGCGCGAAGGACGACACCGTGTTGGCCCGGACGTCGGGGTAGCCGCGCGCGGCCTTGCCGTGCTCGACGAGCATGTCGCGGCGCTCCTGGTCGGGCAGCAGGTACCACTCGTAGGAGCGCACGAACGGGTAGACGCAGACGTACTGCCGGGCCTGCTCGCCGGACATGAACGCCGGCACGTGCCCCTTGTTGAACTCCGCGGGCCGGTGCAGCGCCACGACCGACCACACCGGGTCGAGCTGCTCGCCGAGCTCGGTCTGGCGCAGCTCGCGGTAGGCCTGCTGCAGCGTCTCGACGTCGGGCGCGTGCCACCAGACCATGAGGTCGGCGTCGGCGCGCAGCCCCGCGACGTCGTAGAAGCCGCGCACCACGAGGTCGCGGCCGCCGAGCCCGTCGACCACCTGCTGCACCTCGGCCGCGAGCCCCCTGCGGTCGCCCTCGACGGGCCCGGCGGCAGCGAACACCGACCACATCGTGTAGCGGATGGTGTCGTTGACCTCGCGCGCCTTGACGATGCCGTGACGGCCGTCGGGTGCGACGCCGTCGGTGGGGCCGGGGGGACTCTGCTGCGGGTCGGTCATGGGTTCATCCTCCCCCGCCGACGGCCTGCCGCTCGAGGTGGGTCGTGACGGCACGCGCGGCCGCGTCACCGGAGGCGACGCAGGCGGGGACGCCCACCCCGTCGTACGCCGCCCCGGCCAGGGCCAGGCCCGGCAGCCGCCCGACCGCCTCGCGCACGGCCGTGACGCGGTCGACGTGACCGACGGCGTACTGCGGCAGGCCCCCGCCCCAGCGGTCGACCCTCGAGGCGACGGCGGGCAGCGGCACGCCGAGCAGGTCGGCGAGGTCGTCGGTGGCCCGGCGCGCCAGGTCGTCGTCGTCGCGCTGCAGCTCGGCCTCGTCGCCGTGCCGGCCGACCGACGTCCGGACGACGACGAGGTCGGCGTGGGACTCGTCGGTCCAGCCCCACTTGGCCGAGGAGAAGGTCGCGGCCTTGACCAGCCGGCCCTCGACCGGCGGCACGAGGAACCCGGAGCCGGTCAGCGTGGCCACCGACGCGCGCGGCAGCACGAGCGTCACCAGCGCGACGCTGGCGTACTCGATCTGCGAGAGGGACTGTGCCGCACCGGGTGCGTGCTCGCGCAGCAGCCTGGACGTCGGAGCCGCCGGGGTGGCGAGCACCACGGCGTCGACGTCCAGCAGCTGCTCGTCGGACGTCGGCCCGGTCACCAGCCGCCAGCCCCCCGGCGTGCGCTCGAGCCGGCGGACCGTGCACCCGGTGCGCACCTCGGCGCCGCGCTGCCGCACCGCGGCCGCGAGCGCCTGCGGGAGCCGCCCCACCCCGCCGCGCACCCCGGCGAAGACCGGCGCCTGCGTCGCCTGACCGGCGCGCGCCGCGGCAGCGGCGGCCTCGACGAGCGAGCGGCCCTCGACCGCGGCGCGCCACAGCGCCGGGACGGTCGCGCGCAGCGACAGCCGGTCGGAGCGGCCGGCGTAGACGCCGCCCAGCAGCGGCTCGACCAACCGGTCCACCACGGCCTGCCCGACCCGGAGGGCGACGAACGACCCGACGTCGATGTCGCTGTCCCGCAACGGTCCCCACGTGTGGCCGGGCTCGGCGGCGACGGCGGTGACGTCGTCCGGGAGAAGCAGCCCGACCAGCCCCTCGACCGAGGACGGCACGCCCATGAGCGTGCCGACCGGCAGCGGCCGCAGCGCACCTCGCGACCAGATGCGCGCGCCGGCCGGGCGGGGGCTGACCAGGTCGTCCGCGAGGCCGACGGCGCGCGCGAGCTCGATCGCCTCCGGCCGGCGGGCGAGCACCGACTCCGCCCCGAGGTCGACCGTGAGACCGCCGACCTCGCCCAGCGCGAGCTTGCCGCCGACCGCCGGGCCCTGCTCGAGCACGACGACCCGCGGGGGCCGCTCGCCCTGCACCAGCCGCCACGCCGCCGCGAGCCCGGCGACGCCCCCGCCGACCACCGCGACCAGCGGCCGGTCACCGGGCGGGAGGACCTCGGGGCTCATGGCGCCAGGTTGGCAGACCCCACGGCAGCAGGCGGATCGGGTCGGCTGCCCGGCCCGGCGCGAGCCCGGTCGCGCGCCCCGCTGCGAGCCGGGCTGTGCGCCGTTCGCCGACGTGACCGCTTCGTGACGGCCGGGGCGGAACCGCTCGGCCGCAGCCGACGTCGCAGCACCAGCAGCCGCCTCAGGCGGGCCGGCCCGACCTCGCAGGAGCACGTCATGACACGCACGCCCGCACCCGTCCCCGCGCTCACCGTTCCCGCGCTCACCGTTCCCACGCTCACCGTTCCTCCTGTCCCGACCACACGCCGGCGTCGCGCGGCGCGCGGCGCCGCGGCGCTGCTGGCCGCCCTCACGCTCGTCGCGTGCAGCGGCGGCAACAGCGACAGCAGCAGCGGCAGCAGCGGCGCCGGCGCCAGCAGCGACCAGGCGGCGGGCGGACGCGCCGCCACGCAGGGTGCGGCCCTGGCCGCCGGATCGGTCGCCGGATCGGCCGCCGACTCGGCGGCGAGGTCCACCCAGCAGCTCACCGCGAAGGCGGCGGCGCTCGAGCCGCGGCGCCAGGTGCGCACGGGCGACCTCGCGGTGCGCGTGCGGGACGTCGACGCCGCGGTCGCGCGCGTGCGCTCCCTCGCGGTGTCGGCCGACGGCTACGTCGGCGACGAGCGGACCGTCACCGACCCGGGGCAGCCGGGCGCGGGCGCGAGCCGGGCCGGCTCAGGGACGTCGTCCCAGCTGACGCTGCGCGTGCCCGAGGCCAACCTCGACGCCGTCATGACCCAGGTCGCGGGTCTTGGCACCCTGCTGTCGCGCAGCACCTCCTCGACCGACGTGAGCGGCACGTACGTCGACACGCAGGCCCGGCTGCAGACCCAGCGCGAGAGCGTGGCCCGGGTGCGCGCCCTGCTCGGCCGCGCCACGACCATCGGCCAGGTGGTGCAGGTCGAGGGCCAGCTCGCCGGGCGCACCGCCGAGCTCGAGGCGCTCGAGGCGCGGCTCGCGAACCTGGACGACCAGACCACCCTGGCCACGCTGAAGGTGAGCCTCACCCCGCCCGTCGCCGCCGCCACCGCTGCGACCGTGCAGGACGCGACCTTCCTCAGCGGCCTGCGCGGCGGGTGGCACGCGCTGGGCGCCGGGGTGTCGGCCGCGCTCGTGGTGCTGGGCGCCGTGCTGCCGTTCGCGGCGGTAGCCGCGGTCGTCGGCGTCCCGGTGTGGCTGGCGCGTCGCCGGCGGGTGCGCGCCGCGGCCTCTGCCTGACGCATCGAGAGTGCAGAAAGGGCGCCTTGACGAGCCTGCAAGCCACCCTTTTCGCACTCTCGCGCCCTCCGCTGCGAGCGCGTCAGACCTCGGCGGCGTGCACCAGGTCGACGACCCGCTGCAGCTGGCCCGGGTCGGCGTCGGGGGGCACGCCGTGGCCGAGGTTGAAGACGTGGCCGGGGGCGCGACGTCCGGCCTCGAGGGTCTCGAGCACCCGCTGCTCGAGCACCGGCGTCGGCGCGAACAGCAGCGCCGGGTCGAGGTTGCCCTGCACCGCGTGGTCGGGGCCGATGCGGCGGCTGCCCTCGTCGAGCGGCACCCGGAAGTCGACGCCCACGACCTCGGCGCCCGCCTCGCCCATCGCGCCGAGCAGCTCGCCGGTGCCGACGCCGAAGTGGATGCGGGGCACCCCGAGGTCGGCGACCGCCGCGAGCGCCGTGGCCGAGTGAGGCGCGATCAGCGCGCGGTAGTCGCGCAGCGGCACCGCGCCGACCCACGAGTCGAACAGCTGCACCGCGCTCGCGCCGGCCTGGGCCTGGACGCGCAGGAACGCGCCGGCCACCCGGCCGAGGCGGTCGAGCAGGGCCGACCACAGGTCGGGGTCGCCGTACATGAGCGCCTTGGTGCGCTCGTGGTTCTTCGACGGGCCGCCCTCGACGAGGTAGGACGCGAGCGTGTACGGCGCGCCGGCGAAGCCGATGAGTGGCGTGCCGTCGAGCTCGGCCACGAGCTGGCGCACGGCCTGG
This sequence comes from uncultured Actinomycetales bacterium, assembly GCA_964243295.1. GTDB lineage: Bacteria > Actinomycetota > Actinomycetes > Actinomycetales > Angustibacteraceae > CAXTEJ01. The sequence continues at coordinate 32,922 of CAXTEJ010000015.1, read as the reverse complement.
TCGACGTACGGCACGTCGGCGACGGTGAGCTCGGGCAGCCGGTCGAGGTCGGCGCGGCTGCGGAAGGGCTGCGCGACCACGGGCCCGACGCCGGGCACGATGTCGAGGTCGACGCCGATGGCCTTGAGCGGCACCACGATGTCGCTGTAGAAGATGGCCGCGTCGACGCCGTAGCGGCGCACCGGCTGCAGCGTGATCTCGGTGACGAGGTCGGGGCGCGCGCACGACTCGAGCATCGAGATGCCCTCGCGCACCCGGCGGTACTCCGGCAGCGAGCGACCGGCCTGACGCATGAACCACACCGGCACCCGGCTCACCGGCTGCCGCCGGCAGGCCGCGAGGAACGGCGAGCGGGTGAGCGCGGGGGCGGGGGTGGTGGTCACGCGGCTCATCGTCCCACGGCGGGGTCGGCCCGCCCGGGCGACGCTCAGCCCACCGACACCAGCACCACGCCCGCGACCGCCGCCGCGACGCCCACCTGCTGCACCCGCCGCAGCCGCTCGTCCAGGACGACGCGCGCCAGCAGGGCGGTGACGACCGGGTAGAGCGACCCGACGGCGCCGGTGACGCTGAGCATCCCCCGCTGGCTGGCGAGCGCGAAGGTCAGGTTGGCCGCGACGTCGCCGATGCCGACGAGCGCGATCGACGGCAGGTCGCGCGGGCGCAGGCCGCCGAGGTTGCGCAGCCCGATCGCGGCGAGGACGAACAGCACCACGCTCGTGAGCCGCATGCCGGTCAGCGTCATCACGGCGCTGTACCGCGACCCGCGCTCGATGAAGGTGAGTGCGGCGCCGAAGGCGACCCCGGCGACGGCCGCCAGCAGCACCGGCCGCGCCGACGACCCGCTGCGCAGCTCGGGGCCGCTCGCACCGAACGCCCCGGCCACGGCGAGCGCGATGCCGGCGATCCCCAGGGTGGACGGCCGGTCGCCCAGGACGACGCCCACCAGCACCGGCACGATCGCGCCGAGGGCCGCGATCGACGAGACCACGCCCATGGTGCCGCTGCCGAGGGCGGTGTAGAAGCACAGCAGCCCCGTCGCCCCGGCGAGCCCCGCGCCCACGGCCCACGGCAGCCAGCCGGTCGGGTCGTCGTACGCGCCGGTGACCACCGCGACCACGCCGACCGTGATGAGCCCGACCGCCTGCGAGGCCGCCACGACGGCGTACGCCGGGAGCCGGCGTGACAGCAGCCCGCCGCCGAAGTCGGAGGCGCCCCACATCAGGCTGGACAGCAGTGCGAGCAGGACGGCCACCACGGCAGCCTAGGGTCGCGACGGCGCGCCGCCCCGGGCGGCTGCGGGCGCCGGCGTACCGTGGCGCGGTGACGAACCAGGCCGGGGTCGTGATGGGGTCGTGATGGCGCGGTGATCAGCCGCTCCACGCCCGAGGGCCCCCCCGAGGAGTTCACGAGGGCGCTGGCGCAGCTGCGCTCGGCGCGGCTGCGCCCCGAGGTCGTGCTGACCGAGGTGCCCGCGCCCCAGCGGATCTCGCCGTACGCCGTCGCGCTCACCGCCGACGTCCTCGCCCGACCGGCGCTGCCCGGTGGCGACGAGCCGGACGAGCTGGCGAGCGGCCGGTTCGTGCTGCTGCACGACCCCTCGGCTCCCGAGCCGTGGGACGGCACGTTCCGCGCCGTGACGTTCGTGCGCGCCGAGCTCGAGCCCGAGCTGGGCGCCGACCCGATGCTGGGTGAGGTCGGCTGGTCGTGGCTGCTCGACTCGCTCGCCACGCACGACGCCCCCTTCGTGCAGGCTGGCGGCACCGTCACGCGCGTGGTCTCGCAGAGCTTCGGGGCGCTCGCCGACCGCCCCGCCAGCGTCGAGATCGAAGTGCGGGGGTCGTGGACGCCGCTCGGCGGCGACCTCGGCGTGCACCTGCAGGGCTGGGCCGACCTGCTGTGCACGGTCGCCGGCCTGCCGCCGCTGCCCGAGGGCGTCAGCCCCCTGCCCGCCCGCCGGCGCTGACGCGTCCCGGCCGTGGGTCAAGATGACCGCCCGTCGTGCCGATGGTTCCCGGGACGGTCGACGACCACGGCACCTGGCCGGGGGGTCCGTCCTGAGCGAGACGGAGTACGACCGTGGCAGCAGTCGTCGAACGGGTGGGCCTGGCACCGCTGCCGCGCACCGGCCGCTTCAGCGCCCTCGTGGTGGTCAGTCAGCTCGGCGCGCGCGAAGCCATCAGCCGCACCCTGCGGGCCCTCGGCGCGCGTGAGGTCGTGCAGGCCTCCACCGTGGGTGAGGCCCGCCAGCGCGCCATGGCCATGGGCCCCCGCGAGCTGTGCATGGTCGACGTGACCCTGGGCGACGGCTCGGGGCTGTCGCTCGTCGCGGACCTGCGGGCCCGCGGCTGGCAGCGCGCGATCGTCCTGTCGTCGCTGGACGACCCCTACACCGTGCGCGCGGCGCTGAACGCGGGCGTCCGGTGCTTCCTGGTGTCCGGCCGGGCCGTGGCACCCGTGGCGATGGCCCCGACCAGCTCGCTGGGCGGGCAGCTGTCGGGCCGCGAGATCGAGGTGCTGCAGCACGTCGCGAACGGCCGCTCCAACAAGGAGATCGGCGTCAAGCTGGGTCTGTCGGCGCTGACGGTCAAGAGCCACCTGGCCCGCATCGCCCGCAAGCTCGGCACGGGCGACCGGGCCGAGATGGTGATGATGGCGCTGCGCGCCGGCGTCATCAGCTGAGGCACCCCCGGGCGGACGGCGGGCCACTCGCTCTGGGTGTCGGCGCGACCCCTTACGGTGAGTGAGTGACGAACGTCGACGCCGTCCCGCTCCTCGAGCCCCGCGAGGGGGTGCCTGACGTCGTCGTCACCGAGCACGAGCTGGTGCGCGCCGCCGAGGCGCTGCGGGCGGGTACCGGGCCCGTCGCGGTCGACGCGGAGCGGGCCTCCGGCTACCGCTACGGCCAGGCCGCCTACCTGGTGCAGCTGCGCCGCGAGGGCTCCGGCAGCTGGCTGGTCGACCCCGTCGCCTGCCCCGACCTGTCGATCGTCGGCGAGGCGCTGCGCGGCGTCGAGTGGGTGCTGCACGCGGCCGGCCAGGACCTGCCGTGCCTCGCCGAGGTCGGCATGCGCCCCGACCGGCTCTTCGACACCGAGCTCGGCGCCCGGCTCGCCGGGCTGCCACGCGTCGGCCTCGGCGCGGTCATCGAGCAGCTGCTCGGGCTGACCCTGGCCAAGGAGCACTCGGCGGTCGACTGGTCGACCCGCCCGCTGCCCGAGCCGTGGCTGCGCTACGCCGCGCTCGACGTCGAGGTGCTGGTGCAGCTGCGCGACGAGGTCGAGGCGCTGCTGCGCGACCAGGGCAAGCTGGCGTGGGCCGAGCAGGAGTTCACCGCCATCGCCGCCGCCCCACCGCCGGCGCCCCGCACCGACCCGTGGCGGCGCACCAGCGGCATGCACAAGCTGCGCGGACGACGTCAGGTCGCGGCCGTGCGCGAGCTGTGGCGCACCCGCGACTCGGTGGCGCGCCAGCGCGACATCGCGCCCGGCCGGGTGCTGCCCGACGCCGCGATCGTGCAGGCCGCGGGCGCGCTGCCGACCACGGTCGAGGAGCTGCTGGCGCTGCCGGGCTTCCGCGGTCCGGCCGCGCGCCGGGCGGGGCGGACGTGGCTGGAGGCGGTCACCCGGGCCCGCGCGCTGCCCGAGTCCGCCCTGCCGACCCTCACCGTCCCGTCCGACGCGCCGCCCGCCCCGCGGGCGTGGGCCGACCGCGACCCCGATGCCGCCGCCCGGCTCGCGACCGCCCGCGAGGCCATCGCCGAGCTGTCCGAGCAGCTCGCGGTGCCGGCCGAGAACCTCATGACCCCCGACCTCATCAGGCGCGTGCTGTGGCACCCGCCGCACGAGGACGAGCTCGAGCCGACCCTGCTGGGGCTCGGCGCCCGCCCGTGGCAGGTCGAGCTGGTCGGACCGCTGCTGCGCACGGCCCTCAGCGAGACGGCGCTGTCTCGGGCGCAGCGCCTGCCGGCGCCGGAGCCGGCTGCGACGGAGCCGAGCGACGCAGGAACAGCGAGCTGACGACGACCAGGTAGAGCACCCACACCAGCACCTGCAGGTACGACGGGCGGGGGTCCCAGCCGGTCATGGCGGCCAGGAACTTGCCGATCTCGCTGCTGGTGGTCAGCGACTCGTACCGCGTGACGTCGTAGGCGTTGCCGGTGAGCACCATCGCCGCGCCCGCGCTCTGCAGGTAGGCCACGGCGCGGGCCAGCAGGCCGGCCGCGAAGACGATCAGCATGACGCCGGTGACGGTGAAGAACTGCTTCATCGGCATGCGCTTGCCGCCGACCACGACCACCCAGCCGGCGACGAGCGCGACGGCGAGGCCGAGCAGGCCGCCGACCAGCACGCGCGAGCCGTCGTCGTCCGTGGCGGCGGCGACGAGGAACAGCGCCGCCTCCAGGCCCTCGCGCAGGACGGCGAGGAACGCGGCGGCCACGACACCGAGCCGCACGTTGTCGCGGCGCGACATCGCGTCGTCCATGCCCGAGCGCAGCTCACGGCTCATCGACCGCGCGTGCGAGCGCATCCAGAAGATCATCCAGGTGAGCACGGCGACGGCGAACAGCGCGATGCCCGCGAAGGCCCACAGCCGTGCGTCGCCGGTCAGGCCGTCGACCGTCAGGTGCAGCACGATGCCGGCGCCGACGGAGATGGCGGCGGCGGTCGCGACACCGGCCCACATCGGCACCAGCAGGTCGCCCCGCCCGGTCTTGCGCAGGTAGGCGTAGAGGATCGCGATGACCAGCGCGGCCTCGAAGCCCTCGCGGAGCATGATGAAGAAGGGGACGGTCATGGCCTAGCTCCCGCTGGTGGTGGGTGACGGCGTGCCTGACGGGGTGGGTGTGGGCGTGCTGGTCTCGACCGAGCCGGAGCCCGAGCCCGACCCGGAGCCGGGGTTCTGCACGCTGCTGCCGTCGTCGGAGCAGCCGGCGAGGGCCAGCGCGAGCACGGCAGCGGCGGCGAGGGAACGCGTCGGGCGGTTCATCGAGGTGCCTCCGAGGGCGAGGGGCGGGTGAGCGGGGAGAGTTCGGCAGCGCGTGGAGGGCCCGCGCGGGCGGCACGGAGCACCGGGACGAGCAGGGCGACCCCGAGGGCGAGCGACCACGCGAGGTGGCCGGCGAGCTCGCCGGAGTGGGAGCTCGGGGTCGAACCGGGCGCCGACAGCACCCGGTAGTCGGGCCACAGCGGCTGCAGCCACGTGAACGCCGGCGCGCCGGTGACGAGCTCGCGGTCGGTGACCCAGGTGGTGCGGCCGTCGAGACCGGAGACGACGAGGGCGGCGTACGTCGCGACGCCCGCCAGCCCCATGGCGGCCGCGGCCACGCGCCAGGTGGTCGGTGCCCGAGCGACGAGGACGAGCACGAGCAGCAGCGCCAGCGGCAGCACGACCACGACCTGCCGGCCCGGCCACCAGAAGCCGTGCATGGTCAGCGCCGCCCAGGTGGCCGTGGCCCACCCCGCGAGCAGCGGCAGCAGCAGGACGTCGGCGTGCGCGGCGAGCGGCTCAGCGGGCCTCCCGGTGGCACGGCGGCGCACCAGCAGGGCACCCAGGCCCGCGCCGACCGCGGGCACGACCAGCAGCCAGGCCGGCGTCCAGGCGGCCAGGCCGTAGCCGCGGTCGACCAGCAGCGCCACGAGCCGCAGCGACCGGCCGACGTAGTCGGGGCTGACGCCCACGACGCTCAGCTCGCCGGTGTCGGCGAACTGGTCGCCCGCGGCGTAGACGGTCCAGCCGCCCCAGGCCAGCCGGTGCACGAGCAGGTAGGCGGCACCGCTTGCGACCAGCCCACCTGCGAGCGCAGCCGCCCGCCGGGTGCGGTGGCGCAGCCGCCACAGGGCGACGGCGGCGAGCGCGGCGGCGACGGGTGCGTACTTGACGCCGAGCCAGGGCAGGGCGCTCACGGCGAGGCCGACGCCGGCGAGGCTCGCCGCTGCGCCGGCGGTCGAGCGGGCCGCGACGAGGGCCGGACCGGTGAGCACCGCGACCGCCGCGAGGGTCGCGAGCGCCGCGGGCAGCTCGGGGTAGACCTGCTGGGCGTAGACGACCAGCGGCGGCGAGGCGAAGGCGAGCGCCGCGCCGGGGACGGCCACGGCGGCGGGCACGGCCAGCCGGCGCACCGCCGTCCAGACCGTGAGCGCGGCAGTGGCGGCGGAGACGAGCGCGAGCGCGGCCTTGGCGCCGGCGAGCCCCCCCAGCCCGACGGGTGCGGCGAGCAGCAGGGCGAGCAGCGGGTCGTGGGGGCTGACCTGGCGGCCGTCGGCCAGCGGCAGCGTCTGCTGCGGCAGCGGCTCGTCGGCGAACGAGCGCCACTGCCCGCCCGCCAGCTCGTCGCTGATGTCGAGGTCGTGGTCGTGCCACAGCGACAGGGCCGTCAGCAGGTACTGCGGCTCGTCGACGGCGGCCTGCCCACCGCGCGTGCTGCGCACGTCGTGCCCGGCGAGCGCCGCGACCAGCGCGACGCCGGCGACGAGCAGCAATCCGTGCGCGAGCGGGCGCGGCCGGCGGCCGACCGTCGGCACGGCCGGTCGCCGCACGGCCGCCACGGCGCTCACCCGGCCACCCCGGCGGCCAGGACGCCGGCGGCGAGGACGTCGTCGCGCACCCGGGCGACCACGTCGGCCAGGTCGGTGGCCGGACGCCGGCCCGTGAGCGAGACGAGCCGGGTGACGTCGGCGAGGGTGTGGGGCGCCTCCTGCGGGCCGGCGGGCACCACCCGCACGACCGCGCGGGCGCCCGTCGCGGCGCCGACGGCCTCGACCATCGCACCGAGCCGCACCGCGTGGCCGGTGCCGACGTTGACGGCCCCGCCCGGGGCGAGGCGCGCGAGGTCGGCCAGCGCCGCAGCCACGTCCCGGACGTCGGTCAGGTCACGCGTGCGGTCGAGCGACCCGAGCACGGCGAGCGGGTCGCCGCGCAGGGCCGCCGACACCCACCGGTGCAGGGCCATGTCGGGGCGCTGGCCGTCGCCGACGACCGTGAAGGGCCGCACCACGGTGACCGGCGCGCGACGCGACGCCCGCCGGCTCAGCTCCTCGGCGAGCACCTTGCTGCGGGCGTAGCCGCCGCGCGGGCGCAGCGCGTCGTCCTCGCGGCTGGCGCGGCCGTCGCGCACCCCGCCATAGACCGACGACGACGACGCGGCCACGACCGGGACGTCGTCCGGCAGCAGCCGCAGCACCTCGCGCAGCGCCACGACGTTGTCGCGGTGGCGGCGCCGGCCGGCGTCCGGGCCGACGTCGCGCACACCGGGGCAGCCGGCGAGGTGCACGACGGCGTCGGCGCGGCGCAGGACGCGGGCGGTGGCGGCGTCCGGGCGGCTGAGGTCGCCCACCACCACGGCGTCGGCCGCCTGCGAGGTCGGGCGGCGCCGGTCGACGCCGGTGACCGCGTCGCCCTGCCGGGCCAGCAGCTCGACGACGTGGCCGCCGAGGAAGCCCGACGAACCGGTGACCACGATGTGCACAGCGGTCCTCTCGGTGCGTCGGTGCGGTCGGTACCGGGACGTCCTCCGGTCCACCGTAAGGTTAGCCAAACCTTACCTGCGCGAGAAGGACCCCGTGACTGCCCCGCCGCCCGCTGCCACGAACCCTGCTGTGGCGTCGAGCACACCGCTCGCCCTCCGCCGCGGCCCGGCCTGGCTGCCGGTCGCCGTGCTGCTGGCTGGTTCCGCCGCGGCTGTCGCGCTGCTCGTCGCCTCGCTGCGCGGCGAGGCCACCGGCGCGGCCGTGTCGACCACGCTGGGGGCGGTCACGACCGACCCGCTGCTGCTGCTGGCGCTCGCGTCGTACGCCCTGGCGTTCTGGCTGCGCACGCTGGCCTGGTGCTGGGTGGTGCCGGGCCTTCGCCGCGGGCAGGCGTGGGCGGCGCTGCACGTCAGCCTGCTGGGCAACCACGTGCTGCCGCTGCGTCTCGGCGAGCCGTTGCGCGCCGTGAGCGTGCTGCGCCGCACCGACCTGCCGGCCGGCCCGGTGGTGGCCTCGACCGTGAGCCTGCGCGGGGCCGACCTGCTGTCGGTGGTGCTGCTGGCGGCCGTGGGGGCGCCCACCGTGCTGCTGTCCTCGGCGGGAGGCCACCGCGCCCTCGTCGCGCTCGTCGTGGTCGCGCTCGCGGCCGTCGTCGTGGGCGGCGCGCTCGCCACGCGCCGGCTGGCCCGCGCCGGCTCCGCCGTCCGGCTGCCCGGGCCGCGGGCGCTCGCGGCGACGGCGGCCGCCTGGGTGCTCGAGTCGGCCGTCGTCGGCGCCGTCGCGCACGCCGCCGGGTGGCCGCTGTCGCCCGGCGGGGCCGTCGCCGTCACCGCGGTGACCATCGCGGCGCAGGCTCTCGCGCTCACCCCCGGCGGGTTCGGCACCTACGAGGCCGTGGCGACGACCGCTCTCGTCTCGCTCGGCGTCCCCCCGGCACCGGCCTTCGCGATCGCGCTGACCACTCACGCGGTCAAGACGGCGTACGCGCTCGTGGTGGGGCTCGTCGCACTCGCGGTGCCGGCCCCCGCGGTGTGGGGACGGCTGCGACTGCCCCGCCGACCGCCCCCGCGCCCACAGCCCTGGCCGGTGCACGTAGGCGCGCCGGTCGTCGCCCTCGTCCCCGTCCACGACGAGGCCACCACCATCGCGGACGTCGTCCGCGGGCTGCCCGCGCACGTCACGGGCCCGCTCGGCGTCCACCCGGTGCTGCCGCTCGTCGTCGACGACGGCTCGACCGACGGGTCGGGCGAGCTGGCGCGCGCGGCGGGCGCGACCGTCGTCCGGCAGCCGGTGAACCTGGGGCTCGGCGCTGCCGTGCGGCGCGGTCTGGCCGAGGCGAGCGCGCTGCGGCCCGCGGCGGTGGTCTACCTCGACGCCGACCTGGAGTACGACCCGGCCGAGCTGGCGGCGCTGGCCGCGCCGGTGCTCGCGGGCGACGCCGACTACGTCGTCGGGTCACGCTTCGCCGGACGCATCGAGCGGATGCTGCCCCACCGCCGGTTCGGCAACCGGGTGCTGACGGTGTGGGTGCGCTGGATGACGCGACGGGCGGTGACCGACGGGCAGAGCGGCTATCGCGCGTTCTCGGCCCGGGCAGCGGCCGAGGCGCACGTCGTGCACGACTACAACTACGCCCAGGTGCTGACGCTCGACCTGCTGGGGCAGGGTTTCAGCTACGCCGAGGTTCCGATCCGCTACGCCTTCCGTGACAGCGGCACCTCGTTCGTGCGGCTCGGGCGCTACCTGCGCGAGGTCGTGCCCGCCGTCCACCGTCAGCTCAACGGCGGGTGACCCCCTGGCGCACCAGGCCGTAGGTGATGCCGTCGACCAGCGCCTCCCACGAGGCCTCGACGATGTTGCGGGCGACGCCGACGGTGCTCCAGGACGCCGACCCGTCGGAGGTCTCGATGGTGACCCGGGTCGCCGCGTCGGTGCCGTGCTGGTCCGGGCGGGCGCCCGAGCCCAGGATGCGCACCCGGAAGTCGACGAGCCCGATGCCGGCGAGCTCGGGGTAGGCCGGCGTCAGCGCCTGCCGCAGCGCCTCGTCGAGAGCGTTGACCGGGCCGTTCCCCTCCCCCACGGCCACGACCCGGCGCCCGGCTGCGACGACCTTGACCGTCGCCTCCGACAGCGCCGCGTCAGCGGTCGAGCCGGGTGCCGCCGAGTCGGTCATCACCCGCCAGCTCTCGACGTCGAACAGCCGGGTGCGCTCGCCGTCGACCTCTTCGCGCAGCAGCAGCTCGAACGACGCGTCGGCGGCGTCGAAGGTGTAGCCGCGCGCCTCGCGGGCCTTGACCTGCTCGGTGAGGCTGGCGAGGACGTCGGGGCGGTCGCTGAGGTCGAAGCCGAGCTCGCGGCCTTTGAGCTCGATCGACGCGCGGCCGGCCATGTCGGACACCAGCATCCGCATGTCGTTGCCGACGGCCTTCGGGTCGGTGTGCTGGTAGAGGTCGGGGTCGACGCGGATGGCGCTCGCGTGCAGCCCGGCCTTGTGCGCGAACGCGCTCGCGCCGACGTACGGCTGGCGGGCGTGGGGGGCGACATTGGTCAGCTCGCTCACGGCGTGGGCGATGCGGGTGGCCTCGCGCAGCCGCTCGGGCGCGAGCACGGGCCGGTCGAGCTTGATGACCAGGTTGGCGACGACGGTGAGCAGGTCGGCGTTGCCGGTGCGCTCGCCGTACCCGTTGACCGTGCCCTGCACGTGGGTCGCGCCGGCGTCGACCGCGGCGAGGGTGTTGGCGACGGCGCAGCCGGTGTCGTTGTGGCAGTGGATGCCCAGCCGCGCGCCGGTCGCCGCCAGCACCTCGTGGACGGTGTCCGCCACCTGCCGCGGCAGCATGCCGCCGTTGGTGTCGCACAAGGTCACCACCTCGGCGCCGGCCGCCGCCGCGCAGCGCACCACCTCGAGCGCGTAGGCGGGGTCGTGGCCGTAGCCGTCGAAGAAGTGCTCGGCGTCGAGCACCACCCGACGTCCCTCGCGGCGCAGCAGCCGCACGGTGTCGTCGACCATCGCGAGGTTCTCGGCGGGGGTGGTGCGCAGCGCCGCGGTCACGTGCCGCGCGTGGCTCTTGGCCACGAGCGTCACCATCGGGGCCTGCGAGTCGAGCAGGGCCCGCACCTGGGGGTCGGCGTCAGCAGTGGTGCCCGGACGGCGGGTCGCGCCGAACGCGGCAAGAACACTGCGCAGCTGCAGCTCAGCAGCAGCTCGGGCGAAGAACTCGGTGTCGCGGGGGATCGCCCCGGGCCACCCGCCCTCGATGAAGCCGACCCCCAGCTCGTCCAGGTGACGAGCGATCGCGAGCTTGTCGCCCACCGTCAGCGACAGGCCCTCCTGCTGGGCGCCGTCGCGCAGCGTGGTGTCGTAGACCTGGACGTCCTGCACGGCGACTCCTTCTGCTTGCGACACAGCGGTTTCGGACAAACAAAAAGACCCCCCGGGCACGGGAGGTCTGGCGCGACGTCGGGCCGGTGGCCCGTCGGCGCGCCCTAGCTAATGAGCAGCGAGGTCGTCATGGTGCGCCGAGTGTGGCACAGCCCGTCCGGATGGCGGAACCGCCGTCTCAGCATGCGGTCAGCCGGCTGCGGCGACCAGCGCCTGGAACAGCCGCGGGTCGGCGCCCCGCTCGGGGTGCCACTGCACGCCCACCCGAAAGCGCGACCGCTGGTCTTCCATCGCCTCGACCACCCCGTCGTCGGCGACGGCGGCTGCCACGTAGCCGGGGTGCGTCCGCACCGCCTGGTGGTGGTAGCAGGGCACGGTCAGGGCGTCGCCCAGCACACCGTGCAGCACCGTGCCCGGGTGCACCCGCACCCGCTGCTCGCCGTAGCGCCCGGGCCCGGGCGCGTGGCCGTCGTCCACCCGGTCGGGCAGGTGCTGCTCGAGCGAGCCGCCGGCAGCCACCGCCATCACCTGCATGCCGCGGCAGACGCCGAGCACCGGCAGGCCCGACCGCGCGCTCTCGACGGCGAGGCCGAGCTCGGAGGAGTCGCGGTCGGGTCGCGGCGCCTGCACCGACGGGTGCGGCTGCTCGCCGTACCGGCGGGGGTCGACGTCGACGCCGCCGGCCAGCACCAGCCCGTCCAGGCGCGAGAGCAGGTGCGCCGCGTCGAGCTGGCCGGCGTCGGGGCCCAGCGGCGGCAGCAGCACGGCCACGGCGCCCGCGCCCTGCACGGCCGCGACGTAGGCCTGCGGCAGCAGCGAGGCGGCGACGCCTCGCCACACACCCCAGTCGGCCGCCTCGACGTAGCAGCTGATGCCGATGACCGGCCGCGTCACGTCGTCCTCACAGCGGTGTCACGTACGCGCCGCTGATGCCCCCGTCCACCAGGAACTCCGAGGCGGTGATGAAGCTCGACTCGTCGCTGGCAAGGAACACCACCGCGCTCGCGATTTCGTCCGGCTCGGCGAACCGCCCCACCGGGATGTGGACCGTGCGGCGTGCGGCGCGCTCCGGGTCGCTCGCGAACAGCTCCTGCAGCAGCGGGGTGTTGACCGGGCCCGGGCACAGCGCGTTGACGCGCACGCCCTGCCGGGCGAACTGCACGCCCAGCTCGCGCGACATGGCGAGCACGCCGCCCTTGCTGGCGGTGTAGGAGATCTGCGACGTGGCCGCGCCCATGCGGGCCACGAAGCTCGCGGTGTTGATGATCGAGCCGCGGCCCTGCTCGAGCATGATGGGCAGCACCGCCTTGCAGCACAGGTAGACGCTGGTGAGGTTGACCTCCTGCACCCGGCGCCAGGCGTCGATGCCGGTCTCCAGGATCGAGTCGTCGTCGGGCGGCGAGATACCGGCGTTGTTGAACGCCACGTCGACGCTGCCGTGCTGCTCGCGCGCGGTGCGGAACATCGCCTCGACCTGCTCGGCGTCGGTGACGTCGCAGTGCACGTAGGTGCCGCCGACCTCCTGCGCCACACCGGGTCCGCGCGCGTCGTCCAGGTCGCCGACGACCACGGTCGCGCCCTCCTGCGCGAACCGCCGCACCGTCGCCAGCCCGATGCCGCTGCACCCGCCGGTGACCACGGCCACCTTGGCGTCCAGCCTGCCTGCCATCTCACTCCTCCGTCGCGATGAAGACGTTCTTGGTCTCGGTGAACGCGCCGAGGGCGTCTGGCCCCAGCTCGCGCCCGAGGCCCGACTGCTTGAACCCGCCGAACGGCGTCGCGTAGCGCACCGACGAGTGCGAGTTCACCGACAGGTTGCCCGCCTGGACGCCGCGCGCGACGCGCAGGGCGCGGCCGACGTCTCTCGTCCAGATCGAGCCCGACAGCCCGTACGCCGTGTCGTTGGCCATGGCGACGGCCTCCGCCTCGTCCTCGAACGGCAGCACGGCGACCACGGGGCCGAACACCTCCTCGCGCCAGACCGGGTCGTCGACCGACCGGGGCAGCACGACAGTCGGCGGGTACCAGAACCCGCGGCCGGTGGGCGCGCTGCCGCGGAACGCCACGTCGACCGCCGTCGGGGCCTCCTCGACGTACGACCGCACGCGCCCGCGCTGGCGGGCGCTGATGAGCGGGCCCATCTGCGAGTCCTCGTCGGACGGCGGGCTGACGCGCACCGCCTGCACCGCCGTCTCAAACAGCCCCATGAACCGCTCGTAGACGCTGCGCTGCACCAGGATCCGGCTGCGAGCGCAGCAGTCCTGGCCGGCGTTGTCGAACACCGCCCCCGGCGCCGTCGCGGCTGCGCGCTCGAGGTCGCTGTCGGCGAAGACGATGTTGGCGCTCTTGCCACCGAGCTCGAGCGTCACGCGCTTCACCTGGTCGGCCGCGCCGCGCATGATGCGCTGCCCCACGGCGGTCGAACCGGTGAAGCAGATCTTGCGCACGAGCGGGTGGGTGACGAACCGCTCCCCCACGACGTCGCCGCGGCCGGGCACGACGGTCAGCAGGTGCTCCGGCAGGCCGGCCTCGAGGGCCAGCTGCTCGAGCCGCATCGCCGTCAGCGGCGTCTGCTCGGCGGGCTTGAGCACCACCGCGTTGCCCGCGGCGAGTGCCGGCGCGAGACCCCACGCCGCCACGGGCATCGGGAAGTTCCAGGGCACGATGACGCCGACGACGCCCAGCGGCTCCTGGAACGTCACGTCAAGGCCGCCGGCCACCGGGATCTGCCGGCCGAACAGCCGCTCCGGCCCGGCGGAGTAGTACGTCAGCACGTCCCGGACGTTGCCGGCCTCCCAGCGGGCGTTGCCCACCGTGTGGCCGGCGCCGCGCACCTCGAGCTGCGCGAGCTCTTCGAGGTGGGCGTCGACCACGTCGGCGAAGCGGCGCAGCAGCCGCCCGCGGTCGGCGGGGGCCGCTGCGGCCCAGGCGACCTGGGCGACCGCGGCCCGCTGCACCGCCTCGTCGGTGCGCTCCACGTCGGCGAGGACGACGTCGGCGACGAGCTCCTCGGTCGACGGGTCGAGCACCGGGTAGATGTCGCTCACAGCCGCTCGAACCCCCTGATCCGCTCCCAGTCGGTCACGGCCGCCTCGAACGCCGCCAGCTCGATGTCGGCGGCGTTGACGTAGTGGTCGACGACGTCGTCGCCGAACGCCCCGCGTGCGAGCGCCGACGCCGCGAACAGGTCGCGCGCCGCCCGGAGCGTCGACGGCACCCGTGGCTTGTCGCTCTCGTAGGCGTTGCCCTCGAAGGCAGGCTCGAGCTCGAGCTCGTTCGCGATGCCGTGCAACCCGCCCGCGAGCATCGCCGACAGCCCGAGATAGGGGTTCATGTCGCCGCCCGGCACACGGTTCTCGACCCGCATGCCGGCACCGTGGCCGACGAGCCGCATCGCGCAGGTGCGGTTGTCATGGCCCCAGGCGACCGCGGTCGGCGCAAAGGAGCCCAGGGCGAAACGCTTGTAGGAGTTGATGTTCGGAGCATAGAGCAGCGTGAACTCGCGCATGGTGGCGAGCACCCCCGCGATGAAGTGCCGGAACAGCGGGGTCGCGCCGGCACCCTCGTCGAACACCACCGAGCCGTCCAGGCGGCGCAGGCTCATGTGGATGTGGCAGGAGTTGCCCTCGCGCTCGTCGAACTTCGCCATGAAGGTCAGCGACTTGCCGTGCAGGGCCGCGATCTCCTTGGCGCCGGTCTTGTAGACGCTGTGCCGGTCGGCGGTCGTCACCACCTCGTCGTACAGGAAGGCGATCTCGTGCTGGCCGAGGTTGCACTCGCCCTTGGCCGACTCGACCACCAGGCCCGCGGCGTGCATGCCGTTGCGGATGTCGCGCAGCAGCGGCTCGACCTTCGCGCCGCCCAGCAGCGAGTAGTCGACGTTGTAGCGGTTGGGGGCCGTCAGGCCGGTGTAGCGCCGATCCCACGCCTGCTCGTAGGAGTCGTCGAACACGATGAACTCGAGCTCGGTGCCGGCGTACGCCGCGAGGCCACGCTCGGCCGCGCGGGCGACCTGCGCCTTGAGCACCTGCCGCGGCGACGGCCGCACCTCGCCGCGGTCACCGAGCCACGCGAGGTCGCACTGCACCATGGCGGCGCCCGGCTGCCACGGCGTCAGGCGCAGCGTCGTGAGGTCGAGGACGAACTCCATGTCGCCGTAGCCGGTGCGCCACGAGCTGATCTCGTAGCCCTCGACCGTGTTCATGTCGACGTCGACGGCGAGCAGGTAGTTGCAGCCCTCGGTGCCGTGCTCGAGGACGGTGTCGAGGAAGAAGCGGGCGTGGATCCGCTTGCCCTGCAACCGTCCCTGCATGTCGGTGAAGGCGACGACGACGGTGTCGACGTCGCCGGTGTCGACCATCCGCCGCAGCTCGCCGACGCTCAGCGGCACCTGCACCTCACCCGACGTCGATCTGATGACGCTCATCTGTCCTCCTTCAGCCCAGCAGCCCGCGCAGCAGCGCGGCCGTGGAGTCGACGTGGTCCTCCATGCCGCGGCGGGCCGCCTCGGCATCACCGGCGAGCACGGCGTCGACGACGACGCGGTGCTGGGCGCCGGAGTGGGCGATGTTCGGTGCCAGCACCGGGATGTGCCCCAGCATCTCGTGCAGCACCGACTGGGCGTGCGTCACAGCCGACACCAGCAGCTCGGAGCCGCTGAGGGACGCCAGGCCGAGGTGCAGCCGCGAGTCGGCCTGCCGGTGGCTCGAGCCGTCCGGCGCCTGCTCCACCTCGGCGCGCGCCGCGACCAGCCAGGCCCGCTGGTCGGCGCTGAGGTCGCGCGTCGCGGCGAGCGCCGCGGCGCCGGGCTCGACGGCACGGCGGAAGTCGAGCGCGTCGTGCCAGCGCGCCAGCTGCGCGGCGTCCGCGGGAGCCGCCGCCGGGCGCGAGGGGTCGCTCGCCCGGTAGGTGACCACGGAGCCGCCACCGCGGCCCCGGCGGGTCTGCACCATGCCGGCGTCCCGCAGCGCGGCGATCGCCTCGCGCAGCGTGCCGCGGCTGACCCCGAGGGTCTCGGCCAGCTCGCGCTCCGGCGGGAGCCGCTCGCCCGCCGCGAGGACGCCGAGCCGCACGCTGGTGGCCAGCCGCTCGACGGTGGCCTCGAACGCGTTGCCGTCCCGCACCGGGCGCAGCACGGCGCGCGAGAGCCGCTGGTCGTCCGGGCGGCGCTGCCCGGCAGGGGTCACGGGGCTGTCACGGGGTTGCTCACGGGGTCATGCCGTCGTGGCGCCGGCGGGCGGCCTCGGCATCGGTGGTCTCGGCGGCCGCGACCTCGGCGAGCGTGACGGGAGCGTCCGGGTCGCGCGTGACGGGGCCGTCCTGCATGAAGTGGTGACGGCCCTGCACGAACCACATGACGGTCGCGAGCGCCAGGACGGCCAGGACGGCGAAGGGGGCGTAGTTGAAGCTGGTGCTCGTCACCGGCGAGTACGGCGGCAGCATGAACAGGACGACGATGAACGCGACCCAGGCCACGGCGACCCAGCCGATCACCGCGCTCCAGCGCCCGAGGTTCCACGCCCCGCTGACGAAGTCGGGGTTCAGCCGCCGCAGCAGCACCGGCACGGCGTAGGCGATGTAGAGACCGATGACGGCGATCGACGTCACTGCGAAGAAGGCCACGAGGCTCTTGAGGGCCGGCAGGGCCACGACCGTCGAGCAGGCGACGCACAGCCAGATCGAGTTCGTGGGCGTGCCGGTGCGCGGGTTGACCTGCGCCCACAGCCGCGAGCCCGGCAGCGCGCCGTCCCGGCTGAAGGCGTAGGTCATGCGGGAGTTGGCCGTGACCGACGCCATGCCGCAGAAGTACTGCGCCACAGCGCAGATGAGCAGCAGCAGCTTGCCCGTGGTGCTGCCCGCGGCGTCGACGAAGATCTGGGCGACCGGCAGGCCGGTGTCGCTCGCCCGCTGGGCGGCGTAGTCCTGGATCGACCAGGTCACCGCGAACAGCAGCAGCCAGCCGGCGACGATCGACACGATCACGCTGTTGACGATGCCCTTCGGTGCGGCGGTCGCGGCGCCCCGGGTCTCCTCCGCCACGTGCGCCGAGGCGTCGTAGCCGGTGTAGGTGTACTGCGCCAGCAGCAGCCCGATCGCGACGGCGTAGACCGGGTTGCCCCAGCCGGTCTCGTTCTCGAAGTGGAAGAACGTCCAGCCGAGGCTCTGGTGCTGGTCGGGCACGATCGCGAGCACCGCCACGATGATCGCGACGCCGACCAGGTGCCACCACGCGCTGACGTTCGACAGCACCTTGACCAGGTTGACGCCGAAGGTGTTGAGCAGCCCGTGCGAGACCAGGATGAGCACGTAGACCGCGAAGGTGAGGGTGGTCGTGGCGTCGACGCCGAACACGAGGTCGAGCAGAGCCACCCAGGTGATGGCGGCGCCGAAGTCGATGGCGGCGGTCACCGCCACCTCGCCCAGGAAGTTGAACCAGCCGACGAACCACGCCCAGGCCGCCTTGTTGCGCTTGGCGAGGCGGCCGGCCCAGAAGTAGAGACCGCCGGCCGTGGGGTAGACCGAGCAGATCTCGGCCATGGCCAGCGAGACGCAGAGCACGAGCAGGCCCACGACGGGCCAGCCGATCATGATGGCGAGCGGGCCGCCGGCGTCCATGGCGATGTAGTACGTCGTGACGCAGCCGGACAGCACGGAGATGATCGAGAACGAGACGGCGAAGTTGGAGAAGCCGCTCATGCCGCGGTGCAGCTCCTGGGTGTATCCCAGGGCCGCGAGCCCGCGGGCATCGGCGTCGTCGTGGGCGGTCGGTGCGGTGACGGCGGGGACGGCGGGATCAACAGCCATGGGCGGGCCTCATCCGGGTCGGGACGGGGCCGAGCGGCCCGTGTCCGGTGCCACCGGATCCTGCGGCACGACGGCCTCGCCGTCAATGGCCTAGTGGCGAACCTTTTGCCGTGTCGGCACCGCGGCCGCTGTTCGGCGCAGCACCGCGACCAGCTCGGCGTTGGTGCGCCGGCCGTCGAAGTGCTCCTCGGCCCGTCGTCGCGCGGCGCCCGCCAGCCGCTGGCGCAGCCCCTCGTCGTCGACCAGCCGCTGCACCGCGGCCGTCAGCTGGTCGTCGTCGTCGGCGTCGACGAGCAGCCCGGTCTCGCCGTCCAGCACGAGCTCGGGCAGGGCCCCGACGCGCGTCGTGACGACGGGCAGGCCGCAGGCCATCGCCTCGAGCACGGCGATGCCGTAGGTGTCGGCGCGCGTGGGGAAGACGAACACGTCGGCACGCTGGAACAGCTGCAGCAGAGCGGGATCGCCGGACTCCAGCCCGTTGTGCACCGACACCCGCGGCGTCGGCTCGATGTCGGTGGCGGCGGTGACCACGTCGAGCTGCCAGTCGCCCGACACCTTCTCGAGCGCCCGCAGCAGGCTGGGGCCACCCTTGCGGCCGAAGTCGCCACCGACGAACAGCAGCCGGACGCCGACGGCCGGCTCGCGGGTCGGGGGCGGCGCCCACCGTCGCACGTCGACACCGGGGCGCAGCACCTGCAGCTGGGACACCGGGAGGCGGTAGACCTCGCGCAGGGTGCGTGCGGTCCACTCGCTCCAGGCGAGGGTCGTGCGCGCCGCGCGCAGCGACGCGGCGGTGACCCGTCGCTTGGCCTCCTCCTCGCGCGCGCCGCCCTGGCGGTGCAGGTAGCCGGTCGACAGCTCGTCGATGTTGGCCGGCGTGCCGTCGGTCGAGACGACCCCGGGGGTGCGGCGCAGCAGCGGGCCGAGGAAGGCCGCGCACGTCTGGGTGTGGACGAGCAGCACGTCGGTGGCCCGCGCCCGCGGTACGAGCAGCCGCAGGGCGCGCAGGCTCTTGCGGGCGGTGTCGTTGCCGCCGACCGGCGTGCGCCGCTCGATCCACCCGGTGCGGCCCGGCGGCACGAGCAGCCAGTCGCCGCGCACGCCCGGGTCGTCCTCGACCGCCTGCACCAGCGACCGCAGGTGGGTGCGGTGGCCCAGCTCGTACTCGAGCACGACAGCGACGCGCAGCACCGGGTCCTGCGGGGCGGGGTCGGAGCCGGGAGCGAGCCCGTCGGCGGTGTAGCGCGCGATGCCCAGCGCGGCGCGCAGCCGACGGACGACCATGTCGAAGAGCGCCAGCGGCAGCTCGGCGCAGTTGAGGGCCGCGGCGGACGCCGGACCCGCCCGGTCGGGCAGCCACGGCGCCGGCTCGTCGAGGTCGGCGCGCAGCTCGGCCGCGGCCAGGGTGTAGGGCGAGGTGTCGTGATGGCGGCGCACGAGCGCGTCACGGGCCGAGCGTGCGGCGTCGAGCACCGACGCCGGGCGCGACCCCCGCGGCGGCTGCTGCCAGGGCTTGGGGCCCATGGCGTGCAGCAGCGGCGGTACCTCCCCCGCCAGCGTCATGCGCAGCCGGTCGGCCGGGTCGTAGCCCGACGCGCCGAAGCACTGGGCGATGTCGACGCCCTGGCGCAGCAGCCAGACGGGCACGTCGGCGAACTCACGCGACCCGAGCAGCGCGGTCAGCACCTCCTGGTCACCGAGCAGGTGGATCGGGCGGTCCTGCCAGTCGCTGCGCTGCGCGAGCTGGTAGCCGGGGTCGCGCAGCATCTGCTGCCACGCGCGCAGCAGCGGCGCGTGGGCCGGCGTCACCCGCACCAGCCCGGTGTTGACCGTCGTCGGCATGCTGCGGCCGACGGCCAGCCCCCAGGCCCGGGTGCGGTGGGCGCCACCGAGGTGCTGCCCCCGCACCGTCTCCTCGGTCGCCACGAGCGTCTGCGGCCCGGCGCCCCACAGCAGCCGGCGCCAGTCGTCGTGGCACACCACGTCGGCGTCGAACCAGACGACCTCGTCCTCGCCGCGGCCGAGGTGGTGCAGCAGCAGCTCGGGCTTGACGTTCCAGCCCGAGTCCTGGATCGGGTCGGTGACGAGCTCGCCGGCCGGCACCCGCGCCGCGAACCAGGTGGCGAACCCGTCGTCGGCGCCGGGGACGTGCGCCACGAGCCGGGCGTCGGGGCAGTGGCGGACGAGGCTGAGCAGAGCGAGCTTCAGCCCGACCAGGTGGCTCGCGCGGTCCTCGTAGAGGCAGATGAGCATGGGGTCCCTTCGAGGTGCGCGGCGCCCGTGTCGCCGGCTAGAGCAGGCGGGTCAGCCAGCCGTGCTTGTCGGGGACGCGGCCGTACTGCACGTCGAGCAGCGCCTCGCGGACGGCGGCGGTGAGCGGGCCGGGGCCCCCGTCACCGGCGACGACCTCGCCGTCGGCCGACGCGAGCCGGCCGACCGGCGTCACGACGGCGGCGGTGCCGCAGGCGAACACCTCGGTGATGCGGCCGGACGCAGCGCCCTCGCGCCACTCCTCGATGCTGATGCGGCGCTCGATGGCTCGGTGGCCGAGGTCGGCGGCGATCTGCAGGATCGAGCTGCGCGTGACGCCCTCGAGGATCGTGCCGGTCAGCTCGGGGGTGACGATCGTGCCGTCGTCCATGACGAAGTAGAGGTTCATGCCGCCCAGCTCCTCGACCCAGCGCCGCTCGACGGCGTCGAGGAAGGCGACCTGGTCGCAGCCGTGGGCGCTGGCCTCGAGCATCGCGGCGAGGCTGGCGGCGTAGTTGCCACCGCACTTGGCCGCGCCGGTGCCGCCGGGCGCCGCGCGCGTGTAGTCGCTCGACAGCCAGATCGAGACCGGCTGGAGGCCACTGGAGAAGTAGGCACCGGCCGGGCTCGCGATGACGCAGTAGGTCACCTCGGCCGAGGGCCGCACGCCCAGGAACGCCTCGGAGGCGAACATGAACGGACGCAGGTAGAGGCTGGTCTCGCCGCCGCTCGGCACCCACGCCGCGTCGGTCTCCACGAGGGAGGTGATGGAGGCGAGGAAGTCCTCGGTCGACAGCTCGGGCAGGGCCAGCCGCTTCGCGGAGCGCTGGAACCGCTCGGCATTGGCCTCGGGGCGGAACGCCCAGATCGAGCCGTCCTCGTGCTGGTAGGCCTTGAGCCCCTCGAAGATCTCCTGCGCGTAGTGCAGCACCGCGGCCGACGGGTCGAGCTGCAGCGGGCCGTACGGCTTGATGCGGCTGTCGTGCCAGCCCTCGCCCAGCGTCCACGTGGCCAGCGCCATGTGGTCGGTGTAGTGCGTGCCGAAGCCGGGCTCGGCCAGCACCTGCGCGCGCTGCTCGGCGGCCAGCGGCGCAGGGTTTCGCTCGAGCGGGAAGTCCAGGGCCATGCCGGGACGCTACCGCAGTCGGCCGGTGGCCGTGGCGGCGCTCGGGGGCGCTGCGCGGCGGTGTCAGCGGGTGGCTGCGGCCGCGACGACGGCTGCCGCGAGGGCGTCGCCGATCTCGGACGTCGACCGCCGTGCCGGCCGCTCGCCTGGCTCGCCGGCCCGTGCGGCGACGTCGGCCACGACCGCCGCCTCGATGCGCGCCGCCGCGTCGTGCAGCCCGAGGTGCTCGAGCATCAGCGCCACGGACAGGACCGTCGCGGTGGGGTCGGCCAGCCCCTGGCCGGCGATGTCGGGGGCCGACCCGTGGACGGGCTCGAACATGCTGGGCGCGGTGCGCTCGGGGTTGACGTTGCCGCTGGCGGCCAGGCCGATGCCGCCGCCGATCGCCCCCGCCAGGTCGGTGAGGATGTCGCCGAACAGGTTGTCGGTGACGATGACGTCGAACCGCGCCGGGTCGGTGACCAGGAAGATCGTGGCGGCGTCGACGTGCAGGTAGTCGACGCTCACGTCGGGGAACTCGGTGCCGACCTCGGCCACGACGCGTGACCACAGCCCGCCGGCGTGCACCAGCACGTTGGTCTTGTGCACCAGCGTCAGCCGGCCCGATCGCTGCTGCGCCCGGCGGAAGGCGTCACGCACCACCCGCTCGACGCCGTACGCGGTGTTGATGCTGACCTCGGTGGCCAGCTCGTGCGGGGTGCCCACCCGAAGCCGGCCGCCGTTGCCGACGTACGGGCCCTCGGTGCCCTCGCGCACCACGACGAAGTCGATGTCGCCCGGGTCGGTGAGGGGGGTGGGGACGCCGGGCAGCAGCCGGGTCGGGCGCAGGTTGACGTACTGGTCGAGCTCGAAGCGCAGCCGCAGCAGCAGCCCGCGCTCGAGCAGCCCGGCGGGCAGCCGCGGGTCGCCGGGCGTGCCGCCGATGGCCCCGAGCAGGATCGCGTCGTGACCGCGCAGCCGCTCGAGCACCTCGTCGGGCAGCACCTCGCCGGTGTCGAGGTAGTGCTGGGCGCCGAGCTCGTGGTGCTGCAGCACGATCTCGGCGTCGCCGGCACCCACGGCCGCGGCGAGCACCTTGAGGCCCTCGGCGACGACCTCGGGCCCGATGCCGTCACCGCCGATGACCCCGATGGACAGCTGCCGGACGGCGCCGCCGCTCGCAGCCGTGGTGGTGGTGGCGGGCGCGGCGGCTGTGGTCATGCGCAGCATCCAACCACCGCCGCCCGACCCGCCGCGCTGTGCCCAGCGGGCGGTCGGCGCACCCATGGCTCGCCGGCGGTCGGCGGCGGGCGTCGCCGCTCTGGCGCCGCGTGTGCGGGCGGCTTCCAAGTTGTGAGACGCAGGGGCCATCACGCGACGACGGTGTGCTCTACGTGGCGTGCACGCCACGTGAGGCAGGTGTTCAGCGAGTGAAGCGCCAGGACGCCGGCGCAGGAGGCTCAACCGGGGGCCGCGCATCCGGCTGCCGAGACGAAGCGGCCCGGACGCACGTCACCGCGCCTGCCTGCCGGAGCAGGGGACGCGGTGACGGGTGGAGCGGGTCGGGCCACGAGGGACGCGTCAGCGCACCCGCACCACCACGGGCTTGCTCGTGCTCGCGGCGTCGAGGCTCGAGCCGTTGTAGGTCGCGGTCAGCCGGTGGGTGCCTGCGCGCAGGGCGGCGGGCCTCACCGTGGCCGTGCCCTTGGCCAGCGGCACCGTGGCGAGCACCCTCGTGCCGTCACGGAAGGTGACCGTGCCGCTCGGGACGGCGGCACCGCTGGTGCCACGCACCGTGGCCTGCAGCACGGCACGACCGCCCCGGGCGTAGCTGGTCGGGGACGTGCGCAGCGTCGTGGTGGTGATGCCGCGCACCTGGACGACCTGTGCCCGGGCCCCGTTGACGTTCTGGTGGTGGATGAGCAGCAGGCCCTGCGGCTTGTCGGCCGCGTAGGTGCGCAGGTCGCGGTGGACGGCCAGCGCGTACTGCCGGCCGGGGGCGTCGTCGTTGAGCACCGGGCTGTTGGAGTCGCCCGCAGCGCGCATCGCCGGGTTGCGCAGGTCGACGCTGAGCGGCGCCTTCGGTGTGCCGACGGCGTCGAGCAGGCCCGACTCGACGGTGCCGGCCTGCACCCAGTAGTTGACCCTGGTGGAGGCCAGCGTGCCCTGCTGGGTCTTCGGCAGGTACGACAGCAGCGCGGGCAGCCACAGCGGCAGGACCATCGAGTCGCTGTGGAACAGGCCGGTGTCGAGGCCACCGACCGCGTTGTTGAGCGGCTCCTGGTCGATGATCTCGCCGGTCTTCAGGTCGCCGAGCGTGGCGACCATGACGTCGCTCTCGGCCGAGAGCCTGCTGTTGAACAGCAGCAGCTCGGGCTCGGGCGTGTGGGTGGGGCTGCCCGCGTCGGTGTCGATGTAGACGTCGAACTCGGAGTAGGACGCCGGGGTGCGCCACGCGCCCCACGTGCTGACGCCGAAGTAGGCGTAGCCGTTGTCGGCGTCGGGCTCGCGGTTGAAGGCGTCCCTCGTGTAGGGGATGTCGGAGGCGACGCCCACGTAGCGCAGGTCGGCCGCGCGCTCGTCCGGGAACGGCGCGCACGCGGTGGTGACCTTCGCCGAGCAGGCCGGCAGCTGCTTGCTCTGACCCTGCAGCATCAGCGCCGAGACCGAGCCGGCGTAGAGCGTCGGGTCGGTGTCGGCGACGCTGCTCGAGCCCTGCAGCAGCGGCTTGCCCTGCAGCGGCAGCGCGGTGTTGCCGGTGGAGCCCACGAGCGCCAGCGGCGCCGCTGCCATCTGGGAGGCCGGGCGCGGTGCCGCGTAGACCGCGACCGACACCGGGCCACCGGCACCGGTGATGGTCACCAGGCCACCGGCGTCGGCGTAGTAGCTGGCGAGGCCGTCCTCGGCCGAGGTGCTGGGGTCGAGCGTGCGGCGCATGGCCGACGGGGTGAGCCGCATCGTGACGGTGACCTTGGCGCTCGCGCCCGCCGCCACCGTGACGGTCGAGGGGGTGACCGAGAACGTCACGCCGGGCGTGCTCACCGTGGGGCGGTAGGCGAGTGCGTAGCGCGCCGAGGCCCCCGAGGTGTTCTGCACGGTCACGGTCTTGCGCAGCGTCGTCGCGGCGGTGACGGCCACGTCACCGAAGGAGACGCCCACCGCCCCCGACCCGTCGCCGACGTAGGCGAGCGTCGAGGCGGCGACCGCCCGGTCGGCCTCGACGCGGCCGGTGCCGACGCGCGCGGGGCCCTCGGGGGTGCGGCCACCGACCTCGGTCGAGACGCGGGCGCCGGCCGTGCCGACGATGGCCGCCTTGATCTGCTCGACGGTCCAGCGCGGGTGGGCGGCCCGGACGAGCGCGGCGACGCCGGCCACGTGCGGGGCGGCCATGGAGGTGCCGCTCTCGGTCTGGCCGTCGGCGCCGGTGCCGACCGCCGCGGAGAAGACCGAGACACCGGGAGCGGTGACGTCCGGCTTGACCGCGAGGGCGCTGCCGAAGCCGCGCGAGGAGAAGGAGGCGACGCGGTCGGTCGGGTCCTCGGCGGTGCCGCTGAGGTCGATGCGGATCCGGTTGTGGTACTCCGAGGTCAGCGAGACCCGCACCGAGCCGTTGTTGCCCGAGGCGTCGACGGCGGCCTTGATCGCGTCGGTGCCCTGCTTGACCAGCAGCATCATGGGCAGTCGCGGGTCGCCGGCGATGCCGGCGCTGAAGCTGTTGGTGTCGTCACCGAGCACGACGCCGACGGCGCCGGCCGCGAACGCCTGGGCGCCGCGGGCGCCGGAGCCGCAGCGACGGGCCCCGAGGTCGGTCCACTGCAGCAGGACGACCTTGCCGGCCACCGCCGCCGCGTCGGCGGCGGAGTACGGGCTGCAGCCGTCGATGTTGTTGGTGGCGCTGGGCGCGTCCTTCCAGCTGCCGAGGGTCACCAGGGGGGTCGAGGTGACCCCGCCCTTGGACCAGTCGTACGCAGGGACGCCGTTGCCGGGGTCGCCGCTGGACTGCTCGGCGCCGAACACGTTGTCGCTGCTGCCGTCGACCGACGGGCTCGGCTCGATGCCGGTCGGCGCGTCGACGCGCAGGCCGTCGACGACGGCGGCGGGGTCGTCGCTCGCGGCCACCGAGATGGCCCGGACGGCGTTGGCGGGCGAGCCCGCGGCGTCCTGCAGGTCGCCGGCGTTGCCTGCGGAGGCGACCACCACGGTGCCGAGGCGCGAGAGCTGGTCGCTGGCCACCGAGTCGGGGTCCTGGGCGGAGCCGAAGTCGCCGCCGAGCGACATGTTGACGACGTCGAGCCGGTCGCTCGGGTCGCCGTCGCGGTTGGGGTCGGCGGCCCAGTCGAGGGCCTGGGTGACCAGGTCGGTCGACCCCTCGCAGCCGAACACCTTGATGGCGTAGAGGCTCGCGCCGGGGGCGACGCCGGGGCCGACCCGGAAGTCGGCGGCCTGGAGGCCCGCCGTGTAGGGCCCGCGGTAGGTGGCGCCCGTGGTCGTGACGCCGTGGCCCGCGGCGGTGCCGGCGACGTGGCTGCCGTGGCCCTCGCAGTCGAGCGGGTTCGCGTCGGGCTTCGGCACGGTGCGAGCGGTGTCGGGCGCGCCCCCCGCCAGCGTGGCGCCGGGGTCGTAGGCGTCACCGGCGAAGTCGACGCCGCCGACGACCTGGCCACCGGCGGGGTAGGCCGGTGCGGCGGTGTCGGTGGCGAGCGCCGCCTGGTAGGCCGCGACCGTGCCGGGGCCGCCGAAGTCGGCGTGGGTGTAGTCGATGCCGGTGTCGATGATGCCGACGCGGATGCCCGTGCCGATCGCCTTGCCGTCGCTGCTGGCCGCCCACACCTTCGGGGCGCCGATGAGCGGCACCGTCGCGGTGTTGGCGAGCCGCTTGGGCGTCAGCAGGTGGACGGCGCGCACGCCGGGCAGGGCGCGCAGCGCGGCGACGCGCGACCCGTCCGTCGTGACGGCGATGCCGGAGTAGATCGCCGACGTGCGGTAGATCTCGGTCGCGCGCGTCGCCGGCTCGCGCAGCGCGGCGGCGACCGACCGCTGGTTGGAACCCACCCGCCGCAGCTGGGCCCGGGCCTGGGCCGCGGCGGCGCGGCGGCCCTGGCCGAGGCCGGACAGGTAGGCGGTGGTGGACGGCGCCGCGTCGAGCTCGAGCATCACCTGCACCGCCCCGCGGGTCGGGATGCGGGTGTCGGGCGCGTCGTCGCCGGTGGCCGGCGAGGCACCCCGCACCCGCGGGTCAAGCAGGGAGCCGGGGGCACTGGCGGACGTCGCCAGCTCGGGTCGGGCGCGCTCGGCGAGCGGCCCGGGTGTCGCCGCGAACGCCGACCCCCCCGCCCCGAGCGCGACGGTGGACAGGCTCGCTGTGGCGAGCACCGCGGTGGTGGCCGCGGCGGTCAGGCCTCGACGGGTCGTGCGCACTGGTTCTCCAAGGCAAGCGTCCTGCACCGTGACCCGGTGATCCCCCCGAGGCGCATCGTCGGGCGGGCGCCGACGACCGGTGATCTCATGCCGAGGCTCACCCTAGGTGCCGCCACCGACAACGGACACCCCGGAGCGCCGTGCAGCACCGAGGCGGCCGGCGGGCCTCAGCGCGCCGCGGTGCCCTCGGTGTAGTCGTCGTCGCCGCTCTTGACCCACGCCATGAGCCCGCGCAGGTGGCGGCCGGTGGCCTCGATCGGGTGCTGCTCGCCCTCGGCGCGCAGCCGCGCGAACTCGGGAGCCCCGGCGTCCTGGTCGGCGATGAAGCGGCTGGCGAACGTGCCGTCCTTGATGTCGGCCAGCACGTCCTGCATGCGCTCCTTGACCGACGCGTCGATCACGCGCGGGCCCGAGACGTAGTCGCCGTACTCGGCGGTGTCGGAGACGCTCCAGCGCTGCTTGGCGATGCCCCCCTCGTACATGAGGTCGACGATGAGCTTCAGCTCGTGCAGGCACTCGAAGTAGGCGACCTCAGGCTGGTAGCCCGCCTCGGTCAGCACCTCGAAGCCCGTCTGCACCAGGCGCGACACGCCCCCGCACAGCACGGCCTGCTCGCCGAACAGGTCGGTCTCGGTCTCCTCGGCGAACGTCGTCCGGATGCCGCCGGCGCGCAGGCCGCCGATGGCGCGCGCGTAGGCGAGCGTGAGCGGCCAGGCGCCGCCGGTCGCGTCCTCCTCGACGGCGACGATGACGGGCACGCCGCGGCCGTCGGCGTACTCGCGGCGCACCAGGTGGCCGGGCCCCTTGGGCGCGACCATCGCGACGTCGACGCCCGGCGGCGGGGTGATGTAGCCGAAGCGGATGTTGAACCCGTGGCCGAAGAACAGGGCGTCGCCGGGCTTCAGGCTCGGCTCGATGGCCTCGGCGTAGACGTGGCGCTGCACGTGGTCGGGGGTCAGCAGCATGACGAGGTCGGCCTCGGCCGACGCCTGCTCGGGCGTCACCACCCGCAGACCCTCCGCCTCGGCGCGGGCGCGGCTGGAGCTGCTCTGCGGCAGGCCGACCCGGACGTCGATGCCGCTGTCGCGCAGGTTCAGCGCGTGCGCGTGGCCCTGGCTGCCGTAGCCGATGACGGCCACCTTGCGGTCGGCGAGGACGGCGGTGTCGGCGTCGGCGTCGTAGAACATCTCTGCCACGGGGGGCTCTCCTCGGGTCGGTGCCCGGCCGGGGCGGCCGGGTGGTGCGGGACCTGCGCCGGGGACCGGCTCAGGTGGTCAGGGGGACGTGCGCCGGCCTTCAGGCCGACTTCAGCGACCGGTCGCTCATGCTGCGCGGCCCGCGCGCCACGGCGACCATGCCGGACTGCACGAGCTCGCGGATGCCGAACGGCTCGAGCAGCCGCAGCAGCGCGGCGAGCTTGTCGACGTCGCCGGTCGCCTCGACCGTGACGGTGTCGGCCGACACGTCGATCACCTTGGCGCGGAACAGCTGCACGGTCTCGAGCACGTGCGAGCGGTTGGTGATGTCGGCGCGCACCTTGAGCAGCACCAGCTCGCGCTGCACCGACGCGGCAGGCTCGAGCTCGACGACCTTGATGACCTCGATGAGCTTGTTGAGCTGCTTGGTCACCTGCTCGAGCGGGAGGTCCTCGACGTCGACCACGACGGTCATGCGCGACAGGTGCGCGTGCTCGGTCGGGCCGACCGCCAGCGACTCGATGTTGAACCCGCGGCGCGAGAACAGCCCCGCGATGCGCGCGAGCACACCGGGCTGGTCCTCGACGAGCACCGAGAGGGTGTGGCGGCTCACCCCTCCTCCCGGTCCCACGTCGGGCTGGTGCCGCGGGCGAACAGGATGTCGTCGTTGCTGACGCCGGAGGGCACCATCGGCCACACCATGGCGTCGCGGTGGACGACGAAGTCGACCACGACGGGTCGGTCGTTGATCGCCATCGCCGCGTGGATCGTGGCGTCGACGTCCTCTGGGCGCTCGCAGCGCAGCCCCGCGCAGCCGTAGGCGTCGGCGAGCTTGACGAAGTCGGGGATGCGGCGGGCCGAGCCGGTGTGCAGGTCGGTGTTGCTGTAGCGCTCGCCGTAGAACAGCGTCTGCCACTGCCGCACCATGCCGAGGCTGGAGTTGTTGATGACCGCGACCTTGATCGGGATGTCGTTGATGACGCAGGTCGCGAGCTCCTGGTTGGTCATCTGGAAGCAGCCGTCGCCGTCGATCGCCCACACCGTGCGCTCGGGGCTGCCGGTCTTGGCGCCCATGGCGGCAGGGACGGCGTAGCCCATCGTCCCGAGACCGCCGGAGTTGATCCAGGCGTTGGGGCGCTCGTAGGCGATGAACTGCGCCGCCCACATCTGGTGCTGACCCACGCCCGAGGCGTAGATCGCCTCGGGGCCGGCGATCGCGCCGAGCCGGGAGATCACCAGCTGGGGCGAGAGCGTGCCGTCGTCGGGCTCGGAGTAGCCCAGCGGGTAGGTGCGCCGCCAGTCCTCGACGTCCCGCCACCAGGCGGTGTAGTCGCCGACGTTGCCGGCGCCGCGCTCGACGTCGAGCGCGGCGAGCAGCTCGAGCAGCACCTCGCGCGCGTCACCCACGATCGGGACGTCGGCGACGCGGTTCTTGCTGATCTCGGCGGGGTCGATGTCGGCGTGGATGACCGTGGCGTGCGGCGCGAACGTCGACAGCTGGCCGGTGACGCGGTCGTCGAAGCGGGCACCGAGGCTGAAGACCAGGTCGGAGCGCTGCAGCGCCGTCACCGCGGCGACGGTGCCGTGCATGCCAGGCATGCCGAGGTTGGCGGGGTGGCTGTCGGGCAGCGCACCGCGGGCCATGAGCGTCGTCACGACGGGGATGCCCGTCAGGTCGACCAGCCGGCGCAGCTCGTCGGCGGCGCGGGCGCGGATGACGCCGCCGCCGACGTACAGCACCGGGCGACGGGACTGGCCGATCAGGCGCGCGGCCTCGCGCACCTGGCGGGTGTGGGGCTTGGTGACGGGGTGGTAGCCGGCGCGCTCGACGGTGGCCGGCCAGACGAAGGTCGTCTGGGCCTGCAGCGCGTCCTTGCTGATGTCGACGAGCACCGGGCCGGGGCGCCCGGTGCCGGCGATGTGGAAGGCCTCGGCGATGGCGCGCGGGATCTCGGCGGCGTCGGTGACCAGGTAGTTGTGCTTGGTGATCGGCATCGTGATGCCGCGGATGTCGGCCTCCTGGAAGGCGTCGGTGCCGATGGACGTCGACGCGACCTGGCCGGTGATCGCGACGATGGGCACCGAGTCCATGTAGGCGTCGGCGATCGGCGTGA
Source organism: uncultured Actinomycetales bacterium (assembly GCA_964243295.1). Taxonomy (GTDB): domain Bacteria; phylum Actinomycetota; class Actinomycetes; order Actinomycetales; family Angustibacteraceae; genus CAXTEJ01. Next base: position 3,184 of record CAXTEJ010000015.1, on the reverse strand, counting down.
CGAGGTTCGTGGCCCCCGGGCCCGACGTCGCCATGCACACGCCCACCCGGCCGGTCGCGGCCGCGTAGCCCTGCGCGGCGTGGCCGGCGCCCTGCTCGTGCCGCACCAGGATGTGGCGCACCTGCGCGGAGTCCAGCAGCGGGTCGTACGCCGGCAGGATCGCGCCGCCGGGGATGCCGAAGACCACGTCGACCCCCGCGTGCTCGAGCGAGCGCACCAGGCTCTGGGCGCCGGTCATGGTCTCGCCGGCCGGCGCGGGCGCCGGGAGCTGCGGCGCGACCGGGGTGCGCGGCGCCGTGGGAACGGGCGGTGCCGTCGGCACGGCGACCTTCGCGCCGGCCCCTGCGGACCCCGCTGCCCTGGTCGGCATCCTGGTCGTGCTCACGTCCTCACCGCTTCCTGCTCGTCACGTCTGGTCGGCATGTGGCTGCACCCATCCTGCCCGGTGGGGCCCGGACACGAAAAAACCCCTCCGCCCCGGACGGGGGCTGGGCGAGGGGTCGCGCACGGGCTGGGGTCGGTCAGCTCGCGCGCTGTCCGACTACGAGCTCGAGGTGCATGACGCCCACGCTCCCTCGACGGCGTCACGGTGTCAACCGGCGTGCCGAGCCGTCTCGGCAGCTGGACGCGGCGCCCGGCATGCGAGACCGCAGCCGGTCACCGGTGGGAGCCGGTGCCGTGGCGGGTCGGGAGCGCGGGCGGCGCGGGCGGCCACGGGCGGTCGGCGACGCGCGGCAGCCGCAGGTCGGTGTCGGCGGCGTCGAGCGCGAACGGGCCGTCACGCAGGCACTCCTGCATCGACTCGACGTCCAGCGCTCGGGCGAAGACGAAGCCCTGCGCGTTGGCGGCGCCGGCCTCGCGCAGCAGCCGGACGTGCAGGCCGCTCTCGACGCCCTCGACCGTGACGGTGAGCCCGAGGTCGTGGCCGAGGGCGATGACAGCGCGCACGAGGGCGGTGACGTCGTCCTGGCGGCCGAAGCCGTCGAGGAAGGACCGGTCGATCTTGATCTGGTCGACCGGCAGCCGCCGCAGGTAGTCCAGGGAGGAGTAGCCGGTGCCGAAGTCGTCGACGGCGAGGTGCAGGCCGAGCCCGCGCAGCGCCTCCATCCGCCCCAGCGTGACGTCGGTCTGGTCGAGCAGCGCCGACTCGGTGATCTCCAGGGTCAGCCGGTCGGCCGGCAGGCCGTGCTCGCGCAGCACCCGGTCGACCGCTGCCACCAGCCCCGGGTCGCCCACCTGGTGGGCCGACAGGTTGACGGCCACGCGCACCGGGTAGCCGCTCGCGGCCCACGCGGCGGCGCGGCCGACCGCCTCGTCCAGCACGAACAGCCCGATGGCGTGGATGTCGCCGCTCGACTCGGCCAGGGTGATGACCTCGGCGGCCTCGGCGACGACCTCGTCGCCGTCACGCCAGCGCAGCAGGGCCTCGGCGCTGACGACCGCCCCGCTGCGCAGGTCGATCACCGGCTGGTAGACCACCGACAGCCGGCGGTCCTGCACGGCCGTGTGCAGCCGCTGCCCGAGGTCGACGCTGCGCGCGAGGGCGGCGTGCATCTGCGGCTCGAACACCTTCACCTGGCCGCGGCCGGCGTGCTTGGCCTGGTACATCGCCACGTCGGCGTCACGCACCAGGTCGCTCGGGGCGCCCGTGCCGTCGGACGCGGCCACGCCGATGGAGACGCCGAGCACGAGGTCGCCCACGCCCGCCACCGCGAACGGGCGCGCGATCGCGTCCTTGACCCGGCCCGCCACGCGCAGGGCGGCGGCGACGTCGGCTCCCAGTCCCATCAGCACGGTGAACTCGTCGCCCCCGAGCCGGCAGGCGATGTCGTCGCCGCGCACGGCCGCCGCGATCCGGCGTCCGGCCTCGGCGAGCAGCAGGTCACCCACCTCGTGGCCGTGGCTGTCGTTGATCGGCTTGAAACCGTCGAGGTCGCAGAACAGCACCACGACCGGGCGGCGCGCGCCGGGCCCGAGGCCGGGCAGCGAACGGCGCCGCTCGTCGATCGCGCCGACGGTGAGCAGCGAGGCCGGGCTGCCTGCGGCGGGCAGGGGCTCACCGGCGAAGCGCCCCGCCAGGGCGATGTCGAACGCGGCGCGGTTGGGCAGCCCCGTGAGCTGGTCGGTGTAGGCGACGCGCACGAGCTCCTCGCGCAGCGCCACCGTCTCGGTGACGTCGCGCACGGCGACCACGACGTCCCTGCCGACGCGGCTGGCGACGGCCTCGAGGCGCAGCGGGGGGCCGCCGGGGCGCTCGAAGCCGACCATCAGCCGCTCGACGGCGCCGGGGTCGGCGCGCAGCACCTGCAGCGCCGCCAGCACCCCGGCCGCGTCGTGGGCCGGCACCAGGTCGGTGACCAGCACCCCGCGCCCGAGCGCGGGGTCGACCTGCAGCAGCCGCTGGGCCGACGGGGAGACGTAGCTGATGCGGCCGGCGAGGTCGAGCCGCAGCAGAACGTCCGGGGTGGTGTCGACCATCGACCGGAAGTGCCGCTCGCGCACCGCGAGCGCCTGGGCGAGCAGCTGGTTGCTGCGGGCGACGTCGAGCAGGCGGGCCAGCAGCACGAGCATGACCGCGCCCGACACGACCAGCGGCAGGCGGGGCAGTCCCCGCGGGGAGCCGAGCGTCGCGAGCGTGACGGCGGTGCCGACGAGCAGGACGACGGGCACCAGCGCCCGCTCGTGGTCGAGAGCGCGCGGGGGCTCGTCGTCGATGACGCCGGTGACGGCCGGGCCGAGCAGCAGCAGGGCGGAGGCGACGACGTGGCCGACCGGCACGGACGACGCCGGGAGCCCCAGCGTGACCTGCAGGCCGGACGCGGCCGCTGCGCCGAGAGCCGTCGACGTCACCATCAGCCGGGGCGCGAGGCGCTCGCCTGGCGCGCGGCGCACGAACCAGACCGCCACGCCGACGGCGAGCGCCACGAGCTCGACGGCGATCGCGAGCCGCGCCGGACCGGGTTGCATCGCCCGCGCCGGGAGCACGCCGCTCGGCAGCCACCGGTGCCAGCCGAGCACCCAGGCGATGACGAAGGCGCTGCCGGTGACGAGGGTGGCGTCGATCGCCAGCGGCCGGGCTCGCGCCGGGCGCACCCGCGCGAGCAGCAGCGCCGCGACCGCCACGGCCTGCAGCAGCACCCCGGCCACCGCGGCCGCGTCCAGCGCGCCGGGGTCGGGGCGGGCC
>CAXTEJ010000014.1:0-73093 GCA_964243295.1 uncultured Actinomycetales bacterium | reverse complement strand
ACGGCGGCCTGCGCCTCGGGGTCGCCGTCGCGCTCGTCGTCACGCTGGTGGTCGCGGCCGGGCTCACGTCGTACGGCCGCCGGCGCCGGCCGTGACGCTGACCGCGCCGCAGCGGCGGGGCGTGACGGGCACGCCGGCTGCGGCGCGTCGTCCGGTGCGCACGGCCCGCGCGCTGCACCCCGCCGCCTGGTGGCTGTGGTCGCTGGCGCTCGCCGCGACGGCCAGCCGCACCACCAACCCCCTGCTGCTCCTGCTGCTGCTCGCGGTGACGTGCCTGGTGGTGGCCGCCCGACGCGGCGACGCGCCCTGGGCGCGGGCCTTCCGAACCTACCTCGTGCTCGGCGCGGTGGTCGTGGCGCTGCGGGTGGTGCTGCACGTCGCCGTGGGCCTGAAGTACGGCGACCACCTGGTCGTGCGGCTGCCCGCGCTGGCGATGCCGTCCTGGGCGGCAGGCATCGACGTCGGCGGCGACCTCTACCTCGAGGGCCTGCTCGGCGCCGCCTACGAGGGGCTGCGGCTCGCGACGCTGCTCGTGTGCATCGGCGCGGCCAACGCGCTGGCCAACCCCCGGCGCCTGCTGCGACTGCTGCCCGGCGCGCTGCACGACGTGGGCGTGGCGGTCGTCGTCGCGGTCAGCGTGGCGCCGCAGCTGGCCGAGAGCGTGCTGCGCGTACGACGGGCCCGGCGGCTGCGCGGCGACGCGGTCCGCGGGCTGCGCGGCGCCGCGCGGGTGGCGCTGCCGGTGCTGCAGGACGCCCTCGACCGCTCGCTGTCGCTGGCCGCAGCCATGGACTCGCGCGGCTACGGCCGCCTCGACGACACCACCGCCCGCACCCGCCGCCTCACCGCCGCACTCGTGCTCATCGGCCTGCTCGGCGCGTGCCTCGGCAGCTACGGGCTGCTCGACCCCACCGCCCCCGCCGCCCTCGGCCTGCCCACGCTGCTGGCCGGGCTCGCCGTGGCGCTCACCGGCCTTCGCGTCGGCGGCCGTCGCGTCCACCGGACGACGTACCGACCCGACCGCTGGGCCGGCCCCGAGTGGGTGGTCACGGCCCTCGGTGCCGTGGCGCTCGTGTCGGTCGTGGCCGGAGCGCGCGACCCGGCGTCGCTCGCCGCGCCGCTGCAGCCGCTCGCCGTGCCGGCCCTGCCGACTCTGCCCGTGCTCGGCGTCCTCGCCGCCGCGCTCGCCGCCGTCGCCGCCCCCCCGCCGCCGGGGCCCGCCTCCCGCTCGAGGGCCGGCTCGTGAGCGCCGTCGAGCTCGACGCCGTCACCGTCACCTACCCCGGCGCGAGCGAGCCGGCACTGCGCGAGGTCGACCTGCGCGTCGAGGAGGGCGAGCTGTGCCTGGTGGTCGGGCGCACCGGCTCGGGCAAGTCCACGCTGCTAGGCGCCGTCAACGGCCTGGTGCCGCACTTCACCGGCGGCACGCTCGCGGGCAGCGTGCGCGTGCTCGGCCGCGACACCCGCACCCACCGCCCGCGCGACCTCGCCGACGTCGTCGGCGTCGTCGGCCAGGACCCCGCCCACGGCTTCGTCACCGACACCGTCGAGGACGAGCTGGCCTACGGCATGGAGCAGCTCGGCCTGCCGGCGGGCACCATGCGCCAGCGCGTGGAGGAGACGCTCGACCTGCTCGGCCTCGCCGACCTGCGCGGCCGGCCCCTCGCCGACCTGTCCGGCGGCCAGCAGCAGCGCGTCGCCATCGGCAGCGTGCTGACGACCCACCCCCGCGTGCTCGTGCTCGACGAGCCGACCTCGGCGCTCGACCCCACGGCCGCCGAGGACGTCCTCGCCGCCGTCACCCGCCTCGTGCACGACCTCGGCATCACCGTGATCGTCGCCGAGCACCGCCTCGAGCGGGTGCTGCAGCACGCCGACCGGCTCGTCCACCTGCTGCCCGGCGGCCGCGTCGAGCACGGCGACCCCGCCCGGCTGGCCCGCACCGTCACGGTGGCGCCGCCGGTCGTCGAGCTCGGCCGGCTCGCCCGCTGGTCGCCGCTGCCGCTGTCGGTGCGCGACGCCCGCCGCGTCGCCGGGCCGCTGCGCCAGACGCTGGCGGGTCTCCCGTCCGCCCTTCGCAGCCGGCCCCAGCCCGGCGGTACGGCCCTGACTGCCCGCGGTGTCGTCGTCCGGTACGGCGGGACGCCGGCGGTGCGCGACGTCGACCTGACCCTGCGACGCGGGGAGGTCTGCGCGCTCATGGGACGCAACGGCGCGGGCAAGTCCTCGCTGCTGTGGGCGCTGCAGGGCTCGGGCCCGCGCGATCGCGGGGTGGTCGCCGTGGCGGCACCCGCCGGCCCCGACGTCGACCCCCTCGACCTGGCCCCCGCCGGCGCCCGGGCGCTTGTCGGGCTGGTGCCGCAGCAGCCGTCCGACCTGCTCTACCTCGACACCGTCGCCGCCGAGGCCGAGCGCGCCGACCGCGACGACGACGCACCGCCCGGCAGCTGCCTCGCGCTGCTCGAACGGCTCGCTCCGGGAATTCCGCGGCACCGCCACCCGCGGGACCTGTCGGAGGGGCAGCGGCTCGCGCTGGTGCTCGCGGTGCAGCTCGGCGCCCGGCCGGCCGTGCTGCTGCTCGACGAGCCCACGCGGGGCCTCGACTACGGCGCCAAGCGCCGGCTGCGCGACGCCGTCCACGAGCTCGCCGCCGACGGCCACGCCGTGCTCATCTCGACCCACGACGTCGAGTTCGTCGCCGAGACCGCCGACCGGGTGCTCGTCATGGCCGACGGCGAGCTCGTCGCCGACGGGCCGACGTCCGAGGTGGTCGTCGCCTCGCCGGCCTTCGCGCCGCAGGTCGCCAAGATCCTCGCCCCGCAGCCGCTGCTCACCGTCCGGCAGGTCGCCGACCGGCTGGGGCAGGTGCCCGCGTGACCTCGTCGGCGAGGCCGCACGCCGTCCGGGTGGGCCGCCGGTCCACGGCCGCGCTCGCCCTGGCGTCGCTGGTCGGGGTCGTCGCCTTCGGCTGGCCGCTGCTGGCCCAGCCCGGATCACGGCTCGCGCAGGGCACCGGCGCCCCGCTGCTGTTCGCCCTGCTGCTGCCGCTGCTGCTCGCTGTGGTGCTCGCCGAGCTGTCCGAGGGCGGGCTCGACGCCAAGGCCGTCGCGATGCTGGGCGTGCTGTCGGCCGTGGGCGCCGCGCTGCGACCGCTGGGCGCCGGCACGGCCGGGCTCGAGACCGTGTTCTTCCTGCTCGTCCTGTCCGGCCGCGTGCTCGGGCCCGGCTTCGGGTTCGTCCTCGGCGCCACCACGCTCGCCGGCTCGGCCCTCGTCACTGGCGGTGTCGGCCCGTGGCTGCCCTTCCAGATGCTGGGCGCCGCCTGGGTCGGGCTCGGCGCCGGGCTGCTCCCCGCGGCTCGCGGCCGGGCCGAGCTTGCGCTGCTGGCCGGGTACGGCGCGCTCGCCGGGCTGCTGTACGGCCTCGCCCTCAACCTCACGTTCTGGCCGTTCACGACGGGCGCCGGCACGTCCCTGTCGTTCGTGGCAGGCGCGCCGCTGCTCGACAACCTCCACCGCTTCGTCGTGTTCAGCCTCAGCACGTCGCTCGGCTGGGACATCGGGCGAGCGGCCACCAACGCCGTGCTCGTGCTCGTCACCGGCAGGGCGGTGCTCGCGACGCTGCGCCGGGCCAGCCGCCGAGCCGCGTTCGACGCCCCGGTGAGCTTCGACCCTCACCCTCCCGTCGAGGTGCGATGAGGGTCCAGTTGCTGGGCACCGGCTCGGCCGACGGGTGGCCCAACGCCTTCTGCGGCTGCGCCGCCTGCTGCTCGGCGCTTGCCGCCGGCCGGCTTCGCGCGCCGACGTCCGCGCTGGTCGACGGCACGCTGCTGCTCGACTGCGGCCCCGAGACCCCGAGGGCGGCGCTGCGGCACGCGGGCGGGCTGGCCGCCGTGACGCACGTGCTCCTCACGCACGACCACCCCGACCACAGCGCCCCCATGGCCCTGCTCGCCCGCGCCTGGGCCGGCCGCACCGAGCCGCTCACGGTCGCCGGCCCACCCGCGGTCGTCGCCGCGTGGTCGGCGTGGGTCGACCCCGCAGCGCCGGTGAGCTTCATGCCGCTCGCGCCCGGCGACGTGCTGGCCGCCGGCCCCCACCGGGTGCGGGCGCTGGCGGCCGCGCACGGCCCGACCGGCGCCCTGCTGTACGACGTCACCGGCCCGGGTGGCGCACGCCTGCTCTACGCGACCGACACCGGCCCCCTGCCCGAGGTCACCCGCGCGGCCACGGCCGGCGCGTCGTACGACGTGGTGCTGGTGGAGGCGACCTTCGGCGACCGCGGTGGCCCGGGGCGACCGCGTGGCAGCGACCACCTCGACCTCGCCACCCTCGCCGCCGAGCTCGCCGGCCTGCGCGCGAACGGCGCCGTGACCGACTCGACCGACGTCGTCGCGGTGCACCTGTCGCACCACAGCCCGCCCGACCTCGAGCGTCGCCTCGCCGGCTGGGGGGCCCGCGTCGTCGACGACGGCACCGTGGTGGGAACCGACGAGCTGCAGACCGGGGGGACGCAGCCGCGGGCGCCCCGCCCCCATCGCACGCTCGTGCTCGGCGGCGCCCGGTCGGGAAAGTCGGCCTGCGCCGAGCGGCTGCTGCTCGCCGAGCCCGAGGTCACCTACGTGGCGACCGGCCCGACGCCGAGCGCGGGTGACACCGACTGGCTCGAGCGGGTGCGGCTGCACCGCGAACGCCGCCCGTCGCGGTGGGCCACGCTCGAGACCACCGACCTGGCGGCCGCCCTGCGCGGTGCCACGACTCCGCTGCTCGTCGACTCGCTCGGCACCTGGCTCGCGGCCGTCCTCAACGCCACCGGTGCGTGGGACGACCGGCCGGGCTGGCGCGACGCGGTCGACGCCGCGGTCGAGCAGCTCGTGGAGGCATGGCACGCGTGCCCGGTGCCCGTGGTCGCCGTCGGCGAGGAGGTGGGGTCGGGTGTCGTGCCGGGCACGGCGTCGGGCAGGGTGTTCCGCGACCTGCTGGGCCGGCTCACCACCCGGCTCGGCGACGCGAGCGAGCGGGTGGTGCTTGTCGTCGCCGGCCGGCAGCTCGACCTGTCGACCCCCACCGGAGGGCAGTGATGACCGGCGAGACGACCGGCTTCGACGTCGACGCGCTGCGCCAGCGCGTCGGCCCACGCGACCTCGCCGCAGGCGACGCCGCGCGCACCCGCCTGGACGCGCTGCTGAAGCCGACCGGCTCGCTCGGGCGGCTCGAGCCGCTGGCCGCGTGGCTCGCCGGCGCACAGGGCGTGTGCCCGCCGCGGCCTCTGGAGCAGGTGCGCGTCGTCGTGTTCGCGGGTGACCACGGCATCGCCCGGCACGGCGTCTCCGCCTACCCCGCCGAGGTGACTGCAGGCATGGTCGGTGCGTTCCTCGCGGGCACGGCGGGCGTGAGCGTGCTGGCCCGGGCCGCCGGTGCCGGCGTCCGGGTGCTCGACCTAGCCGTCGACGCCGAGCCGGGCGCCCACGACTGGCCGGCGGACGTGACGCGCTGGAAGGTGCGGCGCAGCTCGGGGTCGATCGACCGCGAGGACGCGCTCGACGACGCCGAGCTCGACGCCGCTCTCGCCGCCGGCGTCGCCGTCGCCGACGAGGAGGTCGACGCCGGCGCCGACCTGCTGATCGCCGGCGACATGGGCATCGGCAACACGACCGTCGCGGCCGCGCTCGTCGGCGCCGTGCTCGGCCTCGGGCCGCTCGACGTCGTGGGCACCGGCACCGGCGTCGACGACGCCGCCTGGGCCCGCAAGGTGGCCGGTCTGCGCGACGCCCTCTACCGCGCCCGGGCCTACCACGACCCGCTCCACCTGCTGCGCGTGGTGGGCAGCGCCGACATCGCCGCCACGGTCGGCTTCCTGGCCCAGGCCGCCGCCCGGCGCACGCCCGTGCTGCTCGACGGCGTCGTGTCGTGCGCGGCCGCGCTGCTCGCCACCCGGCTGGTGGAGGGCTGTGGGCAGTGGTTCGTCGCCAGCCACCGCTCGACCGAGCCGTCGCAGCACCGCGCGCTCGAGGCCCTCGGGCTCGAGCCGCTGGTCGACCTGCAGCTGCGCCTCGGTGAGGGCACCGGCGCCCTCACCGCCCTGCCGCTGCTGCGCGCGGCCCAGGCCCTGCTCGCCGAGATGGGCACGCTCGACTCGCTGCGCCTGCCGTCGCCGGTCGACTCCGACGCCACGTGAGCGTGCGGGGCCTGCCCGACCCGGCGCGGCTGGCGCTCGGCACGCTCACCGTCGTCCCGGTCCCCCCTCCCACGACCGTCGACCGACGGGTCGCCGGGCGCGCGATGCTGCTGGCGCCGCTGGCCGCCGTCGTCCCGGCGCTCGGAGCAGCCGCGGTGCTGCTCGCCGGCGGGGCCCTCGAGCTGGCGCCGCTCGTCACCGGCGTCCTCGCCGTCGCGGCGCTCGCGCTGCTCACCCGCGGGCTGCACCTGGACGGTCTCGCCGACACCGCCGACGGGCTCGCCGCCGCCTACGACCGTGCCCAGGCGCTCGACGTCATGCGCCGCGGGGACGTCGGCCCCGCCGGCGCGCTCACCCTGGTCGTCGTCGTGGTGGCCCAGGCCGCCTCGCTGGCGCGGCTGACCGGGTGGCGCGGTGCGCTGGTGGCCGGGGTCGCGGTGGTCGCGAGCCGCGCCGTGCTCGCTGCGTGCTGCAGCACGCCGGTGCCGAGCGCCCGGCCCACCGGGCTGGGCGCGACGGTGGCCGGCAGCGTGCCCGTGGCGGCTGCGGCCGCGGTGGGGGCAGCCGCCGCCGCACTGGTCGTGGTCGCCGACATCGCGACCGGCGGCCCGGCCTGGCGCCCGCTGGTCGCCGCGGCTGTCGCGGTGGCCGCCGCCGGCTGGCTGCTGCTGCGGTGCGTGCGCCGGCTCGGCGGCATCACCGGTGACGTGCTCGGCGGCTGCGTCGAGCTGGCGCTGACCGGCCTGCTCGTCGTGCTGGCAGCCGCCGGGTGACTAACGCGTCTGCACCTGCACGAACGGCGGCCTGACCACCCGGCACCGCAGCGGCCGCCCCCGCACGTCGACCACCACCTCGTCGCCCTCGGCCACCGACCGGTCGAGCAGCGCCAGCGCGATGCCCTGCCGCAGGGTCGGCGAGAACGTCCCGGACGTCGTCAGGCCCACGCCCGCGTCACTGGCGCCCTCACCCGTCGCGGTCACCCGGCAGCCCTGGCGCGGGATGCCTCGCTCCAGCGCGAGCAGGCCGCGCAGCAGCCGCGGCGCGCCCGCCTGCTTCTCGCCGAGCAGCGCGTCGCGGCCCCAGAACGCGGGCTTGTCCCAGCCCACGGCCCAGCCCGAGCGCGCCTGCAGCGGGCTGATCGCGAGCGACAGCTCGTGCCCGTGCAGCGGGTAGCCCATCTCGGTGCGCAGCGTGTCGCGGGCGCCCAGCCCGGCCGGCAGCCCGCCGAGCGGGCGTGCCGCCTCGAGCAGCGCGTCCCACAGCTCGCCGGCGGCGTCCCAGGTCGGCAGCAGCTCGTAGCCGCGCTCCCCGGTGTACCCGGTGCGGCACACCACCACCGGCGACCCGCGCCACGAGGCGTCGACGAAGGTTAGGTAGTCGTGCCCCACCGGCAGCCCCAGCGCCGCCAGCACCTGCTCGCACGCCGGGCCCTGCACCGCGATGACACCGTGGGCCGTGTGCTCGTCGGTGACCGACACCCCCGGCGGCGCGCCCGCCTGCAGCCGCCGGACGACGTCCGCGGTGTTCGCCGCGTTGGGCATCAGCAGCACCTCGGCCGCGGTGCGCACGTAGGCGATCAGGTCGTCGACGACCCCGCCGCCCTCGTCGCAGCACAGCGTGTACAGCGCCTGACCCGGCGCGACCCGCCCCAGGTAGCCCGTGAGCGCGGTGTCGAGGTAGTCCTGCGCGCCCGGGCCTTTCACGAGCGCCTTGCCGAGGTGGCTGACGTCGAACACGCCGACGGCCTGGCGCACGGCGGTGTGCTCGCGTACGACCCCGCCGCCGGCGTACTCGATCGGCATCGACCAGCCGCCGAAGTCGGCCATCCTCGCGCCGAGCGCGCGGTGTCGGGAGTCGAGGGGCGAGGTGCGCAGCGCGGTCTCGGGCATGCGGGGAACCTACCGGCCCCGTCGGACAGACCGTCGGTGCCGTCGGGCGCTGTCGGTGGGCCGGTCTAGCATCGGCACGCCGCCGCAGCGGTGGCCGCCCCCACCACGAGGAGACAGTCAGTGACGCTCGCAGCACCCGCGGTCAGCCTGGTCGACAAGGACGTCAAGGCGCTGAAGGTCGACGCCGTCGTCGTCGCCGTCGCGAAGGGCCCCGACGGTCCGGTGCTCGTCGAGGGCGTCCCGCTGCCGCGGTCGGTGCGCTCCGAGCTCACGGGCCTGCTCGCGGGGCTGGGCGTCACCGGCGCCCCCGACCAGGTCGTGAAGCTGCCCGCCGGCAAGGACGTCGGCGCCGCGGTCCTCGTCCTCACCGGCGTCGGCCCCGCTCCGAGCGCGCGTGCGCCGCTGACGAGCGAGGCGCTGCGCCGCGCCGCCGGCGCCGCGAGCCGTGCGCTCGCCGGCACCGGGGCCGTGGCGTTCGCGCTGCCCGCCGCCGAGGTCGACCACGTCGCCGCCGTCGCCGAGGGCGCGCTGCTCGGCGCCTACGCCTTCACGCGCCACCGCGGCCACTCCGCCGCTGCTCAGCAGGCGCCGGTGCGCGACGTCACCGTCGTCACGCCCCTGGCCCGCGACAAGGCCGCCGTCGCCGCGGCCACCCGCGCGCAGGAGGTCGCCGCCGCCGTCCACCTCGCTCGCGACCTGGTCAACACCGCACCGGGCGACCTGCCGCCGGCGGCGTTCGCCGACGCCGTCACCGACGCCGCCAAGGGCAACCCGCTCAAGGTCACCGTCCTCGACGAGAGGGCCCTCGCCAAAGGCGGCTACGGCGGCATCCTCGGCGTCGGGCTGGGCTCGGCCCGCCCGCCGCGGCTGGTCAGGATCGAGTACGCCCCCCGCGGCGCCACCCGCCACCTCGCGCTGGTCGGCAAGGGCATCACGTTCGACTCCGGCGGCATCTCGCTCAAGCCCCCGGCCGGCATGGAGGCCATGAAGTCCGACATGGCCGGCGGCGCGGCGGTCGTCGCGGCGACCATCGCGATCGCTCGCCTCGGCCTGAAGCTGCGGGTCACCACGTGGGTGCCGCTCGCCGAGAACATGCCGTCCGGCACCGCCCAGCGCCCCTCCGACGTCCTCACGACGTACGGCGGCCGCACCGTCGAGGTGCTCAACACCGACGCCGAGGGGCGCCTGGTGCTCGCCGACGCGCTCGTCGCGGCCAGCGAGGAGCACCCCGACGCGATCGTCGACGTCGCCACGCTCACCGGCGCGCAGGTGCTGGCGCTCGGCACCCGCGTCTCGGCGGTCATGGCCAACGACGACGACTGGCGCTCGCGGGTGCTGGCCGGCGCCGAGCGCGCGGGCGAGAGCCTGTGGCCGATGCCGCTGCCGGTCGAGCTGCGGCCGAGCATCGACTCGCAGGTCGCCGACCTCGCCAACATGGGCGAGCGCATGGGCGGCATGCTCGTCGCCGGGCTGTTCCTGCAGGAGTTCGTCGGCACCGTCGACGGCGGCCCTCGCGACGGCGAGCAGATCCCGTGGGCCCACCTCGACATCGCGGGCCCGTCGTACGGCGACAAGGCTCACGGCTACACCCCCAAGGGCGGCAGCGGCCACCCGGTGCGCTCGCTGGTCGCGCTCGCCGAGGACGAGGCGGCCCGCTGAGGCGAGGCGGCGCGGCTGGGCCGGCCGGGTCCTTGCGCTCAGCCCTGCTTCTTGCGCTGCGCGGAGGTCCAGGCGCGCATCCGCGGCGGGTAGCCCACTTGCTGGGTGTCGTACGTCGGCACGCCGAGCTCGCGGCCCAGCTGCCAGGCGGCCGCGGGGTCGCTGACGCGGCGGCGGGTCCACTCCCCCGTCGTCGCGATGAGCACCACGGTCGTCGGCGTGACCGACGTGCGCGGCTCGACGTACAGCTCCACCCCGCGGCGGGTGGCGACGAAGTCGCGCAGGTGCGCCATCGCCGCTGCGACGTCCTCGCGGGTCGGTCCGGACGACGCGACCGCGCCGCCCCCGCTGCGTCGACCGGTCCGACCACCTCGGAGCCTCGACCACCCCGCGGACGGCGCCGACCCGGCTCGCGCGAGCCCCGACCGCACCCGTGCCCACCACGCCACCGCGACTCCTCTCGCCCGGACGCCCGCGTCAGGTCGCCGGCGTGGGGGTCGATGCTCGCACGCCGGCGCACCCGCGCGTGAGCACCGCACTCGCACGGCCCCGGACGCACCCGGCCCCCGGTGCCGCCGAGCGGGCCCGCAGTGACAGGATGGTGCGGCGCGAGGCCGTCCAGCGCGGCGAGCCCGACCGCAGCACGAGCACGACCCGACAGCCGAAGCACTGCGCGAAGGAGCGTCCGACGTGGCGACAGAGACCGACCAGTTCGACGTCGTGATCCTGGGCGGTGGCAGCGGCGGCTACGCCTGCGCCTTCCGAGCCGCCGAGCTGGGCCTGTCGGTGGCCCTCGTCGAGCGCGACAAGCTGGGCGGCACGTGCCTGCACCGCGGGTGCATCCCCACCAAGGCGCTGCTGCACGCGGCCGAGGTGGCCGACTCCGCCCGCGAGGGCGAGAAGTACGGCGTGCGCACCACGCTCGAGGGCATCGACATGGCGGGGGTCAACAAGTACAAGGACGGGATCGTCGGCCGCCTCTACAAGGGGCTGCAGGGGCTGGCGTCGGCCCACCGGGTGACGATCGTCGAGGGCGAGGGCCGGCTGGTCTCCGCCGACACCGTGCAGGTCGGCGACCGCCGCGTCACCGGGCGCCACGTCGTCCTGGCCAGCGGGTCGTACGCGCGCACGCTGCCCGGCCTCGACATCGGCGGGCGCATCATGACCAGCGACCAGGCGCTGACGCTCGACTTCGTGCCGAAGTCGGTCGCGATCCTCGGTGGCGGCGTCATCGGCGTCGAGTTCGCCAGCGTGTGGAAGTCGTTCGGCGCCGACGTCACGATCATCGAGGCGCTGCCCCGTTTGGTCGCGGGCGAGGACGAGTCGGCCAGCAAGGCGCTCGAGCGGGCGTTCCGCAAGCGCAAGATCGCCTTCAGCACCGGCGTCCGGTTCAGCGGCGCGACGCAGGACGACGCCGGCGTCCACATCTCGCTCGAGGACGGCACAGTCATCGACGCCGAGCTGCTGCTCGTCGCGGTCGGCCGCGGCCCGTCCAGCGCCGGCCTCGGGTACGACGAGGTCGGGGTCACGCTCGACCGCGGCTTCGTGCCGACCGACGAGCGGCTGCGCACCAACGTGCCGAACGTCTTCGCGGTCGGCGACCTCGTGCCCGGCGTCCAGCTGGCGCACCGCGGCTTCGCGCACGGCATCTTCGTGGCCGAGGAGATCGCGGGCCTCAACCCCGCACCCGTCGTCGACTCCGGCATCCCCCGCGTCGCCTACTGCGACCCGGAGATCGCGTCGGTCGGGCTCACCGAGGCGCAGGCCCGCGAGACCTACGGCCAGGACGCCATCGAGGTCTTCGAGTACAACCTCGGTGGCAACGGCAGGAGCCAGATCCTCGGCACCGCGGGCTTCGTGAAGACCATGCGCGTCAAGGACGGGCCGGTCGTCGGCTTCGTCGCGGTCGGCGCCCGGATGGGCGAGCAGGTTGGCGAGGCCTCGCTCATCGTCAACTGGGAGGCCTACCCCGAGGAGGTCGCGCAGCTGCTGCACGCCCACCCGACCCAGAACGAGTCGCTCGGCGAGGCCCACATGGCGCTGGCCGGCAAGCCGCTGCACGTCCACGCCTGAGCCGGATCACCGCCCGGGGCGTAGCCTCGCCCCCGCGCGACCTCCCCCACCGCAGCGACATCGGGGCCGGGGGTCTCTCATCCCGGGTCCGACGCACCGAGCCCGACCTCGAGCCAGACAGAAGGAGACAGCACCCATGTCAGACCGGGTGACCATGCCGGCCCTCGGCGAGTCCGTGACCGAGGGCACCGTGACCCGCTGGCTCAAGCAGGTCGGTGACACCGTCGAGGTCGACGAGCCGCTGCTGGAGGTGTCGACCGACAAGGTCGACACCGAGATCCCCAGCCCGACGGCCGGTGTGCTCTCCGAGATCCTGGTGCAGGAGGACGAGACGGTGGCCGTGGGTGCCGAGCTCGCCGTCATCGGCGGCGGCGCTGACGGCGATGGTGGCGAGGCGTCCGGCGCCGACACCGAGGTGGCCGCCCCGGCACCCACGCCGCAGGTCGCGCAGACGCCGCAGACCTCGCCCGAGGCCGAGGCGCCTGCCGCCGCCGCGCCGGACGCCCCCACGCTCGCGAGCCCTGCCGACGCCAACCCCGTCGGCGGCACCGCGCCCGCCGACGGCGAGGGCACCACCGTCACCATGCCGGCGCTGGGCGAGTCGGTCACCGAGGGCACCGTCACGCGCTGGCTCAAGGCCGAGGGCGACACCGTGGAGGTAGACGAACCGCTGCTGGAGGTCTCGACCGACAAGGTCGACACCGAGATCCCGAGCCCGGTGGCGGGCACGCTGCAGCAGCTGCTCGCCGCGGAGGACGACACCGTCCCGGTCGGCGCGCCGCTGGCCCTGATCGGCTCGGGTGCGGTCGCCGCAGCCTCGCCGGCAGCGCCCACGCAGGACGACCAGCCCGAGCAGCCCGCCGCGCCCGAGCAGCCCACCGCGGCCGCGGCCGACGCCGGACCCTCCACCCCCGCCGCAGCCTCCAGCGGGGTGGACGACGACCCGAAGCCCGGCGGCTACGGCAGCCCGACCGTCGCCGACGAGATGGCTCTTCCCGCCGCGACTGGCGACGACGGCGCGACTGGCGACGGCGGCGCGCCCGGCAGCGACGGCCCCGACCTGTCCGACGAGCGCGCCGAGCTCGACGCCGCCCACGAGGAGGCCGAGCAGGCCACCGGCTCGGCGCCGCAGCCGGCAGCCTCCTCGCAGCCTGCCTCCTCCTCTTCGCAGCCGGCTTCCTCCTCGCAGCCGGCCCCCGCGTCGCCGCCTGCGTCTGCCCCGTCACAGCCGACCGCCTCCTCGGCCGGCCAGGGCGCGGACGCGCCGACCGGTGACGCCGCGCAGTACGTCACGCCACTGGTCCGCAAGCTCGCCGCCGAGCATGGCGTCGACCTCGCCGCCGTCGCCGGCACCGGTGTCGGCGGCCGGGTCCGCAAGCAGGACGTGCTCGAGGCCGCCGACACGGCGAAGGCCGCCGACGCCGCGAAGGCCGCCGATGAGGCGAAAGCCGCCGATGAGGCGAAGGCCGCCGAGGCCGCCAAGGCACCGGCACCCGCCGCCGCAGCCCCGGCGCCGGCCGCAGGCCGCGCGTCGGTGCCCTCGTCGGTGTCCGCCAAGCGCGGCACCACCGAGAAGATGACGCGGCTGCGCAAGGTCATCGCCCAGCGGATGGTCGAGTCGCTGCAGACCTCGGCCCAGCTCACGACCGTCGTCGAGGTCGACGTCACGAAGGTGGCGCGGCTGCGTGACCGCGCCAAGCGCGAGTTCGAGTCGCGCGAGGGCGTGAAGCTGTCGTTCCTGCCGTTCTTCGCGCTGGCCGCCGTCGAGGCGCTCAAGGCCAACCCGACTGTCAACGCCAGCGTCGAGGGCGACCAGATCGTCTACCACGCTCAGGAGAACCTCGGCATCGCCGTCGACACCGAGCGTGGGCTGCTCGCGCCGGTGGTCCGTGACGCCGGCGACCTCAACATCGCCGGTCTGGCACGCAAGGTGGCCGACCTCGCCGCCCGCACCCGCGACAACAAGGTCACTCCGGACGAGCTGGGCGGTGGCACGTTCACGTTGACCAACACCGGCAGCCGCGGCGCGCTGTTCGACACGCCGATCATCAACCAGCCGCAGGTCGCGATCCTCGGCACCGGGTCGGTCGTGCGCCGCCCCGTCGTGGTCAAGGACTCCGATGGCGGCGACACCATCGCGATCCGCTCGATGGTCTACCTCGCGCTCAGCTATGACCACCGGATCGTCGACGGCGCCGACGCCGCCCGCTTCCTCGTGACGATGAAGGCCCGACTGGAGGAAGGCGCCTTCGACGCCGACCTGGGCCTGTGAGCACAGCCTCGGCCGTGGCTGACACGGCGACCCTGCGGGCTCGAGCATGAAGGTCGTGGTCACGGGGGCGTCCGGGCTCATCGGGTCGGCGCTCGTGCCGTTCCTGCGCGCGCGGGGCGACGACGTGGTCACGCTGGTCCGCCGTGAGCCCAACGCTGCGGGCGAGGTGCGCTGGGACCCCGCTGCCGGCGTCCTCGACCCGGCTGGGCTGGCTGGCGTCGAGGGCGTGGTCCACCTGGCCGGAGCCGGCGTGGGCGACCACCGCTGGACCGACGACTACAAGCGCACGATCCTCGACTCGCGCGTCGACAGCACCCGCACGCTGGTGCGCGCGCTGACCCAGCTCGAGCGGCGTCCCCGCGTGCTGGTGTCGGGCTCGGCCATGGGCTTTTACGGCGAGCGCGGCGACGACCTCCTGACCGAGTCGGCGCGGGCCGGGCAGGGGTTCCTGCCGGACGTCGTGGTCGCCTGGGAGGGTGCGGCGCTGCCCGCCCGCGAAGCCGGCATCCGGGTGGCCTACGCGCGCACCAGCCTCGTCATGGCCCCGCACGGCGGTGCCTTCGGCAAGCTGCTGCCGCTCGTCAAGCTCGGCCTGGGCGGTCCGCTGGGGTCGGGGCGGCAGTGGTGGAGCTGGATCACCCTGCCCGACCAGGTGCGCGCCCTCGCCTTCCTGCTCGACCACGACGTGTCGGGCCCGGTCAACCTCGCCACCGCCCAGCATCTGCCGCAGGCCGAGCTGACGTCGGCGATCGGCAGGATCGCCAGGCGGCCCACGCTGCTGCCCGCCCCGAAGTTCGCTCTGCGCGCCGCGCTCGGTCAGTTCTCCGGCGACATCCTCACCAGCGCGCGCCTGGTGCCCGAGGTGCTCGCCTCCGTCGGCTTCACCTACCAGCACCCCGACATCGACAGCGCCGCCCGCTGGGTGCTCGGCGGCTGACGCGCGCCTCACCGGGAATCGCCGCAGTGCGCCGGCCCGGTCGGTTCCGGCTGCGTCAGCTCACGCACCCACCTGCCGCACCCGCCACCCGTCCCCCACGCGGGCGAGCACGAGCCGCACCCGCTGCGGTGACTCGGCGTCGACGCTGCTGACCACCTTCCCCGACCGGTCAACGACCTCGTAGCCGCTCGCGGTCGTGGTCGCGCCGACCACCACCTGGTCGCCGTGGACGCGCACGTCACGCACCCTCACCTCGAGCCTGAGCCCACGGTAGGCGAGCCCGCCGCGACGCAGCGCTGCGAGCGCTGTGCTGTCCGCCTCGGACGCCGGCGACCCCGGCACCGTCACGTCGCCGACGTCCGCTGACGGGTCGGCGAACGCCGCGGCACGCCGCTGCGACAGCTGGCTCAGCAGCCGCTGCGCCTGCGTGACCGACATCGGGACGGCGGTCGCGCGGTCGACCGGAACCGCCGCCCTCCTCCGTGGCGTCGCGGCGGGCGATGCCCGCGGTGCGGTCGACGCCGCGGTCGGGGTCGGAGTCGGGGACGTCGCAGCCGCGGTCGGGGTCACCGAGGACGGCGCAGCCGGGATCGCCGGAGTCGGGCTCGCCGCGGTCGGCGTCGCGGTGGTAAGCCTCGCATCGGCAGCGGTCGGAACAGCGCCCGCCGCCACGGCGGCGGCTGCGCGGGTCGCTGGTCGATGCCCGGGCAGGGCGTCCCGCACGAGCGGGACGCCCCAGCCGACCGCGGCCGCGACCAGCACGGCGGACGCCACGGCGGCGATGACGGACGCCGGGCGCCACCGCTGCGTCTCGCGCGGGCCTCGTGGTGCCTCACGGCCGGCCGGCCGCAGCCTCGCCAGCAAACGTCGCCGCTCGGCCCGGTGCCGACGTCCGGGATCGGTGTCGGCGTCGAGGGCGGCGAGGGAGCGGATGCGGTGGGTGAGGCCGCCCATGTCCGGGCCCTCGCCCGTCGCCCAGATCGGGCTGGCGCGGGCAGCGAGCAGCAGCCGGCGGGCGAGGTCGGCGGGGTCGGGCCGACGCGACGGATCGGGGTCGACGGCAGACTCCACCACCGCGACCAGGGCCGGCGGCACCGTCGGCACGAGCTCGGCGAGAGCCGGTCGCTGCGCCGGCGAGGGCGGCGGCGCACCGGTCAGCGCGAGCCACCCCAGGGCGCCCAGCCCGTAGACGTCGCTCGCCGGTGAGGCGGGGCCGCCGGTGAGGACCACCGGGTCGACGTACCCCGCGGTGCCGTAGACCTCGTCGCGCGGCTCACCGGTGATGCGTGACGTGCCGAGGTCGGCGAGCACCGGTCGGCCGGTGCGGTCGAGCAGCACGTTGCCGGGCGCGAGGTCACCGTGCTGCACACCCACGGCGTGCAACTCGGCGAGCGCCTGCGCCAGCGGCGCCAGCACCGTCACCACCTCCCCCGGCGACAGGTGCCCCCGCTCGGCCACGACCGACCCCAGCGTGCCGCCGTCGACGAGGTCGAGCACGAGCGCCGTGCGGCCGTCGTCCAGCAGCACGCTGTCGTGCAGCGTGACGACGTGCGGGTGGCGCACGGCAGCCAGCGCCTCGATCTCGCGTTCGCTGCCCGGGCAGGGGCGGACGACCTTGACCGCGCGCACCGGACCGCCACCCAGCGGCGTCGCGCGCCACACCGACCCGGCTGCACCACCGCCCAGCCGAGCGCCCAGCAGGTACCCGGGCACCAGCGGCGGCGTGCGGTCGACGTGCGGCATGGCACCAGGGTGCCCGTCGGCGCGGCTGTCGCGCTGGCGCCGTCCACAGGCACGCCAGACCTCACGGCGCACGCCGGTGGCCGGCTCGTGCCGGCCGCTGGGCAGGCAGCGGGCGGCGGTAGTGTCGGGACCGTTCGCACGGCACCGAGGGGGGCACCAGGCATGAGCGGGCTGCCACCGCGCGCCGACGTCGTGGTGGTCGGTGCCGGGCTCGCCGGCCTGGCCGCCGCGCGGCACATCACCGACCGCGGCGTCGACGTCCTCGTGCTCGAGGCGCAGGACTGCGTCGGTGGCCGCGCCCGCACCGACCGGGTCGACGACCTGCTGCTCGACCACGGTTTCCAGCTGCTCAACGCCGCCTACCCCGAGGTGCCCCGCGTGCTCGACGTGCCGGCGCTGCAGCTGCAGGAGTTCGCTGCCGGCGTGGTCGTCGCGCACGGTGGTCGCCGCTCGGTGCTGGCCGATCCCCGCCGCTCCCCTGCCCACCTGCTGTCGTCGCTGCGAGCCCCGGGTTCGGTGCGCGAGAAGCTCGCCTTCGCGCGATGGGCCGTCGAGGTCGGCTACGGCGACCCCACGCGCATCAAGACCAGCGACGACGCTCCGCTGTCGGTCGAGCTGCAGCGCCGTGGCATCACGGGACGGCTGCGCCACGCCGTCGTCGAGCCGTTCCTCGCCGGTGTGCTCGCCGAGGACGGGCAGGAGACCTCGCGCCGCTTCGTCGACCTGCTGGTGCGCTCCTTCGTCCGTGGCACCCCGGCGCTCCCGGCGGCGGGCATCCAGGCCATGCCCGAGCAGCTGGCAGCCGGGCTGCCCGTCGACTGCGTGCAGCTGGGCGTGCGGGCGCAGCAGGTCCGTGGCGACCGGGTGACCACGAGCGAGGGCCCGGTCGCGGCGTCCGCCGTCGTCGTCGCCACCGACCCGACGACGGCCGTGGGGTTGACGCACACGCCCACCGTGGTGATGCACGGTCTGACCACCTACTACCACCTCGCCGACGAGGCGCCCACCAGCTCACGCATGCTGCACCTGGACGGCGACCGGCGGGGGCCGGTGCTCAACACCGCCGTCGTGTCCAACATCGCACCGACCTACTCCCGGGGCCGCGGCTCGCTGATCGCGACGACCGTGCTCGGCGCGCGCTCCGATGCCCGCACCGAGCAGGCCGTGCGCGCGCAGCTGCGGCTCGTCTACGGCGCCGACCCACGGCCGTGGCGGCTGGTCGCGACCTACCCCATCGCCCGCGCGCTGCCGGCGATGCCGCCGGGCACGGCGCTGCGGCAGCCGGTCGACCTCGGCGACGGCCTCTTCGTCGCCGGCGACCACCGTGACACCGCCTCGATCCAAGGTGCGCTGGTGTCCGGACGGCGCGCCGGGGCCGCCGTGCTCGACCGCCTCCGCGCGCCCTGACGTCCGCCGTCCGACCCCGACCCCGAGGAGCCCCCGTGCCCGCCGACTCCCCCACCATCGTCGCGACGTCCGGCGGCTATCGCGCGGCGATGCGTCACCGGCTCGACTTCGCCGGCCTGGTGCACCACGCCGTCGAGCTGTCCGGCGTCAGCGGCCGCGCGCCGAAGGTGTGCCACCTCGGCACGGCGAGCGGCGACCAGCGCTGGTTCAACGCCGAGCTCGACGAGGCGGCCCGCGACGCCGGCTTCGCGCTGACCCACCTCAACCTGTTCCCCATGCCCTCCTTCGACGACGTCGAGGGGCACCTGCTCGACCAGGACGTCGTGTGGGTCAACGGCGGCTCGGTCGCCAACCTGCTGGCGGTGTGGCGGGTCCATGAGCTCGACCAGGTCTTCCCCCGCGTGTGGCGAGCCGGCGTGGTGCTCGGCGGCGTCTCCGCCGGGTCGATCTGCTGGTTCACCGGCGGCACCACCGACTCGTTCGGCCCGCTGCGCGCGGTGACCAACGGGCTCGGCATGCTGCCGTACGCCAACGGCGTGCACTACGACTCCGAGCCGGGACGGCGCCCGATGGTGCACCAGCTGGTGGCCGACGGCTCGCTGCCCGTCACCCACTGCACCGACGACGGGGTCGGCCTGGTCTACCGCGGCACCGAGCTGGTGGAGGCCGTCACCGAGGTCGCCGGCAAAGGCGCCTACGTCGTCACCCGCGACGGCGACCGCGCCGTCGAGGAGCGCATCGAGCCGCGCCTGCTCACGGCCTGACCCGCGGGCCCGGATCGCAAGATCACGGTGGAGGGTGAGCCGGGATCGCACGATCAGGGTGGAGGGTGGGCCGGGATCGCATGATCACGGCGGGGTGGGGGCGGGGTCAGGTGGCGGCGTCGTCCAGCCGCACGACGACGCCGTCGCGGTGGCTGCGCCGGGCGGCGTCGAGCACGCGCAGGACAGCGACGGCGTCGACTGGGTCGACCGGTGGCGGTCCACCCTCGCGCACCCAGGCGGCGGCGCGGCGGTAGAAGTCCGCGTGCTCGCCGGGCTCGCGGCGCACCGGCTCGCGCTCGTCGCCGTGCACGAGCCACCCGCAGTGGCCGTCGTCGAGATCGGCGAAGGTGTCGAAGGCCGACGGCTCGGCCTCGAACGAGGTGACGACGTAGGCACCGGCGTCGCCGAGCAGCCGGGTGCGCGGGCCGGGGGCGGCGGCCAGCGACAGGGCACCGAGGTGGCTGCGGGCACCGGAGGAGTGCTGCAGCGAGACGAACACGTCGTCCTCGGCGGGTGTTGAGTGCGCGGCGAGCTCGGCGTAGACGCTCGAGACCGGTCCGAGCAGCTGCACGGCGGAGTCGACCAGGTGGCTGTGCAGGTCGAGCAGCAGCCCGCCGCCGAGCTCGGGCGGCGCGTTCTCGCGCCAGCGCTGCTTGGGCACCGGGCGCCAGCGCTCCCAACGCCGCTCCAGCCGCAGCACCGTCCCGAGGCGCCCCTGCGCCAGCAGCCGCCGCGCGGTCAGGTGCTCGGCGTCCAGCCGGCGGTTCTGGAACACGGTCAGCCGCTCCCGCGAGGCGGGGTGGGCCAGCAGCCTCGCCGCCTCCTCCGCGTCGACACCCAGCGGCTTGTCGACCACGACGGCCTGCCCGGCGTCGAGGCACTCACGCGCCTGCGCGACGTGCACGGACGTCGGGCTGGCGAGCACCACGAGGTCGACCTCGTCCGCGCGCTCGAGCAAGGCGCCGAGGTGCGGCACGACGTCGGCGCCCGGGTGGTGCCGCCGCGCCTGGGCGGCGCGGTCAGGGCTGCCGGTCGCGACGAGCCTGACGGGCAGCCCGGCTGCCGCGAGCAGCGGCGTGTGGACGCCGGAGCCGGCCGAGCCGTAGCCGACCAGACCGACGCGCACCTCGCCGTCGTGCCCTGCTGTCCCGCCCTCTGACGTCGCCACGACCATGCCCCTTTCCGCAGTAGGCGCCCACCCTCCCACCGCGGCTCGCGAGCGCCCACGAGGCCCGGCGTAACCTGCTGCGGTGAGCACGGACTTCGTCATCGCGGGGCTGGCGCCTGACTACGTGCCCTACCAGGACGGCTGGCAGCTGCAGCGCGACGTGCACGCCGCCGTCGTCGCCGGGGAGCGCCCCGGCACGGTGCTGCTGCTCGAGCACGAGGCCACCTACACGGCCGGACGCCGGACGACGTCGTACGAGCGGCCGCTGGACGGCACGCCGGTGGTCGACGTCGACCGCGGCGGCCGGATCACCTGGCACGGCCCGGGCCAGCTCGTGGGTTACCCCATCGTGCGGCTGCCCGACCCCATCGACGTCGTCGCGCACGTGCGCCGGCTCGAGCAGGCGCTGATCGAGGTGTGCGCCGAGCTCGGCGTCGAGGCCGGCCGGGTCGACGGACGCAGCGGGGTGTGGCTCGCGGCCGACGGCACCCGGCAGGAGCGCAAGGTGGCGGCCATCGGCATCCGCGTCGCGCAGGGCGTGACCATGCACGGGTTCTCGCTCAACTGCGACTGCGACCTGTCGTGGGCGCAGACCATCGTGCCGTGCGGCATCGCCGACGCCGGCGTCACCTCGCTGAGCGTCGAGCTCGGCCGCGAGGTGACGGTGCGCGAGGTGCTGCCCCTGGTGCAGCGGCACGTCGGTGCGGTGCTCGAGGCGCCGCTGCGGCAGCCGGCCGCGGCGGGCTGATCAGCCGCGGTCGCGCGCCCCGGCCTGGGTCATCAGGCCGACGGCGAGGCCGGCCACGAGGCCGAGCACGGACGACCAGGCTGTGGCGCGCAGCATCGGGTGCGGCGACACGGCGGTGGGTGCGAGCGGGAGCGACAGGACGGACACGGGATCTCCTTCGAGGGCGACAGCCGTCCATCGGCAGCCTCCCGCCGCGACCTGAGCCCCTCGGACGGTCGGCGGCCGCGCTCACCGCAGCTGCGGGGCGACCTCGCTCGCGACCAGGTCGAGGTGGTCGAGGTCCGCGAGGTCGAGCACCTGCAGGTAGACCCGCTGCGCGCCCGCATCGGCGTAGCGGCCGATCGTGTCGACCACCTCGGCCGGCGTCCCCGCCGCACCGTTCTCCCGCAGCTCGGCGACGTCGCGGCCGATGGCGGCAGCTCGGCGTCCGACCTCGGCGTCGTCCCTGCCGCAGCACAGCACGAGCGCCGCCGAGTAGACCAGCTCGTCGCCGGCCCGCCCCGCCGCCACGCAGGCCTCGCGCACCCGGCCGAACTGCTGCCGGGCGGCGTCGACCGAGGCGAAGGGCAGGTTGAACTCGGTGGCGAATCGGGCTGCGAGGGCCGGCGTGCGCCTCGCTCCCCCGCCGCCGATGACGACGGGGACGCGCGGCTGCACCGGCTTGGGAAGCGCCGGGGAGCTCACGAGCGTGTAGTGGGTGCCGGTGTGGTCGAAGGTCTCGCCGGTGGGCGTCGACCACAGGCCGGTGATGACCGACAGCTGCTCCTCGAGCCGCTCGAAGCGCTCGCCCAGCGGCGGGAAGGGGATGCCGTAGGCGCTGTGCTCCTCCTCGAACCACCCGGTGCCGAGGCCGAGCTCGACGCGGCCACCGCTCATCTGGTCGACCTGCGCCACCTGGATCGCGAGCACTCCGGGGTGGCGGAACGTCGCCGACGACACCAGCGTGCCGAGCCGCACCGTCGACGTCTCGCGTGCGAGACCGGCGAGCGTGGTCCACGCGTCGGTCGGCCCGGGCAGGCCGTCGCCGTCGCCCATCGCGAGGTAGTGGTCGGAGCGGAAGAAGGCGGAGTAGCCGCACTCCTCGGTGCGCCGGGCCACCGCCAGCAGCTCGTCGTAGGTGGCGCCCTGCTGGGGCTCGGTGAAGATGCGCAGGTCCATGGGTCACCACCCTAGGCAGGGCCGGAATCCCCCGCGCGGCACCGGGCTTACCCTGGGGTGACATCGACAGCTGGGAGTGCCGCGTGACCACCGCACCCGAGGGACGGCGCCTGCTGCGTCTGGAGACGCGCAACGCGCAGACGCCGATCGAGAAGAAGCCGTCCTGGATCCGCACCAAGGCCTCGATGGGCCCGCAGTACTCCGAGCTGAAGGCGCTGGTTCGCAGCGAGGGCCTGCACACCGTGTGCGAGGAGGCGGGCTGCCCCAACATCTTCGAGTGCTGGGAGGACCGCGAGGCCACGTTCCTCATCGGTGGCGAGCAGTGCACCCGTCGCTGCGACTTCTGCCAGATCGACACCGGGAAGCCGAGCCCGCTCGACCGCGACGAGCCGCGGCGGGTCGCCGAGTCGGTGCAGCAGATGGGGCTGCGCTACGCCACCATCACCGGCGTCGCACGCGACGACCTCGAGGACGGCGGTGCCTGGCTGTACGCCGAGACCGTGCGGCAGGTGCACGCCCTGAACCCCGGCACCGGCGTCGAGATCCTGGTGCCCGACTTCAACGCCGTGCCCGAGCAGGTGGGAGCCGTGCTCGAGACCCGCCCCGAGGTGTTCGCCCACAACGTGGAGACCGTGCCCCGCATCTTCAAGCGCATCCGCCCCGCCTTCCGCTACGAGCGCTCGCTCGACGTCATCACCATGGGCCGCGACGCGGGGCTGGTCACGAAGTCCAACCTCATCCTGGGCATGGGCGAGACGACCGCCGAGGTCAGCGAGGCGCTGCGCGACCTGCACGAGGCCGGCTGCGACCTCATCACCATCACGCAGTACCTGCGGCCGAGCCCACGCCACCACCCGGTCGAGCGCTGGGTCAAGCCGCAGGAGTTCGTCGCACTGGCGGCCGAGGCCGAGGAGCTCGGGTTCGCCGGCGTCATGGCCGGCCCGCTCGTGCGCTCCAGCTACCGCGCGGGGCGGCTGTGGGCCCAGGCCACCAAGCGCCGCGGCGGCACCATCCCCGAGCAGCTGGCTCACCTCGACCACGAGGCCCCGGCGCGCCAGGAGGCCTCCGCCCTGCTGGCGCGCTGACGTCCTCCGAGGGCTTCGGCGAACGCACTACTCTGGAGCCACCATGGCCAGGACCAAGAAGGACATCGCGGCGCCCAGCGGCGCCACCGCAGCGCCCGTCGCCGGCAGAGGCGCGACCGTAGCCGGCAAGGGCGCCGTCGTGAAGAAGCCGCGCAAGGACCGCTTCGCCCAGCTGAGGCAGATCCGGGCGGTCTACACCCAGTCGCGCAGCATCGACCCGTCGATCACCTGGTGGATGATCGGCGCGTTCGTGGTGACCGAGCTGCTGCTCGTCCTGATCGGCCTCGCCATCGGGCACCCGATCTACCTCGGCATCGTGGGCATCCCGCTCGCCCTGCTCGTGGCAGCCATCGTCATGGCCCGCCGCGCCGAGAAGGCCGCCTACCGCCAGCTCGAGGGCCAGGCCGGTGGCGGCGGCGCCGCTCTCGGCGCCCTGCGCCGCGGCTGGTACTACGACCAGCAGCCGGTGGCCGTGGAGGCGACGCGGCCCGGTGACGTCGCCTCCGCGGCGATGGTCTTCCGCGCGATCGGCCGTCCCGGTGTCGTGCTGGTCTGCGAGGGCCCGGCCGGTCGCGGCCAGCGGCTCGGCGAGAGCGAGCGCAAGCGCGTCGCCCGCGTGCTGCCCAACGTGCCGATCCACGTCCTGCAGGTCGGGTCGGGCGAGGACGAGGTGCCCGTCCGCAAGCTCGCCGGCAAGATCCAGCGCATGCGCCCCTCGCTGACCAAGGAGGAGGTCAGCGCCGTGAACAAGCGGCTCAAGGCGCTCGGCGTGGCCAAGCCGCCGGTGCCCAAGGGCATCGATCCCTCGCGTGCCCGCCCCGACCGCCGCAGCACGCGCGGCCGCTGATCCTTCCCGGGTGACCGCGCGGCGTTCGCGGTCAGCCGCGCAGCAGCAGGGTCCCCATCGAGCGGTCGTGCAGGCCGCGCTGGTCGCGGTCCCAGATCAGCGCGGGGACGGCGAGGGCGAGCAGCAGCGACCGGCCGAGGCTGCGCAGCAGGCCAGGCGCAGCCCCCGACAGCTGCACGAGCCGGATGCCCAGCAGCTTCTGGCCGATGGTCTGGCCGGCGGACGCCAGCAGCACCACGGTCATGGCAGTGAAGACGCCCAGCGTCGTCCACGAGCCACCACCGAACAGGCCGTGCGCGACGAGCAGCGCCAGGCCCCAGTCGACGCCGATCGCGAGCAGCCGGCGCCCGAACCGGGCCACCGAGCCGGGGCCCTCCTGCGGCAGGCCGAGCCGTCGTCCGGGGTAGTCGTCGGCGTCGCGCAGCACGCTGCCCGGCCCCTGCAGCCACGAGCCGGCGATCTCACGCTTGTCCACCCGATCATGGTAGGCCCGGCCTCCTGCCGTGGGCAGCGGACGACGCGGACCGCCGAGCCCGACACGAGCACGACACGTGCGCCGTCCCTCGTAACAGCGGGGAAACATCCGGGACACTGCCGCGACACCGACCGTCCTTACGGTCGGCGCGTCGGGGAGCGTGTCCCCGGGTCGGAGGAGGATGGATGTTCAGCAACCCCGATGAGGTCACCAAGTTCATCACGGACGAGGACGTCAAGTTCGTCGACGTGCGCTTCTGCGACCTGCCGGGGGTGATGCAGCACTTCAACGTCCCGGCCGCCTCGGTCGGCGCCGACTTCTTCGCCGACGGCCAGATGTTCGACGGGTCCTCGATCCGAGGTTTCCAGTCGATCCACGAGTCCGACATGAAGCTGATCCCCGACCTCGACACGGCCTACATCGACCCGTTCCGCATCGAGAAGACGCTCAACATCAACATGAGCGTGGTCGACCCGTTCACCGACGAGCCCTACAGCCGCGACCCCCGCCAGGTGGCCCACAAGGCCGAGGCCTACCTGAAGTCGACCGGCATCGCCGACACCGCCTTCTTCGCCCCCGAGGCGGAGTTCTACATCTTCGACGACGTGCGTTTCCAGACCAGCCAGTCGTCGAGCTTCTACTACATCGACTCCATCGAGGCGGCCTGGAACACCGGCCGCGTCGAGGAGGGCGGCAACCTCGGTCACAAGACGCCGTACAAGGGCGGGTACTTCCCCGTGCCGCCGGTCGACCACTTCGCCGACCTGCGCGACGAGATCTGCCTCGAGCTCGACAAGCTGGGGCTGCAGGTCGAGCGCTCGCACCACGAGGTCGGCACCGCGGGCCAGGCCGAGATCAACTACCGGTTCGACAGCCTCGCGAAGTCGGCCGACAAGGTCATGCTCTTCAAGTACGTCGTCAAGAACGTCGTGCACCAGGCCGGCCGCACCGCGACCTTCATGCCCAAGCCCCTGTTCGGCGACAACGGCTCGGGCATGCACTGCCACCAGTCGCTGTGGAAGGACGGCGAGCCGCTGTTCTACGACGAGACCGGCTACGGCGGCCTGTCGGACACGGCGCGCTGGTACATCGGCGGGCTGCTCAAGCACGCGCCGTCGCTGCTGGCGTTCACCAACCCGACGGTGAACTCCTACCACCGGCTGGTGCCCGGCTACGAGGCCCCGGTCAACCTGGTCTACTCCGCGCGCAACCGCTCGGCCTGCGTCCGCATCCCGGTCACCGGCTCGAACCCGAAGGCCAAGCGCATCGAGTTCCGGGTGCCCGACCCCTCGTGCAACCCCTACCTCGCGTTCTCGGCGATGCTCATGGCGGGCCTCGACGGGATCAAGAACCGGATCGAGCCGCCGGACCCGGTCGACAAGGACCTCTACGAGCTGCCGCCGGAGGAGCACGCCGCGATCCAGCAGGTGCCGGGCACGCTGTCGGAGGTGCTCGACACCCTCGAGGCCGACCACGAGTACCTCACCGAGGGCAACGTGTTCGCCCCCGACCTGATCGAGACGTGGATCGAGTACAAGCGCAAGAACGAGGTCGACCCGATCCGGCTGCGGCCCCACCCGCACGAGTTCGAGCTGTACTTCGACATCTGAGCCCTGAGGGGCGCGACGAGCCCGCACGAGCCGCCGGCACCACTGCCACGGCGGTCCGTGCGGGCTCGTTCGCGCCACCACCCCAGGCGGAGCCACGCGGCGACGTCAGTGAGTGCCCATCAGGGCGTCCGGCTGCTGCGGCAGGTCGGGGACGTAGCGCGGGTAGCGCTCCTTCGCGGCGTCGGCGTCTGCCAGGTCGATGTCGACCGTGACGAAGGGGCGCTCGCGCGACGTGGTCGCCACGACCTCGCCCTCCGGATCGATCGCCCAGCCCAACCCGCCGTGCTCGGGCTGCGCGGAGTTCGACGACATCGACCATGCCCCTGACAGCACGGCGCAGGTGCGCCCTCCTGCGAGCCACGTGTCCAGCGACGACGCAGGCGTGCAGCGGGGAGTCGCAACGACGTGCGCCCCGTCCCGCCCGTACGCGCGGGCGTGCTCGAGGAACCACAGCTCGGTGCACACCAGCACCCCGGCGCGCAGCCCGGCGAGGTCGTGGACGGCGTGGCCGCCGCTGCCCCGCCCGTACCACGACGCCTCCCAGAAACCCGGTTCGTCCGGCAGGTAGCTCTTGTCGTGCAGCGCCCGCAGCGGGCCACCGGCCTCGGCAGCGTAGGCCTCGTTGCGTCGGCCGTTCGCCCGGTCCACCGGGCGCGTCCCGATCACCGCCGCGGGCAGCTCGGCCAACCGCTGCAGCCAAGCCTCGTGCGCCGACACCGAAGCCCGCCACGGACCGTCGTCGACGGGCTTCTGCGCGGCGAACCACGGCGCGAAGCCCAGCTCGGGCAGCACGACCAGCTGCGCCCGCTCAGCCGCCACGTGCTCGACCAGGCCCGCCCAGTCCTCCTCCAGCGCCCCCGCGAGAGTGCGCAGCTCGCACACCGTGATCCGCATGGCGGCGAGTGTCGCAGACCGGTGAGACGGGACTGCTGAGCGCCCGTGGCTTTGTCGCATCGCAGCTGACGACGCGGCGTGTCCATCAGGCCCGATGACTGGTGGTGTGCTGGCGCAGCTGTGCGCTGAGGTGCTCGAGGGTGTGCGGCCGCCAGTAGTGGTATCCCTGTGCGTACTCACAGCCGATGCTGGTGACCTCGTCGTGCTGGGCTGCGGTCTCGACGCCCTCGGCGGTGACCGTCAGGCCGAGGACGTGCGCCAGGTTGGTGACCGCGCCGATGATGGCGCTGCCGCTGGGCTGCTGCCCGATGTCGGCGATGAACCCCTGGTCGATCTTGACGATGTCGACGGGGTACTGCCGCAGGTAGCTCAGCGAGGAGTAGCCGGTCCCGAAGTCGTCCAACGCCAGGCGCACTCCGAGGCTCTTGAGCTGACCAAGGACCGCAACGGTCCGTCCTGGGTCGTCGAGGAAGATCCCCTCCGTCATCTCCAGGATCACGCAGGCCGGATCGGTGCCGGTGTCGTCGAGGACGTCGGCGACCTGTGTGGGGTAGTCGGGGTCCATCAGCTGCCGGGCGGAGACGTTGACTGCCATGTCGAGGGGGCAGCCGCCGTGTGCAGACGCCAACCGTCGGTGGTCGGTGCAGGCGGTGCGCAGCACCCAGGCACCGACGTCCAGGATCAGCGAGCTCTGCTCGGCGATCGACACGACCGTCAGCGGGTCGACCGGCCCGCGCAGCGGGTGCGACCAGCGCAGCAGCGCCTCGACCCCACTGACTGAACCATCAGCCATCCGCACGATCGGCTGGTACACCACGTTCAGCTGCCTGGCAGCGAAGGCCGCCTGCAGGTCACCGACGAGCTCGAGGCGGTCAGCGGTCTGTCTCGCCTCGCGGAGGTCGATGAGCTGGTGGGCCGCACCGCCCTTGCGCTTGGCTTGGTACATGGCGGTGTCGGCCTCACGAACCAGGCGGTGACTGATGTCCTCGGCTCGGCCGGCGTAGGCCATGCCGACGCTGGCCGAGACGCGAACCTGCAGCCGGCCCCCCTGTCCAGGTCCGCCCGGGTCGGCCCCGCTGAGCGCTCGGCCCGGCGCGACCCCGCCCATGGCTGCTCCGGCGCCGCCGTGGAGCAGGTCGAACGGTCGGGTGAACGCCTCATCGACGCGCCGCGCGAGAGTCTCCACGTCGCTGGTCGCGGCGATGTCCTCGCACAGGATGACGAACTCATCGCCTGACACCCGGGCCAGGGTGTCCCCGGGGCGCAGCAGCGACTGCAGCCGGTGTGCCACAGCAACCAGCAGCGCATCGCCGACCGAGTGGCCGTAGGTGTCGTTGACCTGCTTGAACCCGTCGAGGTCGGCGAACAGCACCGCCGCGTTGGCGTGACTGCGTCGCGCCCGCGCGGCGGCGTGCTCGAGTCGCTGATGCAGCAGGGCCCGGTTCGGCAGGCCGGTCAGAGCGTCGTGCAGCGCCCCGTTCCGGAACCGCTCGGCCACGGCGAATGCCTGCTCGCGGGCGCGGGCGTTCAGCAGGTAGGCGGTGGTCACCTCGGACAGCGTTTGTGCAGCTGCCAGGTCGGCGGCCGACAACGGCCCAGGGGTGTCGCGGAACAGGTCGAGCGCACCAAGTCGCTCGTCGCCGTGCCGCAGCGGGATGGCGAACGCCGCCGTGATGCCGGTGCTTGCGGCGATCGCCGTGAATTCCGGGTAGTCGTCGGTGGCGTGCAGGTCTGAGATGCAGACCGGGTGTCCGGTGGTGTACGCGGTCACGCAGGGCCCGTGCCCCAGGGCAGTCTGCAGCTGCTCGAGCTGCAGCGCCCCGGCGTTGGACGCGGCGACGTAGTGCGGAGCGGAGCCAACTTCGATGAGGCTGACGCCAGCGGCGGTGACGGGCAGCACTTCGACGATGCGGTCGACGAGCTCGTCCAAGATGGCCTGGATCGGGAAGTCGGTCACCATCGTGCGCGCGAAGTCGCTGAGCACCGCCGACAGCTGGCGTTCACTGACCATGACCGTCCCCACCCGCGTTCGATCCACCCGCGGGATCTAGACGGGGCACACCACCTGGGTGTGCTGTGACGAATCTTACACAGATAGTCACGGTGCACGGGCTGGTTGCGCTGCCGGCACGCCAGGGCCGGCCGCGAGCTGGGTCACTGTCCGACGGCGCGGTACGCCGGCACCGCCCCGACAGGCCCTCAGTCCGTGCGGGGGCGATGCGACGAGGCGTGGTCCAGCACGATCCCCGCCGGCAGGGTCCGCTGCACCAGCGCGCGCGCCACGTCGGCGATCTTGAGGTTGTGATCGCGGGCGTACTGGCGCAGCACCGCGTAAGCCTGCTCCATGTCCAGGCCGCGCTGAGCGAGCACCCCCTTGGCCTGCTCCAGCACGACACGGCTGTCCAGGGCGGTCTGGAGCTGCTCGTTCACGGCTTCCTGGTCGGCCACGAGCCGCTCCTGCACGAGCGCGATCGTCGCGACGTCCGCCAGGCCCTGAGCGAGGCGCAGGTCCTGCGGGTTGAGCTCACCAGGCGATGACCCGAACAGGCCAAGCGCGCCGAGGACCCGATCGCGCAGCCGCAGCGGTACGGCATGCACGCTCGCCACGCCCTGGCTCAGCGCCACCGGGACGAAAGCCGGCCACCGGTCGGTGGCGGCGGCGACGTCGGGGACCAGGACCGGCCGTCCTTCGCTGTACGCGTCGTGACACGGGCCCTGCCCTCGCTGGGCCTGGAACGCCTCCAGATCCGCGGCGCGCTCCGAGGACGCCGCGACGACGTGCAGCGTGCCGCGGCGGTCCGCGAGCAGCAGTCCCGCATGCTTGACGTCGAGCAGCCGGGCGCACTCGCTCGCGAGCGTGGCCAGGAGATCTGTCACGTCCTCGCCCGCGACCAGGCTGCCCGCCATCGCCACGAACGCCGCGACGACGTCGTCCTCGCGCCGGGCCTCGTGCCCGCTCACGGGGTGCTCCCGTCGCCGGGCCACAGGTCGCCGTCCTCAGCGACCAGGCGACGGTCCAGAATCTGGTAGGCCACCTGGCTCGCCGTCAGGCCGCGCGTGATGGCATGGGCTCGAAGCCTGACCAGCGCCTCTGCGGGTTCGACCTGGAGTCCCCCGACGATCATCCCGGTGGCTTGGTAGACCTCGACGCGTTCGAGGGACGCGAGCTGCTGCAACCCGTACTGACCCGTGGCGGCGGCTTGCCAGTCGAGGTCGGCGTTCATCAGGTCCAGCAGGGGCAGCGCCGCCAACCCGGCAGCCCACAGCCCGCCCGTCAACGCGTCACCGTCGAGGGGACCGCTGCGAAGCCGAAACAGATCGAGGGCGCCGATCGGCTTGCTCGCGACCGTCACCGGCAGGGCGTACACCGCCCGAACGCCATGCTCCAGGACCGCCTCCGCCAGCGCGGGCCAGCGGTCCTCGCCGGGCAGGTCGAGATCTTCCACGTAGACCGGCCGGTTCTGCGTGAACGCGTCCAAGCACGGCCCCTGCCCATAGGTGAACTGGAGCTCGTCGAGCTCTCGACTCACGGCACCACTGGACCCGAACGTCCCCTGCATCGCGCCGCCGGCGTCGATGAGCGAGATCGAGGCACCATCGACGTCGAGCAGGCCCACGCACGCGTGGCACAGCTGCTCTGCGGCGATCAAGGGGCTCGACGCTCCGACGAGCGCGGCACCCAAGCTCTCTTTGAGCCGGGCCAACTCCACCTCGACATCCTCACACGTCACCATGTCACCCCGCCGCAGAGTGGAACGCACCCGCGCGAGTGGGCGGCCGAAGGCGCCCTCGCGATGCACCCACGCGACCCCAGGCACGATCGCGATCGCACGTGACGGCGACCGGCGGCTCACCGGTGCGGTTCAGGCGAGGCGGCGTCGCAGCAGGCAGAACTCGTTGTCCTCCGGGTCGAGCAGGACGTGCCACGACTCCTCGCCGGTCTGACCGATGTCAGCCGGGCGCGCGCCGAGGGCGAGAAGTCGTTCGAGCTCGGCGTCCTGGTCGCGGTCGGTGGGGTTGACGTCGATGTGCAGCCGCCGCTTACCGGTGCCCGGCTCGGACGTCGGGCTGAACACCATCGTGGGCTGAAGGCCCCCGAAACCCTGCAGCGGCCCGACCTCGATCACGCCGTCGTCGGTGTCGAGGACGACGAAGCCGAGCACCTCGCACCAGAAGCGCGCGAGCCCGGGCGCATCACGGCAGTCGACGACCAGCTCGGAGATGCGCGAGGCCATCGCTCCACTCTAGGTGCACCACCCCCTGCGCAACCAACGTTCTAGCCCGGTCGAAGCCCGGTCGACCGCCGGCCGCCGTCCGCCGGCCCGGACAGGACAGACGGCCGGTGGCCACTGCGCGCTCGGACGGTCAGCTGCGCACGCGGTCGGTGGCGCGGAAGGCGATGGCGTCCTTGCCGCTGACGCGCATCGTCGCGACACCGTTCGCACCAACCGTGATGCGGGCGCCGACGCACCTGCCGCCGATGACACCCCCGTCGGAGATGTCGCAGTAGCTGCCGCGGGCCAGGCCCGTCTGCAGCCGAACGCCCTTGGCGCGGGTGGAGTTGTTGACGGCGAAGAACCCGCGGTCGCCGCGGCTGAACGCGACGAAGTTGTCGCCGTCGTCGTACCAGTTCTCGATCGGCTCGGAACCCACGTAGTTGTGGAAACCGACCATCGAGCGGATGGCGGTGTAGCGGTCGACGCAGACCCAGGTGCCGTTGCTGCAGCTGGTGTTGGTGACGTAGCCCGTGGCGTCGGCCGGCGGCGAGTCGTAGCCGTTGGTGAACGCGAAGGCGGAGTAGACCTGCGGCGTTCCGTAGGGGTAGGCGAGCATGAACTGGTTGGCGATGACGTTGGTCGCGCCGTCCTTGTAGCTCAGGGTGTCGCTGCCCCGCTCGGTGTCGTGGTTCTCGATGAACACCAGCGACGCGTCGCTGCCCACGAGGCCTGCCGCCTCGCCGAACACCTTGAGCGAGCTGATGTTGCCGGTCGCGCCCACCGGGTAGCTCTTGAACGCGTTCTTGAGCTGGTAGGCGTAGTCGAAACCGAGCACGTCACCGACCCTGCTGAACGCCTGCGGTGTCAGCCTGCCCGGGCTGCCGGGGAACACCTCGAGCGCGACGTACGCCTTCTCGCCGTCGGCCGTCGGGTTGAGCAGCGCCTGGATCGCCGCGAGGTCGTCCTCACCGACGTGCTTGGCGGCGTCGACGCGGAAACCACTGACGCCGTAGGACAGCAGCTTGTTCAGATAGCCCGCGATCCTGGTGCGGACGGCGGGCGAGTCGGTGCGCAGGTCGGCGAGCCCGACGAGCTCGCAGGTGGTGACCTGGCGGTAGTCGTTGAAGTCCTCGATGCCACCGGTCGTGCTGCTGCACTCACGACCCCTCTGGTGGAAGTCGGCCGCGGTGTAGAGGCCGGGGTAGGCGAAGTGCGAGTAGGTCACGCCGCCGTAGGAGGTGGTGCCCTGGCCGGTCATGTGGTTGATCACGGCGTCGACGTAGACCTTGACGCCCGCTGCCCGGCAGGCGGAGACCATGTCGCGGAACTGCTGCTCGGTGCCCATGCGCCCGTTCAGGGCGTAGCTGACGGGCTGGTAGACCTCCCACCACGGGTGCAGCAGCGGAGCGTCGTCACTGGTGTAGTCGCGCGACAGGCTGTCGGCGGGCGGGGCCACCTGCACACCGCCGTAGCCGGCGGGGCCGAGCACCTGGGTGCACTCGCGGCCGACGGACGGCCAGTTCCACTCCCACAGGTTCGCCAGCACGTCGCGGCCGGCCGCGGCAGCGGGCAGCGGCGTCACGGCGGCGCGGGTGGCGCTCGGGGCAGCGGCTGCCGGAGGGGTGGCGCCGGCGGGGCCGGCACCGAGGGCCACGCCGGTCGCGGCGAGGACCACCGACGCGCCGGCGGCGACAGCCGCACCGGCCCGTCGCCTGGTCGGGGTGAGGCGTCCAGCGCGCACGGACGACAGCTTCACAAGGCCTCCTCGTTGAGGACTCGTCCCGCTCTGCGGGGCAGGCGGTGCAGCGGATGGGAACCGGACCCTACACCGCGCCCACCGTCGTCCGGCGAGCGGCGATGGGCCCACCTCCTGCAGGCGCCGGCACCGCGGCACCGGCCTCACGACCGCCGCGGACAGGGCCCGTAGGGTGGGCGATGCGGCGACGGTCCCGCGCCTTCCTCGCCGGGACGAGAGCCACCTGATGACGCCAGCCGGGACGACGCTGCTGCTCGTGCGGCACGGCGCGACCGCCCACACCGCCGAACGCCGCTACAGCGGCTGCACGGGCGCCAGCCCGCCACTGTCCGAGGTGGGCGAGCGGCAGGCGGCGGCCGTGGCCGCGCGGCTGGCCGGCGCGCGCGGGCCGGTGGCCGCGGTCGTCAGCAGCCCGGTCCGCCGGGCGCAGCAGACCGCGCAGGCCGTGGCTGGCGCGCTGGGGCTGCAGGTGCAGACCGACGACGACCTGCGCGAGATCGACTTCGGTGGCTGGGAGGGGCTGACCGGTGAGGAGGTCGAGCGGCGCGATCCCGGGCTGCTGGCCCGGTGGCGCCTCGACCCCGAGCTCGCCGCGCCGGGCGGTGAGTCGGTCGCGCAGGTCGCCACCCGCGTGGCCGCGGCGCGCGAGCGGCTGCGACAGCGCCACCCGAGCGGCACCGCGGTCGTCGTGAGCCACCTGTACCCGGTCCGGCTGTCGGTGCTCGCGGTGCTCGAGGCGCCCCTGACGTCGGTGCACCGCATGGTGCACGGGCCGACGTCCGTGACCGAGGTGCGGCTCGACGCCGACGGCACCGGCGCCCACCTGGTGCGCTACGACGACAGCTCGCACCTGCGCTGACCGCTCAGCTGCCCAGAGCGTCCCGCAGCCGGGCGACCGCGGGCCACGGGTCGCGGACGTCGGCCACGCTGTGCCCGGCGCCCACGCCGTAGGCGGCGGTGCCGGCCAGGTCGGCGAGCAGCCCGCCGCGCCGCTCGGCGAGAGCACGCCGGACGTCGGCCGTGCCCCACTGGTAGCGCACGCCGGCGCGGGCTCGCACCACCGCGGCGGTCCGCCGCCCGACGGCGAGGTCGGCCCACGCCGCAGGCAGGTTGGCGCCGGCGCGGACGGCGAGCGACAGCGACCCGTAGAAGCGGCCGTTGAGGTCGATCAGCCGCGGCACGCCGTCGGCGCCCACGAGGTACTGCAGCTCGGCGAGCCCGAACCAGCCGAGCGCGTCCAGCAGCGCGGCGGAGCGACGGGCCAGCTCGCCGGTCGGTCCGGTCACCGAGGGGCCCACGGGCAGCGTGGTGGCGCGGCAGCTCGCGCCCGCACCTGTCGGCCAGATGCGGGCGGCCTGCTGCAGGCTCTCGGCGACGACGCCGTCGTGGGCCCGGACGGCGCTGTAGGCGACGAGGGTGCCGGTGTGGAACCGCTGCACCTGCGGGTCGCCGCCGACCTCGCGGATCTCCTGGGTGCGCGCGAGCACCGCCGTCCGCCCGACCACCACGGTGGTGTCGATGCGTGGCGGGGCGCCGACGACGTCGGGTCGGGCGTGCAGCCGCGCCTTCACCACCACGGGGGTGTGCTCGTCGGGCACGTCGTCGGCCCCGATCACCTCCGGCACGCCCAGGCCGACGCCGACCGCGGCCTCGGCGAGGCTGGCCTTGTCGACCGCGCGCAGCACGACGTCGTGCGGCGCGTGGGGGAACACGGCGGGCAGCTGGTCGCGGCCGGCCGACAGGGCGAGCAGCTCGGCCTCCCCCGCGCCGAACACGACGTCGTAGCCGCCGCGCCGCACGACGCCGGCCACCGACGCGACGAAGCCGTCGACGCCGTCGGCGACGCCGCGCACCAGGTGTCGGTGACGTGCAGCGAGCGACGACCACGCCAGCCCGCCAGCCTGCGGGGCAGCCACCCCGACCGTCCACGCGGCCGCGGCCAGGGCCCGCACCGCGGCCAGCGCCCCCCTGCTCCACCCCTGCTCGACGACCAGTGCCCGCACGCGCGGAACGCTACGGCGTCCGGTGGTGACCGGCTTGCCGACCGCGCCGCGAGGGGGCACACGCCGCCCCACCTGGCACGATGGACCGGTTGCGCTCGGGCGGCGGGCGCGGGAGGCCGCAGGGCAAAGGGGGCAGCGGTGCCACGTGCGGTGAGCGCCATGTTCGGCCCCGATGTCGCGCACGTGAGGGCGGCGCGGCGCTGGGCCGGTGACACGGTGCGCTCGTGGGGGCTGGACGCCCACGCCGACACCGTGGTGCTGGTCGTCAGCGAGCTCGCGACGAACGCCATGCTGCACGCGGGCAGCGCCGCGCAGGTCACGCTCACCTACGACGCGTCGGCGGGCACCGTGGAGGTGGCGGTCGACGACACCGCGCCCGCGCCGCCACCCTCGACGGACGGCCTGGACGCCGGCCACCGCTACGTCGCCGAGCGTGACCTCGAGCGCGTGGACGGCGGCCGCGGCCTGCTGATCGTGAGCGCGCTCGCGCACGACTGGGGCATGCGCGACACCCCCGAGGGCAAGCAGATGTGGCTGTCGCTGCAGGTGCGGCCGGCGCTGGACGACCCCGAGCGCCTCGCCGCAGTCAACCGGCTGCTCGGTCTGGGGCTCGACGCCGACGTGCTGCAGGACTTCGTCGAGCTCGCCCGCGACGTCCTGGCCGTCGACTACGCGCAGGCCTCGCTGCGCTCGCTCACCGAGGTCATGGCCGGCTCGACCGGCAGCGACGACCCCGCGGCCGCCGAGTACCGGCGCGCGCTCACCGACCTGACGCTGCGCACCGGGCTCGGATCGGTGCCCGACGTGCAGGGCGACCCGCGGGTGCGCGGCAGCGTGCGCGGTATCGGCGGCTACCTCGGGGTGCCGCTGCTGATCGGCGACATGCCCGTCGGGGTGCTGTCGGTCGACCAGGTCGCGGGCCGCGAGTGGTCGCCGGCCGAGGTGGCCGTGCTGCAGCGGCTGGCGCGCAGCGCGAGCGCCGAGCTCGAGCTGCGCGCCGTCAGCGCCGACCTCGCCCTCAGCTCCACCCGCCTGGAGGTCGCCCTCGGCGCCGCCGACGTCGGCGGCTTCGAGCTCGATCCGACCACCGGACGGCTGTGGTGGAGCGACCGGCTGCTCGAGATGTTCGGCCACGACCGCCGCAGCTTCGGTGGCCACCTGGACGACTTCTCCGACCGCGTCCACGAGCTCGACGCGCGCCGGGTCGCCGACGCGGTCGACGCGGTCGTGCGGCACGGCGGCGAGTTCGTCGAGGAGTACCGCACCGTGCTGCCCGACGGGCAGGTGCGCTGGATCAGCGCCCGGGGCCGGCGGCTGGTGACCGAGCGGGGTGTGCGGTTCGTGGGCGCCGCGTTCGACTCGACCAACGTCCATGAGTGGCGCGACCGGTTGCAGGGCGTCATCGAGTGGATGACCGACGCCTACTACAGCCTCGACCGCGAGTGGCGCTTCACCCACCTCAACGCCCAGGCCGAGCAGGTGCTGGGCCGGTCGTCGTCCGAGCTGGTCGGGCAGGTGCTGTGGGAGGTCTTCCCCCAGGCGGTGGGCGGCGACTACGAGCGCACGATGGTCGAGGCGATGCGCGGCGGCCACCCGCAGACGATCGAGGCCAACCGGCCGGGACCGCCCTACGGCCGGTTCGAGATCCGCACCTGGGCGACGCCCGAGGGGCTCAGCGTCGTGCTGCACGACATCACCGCCCGCCACCGCGGGGCGCAGGAGCAGCAGCAGGCGCTCGCCGAGGCCCGCAGCGCCCGTGAGCGGCTGGAGCTGCTCAGCGAGATGACGCGGGCCCTGGTCAGCACCCTCGACGTCGACGAGGCCCTCAGCCGGCTCCTCGAGCTGCTCGTGCCCCGGCTCGCCGACTGGGCGGCCGTCACCCTCGTCGACGGCGACGGCCGGCGCCACCACTCGGTCGTCACCCACCGCGACGCCACCCTGGTCGCCGACGTCGAGCGGTTCACCACCCTGCACACCAGCAGCGCCGACGCGACGTCGCGGTCCGAGCGCGTGGTCCGCACCGGGCTGCCGATCCTGTCCAACGACGCCACCGACGAGGCGCTGGGCAGCAGCTGGGCCGATGACGAGCTGACCCGGCTGCTGCGGCGCATCGGCAGCCGGCACCTGATGGTCGTGCCGCTGACCAGCCGCGACCGCGTGCTGGGCGTCATCGTGCTGTCGGGCGCCGACGGCCACCCGCCCTTCAGCCAGGCCGACCTCGAGACCGCCACCGAGGTCGGACGCCGCGCCGGCCTCGCCATCGACAACGCGCAGATGTACGGCCGGCAGCGCAGCACCGCCGAGCTGCTGCAGCGCCACCTGCTGCCGCCGCTGCCCGTGGTGCCGGGTCTCGACATCACCTCGCGCTACGTGCCCGCGGCCCATGAGGCGCAGGTGGGCGGCGACTTCTACTGGGGCTCGGCGACACCGGGCGGCGGCGCCCTCGTCGCCATCGGTGACGTCGCTGGGCACGACTCGCTCGCCACCAGCTGGCAGGCCCAGCTCGCACCCCTGCTGCGGGGCTTCGCCCACGAGTCCGACGACGGCGCCGCCTCGGTGCTCAGCCGGGTCGACCGGGCCATGCGGGGGCTGTCCATCACCACCATGGCGACCGTCGTCCTCGCCCGGCTGGAGCCGGTCGACGGGCCGCAGCCGTGCTGGCGGCTGACGTGGTCGAACGCCGGCCACCCCGCGCCGGTCGTCGTGCACGCAGGCGGCCGGGTCACCGCCCTGGACCGCCGGGCCGACCTGCTGCTCGGCATCGACCCCGCCACGCCCCGCCACAACCACGTCATCGAGCTGCGGGCCGGTGACACCCTCGTGCTCTACACCGACGGCCTGGTCGAGCGGCGCGGCAGCGACCTCGACGCCGACACCGCCCGGCTGGAGCAGGTGCTCGGTGGGCTCGCCGACCAGCCGCTGCACACCCTGGCCGACGAGGTGCTGAGGGCTCTCGTCGGCGGGGGCCGGCCGGCCGACGACGTCGCCCTGCTCGCGGTGCGGCTGCTGGCTGCGGGCGAGCACCGCGACGGCACGGACCAGCCGGCTCAGGCGTAGAAGACCCGATCCACGACCTGGCGGGCGCGCCGGGTGACGCGCTGGTAGTCGTC
Source organism: uncultured Actinomycetales bacterium (assembly GCA_964243295.1). GTDB lineage: Bacteria > Actinomycetota > Actinomycetes > Actinomycetales > Angustibacteraceae > CAXTEJ01. Next base: position 35,101 of record CAXTEJ010000014.1, on the reverse strand, counting down.
GATCACCTGCGCCGGCGACAGCGGCGGGTAGCCGACGATGCGAGCGACCCCGTCCAGGTCGCGCAGGTCGCTCGGCAGCGCGTCGACGGGCCGGCCGCGCCAGAGCACCGCGGCGTTGCGCAGCCGCGAGGTGAGCGTCCAGGCGCGCTCGAGCACCTCGGCGTCGGCGGGCGCCAGCAGCCCGGCGTCCGTGGCGGCGAGCAGCGCGGTGACGGTGCCGGTGTGGCGCATCGCGGGCACCTCGTGGGCGTGCCGCAGCTGCAGCAGCTGGACGGTCCACTCGACGTCCGCCATGCCGCCCCGGCCCAGCTTGAGGTGGCGGGTGCGGTCGCCGCCGCGCGGCAGCCGCTCAGCCTCGATGCGCGCCTTGACCCGGCGCACCTCGCGGACGTCGGAGTCACTGATGCCGCCTGACGGCCACCGCACCGGGTCGATCAGGGCCGTGAAGTCGCGGCCGAGCTGGGCGTCGCCGGCCAGCGGCGTGGCGCGCAGCAGCGCCTGCGCCTCCCAGACCAGCGACCAGCGCCCGTAGTAGGCGCGGTAGGACGCGAGGGTGCGCACCAGCGGGCCCTGCTTGCCCTCCGGCCGCAGGTCGGCGTCCAGCTGCAGCGACGGGTCGGGGCCGGGCAGCGCCATGAGCCGCCGCAGCTCACCGGCCACCGCCAGCGCCGCCTGCTGCGCCGCCTGCTCGTCGGCGCCCGGCAGCGGGTCGTGCACGAAGAGCACGTCGGCGTCGCTGCCGTAGCCGAGCTCGCGACCACCGAAGCGGCCCATGCCGACCACGAGCACCCGGGTCGGCAGCTCGGTGCCGAGCTGACGCTCCACCGAGCGGCAGGCCGCCTGCAGCCCGCCCTCGAGCACCGCCGCGCCGACGGCCGTCAGGGCGCGCTCGACGTCGTCGAGCTCGAGCCGGCCGAGCAGGTCGGCGGCGGCGATGCGGAACAGCTCGCGGCGGCGCACCCCGCGCCCGGCCAGCACCGCGCGCTGCGGGTCGTCGTGGCGCGCCACCACGCCGAGCACCTCGGCGAGCAGCGCGTCGTCGTGGCGCGGCCGCAGCCCGGTGTCGTCGCCCAGCACGGCCACGCTCTCGGGTGCGTGCTGCAGCAGCTCGCCGGCGAACCGGCTGCGGGCGAGCACGTGCGCGAGGTTCTGCGCCGCGGCCGCCTGGTCGCGCAGCATCCGCAGGTACCAGTGGGTGCCGCCCAGCTCGTCGCTGAGCCGCCGGAAGGCGAGCAGCCCGGCGTCGGGGTCGGCCTCGTCGGCGAACCACCCGAGCATGACGGGCAGCAGGTGGCGCTGGATCGCGGTGCGACGCCGGATCCCGGTCGTCAGCGCCTCGAGGTGTCGCAGCGCACCCGTCGGGTCGCGGTAGCCCAGCGCCGTGAGCCGCTGCCGGGCGGCACCGGCGCTCAGCCCCACGTCGTCCGACGACAGCTGCGCCACGGCACCGAGCAGGGGCCGGTAGAACAGCCGCTCGTGCAGCCGGCGCACCTCGCGCGCCTGCCGCTGCCACTGCGCCACCACCGCGCGCGCGGGGTCGGCCCGGTGGGCGAGCTGGCGGCCGAGCCGGCGCAGGTCGGCGTCGGCGGTCGGCATCAGGTGGGTGCGCCGCAGCCGCACCAGCTGGATGCGGTGCTCGAGCGCGCGCAGCAGACGGTAGGCGGCGTCGAGGCTCGCGGCGTCGTCGCGGCCGACGTAGCCGCCGTCGGCGAGGGCCGCGAGAGCGGTGAGCGTGGTGCGGTCGCGCAGCGTCGCGTCGTCGCGCCCGTGCACCAGCTGCAGCAGCTGGACGCTGAACTCGACGTCGCGCAGGCCCCCGACCCCGAGCTTGAGCTCGCGCCCGGCCTCGGCTCGCGGCAGGTGCTGCTCGACGCGGCGGCGCATGGCCTGCACGTCCTGCACGAAGTGCGGGCGCGCCACGGCCTGCCACACCAGCGGTTCGACGGTGTCGACGTAGGCCTGCCCGAGCTCGCGGTCGCCGGCCACCGGACGCGCCTTGAGCAGCGCCTGGAACTCCCAGGTCTTGGCCCAGCGGTCGTAGTAGCTGCGGTGGCTGGCGAGCGTGCGCACCAGGGGGCCCTGCTTGCCCTCGGGCCGCAGCCCCGCGTCGACCGGCCACAGCGTCCCCTCGGACGTCGACGCCGAGCACGCGCGCATCAGCGCGCTCGCCAGCTGCGTCGCCGTCGCCAGCGCCGCCTGCTCCTCGGCCGTCGAACCGGGCCCCGCCGGCGCGCTCACGGCGGAGCCGGCGTCCGCCCGGACCGGCTCGGCGACGAAGACCACGTCGACGTCGCTCACGTAGTTGAGCTCGCGCCCACCGCACTTGCCCATGCCGATGACTGCGAGCCGGCAGGGGGTGGCGTCGGGGGGCAGCTCGGCGCGGGCGATCGCGAGGGCCGCCTCGAGCGCCGCCGCCGCGAGGTCGGCCAGCTCGCGGCCGACGGCGGGCATCAGCGCCGTGGGGTGCGGGCACCCGAGGTCGCGGCCCGCGATCGACAGCAGCCGGCGCCGGTAGGCCAGGCGCAGCCGGTCGTGCCCGGCGCGGCCACCCTCCAGGGCGACCGGCGTCGCAGCAGCGGGGTCGGCCCCGACGGCCTTCAGCAGGGCGGTGCGGAGCTCGGTCTCGTCCGGCGGCTCCTGCTCCTCGAGCACGGCCCAGTCGCCGGGGTGGCGCGCGAGGTGGTCGGCGAGCGCGGCGGACGAACCGAGCACAGCCAGCAGCCGGCGACGCAGCGGGCACGGCTGCCGCAGCCGCTCGACCAGCCGGTCGAGGCCCGCGGCGGCGCGCGGCCCGCCGGCCACCCGCGCGACCGACTCCAGCAGCCGCACCAGGCCCAGCAGGGCCATGTCGGGGTCGGGCGAGTCGGCGAGGTCGAGCAGCAGGTCCTCGTCGACACCGGTGTCGGCCGGCGCGTCGACCACACCGCCCTGCGCGGGCGGCAGCAGCGGCCGCAGCGCAGGGTCGACCAGCGCGGTGGCGGCGCGCGCCGGGTCCCCGAACCCCAGCCGGGCCAGCCGGCCGGCGAGGCTCGTGGAGCGGACGCTGGTCACCTGGTCCACGCTAGCGGCCTGCCGCGACCCCACTCGCCCGGCCGCTCACCCGGCCGCTCGCCCGACCGCTCGCTCAGCCGCTCGCCTGACACGCCCCGCCACGGACCGCCACGCGGGCACCCGGCGAGGCTGCCTGGGGCAGGCGCCGCCGCTGTGTACGGTGGGCGACCACCGACCCCGACCGAAGGTGCGCAGGTGCCCCAGCCGTCCCGAGTCCCGCCTGTCTCCGCCCGGCTGCGCAAGGCCACCCGTCGGGCCGGGTTCACCCTGACCCGCAAGACCGCCACCGTCTGGGCGCAGCTCGAGAACGACCTCGAGGTCGCCCGCGAGCGGCTGGCCCCACCGCCCGAGCCCGAGCCGCCGCCGCCCCCGCCGCCCGCGCCACGGCCGAGCCTGCCCGAGCTCGCCGCGCTGCACGGCACCGACAAGTGGGGCCAGCACCGCTACGCCCAGCACTACCAGACCCACCTGGCCCACCTGCGCGACGAGCCCATCAACCTGCTCGAGATCGGCGTCGGCGGCTACACCGACCCGACGCAGGGGGGCGAGTCGCTGCGGATGTGGAAGGCGTTCTTCCCCCGTGCCCGCGTGTTCGGCCTCGACCTGCACGACAAGACGGCGCTGCAGGAGGAGCGGATCCACATCTTCCGCGCCGACCAGTCACGACCCGACACCCTGCGCCTGGTCGTCGAGCAGATCGGCCGGCTCGACGTCGTCGTCGACGACGGCAGCCACCTGTCGCCTCACGTGCGCACCAGCTTCGAGACGCTGTTCCCGTTGCTGCACAAGGACGGCATCTACGCGATCGAGGACCTGCAGACGTCGTACTGGCCCGAGTGGCAGGGCAGCGACGACCGGCACGACCCGACGACGAGCATGGCCATGGTCAAGGACCTCGTCGACGGCCTGAACTACGAGGAGTTCGTCGACGAGCCGTACGCGCCGACGTACACCGACCTCCACGTCACCGCGGTGCACGCCTACCACAACCTGGTGCTCATCCAGAAGGGCGCCAACAGCGAGGGCACCCGGCGGCGGTCGATCCTGCGCGACCGCTACGCCAAGCCCGCCGGTTGATGCACCAGAGCGTTGCGCCACAACGGCTCTGCATCACAGCAGGGGCAGGTAGCGCCCCAGCTCGTACGACGTCACCTGGTGGCGGTACTCCGCCCACTCGGCCCGCTTGTTGCGCAGGAAGTAGTCGAACACGTGCTCGCCGAGGGTGTCGGCGACGAGCTCGCTGCCCTCCATGAGCGCGATGGCCTCGGACAGGCTGCCCGGCAGCTGGGCGATGCCGAGGGCCTTGCGCTCGGCCTCCGACAGGCTCCACACGTCGTCCTCGGCCTCGTCGGGCAGGTCGTAGCCCTCCTCGATGCCCCGGAGCCCGGCGGTGAGCATGACCGCGAACGCGAGGTAGGGGTTGCACGCCGAGTCGACCGACCGCACCTCGACCCGCGTCGACTGACCCTTGAGCGGCTTGTACATCGGGACGCGCACCAGCGCCGAGCGGTTGTTGTGGCCCCAGCACACGTACGCCGGCGCCTCGCCGCCGCCCATGAGGCGCTTGTAGGAGTTGACCCACTGGTTCGTGACCGCGGTGATCTCGCCGGCGTGGCGCAGCAGCCCGGCGATGAACTGCCGGCCGACCTTGCTCAGCTGGTAGGGCGCCCCCGCCTCGTGGAAGGCGTTGCCGTCACCCTGGAACAGCGACAGGTGAGTGTGCATGCCAGACCCGGGCTGGTCGGCGAACGGCTTGGGCATGAAGGAGGCGAAGATGCCCTGCTCGAGCGCGACCTCCTTGATGACCGCGCGGAACGTCATGACGTTGTCGGCCGTCGTGAGCGCGTCGGCGTAGCGCAGGTCGATCTCGTTCTGCCCGGGGGCGCCCTCGTGGTGGCTGAACTCGACGCTGATGCCCATCGACTCCAGCAGGCTGATCGCCGCCCGGCGGAAGTCGTGGGCAGTGCCGTGCGGCACGTGGTCGAAGTAGCCCGCCTGGTCGACCGGCACCGGCGGCTCGCCGGGCTTGCCGCCCTGCTCGAACAGGAAGAACTCGATCTCGGGGTGGGTGTAGAAGGTGAACCCGAGCTCGGACGCCTTGGCCAGCGCGCGCTTGAGCACGTTGCGCGGGTCGACGAACGACGGGGTGCCGTCCGGCAGCAGGATGTCGCAGAACATCCGCGCGGTGCCGGGGCTCTCACCGCGCCAGGGCAGCACCTGGAACGAGCTGGGGTCGGGGCGCACGAGCATGTCGGCCTCGTAGACCCGCGCGAACCCCTCGATGGCGCTGCCGTCGAAGCCGATGCCCTCGGCGAACGCGCCCTCCAGCTCGGCCGGCGCCACGGCGACCGACTTCAGCGTGCCCAGCACGTCGGTGAACCACAGCCGCACGAAGCGGATGTCGCGCTCCTCGATGGTGCGAAGGACGAACTCCTGCTGCCTGTCCATGCCCCGCATCCTAGGCAGCCGGGACGTGGGGCGGGCCCCCGCGCGAGGACCGGCCGTCGGACGGCGCGGCTAGGCTCCCGTCATGACGCAGCTGCGCCTCGCCCTCTGCCAGGTCGACGCCGTCGTCGGCGACCTCGAGCGCAACGCCGCGACGGTGCGCAGCTGGGCCGCGCGCGCCGCGGAGCAGGGCGCCCACCTGGTCGCCTTCCCCGAGATGATGCTGACCGGCTACCCGGTCGAGGACCTCGCGCTGCGCCGGTCGTTCGTCGACGCGTCCGCTGACGCGGTGCAGCGGCTGGCCGCCGCGCTGGCCGAGGACGGGCTGGGCGAGACGCCGGTCGTGGTCGGCTACCTCGACCGTGCGCGTGGCCGCGACGCCGACTTCGCTGACGGCGACGTCGACACCGGCGTCCGCGAGGACGGCCGCACCGGCGTGCCCAAGGGGATGCCGCAGAACTGCGTGGCCGTGCTGCACCGCGGTCGGGTCGTGGCGCGGCAGGCCAAGCACCACCTGCCCAACTACGGCGTCTTCGACGAGTTCCGCATCTTCGTCCCCGGTCACGACCTCACGGTCGTGCGCGTCGCCGGCGTCGACGTCGCCCTCGCCATCTGCGAGGACCTGTGGCAGGAGGGCGGACCTGTCGCCCAGACCCGCGCGGCGGGCGCCGAGCTGCTGCTGGTGGTCAACGGGTCGCCGTACGAGCGCGACAAGGACGACACCCGGCTCGCGCTGGTGACCCGGCGCGCCGCCGAGGCCGGGTGCGCCCTGGCCTACCTCAACCTGGTCGGCGGCCAGGACGAGCTGGTCTTCGACGGCGACTCGCTGGTCGTCTCGGCCGACGGCGAGGTGCTGGCCCGGGGCCCGCAGTTCGCCGAGGACCTGCTGCTGGTCGACCTCGACGTGCATCCGTCGACCGTCGGCGACGACGTGGTCGGCGGCACGGCCCCGGGCACCACCCACGTGGTGGTCAGCGACGCGCCGGTGCCGGCGTACGAGCCGCTGCCACGCGCCGTGGCCGACAGGCTCGACGACGTCGCCGAGGTGTGGTCGGCGCTGGTGACGGGGCTGGCCGGCTACGTGCGCAAGAACGGCTTCTCCTCGGTGGCCGTCGCGGTGTCCGGCGGCATCGACTCCGCGCTGGTGGCAGCGCTCGCGGCCGACGCCATCGGCGGCGAGAACGTCTACGGCATCTCGATGCCGAGCGACTACTCCAGCCAGCACAGCAAGGACGACGCGGCCGACCTGATGAAGCGCATCGGCGGCGACTACCGGGTGCAGCCGATCGCCGCGATGGTCACCGCCTTCCTCGACGACCTGCACCTCACGGGCGTCAGCGAGGAGAACCTGCAGGCGCGCGTGCGCGGCGTCGTGCTGATGGGCGTCTCCAACTCCGAGGGCCACCTCGTGCTCGCCACCAGCAACAAGAGCGAGCTCGCCGTCGGCTACTCCACGCTGTACGGCGACAGCGTCGGTGGCTACGCGCCGCTCAAGGACGTCCCCAAGACGCTGGTGTGGGCCCTGTCGCGCTGGCGCAACGCCGAGGCTGTGCGGCGCGGCCAGGTGCCGCCGATCCCCGACAGCTCGATCGACAAGCCGCCGTCGGCCGAGCTGCGGCCGGGGCAGACCGACCAGGACTCGCTGCCGCCGTACGAGGTGCTCGACCGGCTGCTCGAGCGCTACGTGGTGCACGCGCAGGGGCGCTCCGAGCTGCTGGAGGCGGGGTTCGAGCCCGAGGTGGTCGACGCGGTCGTGACGCTCGTCGACCGCGCCGAGTGGAAGCGCCGGCAGTTCGCGCCCGGGCCCAAGATCTCGCCGGTGGCCTTCGGTCGCGACCGCCGACTGCCGGTGACCAGCCGGTGGCGCGAGGACCAGTCGTGACCGACCTGCCCACGGCCGCAGGCTGCGCGACCCCTGAGGAGACCTGGTGAGCGACCAGCCCGACCAGCTGCCGGCGCCCTACGGCACCGGCCCGGCGGGGGCGCCGCCCGCAGGCGCACCGCTGCGTCGCACGCGGCTGCACCACCTGCGCCAGCTCAAGGAGCGCGGTGAGCGCTGGGCGATGCTCACCGCCTACGACCAGTACACCGCCGAGATCTTCGACGAGGCCGGCATCCCGGTGCTGCTCGTCGGCGACTCGGCCGCCAACAACGTCCTCGGCTACGAGACGACCCTGCCGGTCACCGTCGACGAGATGCTGCCGCTCGTGCGCGCGGTCAGCCGCAGCGTCGTCCGCGCGATGGTCGTGGCCGACCTGCCCTTCGGCAGCTACCAGGCCTCGCCCGAGCAGGCCCTCGCGACCGCCGTGCGGATGATGAAGGAGGGCGGAGCCCACGCCGTCAAGCTCGAGGGCGGGCGAGCCATGGCACCGGCCGTCGCCGCGCTGGTCACCGCCGGCGTCCCGGTGATGGGCCACGTCGGCTTCACCCCGCAGAGCGAGCACGTGCTGGGCGGCTACCGCGTGCAGGGGCGCGGCGACGCCGGCGAGGCGCTCGTCCGCGATGCGTGCGCCCTCGAGGCCGCCGGTGCCTTCGCGGTGGTGCTCGAGATGGTGCCCGTCGACGTCGCGGCGCGCGTGACCGAGGTGCTCCACGTGCCCACGATCGGCATCGGGGCGGGCGCCGGGTGCGACGCGCAGGTGCTGGTGTGGCAGGACATGGCCGGGCTGCGTGGCGGCACCCCCACCCGCTTCGTCAAGCAGTACGCCGACCTGCGCGGCACCCTGCGCACCGCCGCGCAGGCCTTCGCTGCCGACGTCCGGAACGGGGCGTTCCCCACCGCGGCGCAGTCGTTCGAGTGACGCTAGCGTGCACGCCATGAGCGACCTGACCATCGGCTACGCCGCGATGCTGGAGCAGTTCCCCCCGCTGGAGGTCGTCGAGCTGACGGCGCTGGCCGAGCGCCACGGGTTCTCCGGCTGCATGGCCGCCGACCACTTCCAGCCGTGGGTGCCGCAGCAGGGGCAGGCGTCGTTCGTGTGGAACGTGCTGACCGCCGTCGGCGAGCGCACCACCGGCGACATGGGGCCGGGCGTCACCTGCCCGAGCTTCCGCTTCCACCCCGCCGTCGTCGCCCAGGCTGCGGCCACGCTCGAGGCGATGTACCCCGGCCGCAGCTGGCTCGGCGTCGGCTCGGGCGAGGCGCTCAACGAGCACGTCATCGGCGGCTACTGGCCCGAGGCCGGCGAGCGGTCGCTGCGCATGTTCGAGGCGATCGACGTCATCAAGAAGCTGTTCGACGCCTCCCTCGCCGGCAAGGACGTCAAGCACCAGGGGCGCTTCTTCCAGATGGAGACCGCGCGGCTGTGGACGATGCCCGAGCAGGCGCCGCCGGTGCTCGTCGCCACCGCCGGGCCCATCAACGCCAAGCGCACCGGCAAGCACGCCGACGGCATCATCACCGTCGGGGCGCCGCTGGAGAAGATCGGCGGGCTGTTCGACAAGTTCGCCGAGGGCGCCCGAGAGGCCGGCAAGGACCCCGACACGATGCCGAGGGTGCTGCAGCTGCACCTGTCGTGGGCCGCGACCGACGAGGAGGCCGTCACCAACGCGGTCACCGAGTGGCCCAACGGCGGCATGAAGTTCCCCAAGGCCGACATCCGCAGCCCGCACGACTTCGCGGCCATGGCCGCGCTCGTCCGCCCCGAGGACTTCGAGGGCCGCATGATCATGTCGGCCGATCCCGACGTGCACCGCGCCTACATCCAGCGCTTCGTCGACCTCGGCTTCGACCGCGTCTACCTCCACAACGTCGGCCGCAACCAGGCCGAGTGGATCGAGGTCTTCGGCCGCGAGGTGCTGCCCAAGCTGCATCGCTGAGCCGGTGTGAGCGATCCGCACGGACAGCCGTCGCACCGGCTGCGACTGGACTGGGGGCCGACCGGAGCCGACGCGGTGGCCATGGGCGCCGAGGTGGTCGTCGTGGTCGACGTGCTGTCGTTCACCACGACGCTCAGCGTCGCGACCGACGGCGGCACCCTGGTGTGGCCGCACGCGGGGGGACCGGCGTCGGCAGCCGCGCTCGGTGACCGCGTCGGTGCCCAGGTCGCTGCCGGACGTCGGACCGCCGGGCCGGGCGAGGTGAGCCTGTCGCCCGTGTCGCTGCGGGTGGTGGACGCCCTGCCGCCACGGCTCGTGCTGCCCTCGCCGAACGGCTCGACCATCGCGGCCCGGTGCGCCGCCGGTGGCGCCGTGGTGCTCGGTGGGTGCCTGCGCGACGCGGACGCGGTGGCCGGCTGGGTCGGCGCGCACACCGCGTCGGACGCCGTGGTCGCGGTCGTGGCCGCGGGCGAGCGGTGGCCCGACGGCTCGCTGCGGCCTGCCGTCGAGGACCTGTGGGGCGCCGGCGCGGTGCTCGGCGCGCTGCTGGACCAGCGCCCCACGAGTCACCCCTCGCCGGAGGTGCTCGCCGCGGTGGCGGCGTACGCCTCGGTGCGAGGTCATGAGCGGGAGCAGCTGCTCGCCTGCGCGAGCGGGCTCGAGCTGGTCGCGGGCGGGTTCGGCGCCGACGTCGAGGTGGCCGCCGAGGTGGGCGCCGCGCGCGGCGCGTCGGTGATGCGCCACGGCCGCTTCGAGCCGGCGCGCTAGCACGTGCCCGTCAGGGCGCCCGTCAGGGCGCGCTCAGACGTCGATCAGGCGTCGTCGCGCCACTTCTTGTCCTGCTCGTCCCAGTCCTCGGTGCGGCGGGCCGCGCTCGTGAGGGCCTGCTCGGCGGCCTGGCGGGTCGGGTAGGGGCCGAGCAGGTCCTTGGACTGGCTCTTGGTCTCGAGCTCCTCGACCACGCGGGTGCGGGTGTTGAAGAAGTACGCCGTCGTCATGGCGGTCATCCTGCACCCGCTGCGGGCGCTCGGGCGAGGGTGCCCCGCCAGCGGCGGCCTAGACTCGGCGGCATGTCCGTGAGCAGCCCGACCGTGAGCCGCGGCACCATCTCCGCGCGTCGGCCGGTGCCGGCGTCCGTGCCCCGTCCGGAGTACGTCGACCGGCCGGCGCCGGCGCCCTACACCGGTCCGGAGGTCAAGGACGCCGAGACCATCGAGCGCATGCGCGTGGCCGGCCGGGTGGCCGCCGAGGCGATGGCCGCGGCGGCCGCCGTCGCAGCGCCGGGCGTGACCACCGACGAGATCGACCGGGTCGGGCACGAGTACCTGCTCGACCACGGCGCCTACCCCTCGACGCTGGGCTACCGCGGGTTCCCCAAGTCGCTGTGCACGAGCGTCAACGAGGTCGTGTGCCACGGCATCCCCGATGACCGGCGGCTCGCGGACGGCGACATCCTCAACATCGACATCACCGCCTACATGGTCGTCGACGGGCTCGGCGTGCACGGTGACACCGACGCGACCTACCTGGTGGGCGACGTCGACGAGGAGTCGCGGCTGCTCGTCGAGCGCACCCACGAGGCGATGATGCGCGGCATCAGGGCCGTGCGCGCGGGCCGGGCCGTCAACGTCATCGGGCGGGTGATCGAGTCCTACGCCCGCCGCTTCGGCTACGGCGTAGTCCGCGACTTCACCGGTCACGGCATCGGCACCGCCTTCCACTCCGGCCTGGTCATCCCCCACTACGACTCGGCGCCGCACCACGACACGGTCATCGAGCCGGGCATGACGTTCACCATCGAGCCCATGCTCAACCTCGGCACCCACGAGTGGCAGATGTGGGACGACGGCTGGACCGTGGTCACCAAGGACCAGCGCCGCTCGGCGCAGTTCGAGCACACGCTCGTCGTGACCGACGACGGTGCCGAGATCCTCACGCTGCCCGGCTCGTGACCGACCACACCTCCCCCGCCACCCGCACCGACGACAGGACGACCCCATGACGCGCATCGCACTCGGCATCGACGTCGGCGGCTCGGGCATCAAGGGAGCCCCGGTCGACCTTGACACCGGCCAGCTCGCCGCCGAGCGCCTGCGCGTCGAGACCCCGCAGCCGTCGACCCCCGACGCCGTCGCCGAGGTCGTCGGGCAGGTGGTCGACCACTTCGCCGAGGTGCTCGGCGCCGGCGCCGTGGGCATCACGGTGCCAGCCGTCGTGACGCACGGCGTCGTCCGCACGGCTGCGAACATCGACCCGTCCTGGGTCGGTGCGGACGCCGCGGCGCTGTTCGGCGGCCGGGTGGGCCGGCGCGTGCACGTCGTCAACGACGCCGACGCCGCGGGTGTGGCGGAGGGGCGGTTCGGCGCGGCGCGGTCGACCAGCGGCCTCGTCGTCCTCACCACCTTGGGCACCGGCATCGGCACGGCGCTGCTGATGAACGGGGTGCTGATCCCCAACAGCGAGCTCGGCCACCTCGAGATCGACGGGCACGACGCCGAGTCGCGGGCGGCCTCGAGCGCCCGCGAGGGCGAGGACCTGTCGTGGGAGGCGTGGGCCGAGCGGCTGCAGCGCTACTACGGCGCTCTGGAGGACCTGCTGTGGCCCTCGTTGATCGTGGTGGGCGGCGGCATCAGCAAGAAGGCCGACAAGTTCCTGCCGCTGCTGCACCTGCGCGCGCCCATCGTGGCCGCCCAGCTGCGCAACGAGGCGGGCATCGTCGGCGCCGCCGTGCTGGCCGACGAGCTGCCCGCGCGCACCGACACCGACACCTGAGGCCCGGTCGCCGCTGCCGTCGCCGACCTCGGTCAGGGGCCCTTCGGCAGCCGCCCGCCGCTGCCGCGTCGCGGGTCGGGGCTGGGGAACCAGTCACCGATGCGCCGCATGTAGACGCAGCCGTGGCGCGAGCACACCTCGGCGTCGTCCGCCGCCCGGTAGACCCACGCGTGCCCGAGGAGGCGGCAGCGCACCGTCGTCGACGACTGCCGCGCTGCCATCCCGTCATCATCGCGTCACGCGGGGGTCGATCGCTCGTCACGGCACGCACTCGCGTGAGTACGGGCGGCGCACGGCTGGGGTGCGGACGAGCCAGCCTGTACGCCGGGTCCTGTCCCCGCGCGCGGTCACCCTCGCGCGGGTGGCGACCATCCATCTCGGCGTGCTGTTGCCAGCACGCTCTAGCGGTCTACCCGAGAGCTCGGGCGGGCCGCCCTCGAACGCTCTCTGTCTGACCTTGCTCCCGGTGGGGTTTACCGAGCCGCCCCCGTCACCGGGGACGCTGGTGGTCTCTTACACCGCCGTTTCACCCTTACCGGGCCGTCTGCTCGCCCGGCGGTCTGTTCTCTGTGGCACTGTCCCGCGGGTCACCCCGGGTGGGCGTTACCCACCACCGCGCCCTGTGGAGCCCGGACGTTCCTCGGCACCGGTCACCCGGTGACGCGGCCGCCCGGCTGACTCGTCCGCGCCAGCCATCGTAGGCCTCAGGGCGCCGGCTGGAAACGCACCTTCCGCGCCGGGACGTCGACCGAGGCCAGCCGCACCGAGATGGCCTGGCCGAGCGGCACGTCGCCGTCGACACGGGCGAGCACCGCGGGCTCCACCAGCTGCACCTGGCCGCTGGTGCCGGCGTCGTCGCGGGCGACCACGGTCGCGTCGAACACCTCGCCCACGCGGGGCGCCAGCACCGCGGCCTCGACCGCGTCGGTGCAGGCCCGGTCGACGGCGTTCGCGAGCCGGTCGGACGCCGTCATGATCGCCGGCAGCGACGGCAGCGCCTCGGTCACCCAGCCGGGCACCTCGGCGTCGCGGCACAGCGCCTCGCACACGACCAGGCCGAACCGGTCGACCAGCCGGCGCAGCGGCGCGGTGACGTGGGCGTACGGCGCCGCGACCGCCGCGTGCTCGGCCTGCTCGGGCACCGACCCCACGAACGGGGTGTAGCCGGCGCCGCGGAACAGCGACGTCGCCTCGTGGATCAGCGCCAGGTGGCGCGGGTCGGTGCGGTCGAGCGTGCGCAGGAACGCGCCGTACGGCAGCTCGGCGGGCCAGCGCGCACCGAGGGCCGCCGCCTGCCGGTGGAGCAGCGCGAGCGCGCGCGGGTCGGGCGCGGGCATCGTGCGCAGGATGCCGACCTGCGCGGCCAGCATCATGTCGGCGGCGGCCATGCCGGTCATGAGCGAGATCTGAGCGTTCCAGTCCTCCGCGGCCGAGGGCGGCCGCAGCCGCAGCGCGTAGCCGTCGCCGTCCGGCACGACCTCCTGCTCGGGCATCGGCAGGCTCGCCCCGCCGCGCTGCTGCTCGAGCGCGAGGCGCCGTTCGCCCACCTCCCGCAGCAGCCGCAGCTGCTCGTCGGCCAGCCGCCCCGGCGAGGCGTCGACTTCGGCCTGCACGGTGTCGTAGTCGCGGCGCTGGGTGCTGCGCACCAGGGCCCGGGTGACGTCGGCCGAGCGCACCTCGCCCTCGGCGTCCAGCCGCAGGTCCCAGACGAACGCGGGCCGCACCTGGCCGGGCAGCAGGCTGCCGGCGTCCTCGCTGATGACCCTGGGGTGCAACGGCGTGCGGCCGTCGGGGGCGTAGACGGTCTGGCCGCGGCGCCGCGCCTCGGCGTCGACCGGTCCGCCCGGGGGCACGAAGGCGGGGACGTCGGCGATGGCGTAGCGCACGCGGTGGCCCTCGCCGTCGGGCGCCAGGTGCATCGCCTGGTCGAGGTCGGTCGAGCCGGCGGGGTCGATGGTCCAGAACGGGACGTCGGTCGCGTCGGTGGTCGGCAGCGCCGGCGCGGCGGCCGACGCGGCCGCCGCGGCCTCGACCTCCGGCGCGAACGCCGCCGGGACGCCGAGCTCGTCGCGGATGCCGGCGAAGACGTCGGTCAGCGACGCCGCAGGTGCGCCGGTGGCGAGCAGTCGGACGCGTCGGGTCGCCATGGCGGTCACCCTACGCAGCCGCACCGACCGGCACCCCCCTAGGCTCCGGCGGTGCCTTCGCCCCGCCGCCGCGTCCCGGGGGCGTGCGCCTGATGGTGGCCGACGTGCTCGAGCGCGTCGCCCCCGTGCTGGTGTTCCTGGTGGCCATCACCGTGGTCGCCGAGCTGGCCGACCGCGCCGGCGTCTTCGCCGCCGCGGCCCGGCTCGCCGCTCGCGCCGCCGGCGGCCGTCGGTGGCGGCTGTGGGCCCTCGTGGTGCTGCTGGCGACGGCGGCCACGGTGGTGCTCTCCCTCGACACGACGGCGGTGCTGCTCACCCCCGTGGTGCTGACGCTCGCGCGGCGGCTGCAGCTGCCGACCGCGCTGCTCGCCACGACGACGGTGTGGCTCGCGAACACCGCGTCGCTGCTGCTGCCCGTGTCGAACCTGACCAACCTGCTGTCGCTGCACCGCATGCAGGTGCTCGGCGTCGGGCTCGGCGGGTTCGTGCGGCTCACCTGGCTGCCGGCCCTGGTCGCCGTGGCCGTCACCGTCGCGGTGCTGGCCACGATGTTCGGCAGCGAGCTGCGGGGCGGCTACGACCTGCCCGCGCCCGAGCCGGCTGCCGACCGGGTGCTGCTCGTCGTCGCGACGACGGTCTGCCTGCTGCTCGGCCCCGCCTTCCTGACCGGGGTCACCGTCGCCTGGCCGGCGTCGGCCGGTGCCGTCGTGCTCGTCGTGGCGTTCGCGGCGCGTGACCGCGGCGCGCTGCGGCTCTCGCTGCTGCCGTGGCGGGTCGTCGCGCTGGTGCTCGTGCTGTTCGTCGGCGTCCAGTGGCTCAGCGACCACGGTCTGGCCCGGCTGCTCGCGGGCTGGGCAGGCGACGGCGAGGGCTTCGGCGCCTACCTGCGGCTCGCAGCCGTCGCGGCGCTCGGCGCCAACGGCATCGACAACCTCCCGGCGTACCTCGCGCTCGAGCCGGTCGCCGACCGGTCACCGGCCCGCCTCGTGGCCCTGCTCATCGGCGTCGACCTCGGCCCGCTCGTCACGATCTGGGCCTCGCTCGCCACGCTGCTGTGGCGTGAGCGCTGCGCCGCAGCGGGCGTGCGGGTGCCCGCCCTGCTGTTCGCGGTGCGCGGGCTGGTGGTCGTGCCGGTGCTCCTGCTGGCCTGCTGCGCCGCCCTCGCCGCCGTCGCCTGACCCCCACCCACCCTCCCCGTGATCATGCGATCCCGGCCCCCCCCAATCCCCCGTGATCTTGCGATCCAGGACCAGGTGGGCCGACGGGCCGGACGCGGGCGGCGCGCAGCGCCGGAGCGCCGACGTCCGGCCGCCGGACGTGACGTCCACCGCCGGCCACGGGCGTCAGGACGGGCGGGGCGGCTCGGCGAAGGCGCCCTCGAGGGCTGCGACGAGGGAGCGGAGCGCGCTGACGGCGGGGTCGCCGTCAAGGGCGGGGCCGATGCGCTCACGGAGCAGGGCTCCGCGGCGGGCTCGCAGGTCGAGGACGAGTGTGCGGCCCCCGGGGGTGGCCTCGACGAAGGCGGAGCGCCGGTCGGCCGGGTCGACGGCCCGCTCGATGTGGCCGTGCTGCTCGAGGGCACTGACGAGGCGGCTGAGCGTCGCGGGGGCGACGCCCTCGCGCGCGGCGAGGTCGCCCAGCCGGATCGGCCCGTGGTCGACCACGCTGGCGAGCGCCGAGAGCATGCCGGGCGCCATGGGGGCGGCCACGCCGTGCCGGCTCCACCGCACGATCCGCGTCAGGACGGCGTCCAGCCGAGCGGCCAGCTCGACATCGAGGTCGCTGGTCGCCTCACCCGCCGGGCCGACGGGCGCGCCGGTCGTCGTGGCCTCGCTCACGATGCTGCACTCCCCTCTCGGCGCCTGTGGTCACCAGCATCATCGCGCGAGGGCCTGGCCGAGGTCGTCCAGCAGGTCCTGCGGGTCCTCTAGACCGACCGACAGCCGCACGACCCCGTCGGTGATGCCGACGGCGGCGCGGCCCTCGGCGCCGAGGCGCCGGTGGGTCGTGGTCGCGGGGTGCGTGACGAGCGACTTGGAGTCGCCCAGGTTGTTGCTGATGTCGATGCAGCCCAACGCATCCAGCACCCGGAAGGCGCGGTCCCTGCCGCCGTCCAGCTCGAGGGTGACGACGGTGCCGCCACCGCTCATCTGCGCCAGCGCGAGGTCGTGCTGGGGGTGCGAGGGCAGGAACGGGTAGCGCACCGCGGTGACCGCGTCGTGGTCCTCCAGCCACCGCGCGATCCGCAGCGCCGACGCCACCTGCCGCTCGACGCGCAGCGACATCGTCTCGAGCCCCTTGGCCAGCACCCAGGCGTTGAAGGGGCTCAGCGACGGGCCGGTGTGGCGCATGAGCGTCTGCACCTGACCCTCGATGAGGTCGACCGGCCCGAGCACGGCGCCGCCGAGCGTGCGGCCCTGGCCGTCGATGTGCTTGGTGGCGCTGTAGACGACGACGTCGGCGCCGAGCGTCATCGGCCGCTGCAGCACCGGTGTGGCGAAGACGTTGTCGACCACCACGACGGCACCGGCGGCGTGGGCCAGGTCGCACACGGCCGCGACGTCGACGAGCTGTTGCATCGGGTTGGACGGCGACTCGAAGAACACGGCCGTCGCCGGTGTCGACAGCGCGGCGCGCCACTGCTCGAGGTCGTCACCGTCGACGAACTCGGTGTGGACGCCGAACCGCGGCAGCAGCTCGTCGAGGATGACGAAGCACGAGCCGAACAGGGCGCGCGCGGCGACCACCCGGTCACCCGTCTTCACCAGCGCGGCGAGCGCGACCCACACCGCCGCCATGCCGCTCGCGGTGGCGAAGCAGGCCGGCGCCCCCTCGAGCAGCCGCAGCCGCTCCTCGAAGACCGACACCGTCGGGTTGCCGTAGCGGGAGTAGATGTAGCGGTCGGTCTCGCCCGCGAACGCCCGCTCGGCGTCCGCGGCGCTGCCGTAGACGAAACCGGAGGTGAGGAACAGCGCCTCGGCCGTCTCCTCGAGCTCGGTCCTCGCGAGGCCGCCGCGGACCGCGAGGGTGTCGGGCCGCCAGTCCTCGCTCATGCCCGCAGCACCTCGGCGGCCGCGGCGCGCGGCAGCACCACCGCCTGGGCGCACACGACCTCCCCGTCGCGCACCGTGACAGCCGGCCCGCCGTGCAGCTCGTAGCCGTCGAGCAGCGCGGCGCTCACCTTCTCGCAGAACGACCGGTCGTCCCCGCCGGTGAGCAGGCGGTAGGGCAGGCGGTCGGGCAGCTGGTCGCGGTGGTCGCTCTGGTCGCTCATGGGCGCCAGGCTACGGGCGCAGCAGGCCGGTCAGGTGAGCGGTCTCGTTGTACGACGACACCGCGGTGCCGCCGTCCGACCAGCAGCGCAGGGTGGTCAGCGACGCCGGCGTCGACTCCAGCCGCCACAGCGCCGTGCTGTCGGCGCCCAGGGCGAGCCGCACCAGCTGCCGGATCGGCGTCGAGTGGGTCACCACGACGACGCGGGCCCGCGGGTGGCGTGCCAGCACGCGGTCGCGGGCCACCGCGACCCGGCGGGCGACGGCGTCGAGCGACTCGCCGCCGGGCGGTGCGACGGACGTCGAGCGGTGCCAGGCATCGAGCTCGGCGGGCCAGCGCTGCGCCACCTCGGCAGTCGTGAGGCCGTCCCACTCGCCGAACGCGCACTCGGCGAAGCCGTCGTCGACGCGCACGTCGAGCGAGAGCCGGTCGGCGACGGCCTGCGCGGTCTGCCGGGTGCGCAGCAGCGGCGACGCCACGAGGACGTCGGCACCGCCGGCCGCCTCGACGGCGCGGGCTGCGGCAGCGGCCTGCTCCACGCCGAGGGGTTCGAGCGGGTGGTCGGCCCCGCCGCGGCCGCTGAAGCGTCGCTCCAGGGTCAGCGCGGTGACGCCGTGGCGCAGCAGCAGCAGGGTCGTCGCCGCGCCGAGGTCGGCCGGGCCGCGGCGCGAGGGCGGCAGCGGCTGCTCGGCGGCGGCCTCCTGCGTCGGCTCGGGCGCGGGGTCGGTCGGCGCTGGTGCGGCGCCGGGCGCCGCGTCGCTCGGGGCCGCCACCACCGACGACCCGCGCCACGGCAGGCCCTTCGCGGCGTCGTCCAGCGCCTCGTTGGCGAGCCGGTCGGCGTCGACGTTGCGCTCACGCGGCATCCACGTGTAGCGCACCTGACGGGGGTCGACGACCTGCCGCGCCTCGGCGGCGAGGCGGCGCATGTCCTCGTGCTTGATCTTCCAGCGGCCCGACATCTGCTCGACGACGAGCTTGGAGTCCATGCGCACGTCGATCTCGGCGTCCGGGTCGATCGCGACGGCGAGCTGCAGGCCGGCGACCAGACCGCCGTACTCGGCGACGTTGTTGCTGGCGATGCCGATGTGCTCGGCGCGGGTGGCGAGCAGCCGGCCGGTCTCGGCGTCGCGCACCAGGGAGCCGTACGCCGCCGGGCCGGGGTTGCCCCGCGACCCGCCGTCCGCCTCGACGACCAGGCGGCGGCTCACAACCCCGACTCGCCGGTGCGCACGAGGATGCCGCTGCACTCCTCGCAGCGGACGACGTCGTCGTCGGCCGCGGCGCGGATCTTCTGCATGTCCTGGGAAGTCTGCTCCATCCGGCAGCCCTCGCAGCGGCGCTGGCGCAGCAGCGCCGCACCGGGGCCCCCGCCCGCGCGGTTCTTCTCGTAGACCGCGAGCAGCGCGGCGTCCAGGCCGGCGACCATGCCGACCCGCTGCCCGGCGAGCTGCTCGGCCTCGGACTGCAGCGAGCGCAGGGCGGCGTCGCGGCGCGCGGTGACGGCGTCGACGTCGGCCTGCAGCCCGTCGCGCTCACCGGTCAGCCGCTCGACCACGTCGGTCAGGCCCTCGTGGCGCTCCATGATCTCCAGCTCGACGTCCTCGAGCGCGGACTGCCGGCGCGCCAGGCTCTCCAGCTCGTGCTGCAGCGACTCGAGGTCCTTGTGCGAGCCCTGCCCGCTCTCGAGCCGGGCCCGGTCGCGGGCGGCGCGGGTGCGCACCAGCTCGACGTCGGCCTCGGCCTTGGCGAGCTCGCGCGCGGCGTCACCAGCCTCGGTCTCGGCCGCGACCAGCTCATCGCGCAGCGTCCGGGCGCGCTGCTCCAGCACGGACAGCTCGCCGGCCTCCGGCAGCGTCGAGCGCCGGTGCGCGATCTGGGCCAGCCGGGTGTCGAGCGCGGCCACGTCGAGCAGTCGCCACTGGTCCATGGTGGGGGCCTTCAGGGGGTGCTCCGCTCGCTCGGGACGTGCGCCGTCCAGGGGTCGGTGCGCGTCGTGCTGACACGCAGCTCCACCGTAGTGGGAGCGCCGCGCGGCCCGGGGGCGTCGGCCGCGAGGGCGGACCCGAGCCGGCCGGCGCACCCCGCGAGCCACGGCCACTCGCTGGCCCAGTGGGCCACGTCGAGCAGGTACGGCGGTGCGCCCCGGTCGTGCTCGCGGGCCTCCGAGGCGGGGTGGTGGCGCAGATCGGCGGTGACGTAGGCGTCGGCGCCGCTCGCGCGCACGGCGTCGAACAGGTCGTCGCCCGCTCCCCCGCACACGGCGACACGACGCACCGGCGCCGCGAGGTCGCCTGCGACGCGTACGCCCTGGGCGGTCGCGGGCAGCACCGCCGCGACGTGCTGGGCGAAGCCCCCGAGCGTCATGGCCTGCTCGAGGTCGCCCACGCGACCGAGCCCCACGGGCGTCGTCGGGTCGTCGACGAGCTCGAGCAGCTCGAAAGCCGGCTCCTCGTACGGGTGCGCCTGCCGGAGCGCCCGGACGACGGCACCGCGGTCACGGCGCGCGAGCACCATCTGCACCCGAGTCTCGACGACGACCTCCTGCTGCCCGACCGTGCCGACCGCGGGCACCGCGCCCTCCCCGGGCAGGAAGGTGCCGGTGCCCGGTGAGGTGAAGGCGCAGCGGGAGTAGGTGCCCAGCGCGCCCGCACCCGCGGCGGCGAGCGCGTCGACGAGCCGGTCGACGTCCGGTGTGGGCACGTGCACGACGATGCTGTCGAGCGGCGCGACCGGCCCCGGCACGATCGGGACGAGGCCGGCGAGCCCGAGGGTGCGCGCCAGGGCGTCGCTGACGCCGGGCGACGCGACGTCGGCGTTGGTGTGGGCGGTGAGCAGCCCGCAGCCGCCACGTACCAGCCGGTGCACCAGCCGGCCCTTCGCGCTCGTGGCCGCGACGCCGTGCACGCCGCGCAGCAGCAGCGGGTGGTGGGTGATCAGCAGCTGCGCACCCCAGTCGAGCGCCTCGTCGACGACGGCCTCGGTCGGGTCGACGGCGAGCAGCACGCGGCGCACCGGCTCGTCGGGGTCACCGCACACCAGCCCGACGGCGTCCCACGACTGCGCCGTCCATGGCGGGTACAACCGCTCGAGCGCATCGACGACGTTCCGCAGCAGCGGCGCGGGCACATCGGTCGGGCTCACGCGCCGCAGGCTACCGGCCCGGTCGTGAGCACGGTGTGGGCCCGGCCGGTCTCGAACCGACGACACCCGCGGTGTAAGCGCGGACCGGTTGGGTCTCTGACCTGCAGCGTTGGGTCACCTCGTGCTCAGCCGGGTGTTGCCTGCGTTGGTTCAGGGGGACTAGCGATGACTGGTCTTGGTCGTCTTGCGGACTTGGTGCGGACTAGGCGACCGGCCCGCCGCTTCTTCGCGACGCCCATGCCTCTACGACGTCCGTCTCCCAGACGCGTCCGCTCGCGAGGGTGGCTGCCGGAGGTGGAAACCCTTCGCTGGACGCCAGTTGATGTGCCCGCTGCCGAGTGACCCCGAGCAGTACGGCGATCTCGGTCAGGCCGATGAGGTGATGTGTCATGCGCCCAAGGTACTTGACACAGTCAAGCCCTTGGTGTCACATAGCCCTTGACACAGTCAAGGGCCCAGGCCCATAAACGCACCGAGATGGAGTCCTCACCATGACCACTCTGAGCATCGAGCAGTGCCAGTTCCGCTACGAGGCCGAGGACCACGACCGCAGCGCGCACTTCAAGACCAACCCGAACCTCGCCGTCGAGCTCAAGCTCGGCGGCAACGACGCGGCCCTGGGCAAGTACGCGAGCGCCAGCCACATCCTCGTCACCCTGGACGTCGACGGCGAGGACTACGACCTAGTGCAGGTCGACGCGCCTCTCCGTGAGGACGTGCGAGCGATGCGACGCGCGATCGCCGCGCTGCAGATCATCGTGGACGGGATCGACCGGGCAGAGGCACTGTGAGCGCCACCAGGCCGTTGTTCCCGCTGCCCATGGCCGAGACTCCCGTCGGAGAGAGCTACGAGGCCGGCCGGCGGCGGGACAAGCGGGACGGCACACTGACGATGTACGGCCGATGCGCGTGGTTCTGCCAGCAGGACCTGCCCGACACCCCTGTCGCCGAGCACGGCGCCTACTGCACCACCTCGGCAATCCTGACGGCAGACCTGGTCGACGCCGCCGGGGACGAGGCTCACCTGTGGGGTCACCTAGTTGCCAGCTACCTCAACGGGGTCTACCCGGACGATGTCTACCGCAGCGGCCAGCCGACCTACGTTGAGCTGGCCCTGACGGCGGTCGGCGTCCAGCCTGACGACGAAGCCGGCGAGGCGAAGCGGCTGTTCGTCACACCACCGATCGCCCGGAGCATCGCTGCGGCGCTCGTTCGGATGGCCGACGAGGCCGAGATGCTGCACCCGCTGCCGCATCTGGAGCGCTAGCCCAGGCCAACACGACAGCGCCCCGCCTGCACCAATCAGGCGGGGGCGCGTCGTCGCCGGACGCAGGGTGTCAGGCGTCGCCGAAGTCACCGCGACGGAGCCGGTCGAGGGCTTGAACGACGCGCTGGTGAAGGTGTGCGAGGCGGTGGAGGCGTGAACCGCCACTGAGCGTGTCGGCAGAGGCGCTGGTGGGCTACCTGGCCGGTGAAGGCATGTCGACCCGGGCGATTGCCCCGATCGTTGGGGTCGACCAGAAGACGGTCTCCCGGGATTTGGCGACTGAGGCAAACGCCTCAGTCCCCCGCCCGGCCACCGTCACTAGCCTCGACGGCCGTGAGAACCCTGCGTCGGCACCGACGGCACTAGCTTAGGGGAAGCTCCATGTCAACGTCGGTCGTTGATATTGACGTGAGTTCATAACTGAGTTGCACTGAACTGAACTCACCTGGCGGAAATGTTCGGACGACAGTGAATACGGCTCGGACCCTTGGTCGCGGATCGTCGTTGGCATGTGCAACGGCGGCATGCATTTGCTCCGCGACGCTCGCGCGGAAGCGTCGACCTTCTTCTGGAATGAAGGTCATTGTGGCTTCCGACCACACCCAGCCGTCGACAACACCTCTCAACACATGATTGTGCTCAACTTCCGCGTACTTCACAGCCGCCGCGTCGGCCAGCCTCATCGCGCCGGCGGGAGTGACTTGAATTGGCGTCAAGGACCCATCCCCGCGACGCAGCTCGCCTGTGAGGCTCCAATGCGCGTCTGCCACAGATCGCGCGAGCGAGCGAACTGACCTTCGCGCGTCTCCGCTCAAGCCATACAGGGTCGCCTCGATTGGCGAGTTCTCGACGTCCGTCCTCTCCGCTTGCAGCATCAAGGCGACCAGTCGACGCAACGCAATGGCCTCTAGTGAGTCGGTCCCGGTGCCAGGAAGCGCGGACTGCGCTTCCTGGCGCTGCGGCGAACGGAAGACCACCCGGACAGAACCGGGGGCAGGAGCGAGAATCTGAAGTTGCGCGGCGAGGCGGCGGATGCCCGCCACCGACTTAGCGACCTCCTTGACGGCAAGGGAAGTGCGGGCGATGAAGCGACCAAAGCCGAGCGCGGGTGTTTCATGCCCGACAACTGAAGCCCCTCGAAGATGCAGGTCGAGCTCCGTCCGACCTTCCGCCTTGAGCTGGGCAAGCGTCATAGCCGAAGCTGGCTGCTCATTGACTGCCATCTCGAGAGACTGACGCTTCCAGCGGTCCAACCTTGCGTCCCCTGTGGAGGTCAACCACGCCTCGCGCAGCGCCGCCATGGAGGCATCCGCATCGTCGCTCATTCAGGCATCACCTCCACGTAACCCTTCCGCACTCCGGACAGCTCGTTGCGGTGCTCATCAAGGACCTTTGACCACTGTTGATCCCAGAACGGAATATCGGTGGGTCCTCGAAAGGCCATGAAGCCGTCGACTAGGCCGCCCATCGGTTGGACTCTCGTGCCGTCCGGCAGGTGGTCGGTCACGAGGGAGGCCAGGGTGGCATCAGGCACCGACATCACATCGCCCACCTTGACGATGAAGGCTACGTCGACGTCTCGAGGCGCAGCCCAGTCCTTGCGGGTCACAAACCCACCATCCACCCAGAGCCTCGCCTCTGGGAAGGCGGCCCACACCCGCCTGGCCCACAGCTCGAGGGCCGCGAAGACAACCGACCGCTCCGCCTCGAAGGGAGCGCCGTCGACGAATCGCGCCCTCAGGTCGGCGAGGGTGCCTCGATGGCGACCAGGTGGCAGCCGACCGTCGGCGTCTAGCTCCGGTAGCACCGATGCCGCCGCCCTTCGCTCCACCCGATGTCTCGTAGCGGCGCATTTTGACACAGGCCAAGCAGAGCGGCCGATTGTTGGGAAGGTGCCTGCCGGTGTCATGACACCGGACAGCGCCCCACCTGCCATCCCGGAGCAGGTGGGGCGCTGTCGGCGGTGCTATCGGTTGACGAGGGTGGTGCTGAGCCACCCCTGCTTGCTGAAGCGCGCTGAGCAGCAGTCCTTGAACCGCTCGCCTGAGCCGCACAGGCACGGCAGGGCGAGGGCGATGGGGTGCATGGTACCGGCGACCATCTGGGCCAGCTCCTCACCCTGATCGTTGAAGCTGTGGACGGTGCGCGTGGTGACCTGCCCGCGCTGCAGCTTCGTTAGGTGCAGCTCGCCGGCGACGAAGACCTTCAGGCCGGTTCGGATGTCGATGAGGGCTCGCTGCTGGCGGACACGTCGGGCCAGGTCGACCCAGTCCTTCTCCGTGTTCGGTCGTGCCAGCGGCGGCAGCGACCGCCACAGGTCCAAGGCGTCGCAGAACTCGGCCATCGCCGCCGCGTCTTCGGCGCTCTCTTCGCCGGGGCCGCCCCCAAGCCTGCTGTACGAGGCGATCAGGGAGTCCGCCTCGGCGTCGCCAGGGCGAGCGTCTAGCGGGCTGGGCATGGCGAAGGTGCCGACGATCTGCCGCGGCGCGAAGCCCTCTGCTGACGCCATCTCCCACGCCTGGAAGGACTCGGCGCCCGTGGAGTAGCCGACCAGGAAGACGGCCGACTTGAATGGCTTGAATCCTGGGTGGTCCATCTTCACGCTCATCCAGGCGTGGCCGAGGTTGGCCGGTGCCGCCTCTACGAGCGCGTCGAAGGACTCGCTGAGTCGGGCCAGGCCGTCGAAGACCAGCCCGGCGCGGCCTCCGAAGGTGCAGTCGCCCTGCGTCATGTAGACGGCGTTGAGGTGCTGGATCGGGTAGGTCTTGCTCGAGCGGGCGATCTGGCTGGCGTCGTTGAGATAAGCCCACGTGTCGGTCAAGACGTCTGCGCTGGTCTTGGTGGTGTGGAACGCGATGAGGGTCATGCCGTGGCTCCGATCAGGTGGCGGAAGCTGACGCGCTGAAGGCGCCCAGCAGGGGTGAGAGGTGTGCGTGCGGTAGCGAGGGCCGCGGCGTTGTTGCGCGAGACGCGGCCACCTGCGGCGTAGGCGCCGGCGTTGAGCATGTCGAGCATGGTCGTGCCGTACTTCGCCACCGACGACGCCTTCACGACGTACTCACCGTTGGACAGCCACGCGGGGATGTCGTCGGACGTCGGCCCGCCGGGACCGGCGATGTAACCGCCGGTGGCCACTCCCCGACCGGTGCCGCCGGCCTGGATCTTGTTGAGAGTCCCCTGCATCGTCGCGACCGAGACGGTGACCTTCCGGTCCTTGATGTCGAGGATGGCGTCACGCAGCTTCTTGACGTGTTCGATGGAATTGTCGATGCCAGGGGTGCCAAAACGGGTGGTCTTGGCCTCCGGTACGTACTCGTCAATGACGAGGCCGTACTTCTTGACGATCTCAGCGACCGTGGCGGTGCCAGCCGCCAGCTTGCGGGCGTACCCGTCGGCAGTCTTCTGCCCCGCCTTCGCCGCCAAGGCAGTTAGGACGGGGCCAGCGGCGATCAGGTTGTCGGCGATAGCACCGGTCGCGTTGTCCGAGCGGGCCCGGAACAACTTCTCCATCTTCTTGAGCTCGCCGTCCGATGCTGTGACCAGCTGCGCGACCAGCGGGGCACCCGCGGGGCCCATCTTCGCCAGCTCGTCGAGGGTGCCCTGAGACACCCGCGACGACAGCCGCAGCATGTTCGTCTCCCAGTCCGACTGAGCGGCGACCTGCTTCTCGAGGCTCCTGAGGTACTCGCTCATCGGCACGTCGACCTGCTCGGCGTAGTCCTCCCACGAGTCCTTGCCGGACTTCGTCGCGTCAGCGGTCGCCTGCGCTGTCGCCTGCTCGGCCTTGTTCTTCTCGTCGAGCAGCGTCGTGTAGGCGTCAAGAGGGTCGACGAACGCCCCGTCGAGGTCCATCAGGGAGGTCCGCCACTTGTCGGCGGCGTCAGCGGCCTCCTTCGTCACGACGACGGCCTTCTCAGTGCTCGCGGTGACCCGCCGCTGCGTCTCGGCGAAGACGTCGCCGCCGACCGCTGCGGCCTTCTGCTGGGACGCGGCCTCGGCGATGGCCTGGGAGTAGGCGGGGAACTTGTCCGCAGCCTCCTTCGCCGACGCGCCGTCCTTGACGAGGATGCCGGACAAGACCTCGAACATCGCGGCCGCCTGGTCCCCACTGCCGCCGCTGGCGAGGCTGGCCAGGGACTGGTCGTACTTGCCGATCGCGTCGGTCGCGTTCTCGGTCGCGCTGCCAAGGAGGGGGAGGATCCCGAGGCTGTTTTCGATGTACTTGTTGAACTTGTCGCCGCGGTCCAGGACGGAAGGGTTGAACAGCTTCTCGGACTGGAGCCGGAAGTCGCCGAGGCCCTTCCCGCCCCCGGCGAGGAGCCCCGTCGTCATGACCTCGGTTCCGAGGTTGCGCATAGACGTCGTGAGCTTGTCGGTGTCGCCCGAGTAGTCATTCATGTGCTCGAGGAAGTTGATGCCCTCGAGGCCAGCGAACGCGAGCGCAGCGACACCAGCGCCCTTGCCGAGGCTGCTGAGCCCGCCCGACACCTTCCCCGAGGTGACGCCGAGCTCGGCGAACGCCGCCTTCGCGGCCACGACCTTCGGGATCAGGACCATGATCGCGCCGCCAGTCAGCAGCGCCGCCGCACCCGCGGCGCCTACCTTGACCAGTCCGGCCTGCACTGGACCGGGCAGCTCGCCGAAGGACTTGACGAGGTCGTCAGTGGTCTTGGTCAGGCTTCGCAACGCACCGTTGGCCGCCGAACCGTTCTCGACCAGCACCTTGTTCAGCGAGCCACCGAGCCGCTCAAGGTCGCCGCTCAGGTTGTTCGTGAGCATCGCGGCCTGGCGGGCAGCGAATCCAGTGTCGTTGACCTTCTTGGTCCAGTCCTGCACGGACTTCGCGCCACCGTCGTACAGCACCCGGGCGGCCGTGATCTGCTCGTTCCCGAACAGCACACCCAGAGCGGCGTTCCGACTGGCCTCGTCCAGGCCGCCGAGCTTGCTCTGCAGCTCACCGGCGGCGCCGTCCATGCCGACGAAGTGCCCGGACGCGTCGTAGACGTTGATGCCGAGGGCGTCCATCTCCTTCGCCGCGGCCTTCGACGGCGACGTGAGGGCCAGCATCATCCCGCGCAGCGACGTGCCGGCCTGCTCGCCGATGATGCCCTGCGACGCGAACTCGGCCAGCACGCCCGTGGTCTCCTCGAGGGAGACGCCAAGCCCGTGCGAGACGGGGCCCACGTACTTGAGGGCACCCGCTAGGTCAGCGACCGACCCCTGGGCCTTCCCAGCGCCAGCGGCGAGGAGGTCCGCGACGTGCGGCAGTTCCTTGCCGGCCAACCCGAACTGGGTCATCGCTGTGGCGGCGATCTCGGCTGCCTGGCTGACGTCGAGCTCACCTGCCGCGGCCAGGGACAGGGCACCGGACAGGCCACCGCCGAGGATGTCCTTGGTCGAGACGCCTGCCTTGCCCATGGCCGTGATGGCGTCGGCAGCCTCGGTTGCGGAGAACTGCGTCTTCGCGCCGGCGTCGATCGCGGCGTCTCGCAGCGCCTTGAGGCTCGCCCCGGTCGCCATCGTGCCCGCCTGGGCGCGCGACATCGACTTGTCGAAGTCGGCGAACGCCTTGATGCCGGCGACACCGACCGCAGCGATGGCGCCACCGGTGACCAGCGACGCCTTCCCGATCTTGTCCCAGTCGGCCTTGTGCTTGGTCGCCGACTTCTCAGTCGCCTTCGCGAAGTCCTGGGTGGCGAGCCTGGCCTTCGCCATCCCGGCCTGAATCCCGGTTACGTCCGCGTTCAACCTCACGGTCACGCTGCGGTCAGCCACTGTGCTCACCCACCAGCTCGTGCACGGCCAGGACGACGTCGCGCAAGCTGTAGAGCACGGCGGCGACCGTCAGACCACCGTCGTCCTCGGAATCCATCGCCCGCTCTGCCGACATCTGCAGCACCTCGGCGAGAATCGGGCGGCCGGGGTCACCCACCGCTTGGATCGCGGGCAGGAGCCGGTCGACGGCCTCCTGCAACTTGTTGTCGTTCGTCATGCGTTCCTCCTTGTGATGTGCCGGTCTGACTCGTGTGGCCCTCGCGCGCGCGCACGAGATGAATTCAGGTGTCTGGACTGCGAAGCACCTTTCCGACGGTTCGGCGCCGTGACCATCGGGGTAGGCCCCCCACCCGGCGGGACTCTGTGTGTGAAAGTCGCCTACACCGGAGGTGCAGGGGACTTGACCCCCCTGGGAGAGGGGGCCCCACCCGGTCGCTCGCCTCGCACCTCCGGTGTAGGCGTCACCCCCCATCCACGTTTTCCAAAAAGGGGGCCCACCGCGCTCATGGGGGCTTCGTGCTTGGGGGTGCCGACCCGGCGCAGGCTCGGTCACGGCCGCAGAAAGGTGATGCGGCTCGCGTGCCTTCGGTCCTCCGGTGAGCGCTCGACTGGACGGCCCGGAGGTGGCGTTGACGCCGGGTCGGCGGGTCATCAGGGCGCGAGCAGGAGGTCGATGGCAGCGACGACGTGCGGGTCGTCTTTGTAGCCGCCGCGCATGGTCGCCAGCGTGCTCTTCTCGGCCGCTGTCAGCAGCGCCTTGGTGCGGGTCGCGAGCCAGGCGTAGTCGTGGGCGTTGATCATCTTGGGGCTCCTTGGGTGTGGTGGTGTCAGTTGGTCAGGTGCCCGAAGCGGCGGACGGCTTCGGCGCGGCCCTGCTCGACTCCGGTGACGGGGGTGTCATCGGAGGCCTGCTGGACGGCGTCGATGAGCTCGGCCGCCTTCTGGTCGCCGCGCTTGGCGGCGTCGAGGAGCCGGGCGAACGCTTGCGTCGGATTGCTGGGCACGGTGTCTCCTTGGATTGGGTGTGGTCAGCGCACGAGGGCGCGCTGGGTCGGGTGCACGCCACGCATGCGTCGCAGGCGCTCGGCCTGCTCGAGCGTGGGCTGCTGTGCTTCCTGGGCGTTGCGGTCCGCGACGGCCTCGGCGAGGGCCGCCTGGTAGGCGGCGTGCAGGTCGCTGACCGTCGGCACCCACAGCTCGACGTCGTCATGGGCGACCGCGTACCGCCACAGCCCCTGCGGTCCTTCGGTGGACCACGGCGGGGTCGCGTAGATGTGCGCCCCGTTGTAGCTGGCGACCGGAACGCCGCGCTGAGCGTCGTGCCAGCGAGGGAACAGAGCCGCGTAGTTCCGCACCGTGCCGTGGGTGTCGAGGTGAGCGCTGGCCGTCTGGTCCTGGGCGAGCACGCGGACCACGGTGGACTGCGCGGAACGCACGTCGCGGTACTGCCGCTCGAGCTCGCCGGCCCGCTCCCAGGCGTCGGTGACCTTCTCGCGGATCGCGTCCTCGGCGGTCGTGGCGCCGGCCAGGTCGAGGCTGCGGGCCTCGGCGAGGATGTTCTGGAGTCGCCCATCGAGGTGCTCGAGCAGTGCCGTGTGGCTGGTCGCTGCGTTCTGTTCGGTCGTCAGGCTGACGCCGGCCCACTGCAGCAGCGCGAGCCAGTCCTGCGCCCCCTGGACCTTGACGGAGTAGGCCTCGCCGCGGGCCTTGACGCTGGCGAGGGTGGGTTTGCCGGTGCGGATCGCGGCGAGCAGGTCGGCGGCGATCGCGACACGTTCCGCAGACGCGTCGGCGACGGCGGTCTGGGCGTCGCGCAACGCCTGCCTGAGAGTGGCCTGGGCCTTGTCCTTCGCGGTCTTGCCGGGCAGAGCCTTGACGGCGGCCTCGAGCTCGGGATTCCCGTCGCCAGTGAAGGGGCGAGCGTCGACGCCAAAGCCGAGCAGGGGTGCTGTGATCATCGGTGGGGCCTTTCGTTGGTGGGGCGGACGAGTCGGACAGTGGTGCAGCCTGCGCAGCGCACGACCTGCACGCCGGCGATCGGGGGGCTGGCGGTCCAGCCGGGCAGCGGGCACCCGCGGTGGTGGGTGATGCCGTCGGGGTTGACGACGGGCGGGCGGGTCACTCCGTCCCTCCGTCTACGAGATCGGCGAGGATCACCAATGACTTCGCGAGCAGCCGCGCGTCGTCTGGGCTGAGGCTCAGCGGGCCAACCTCGACGCGAGGGTCGATGTCGTCTCGGATAGCCCTGGTCGGCAACACGACGAATGTGTCCTGCTGGTCGAGCAGGACCATCACAAGGTGCTCCTCGAGAATGAGGCGGCGGTCGCTGATGCTGGTCGCCCGCGGTACGTCGTAACGCGGGGTGCTCACGCCGGCCTCCGCTTGGGGTGCTCGAGGTCGGTCGCGCCCCAGACGCCGTACCGTTCGCCGGCGGCTCGGGCGTAGGCCAGGCACTCGACGGTCGCGGTGCAGTCGCCGCAGAGGCGGATCGCGTCGGCGTGACGCTCGTAGAAGGTGTCGGGGTCGACGGCCCGACACGGAGGGGGCGAGCCCGCAAGCGCCTGGACCAGAGCGGTGAACTCGCGCTCGGCGGGCTGGGCGCCCGTCATGACGCCAACCCCTCAAACACACTGTCAGTCGTGTCAGTGTCAGTCAGTCCAGTGCGCTTACAGGCTGACGCGGATGACACTGACAGCGGGGGCAGGTAGCGCCCCTGGCCGTCGCTGTCGAGCTGCATGGCCTCGACCATGCGGCGGACGTTGACCTGCACCGTGTTGAGCTTGATGCCGGTCCGGTCGGCGATCTCTGTCGGGCTCGAGCCGGGGAACGTGGTGACGTCGGTAAGGATCCGGCGGCGCGAGTCCCCCATCGAAGTGATCTCGACGGGGTGGTCGGACAGCGACCAGGAGCAGCTGTCGGGGTGCCAGGTCAGCCCGTACTCCTGCTCGGTGACGTCGCGGCCGGTGACGTGCAGAACGGCCTCGGATGTGTTGCGGGCGCGCTTGGCGATGAGGATGGCGTCCGCGGCGCCCGTGAGCCCTGTGCTGCCACTGACCTCGTTGAAGACGTCGCCTTCGTCGGTCTGCTTGCGGGTGTGGTGAACCGCGATGATGGCCATGCCGTGCCGGTCCGCGAGGCCCTTGAGCTGGCTCATGACGTCGTAGTCCTGGGCATATGCGTTCTGATTGGTGTCAGGGGGACGGATCTTCCGCAGGACGTCGACGACGAGGAGCCGGGTGTCCTGGTGGGCGTCGAGCCAGCCATCGAGCCAGCCGATGGCGTCGGGCATCCGCGGGAGGCTGGTCATGATGTGCAGCCCGTCGGGGACCGGGTCGTTGCCCAGCACGACGCCGAGACGGTTCTGCAGCCGGCGCGGGGTGTCCTCGAGTGCGGCGTACAGCACCGACCCCTGTTCAACCTGCACCCGGCCGAGGGCCCGGCCACCCGAAGCGATGGAGACGGCCAGGCCAAGGCAGAGCCAGGACTTGCCGAGCTTGGGTGACCCAACGAGCAGGTTCAGCCCCTCGGCGACCAGGCCAGGGACGGCCCAGCGTGGCTCGTCGAACGTCCTGGCCATCAGGTCGGCGGCGGTGAAGTAGACGTCGGCCTGGCGGCCGGCGCGCTCGAGCTCGGACACCATGGGTTCAGGCATCCAGATCAACGCCGGCTGCAACCCTGTCCTCGTGCGCCTTGGCGCGAGCAGCGCGCACCGGCTCACCCCGCACGAGGCACTGGTCCGCGAACGAGCGAGCAAACGGACCGCCCTGCGCTGCAACGGATCGCGCCATAAATTTCCATGAACGATGCGCCTCGTCCTCGGCCCGCTGGTGACCGACGGCAACGCCGGCCAGAAAGCCGAAGTGCCAAGCGAGGTCGTGGACGTCCCTCTCCCGACGGGAGCACGTAGCCAGATCAAACCCGTCAACCGTCGGCGCGGGAGGCTGCGGCAGACCGCGCTCGACCGTGGTGCTCAAGCCGCACTTCCCAGCGCACGCCGCACCTGCGCCGGCACCACGGCCGGCAGACCCAGCGACAGCAGGTGCCTGACCGCGAGCCGCCACGCCTCAAGCTGGTCGTCGGCGTAGGCGGCCTCGTGAATCAGGGGGTCGCGGTGACTGCAGCGCAGCGGCTCGCACCGCAAAGCGGCCAGTCGTCGCTGAGCGAGCGGTGCCTTGACGCTGTGCGTGTCGTCGCGGACGATGGAGTCAGACGCCTGGGGAGGGGTCGCGACGGCCGCCTTCGGGCGGCTTTCGTCGTTCACGCGGCAGTCCCGACCTTGCGCGCATGGGCCAGCCACGCTTCGACGTCGTCTACGGCGTACAGGACACGGCGACCCACCTTGAAGGATGCCGGCCCTTGGCCGACGTGACGCCACCACCTGACGGTTTCCGGGCTGGTGCGTGCCAACTCAGCCACTTCCGGCGTGGT
Organism: uncultured Actinomycetales bacterium; assembly: GCA_964243295.1. GTDB lineage: Bacteria > Actinomycetota > Actinomycetes > Actinomycetales > Angustibacteraceae > CAXTEJ01. The sequence goes on along the minus strand of CAXTEJ010000014.1, from coordinate 2,980 downwards.
GAGGAACCGAGTACTCATGCCAACCCCTCGCTGTCGAGCCAACGCGCTTCCCGTTGGCACTGTTGACAGCCTGACGCACCAATGGCAGAGTTGTCTCTGCCACAGCGGCTATGACTTCTGGCAGAGTGAGGTGACGAGATGGCTTGGCCCGGACGTGTTTCCTACGTGATGAGTCCCAGTGCCCCAACCGCGAGGTTGGGCAACACGCTGGTCCCGCTCGACGTGCAGATCGTCTTCACGGGAGCTGACGCGCATCCCAACTGGATGGCGCACTTCCGTGTGGTCGATGGGCGGCCCGAATGCCTCGAGGTGCGGATAGAGGCGAAAGAAGGCGGCCGCGGCATCCGCACCGCAGACGTCAACCTCTTCAACCTCGACGCCATGGCGGTGCATGCCTTCTCGCAGGTGGGCGGGCCGGTACAAACGGACGACCCGGAAGAGCGTCACCCCTGGCTTCCTCAGCAGCTGGATGATCAGCAGCTGTGGCAGATCCGAGGCGACCTGATGGAGGCCCGCCAGTCGCGTCGCGGCGGTGTGACGAAGAGCGAGCTCGAGGAGGTAGCCGAGATCTATTTGGCTCACGTCGACCGCTCCCCAACCGCGACGGTGGCCCGACTGAAGGGTTACTCCATGCGGACGGCCGCTCGCAGGGTCGACGCGGCGTCGGCCGCTGGTCTGTTGCCCACGGCCACGCAGGGCAAGAAGCGGCGGCAGAGCTGATGGCCAGCATCACCAAGCGCCCGGACGGTCAGTGGCGCGCTCGTTACCGGGACAGCGCCGGCAGGGAGCACGCCAAGCACTTTCCCAGGCAGATCGACGGGCAGAAGTGGCTCGACGAGGTGACCAGCTCGATCGTCACCGGCACCTACACCGATCCGAAGGCGGCCGGGGTCACCGTCGAGCAGTGGGCAACCCGATGGCTGGATGGACAGCTCCACCTGAAGGCGACCGGGCGAACGAGGGCCGAGGGCATCGTGCGGCTCTACGTCATCCCACGGTGGGGCACCGTCAAGCTGCGGGACGTGTCCCACGCGGACATCCAGGCCTGGGTCGCAGGCATGGCCAGCGGTCCGCTGAGCGCCTCCAGTGTCCAGCGAGCCCACGGCATCCTGTCGCAGATGCTTGAGCTCGCTGTGCGCGACCGGCGGCTGCCTGCGAACCCAGCCCGTGGCGTGCGTCTGCCCCGGAAGCTGCCCAAGACTAGGCGGTTCCTCACCGCGAGTCAGGTGGAGGCGCTGGCGGCCGTCAGCGAGCCCTACGGCTTGGTGATCCGCTTCCTGGCCTACACGGGCCTGCGGTGGGGCGAGATGGCCGCCCTGCGCGTTGGCGACGTCGACCCGCTGCGCCGACGGATGCTCATCGCCCGGTCGGTTACCGAGGACAACGGCCGGTTGATCTTCGACACGACGAAGAGCGGCAAAGGCCGCAGCGTGCCGCTCCCCCGATTCCTGGCCGACGAGCTCGTGGCTGCGATGGCGGGCCGGCAGCCGACGGACCTCGTGTTCGAGGGGCCCCGTGGTGGCGTACTGCGCAACCGGAACTTCAACCGGCGGACGTTCGGCCCGGCTGCCGCGGCGATCGGCGTGCCGGACCTGACGCCCCACGGGCTGAGGCACACCGCGGCCTCGCTAGCGATCGCGGCTGGGGCCAACGTCAAGGTGGTCCAGCAGATGCTCGGACACGCCACGGCGTCCATGACGCTGGACCTGTACGGGCACCTGTTCCCCGACCAGCTCGACGACGTCGCGGACCGGCTCGACCTCATCCGCGGAGCTGCTGCGGACCACGTGCGGACTAGCGTGGTCGTGACGCCGTTGGTCACAAGGGTCTCGGGGCTCTGACCAGCGGTTGCAGGTGTGGGCCCGGCCGGTCTCGAACCGACGACACCCGCGGTGTAAGCGCGGTGCTCTACCAGCTGAGCTACAGGCCCTCAGCCACCCGGCGCGCCGGGTGGCCCCTCGATGCTGCCAGGTCGACGCCGGCCGCGGGTCAGACCGCGGCCAGCGCCTCGCGGTAGGCACCGAGGTCGCGCGCCTCGCCCGGGCCCTTGACGACGGCCCAGCGCAGCACGCCGTCACGGTCGACGAGGAACGAGCCGCGCGTCGCCATGCCGAAGTCGTCGAGGAAGACGCCGTAGCGGCGGGCCACCTCGCCGTGCGGCCAGAAGTCCGACAGCAGCGGGAAGTCGTAGCCCTGCGCGTCGGCCCACGCGCGCAGCGAGAACTTCGGGTCGCAGGAGACGCCAAGCACCTGCACATCCTCGTTCTGGAACCCGGCGATGTCGTCGCGGATGGCGCACAGCTCGCCGGTGCAGGTGCCGGAGAACGCGAAGGGGTAGAAGACGACGAGCACGCTCTTGGCGCCGCGGTACGACGACAGCGACACCTTCTCGCCGTTCTGGTTCTCCAGGGCGAAGTCCGGTGCCGGCTCGCCGACGGTCAGGGTCTGCTCGCTCATGGGTGCTCTCTCTCGTGGGGGCGGTCGCCCGGTGCGCGCCGGCCGCTCGCGCTGCTCGGGCAGGATCCCACTGTGTCAGGCGCCGGACCCGCTGACGCTGCAGCCGGCCAGCGCGGCCTGCTCTCCCTCCCCCCTCGGCGGCCTCGCGGCAGGTGCCAGCAGGACGGCTGGCCGGACTGCGCAGGTGACAACCGGACGGCTGGCCAGCGTGCGCAGGTGACAACCGGACGGCTCGCCCGGACCGCGCAGGAGCCAGCGTGCGCAGGTGACAACCGGACGGCTCGCCCGGACCGCGCAGGAGCCAGCGTGCGCAGGTGACAACCGGACGGCTGGCCGGACTGCGCAGGAGCCAGCGTGCGCAGGTGACGGTGATGACACGGGTCGCGCGCCGATCGGTGGATCACGCCGCTCTCGCCGGTGGTCGCCCTCGGCTGCGTCCGCCGATGGCAGGGGCGCAGAATCTGGGCTGGCCGCCGGTGATGGTGACGGTCCAGCCGGTGTGGTGGATGACGTCGTGGTGGTG
>CAXTEJ010000013.1:0-77981 GCA_964243295.1 uncultured Actinomycetales bacterium | reverse complement strand
CCAGCCCGGCGGCGGTTGCGACGTGGCGGTCGAGGTGCACCTGGTCGTCACCGACAACACGCTGCTGCGCGGCGGTGACCACCCCGCCCTGCTGACCTCCGACCCGACAGGGTCGAACTCCGCCGCCGACCTCATCCCCGCCCCGATGGCCCGCGACCTGGTCCGGCAGGCGGCGAAGGTGTGGTTGCGGCGGCTGTACGCCGCCCCGGCGACCGGGCAGCTGGTCGCGATGGAGGCCACCCGGCGGGTGTTCGAGGGGAACCTGCGCCGCATGCTCGTGCTGCGCGACCAGACCTGCCGGACGCCCTGGTGCGAGGCGCCGATCCGGCACGGCGACCACGTTCACCCCGACGCCGCCGGCGGGGCGACCAGCCTCGGCAACGGGCAGGGGTTGTGCGAGCGGTGCAACCACACCAAGTCCCTCGACGGGTGGCGAGCGGACGTGGTCTCGGACGACACGACGGGCGTCGCCAACACAGGCCCACCCAGCGCGGACGGCACCGAGCCACCCGGCACCAGCAGCGTGCCACCAGGCGCGGCCAGCGCCGCGCCACGCAGCGCACACCTCGTCCGCACCACCACGCCGACAGGGCACACCTACGACTCAACCGCGCCGCCACTGCTGGGGGCCCATCCATCGGGGTCGCAGCGGCAGCCGTCAGCAGGCGAGTCCGGCGCCACCCTGCCGTTCGGTTCGGCGGTCACCGTCCCGTTCGGTTCGGCGGAGCCCGTCCCGGTCGAGTCGGCGGTGCCCGTCCCGGTCGACTCGGCCGTGACCGTCCCGGTCGACTCGGCCGTGACCGTCCCGGTCGACTCGGCCGTGACCGTGCCGGTCGACTCGGGGGTGACCGTGCCGGTCGACTCGGGGGTGACCGTGCCGGTCGATTCGGCGGTCACCATCCCGGTCCGTGCACTCGCGTCATGACGACGTGCGGCGTCGGCCGTCAGGCCGGTGTGACGGCCGGCGCGGAGACCTCGTCGAGGGCCTCGCGGATCTCGGGCGGCAGCTCGACGTCCTCGCTGGTGAGGGTGCCCCGCAGCTGGGCGGCGGTCCGGGCGCCGACCACGGGGGCGATGACGCCCGGCTGGTCGCGCACCCAGGCGAGGGCGATCTCGGCGGGGGAGCAGCCCAGGCCGTCGGCGGCCGCGACGACGGCCTCGACGACGCGGCGGGAGCGGTCACCCAGGAAGGGCTCGACGAAGCCGGCGAAGTGCGGGGAGGCAGCACGGGAGTCGGCGGGGGTGCCGCGCCGGTACTTGCCGGTGAGCACGCCACGGCCGAGCGGCGACCAGGCCATCAGGCCGAGACCGTGCGCGGCGGCGGAGCCGACGACCTCGTGCTCGACGCCGCGGGCGAGCAGCGAGTACTCGACCTGGTTGGCGACCAGCGGGGTGGCGCCGCGCACCTGCGTGAGGGTGGCGGCGCGGGCGCTCTGCCAGCCGCCGTAGTTCGAGACGCCGACGTAGCGGGTTCGGCCTGTCTCGACCGCGTACTCCATGGCCGACAGCGTCTCCTCCAGCGGCACGTCGTCGCTCCAGGTGTGGGCCAGCCACAGGTCGACGTGGTCGGTGGCGAGCCGGGCCAGCGAGGCGTCGAGCGCATCGAGCAGCGCGCGCCGGGAGGTGTCGACGACGCGCCGTCCGGTGCGCCGGGAGATGCCGGCCTTGGTGCAGATGACGAGGTCCTCACGCGCGGCGAGGGTCGGCAGCAGCGAGCCGATCAACCGCTCCGCCTCGCCGTCGCCGTAGCCGGCGGCCGTGTCGACGAACGTGCCGCCGGCCTCGAGGAAAGCCTGAAGCTGGTCGCGCGACTCGTGCTCGTCGGTGTCGCGACCCCACGTCATGGTGCCCAGCGCCAGGCGGGAGACACGCAGCCCCGACGCCCCTACCGACCGCTGCCGCATGGGCCACACGCTAGAGGCCGTGCCCACGGGGCGGCCGCAGGCTCACCGTTACAGTCCCGGCCATGCCCGCCCCGCCACCGGACGCGACCACCGACGCGACCACCGGCACGCCGCGACGCGCCCCGCAGCGCGACCAGCGGCACACTCCCGGGCGGCTGCGGCTGGGGCTCAACCTCGGCTACTGGGGCGCGGGCGACGACGCCGACAACCTGCTGCTCGCGCAGGAGGCCGACCGGCTCGGCTACTCCGTCGCCTGGGCCGCCGAGGCCTACGGCTCGGACGCCGTCACGGTGCTGTCGTGGGTCGCCGCGCGCACCGAGCGCATCGACGTCGGCAGCGCGGTGCTGCAGATCCCCGCGCGCACGCCGGCGATGACCGCGATGACGGCCGCGACGCTGGACACGTTGAGCGGCGGGAGGTTTCGCCTTGGTCTGGGTGTGTCCGGCCCGCAGGTGTCGGAGGGCTGGCACGGCGTGCGCTTCGACCATCCGCTCGGCCGCACCCGCGAGTACGTCGACATCGTCCGCATGGCGCTGCGCGGCGAGACCGTCCGGTACGACGGCACGCACTTCACGCTGCCGCTGCCCGACGGGCCCGGGAAGGCCATCAAGCTGACGGTGCGCCCCGCACGCGAGCAGCTGCCCATCTACCTGGCGGCGGTCGGCCCGAAGAACCTCGAGCTGGCGGGCCGCATTGCCGACGGCTGGCTCGGGGTGTTCTTCAGCCCCGAGCACGCCGCCGTCAGCATGGACCCGTTGCGGCGGGGGCGTGTCGCGGCCGGCCACGTCGACGACCCGATGGCCGGCTTCGACGTCGTGACCACCGTGCCGGTGGTGATCGACGACGACCTCGAGCGGGCGGCGGCCCCGGTGCGCGGCTACGCCGCGCTGTACGTCGGCGGCATGGGCAGCAGGGACCAGAACTTCTACAACGCCCTCGCCCGCCGCATGGGGTTCGAGGCCGACGCCGAGCGAGTGCAGCGGCTGTTCCTCGACCGCAAGCACCGCGAGGCCGCTGCCGCCGTCCCGCTGGACTTCATCGACCGCACCTCGCTGATCGGTCCGCGCGAGCGCATCCGCGACCGGTTGCACGCCTACGCCGAGGCGGGCGTGACCACCGTGAGCGTCGCGGCCCTCGACGGCGACCTCGCACGACGTCTTCACACGATCCGCACCGTGGCGCAGGTGCTCGACGAATCCGGTCTGTCAGGCTGACACGCGTGAGCGCCCTGACCTACCTGGACTCCGTCGTGCTCGGCGTCGTCGAGGGGCTGACCGAGTTCCTGCCCGTGTCCAGCACCGGGCACCTGACCATCGGCGAAAAGCTGCTCGGCCTCGAGGTGGACGACCCCGCCGTCACCTCGTTCACGGCCGTCATCCAGCTCGGTGCCATCGTCGCGACGCTGCTGTACTTCCGCGCCGACATCCTGCGGCTGCTGGGCGCGTGGATCGGCGGGCTGCGTGACGCCGACCGGCGCGACCACCCCGACTACCGGCTCGCCTGGGTGGTCATCGTCGGCTCCGTCCCGGTCGCCGTCGTGGGCCTCGCGCTCAGGGACGTGATCACCGGTCCGCTGCGCAGCCTGTGGGTGGTGGCCGGCGCGCTCATCGCCTGGAGCGCGGTCATGGCCTACGCCGAGAAGCGCGCGACCCAGCAGCGCGGCGAGACCGACCTGACGCTCACGGACGCCCTGATCATCGGCGGGCTGCAGTGCGTCTCGCTGGTGCCCGGTGTCAGCCGCTCGGGCGCCACGATCTCCGCCGGCCTGCTGCGCGGCGTCGACCGCGTCACCGCCACGCGGCTGTCGTTCTTCATGGCGATCCCCGCGCTGACCGCCGCGGGGCTGTACGAGCTCAAGGACGTCGACACCGCGGTCGTCGGGGTCGGGCAGATCGGCGTCGGCGTCGTGGTGTCGTTCGCCGTGGCGCTGGCGTCCATCGCGTGGCTGCTGCGCTTCGTGCAGCGCCACCCCATCACGGTGTTCGTCTGGTACCGGGTGGCGCTCGGCCTGGTCTTGGCGGTCGCGCTCGCCAGCGGCGCGCTGAGCGCGACCTGAGCGGCTACAACCACCCCGACCGCTTGAACGCGCGGTACATCGAGCCGCAGGCGACCGCCATCACGCCGAGGACGAGGAAGTAGCCGTAGCGCCACCTCAGCTCGGGCATGTTCTCGAAGTTCATGCCGTAGATGCCGGCGATCATCGTCGGCACGGCGGCGATGGCGACCCACGCCGAGATCGTGCGCATGTCGGAGTTCTGCTGCACCGAGACCCGCGTCAGGTGCGCCGACAGGATGTCGCCGAGCAGCCGGTCGTAGGACTCGACGTGGTCGGCGACCCGCAGCAGGTGGTCGCTGACGTCCCGGAAGAACGGGCGCGCCGCCTCGGGGACGTGCGGTGTCTCGCGGCTGAGCAGCCGCTGCAGGGGCTCGATCAGCGGCACCACCGCGCGCCGCACCTCCAGCACCTCCCGCTTGAGCAGGTAGATGCGACGCGCATCCGAGCTGGCGGCCTTCTCCTGCACGTCCGGCACGCCGAGGCGCGGCGGCGAGGCGTCGTCGACGTCGCCGGCGAAGACCCGCTGCTCCAGCTGCTCGAGGTCCTGCTGCAGCTCGGCGTCGATCGCGCTGTAGGTGTCGACCACCGAGTCCATCACCGCGTACATCACCGACACCGGCCCGTGAGCGAGCTCCTGGGACTTGTGCTCCAGCCCGTGCCGCACGTCCGCCAGCGGCGCCGCCTCACCGCGCCGCACGGTGACGATGAAGTGGTCTCCCACGAAGAGCATCAGGTCGCCGGTCTCGACCTGGCTGGTGGCGTCGTCGTACCACAGCGGCTTGAGCACCAGGAACAGCGACTCGTCGTACACCTCGAGCTTGGCACGCTGGTTGCCCTTCACCGCGTCCTCGACCGCGAGCGGATGCAGCTTCAGCTCCTCGCGCACGCTGTCGAACTCGGCGTCCGTGGGATCCTTGAGCCCGATCCAGACGAAGCCGTCGGGAACGTCGCGCAGCCGCTCGATCTCCTCGGACAGGTCTGAGCAGTGCTGGCGCCGCCCGTCGCGGTAGACGGCCTGGTCGATGATCACCCCTGCATCCTCCACCGTAGGCTTCGCAGGTGCCCACACTGCTCCTCGTCCGCCATGGTCGTACGACGGCCAACACCTCCGGGGTCCTGGCCGGGTGGACCCCCGGCGTCCAGCTTGACGAGACCGGCGAGGCGCAGGCTGCGGCGCTGAGCGCGCGACTCGCCGCCCTGCCGCTGGCTGCGGTCGTCGCCAGCCCGCTCGAGCGCTGCCAGCGCACCGCGGCGGTGCTGACGTCAGTGCCCGGGCCGAAGGGGGTGGCGCGTCCGGCGGTCGCCACCGACGACCGGCTCGGCGAGTGCCGCTACGGCGACTGGACCGGCCGCGAGATCACGACCCTCGCCAAGGACCCGCTGTGGCGCGTCGTCCAGTCGCACCCGAGCGCTGCGGTGTTCCCCGGCCCCGAGGGCGAGTCGATGCGCGGCATGCAGCAGCGGGCCCTGGACGCCGTGCGCGGGTGGGACGCCGAGGTCGCCGCCGAGCACGGCGACGACGCGCTGTGGGTCGCCATCTCGCACGGCGACGTCATCAAGGCGATCCTCGCCGACGCCCTCGGCACCCACCTCGACTCCTTCCAGCGCATCGTCGTCGACCCGTGCTCGGTGTCGGTGATCCGCTACACGCCCACGCGGCCGTTCGTGCTGCGCAGCAACGACACCGGCGGCGATCTCGCGGCCCTGCTGCCCCCCACCAAGCCCGGACGTCGGCGCCGGGCGAAGGCGGCGGCGTCAAGCGACGCAGTGGTCGGGGGAGGCGCGGGCTGACACCGTAGGGTCGTCACATGCCCGTCTTCGAGTACGACCAACCCGAGCGCTTCGTGGCAGGCACGGTGGGCCAGCCGGGCGAGCGCACCTTCTTCCTGCAGGCGAGCCAGGCCGGCCGGGTGACTAGCGTGGCCCTCGAGAAGCAGCAGGTGCTGGTGCTGGCCGAGCGGGTCGACGAGCTGCTCGACGAGGTGGTGCGCCGCACGGGCGGCGGTGCCGCCGTCCCCGCGGTCGCGCCGTCCGCGCTGATGGACACCGAGCCGCTGCGCACCCCGCTGGAGGAGGACTTCCGGGTCGGCACCATGAGCCTGGCCTGGGACGCCGAGATCGAGCGCGTCGTCATCGAGTGCCTCGAGGTCGGCGAGGAGGCCGGCGAGGACGGCGACCTGACGCCCACGCCCGGCGCCGGCCTGCTGCGGGTCAGCCTCACGGGGGCCTCGGCCCGCGCGTTCGCCAAACGAGCCGGCGCCGTCGTGTCGGCCGGCCGCCCGCCGTGCCCGTTCTGCGGCAACCCGCTCGACCCGCAGGGTCACATCTGCCCGCGCGCCAACGGCCACCGCCGGTGACCGCGGGGCCGTCCCCGCTGCTCGGGCCTGACCGCCTCGAGCTGCTGCGGCACGGTCAGATCACCGTCGAGGGCCGCATGGCCGCGGCGTCCAACGCGACGCTGTACGTCCAGCTGTCCCTCGACGGCGCCACCGGTCACGGCATCTACAAGCCCATGGCCGGCGAGCGACCGCTGTGGGACTTCCCCGAGAGCACGCTCAGCAAGCGCGAGGTGGCCGCCTACGAGGTGTCGACCGCCACCGGCTGGGACGTCGTGCCGCCCACGGTCTGGCGCGACGGTCCGTTCGGGCCGGGGAGCCTGCAGCTGTGGGTCGACGCCCTGGAGGACGACGGGCTGATCGACGTGGTGCCCCCCAGCGAGGTGCCCCCGGGGTGGCTCGTCGTGCTCGAGGCAGAGGGCGGCATGGGCGAGCCCGTGCTGCTGGTGCACGCCGACGACGAGCGGCTCTCGCGCATGGCGCTGTTCGACGCGGTGATCGACAACGGCGACCGCAAGGGCGGCCACGTGCTGCACGACGCCGACGGCCACGTGTGGGGCGTCGACCACGGCGTGAGCTTCAGCACCGACCCCAAGCTGCGCACGGTGCTGTGGGGCTTCGCCGGCTCGCCGATCGGCACCGAGGCCACCGAGGTGCTCGAGCGGCTGCAGGCCGACCTGCGCGTGGACGGCGACCGCGGGCTGACCGCGGCGCTCGCCCCGCTGCTGTCGGGCGCCGAGCGGCGACGGCTGCGCACCCGCGTGGAGCGGCTGCTGCAGACCGGGTGCCACCCCGTGCCTCGCGCCCACGGCCCCGCGATCCCGTGGCCGCCGTGGTGAGGCCGCCGTGGTGGGGCCGCCGTGCAGAGACCGCCCTGGTGAGGCCCTGCACGCGCCCCGGTAGCCTTCGGCAGTGAAGTCCTGGCCCGCGACCCCTGTTCCGACAGTCCCCGGGCAGGGCGTGCCGCTGCGGGTTCACGACACGGCGACCGGCGAGCTGCGACTCACCACGGCGGGCCCGACGGCCCGGCTCTACGTCTGCGGCATCACCCCGTACGACGCCACGCACCTCGGCCACGCGGCCACCTACGTCACCTTCGACCTGCTGCAGCGGGTCTGGCGTGACGGCGGCCACGCCGTGCACTACGTGCAGAACGTCACGGACGTCGACGACCCGCTGCTTGAGCGTGCCGAGCGCGACGGTGTCGACTGGCGCGAGCTCGCCCACGCCGAGATCGGGCTGTTCCACGCCGACATGCACGCGATGCGGGTCCTGCCGCCGGACGACTACGTGGGCGTGGTCGAGGCCATGGAGCCCATCGCGGCCGACGTCCGCACGCTGCTGCGCGGCGGGTCGGCGTACCGGGTCGACGTGCCGCCCGCTGACGGCGCCGAGCTGGGCGCGGCCGACGTCTACTTCGACCTCGCGACCCAGCCGCGCTTCGGCGCCGTCTCGGGCTGGACCGAGAACCAGATGATGGCGGTCTTCGCCGAGCGGGGTGGCGACCCCGACCGGGAGGGCAAGCGCTCGCGGCTGGACCCGCTGCTGTGGCGCGCCCACCGGCCCGGTGAGCCCGCCTGGGACGGCGGCGAGGGGCTCGGCCCCGGACGCCCCGGCTGGCACACCGAGTGCACGACGATCGCGCTCGGCCGGCTGGGCATGTCGTTCGACGTGCAGGGCGGCGGCACCGACCTGATCTTCCCCCACCACGAGATGAGCGCCGTCCAGGCCGAGGGCCTGACGGGCGAGTGGCCGTTCGCGCGCACCTACGTGCACCAGGCGATGGTGGGCCTGGACGGCGAGAAGATGAGCAAGAGCCGCGGCAACCTGGTCAAGGTCTCGGTGCTGCGCGCCACCGGTCACCACCCGATGGCGGTGCGGCTGGTGCTGCTCGACCACCACTACCGCGGTGAGTGGTCTTACACCGACACCTCGCTCACCGAGGCCGAGGACCGGCTCGACCGCTGGGCGCGCGCCTTCGCGCTGCCTGCGGGCCCGGCCGCGGGGCCAGTGGTGCAGCAGCTGCGCGAGCGGCTCGCCGACGACCTCGACTCACCCGCCGCGCTGGCGGCGGTCGACCGCTGGGTCCAGGAGGCACTCACCCGCGGCGGTGACGACACCGCCGCGCCCCGGCAGCTGGTGGACGCCGTCGACGCGCTGCTGGGTGTGTGCGTGCCATCGTGGCAGCCCGACGCGCAGTCCTAGCGAGGGAGCAGGCCATGCCCGAGGATCCAGCGACCAGCGCCTGGTCCGAGCACGACTCAGCCGTCTGGCACACCTGCGACATCACGAGCCGGCTGCTCGCCGGGGTGCTGCGCGAGCGACCGGCGGTGGCGAGCCCGTTCCCGCCGCAGCTCGCGACCGGCGAGCTGCTGCTCGTGCAGGGCGGCTACGAGCGCTCGACGTTCCGTCCGCTCGGCGACGGCAGCTGGAGCCGCGACGGCAGCATGCTCCTCGCCACCGGGGGCGGCGGCATCGCGCTGAGCGCGGGCGTCGCCGTGGCCCGCGCCGCAGGCAACCGCCGTAGGGCGGAGCAGGCCTGGCACGACGCGCAGCCGCGCTGGGTCGTCGACGAGCGCGGGACGCTGTGGGTCTCCACCGCCGGCTTCTACCTGCACACCCCCGTCGGGCTCTACCCGTGGTCGTGGGACGCGGTGCGCGCGGTGACCCCGGTGGGGCCGGGCGTCGTGCAGCTGCACGGTCGCTCGGACGCCGGCGAGGTCAGCTGGCTGGTCACCTCGGTGTGGGCCGAGCTGGTCTTCGTGCTCTGGGCCCTTGCCGTGCACCCCGGCCACCCGACCCTGCAGGCAGGTGGCTGGCTGCCGCCGGGGTGGCGTGAGCGCTGCGTCGCCGCCGGGTACGGCGAGCGGCTGGCTGCCGGCCCCGCCGCCGAGCGCGTGGTGGGCCGGCTGCCGGCATGAGGGCCCGCTGCTGCTACCGGCTGCGGGGCGGCTCGTCGTCGCGCCGGCGCAGGTAGCGCTCGAACTCCTGCGCGATCGCCTCGCCGGTCGCCTCGGGCAGCTCGGTGGTGTCCTTGGCCTCCTCCAGGGCCCGCACGTACTCGCCGACCTCGGTGTCGCTGTCGGCCAGCTCGTCGACACCGCGCTCCCAGGCCTGCGCGAGCTCGGGCAGGTCGCCCTGTGGGATCGTGATGTCGAGCAGCTCCTCGATGCGGCGCAGCAGCGCCAGCGTGGCCTTGGGGGACGGCCCGGCGCCGGCGTAGTGCGGCACGGCCGCCCACAGCGACGTGGCCGGCAGGTCGGCCTGGGCCGCCGCGTCGGCCAGCACGCCAACGATGCCGGTGGGGCCCTCGTAGCGGGACTGCTCGACGCCCAGCATCGACCGGATCGCGTCGTCCTCGCTGGTGGCCGTGACCGGGATCGGCCGGGTGTGGGGGATGTCGGCGAGCAGGGCGCCCACGGTGACGAGCGTCGTGACCCCGAGCTGCTGGGCGCACTCGAGCAGCTCGATCGTGTAGGACCGCCAGCGCATCGACGGCTCGATGCCGTCGACGATCACGACGTCGCGGCCGATCGAGGGCACGTGGGCGGCGAGCAGCCGGGTGGTCGGCCAGGTGATGCGCCGGTGGTCGTCGTCGTCGACACCGACGCTCGGGCGGTTGACCTGGAAGTCGTAGTAGTCCTCCGGGTCGAGCGCGGCGAAGGGCTCGGCGCCCCACACGCGCGCCAGGTGCTCGAGCACCGCCGTGGCGGCCTCACCCGCGTCGTTCCAGCCCTCGAACGCGGCGATCATGACCGGTTCGTGCAGCTCGGGCATGTCGGCGAGCTCGATCACACGTGCCTCCCTTGAACCCTGCGCCGGACCGGCCGGCGGCGGGTCACCGACCCCAGCCTAGGTGCTCACCTCGGCACGGAGCCGCTCGTCGCGCACCACGACCGGCAGCGGCGGCAGCGGCGGCGGCGTGCCCCCGAACGCGGGGCACAGCGCGCGGTGGTCGCACCAGTCGCACAGCCGGCTCGGGGACGGCCGCCAGTCGCCTGTGGTGATGGCGAGCTCGATGGCCTCCCACAGCGCCGTGACCTTGCGCTCGGTGGCCAGCAGCTGCGCCTCGTCCGGGAAGAACCGCAGCACCTGCCCGTCGCCGAGGTAGACCAGCTGCAGCATGCGGGGCACGACACCGGTGGTGCGCCAGAGCACCAGCGCGTAGAACCGCATCTGGAACAGCGCGCGCGACTCGTGGTCGACCCCGGGGGAGCGGCCGGTCTTGTAGTCGACGACGCGCACCTGCCCGCCGGGAGCGACGTCGAGCCGGTCGACGTAGCCGCGCAGCAGCAGCCCGTCGTCGAGCCGGGCCTCGACGAGCAGCTCGCGCTCGGCTGGCTCGAGGCGCGTGGGGTCCTCCAGCTCGAACCAGCGCCGCACCAGCTCGTCGGCCGACGTCAGCCACTGCGCGAGCGCGTCGTCCTCGTCGTCCTCGTCGTCGAACAGCTCGGCGAGCGCCGGCTCCTGCTCGAGCAGCCGGCGCCACTGCGGCTCGAGCAGCGCCCGGGCGGCATCGAGGGTGCGCTCGGCGGCCGGCAGGTCGAACAGCCGCTCGAGGACGGCGTGCACCACCGTGCCGCGGGTCGCCGCGGCGGACGGCCGCTGCGGCAGCCGGTCGACCGTGCGGAAGCGGTAGACCAGCGGGCACTGCAGGAAGTCGGCGGCCCGGCTCGGCGAGAGGGAGGCGCGCACCACCGGGCGCTCGGCGGCAGAGCCCGGCTCGGGTCGGGGATGGGGTTCGCCGAGGTGCGCTGCCATGCTGATCACCGTACGGCGGCCCACCGACAGTGCCCGCCGCCGCGCAGTGCCGCCGCGCCACAGCCGGTCACGCGCAACCCAAAGCGGCCACGCCCGGGGAGGCGCGCCGCGCGGACCGTACGATCGGACGATGGCCACCGCAGCACGTCCCGGCATCCCGCTCGGCCGGGTGCTCGGCGTGCCGATCTACCTCGCGCCATCCTGGTTCGTGGTCGCGCTGGTCGTCGTGGTGGCCTTCGAGCCGGTGGTGGCCGACGCCTCGGACGCCGGACGGCCGGCGACCTTCGTCGTGGCCGGTGCGTTCGCGGTGCTGCTCCTGGTGTCGGTGCTCGTGCACGAGCTGGCCCACGCGGCTGCGGCGCTGCGCCTCGGCATGCCGGTGAAGGAGATCGTCGCCACGCTGTGGGGCGGTCACACGCAGTTCGAGGACGACGCGCCCACACCGGGGCGCAGCGCCACCGTCGCCGTCGTCGGCCCGCTCGCGAACGGCGCGCTGGCCCTGCTCGGGCTGCTGGCCCTCACGGTCATCGACAGCGGCGTCGGGCGCCTGCTCACGGTGGCGCTGCTCGCCACCAACGGCTTCGTCGCGCTCTTCAACCTCGCCCCGGGCCTGCCGCTGGACGGCGGCCGGGTGGTCGAGGCGATCGTCTGGAAGGTCACCGGCATGCGCTCGCGCGGCAGCGTCGTCGCGGGCTGGTGCGGGCGGGTCGTCGCGGTGGCCGTGGTGCTGTGGGCGCTCGTCCTGCCGTTGGCCCAGGGCCGCAGCGCGTCGCTGTTCTCGGCGATCTGGTCGATCGCCATCGCCTCGATGCTCTGGCAGGGCGCGACCGCAGGCATCGCGGTGGGACGGCTGCGCGCCGAGGCCGAGCGCCTCGAGCTGCGGCGCTTCGTCGCCCCGGCCCTCGCCAGCCCCGCCGCGTCGTCCGCCTGGCAGCAGCTCGCCGTGCCGGCCACCGCCCACGTCGTCGCCCTCGACGGCGCGGGCCGGCCGGTGGGCGTGCTGTCGCCGCAGGACCGGGCGCGGCTGGCAGCCGCCGGCCAGCCGCCGCCGGGCACGCCGCTGACCGCGGTCATGACCGTGCTCGACCCCGCGGTGACCCTGCCGAGCACCGCCAGCGGCAGCGACGTCCTGGCCGCGCTGGCGAGCCGTCCGGCGCACCTGTACGTCGTGGTCGGCCCGCACGGCGAGGTCGTCGGCCTGGCCCCGGGCCAGCAGCTCGCCGACGCTGTCACCGGCCGCACGTAGACTGCCGCAGATGACCTCGACAGCTACCGGCGACGACGTCGGGTTCGGTGCCGCACGGCGCCGGGGGCCGCTCGCCGAGGGTGACCGGGTGCAGCTGACCGACCCCAAGGGCCGGCTCCACACCATCACGCTGACGCCCGGACGCTCCTTCCACACCCACGCCGGCTGGTTCGCCCACGAGGCCCTGATCGGCCAGACCGAGGGCAGCGTGGTGAGCAACACCGCGGGCATCGAGTATCTCGCCCTGCGCCCCCTGCTCGCCGACTACGTGCTGTCGATGCCGCGCGGCGCGGCGGTGGTCTACCCCAAGGACGCCGGCCAGATCGTCGCGATGGCCGACATCTACCCGGGTGCCCGGGTGGTCGAGGCGGGGGTGGGCTCGGGCGCCCTCACCATGTCGCTGCTGCGCGCGATCGGCGAGGGTGGGTCGCTGGTCAGCATCGAGCGGCGTCCCGACTTCGCCGACATCGCCCGCGGCAACGTGCAGGAGTTCTTCGGCGGCCCGCACCCCGCCTGGCGGCTGGAGGTCGGCGACCTGCAGGACGTGCTGCCGCAGGTGTGCGGGCGCGGCGAGGTCGACCGCGTCGTCCTCGACATGCTGGCGCCCTGGGAGTGCCTCGACCAGGTGGCGGCTGCTCTCGCGCCCGGCGGGGTGCTCATCTGCTACGTCGCCACGGCCACCCAGCTCTCCCGCGTCGCCGAGGCGGCCCGCGCCCACGGCAAGTTCACCGAGCCGCAGGCGTGGGAGTCGCTGGTGCGTGGCTGGCACCTCGAGGGGCTGGCGGTCCGCCCGCAGCACCGCATGGTCGGCCACACCGGCTTCCTCGTCACGACCCGCCGGCTCGCCGACGGGGTCGCGCCCCCGCTGCGGCGCCGGCGTCCGGGCAAGGGCTACGACGGCGACGTCGGGCCCAGCACCGACGACTGGTCGGCCGAAGAGCTGGGCGAGCGGGCGGTGTCGGAGAAGAAGGTGCGCCGGGTGCGGCGTGACATCGGCGTTTCAGGCAGCGCAACGGGCGACACCGCGGGTTAGTGTCGGGTCTTGAGGTCACCGACCGAGAGGCTCGAGAGATGACTGCGGACGACGCGCGCGAGGCCCGGCTGGCCCACCAGCTGCGGATGCTGGAGGACGAGCTGGGGGTGCTGCGCCGCCGGCTGTCGCAGTCCCCGTCGCGGCTGCACGGGCCGGAGGACCGCGTCGGCCAGCTGCAGGCGGCGCTGGAGTCGACGTCCGCGCAGAACGAGCGGCTCGTGCGCACCCTCAAGGACGCCCGCGAGCAGATCGTGGCGCTGAAGTCGGAGGTCGACCGGCTGGCTCAGCCGCCGTCCGGCTTCGGCACGATCGTCGAGGTGCAGACCGAGGGCACCGTCGACGTGCTGACCGGTGGCCGCAAGATGCGTGTCGCGGTCAGCCCGTCGGTGGCCGACGACCAGCTCACGCCCGGCCGCGAGGTCGTGCTCAACGAGGCGATGAACGTGGTCGAGGCGCTCGGGTTCGAGCGGGTCGGCGAGGTCGTGACGCTCAAGGAGCGCCTCGGCGTCGACCGCGTCCTGGTGCTGGGGCACACCGATGAGGAGCGCGTCGCGCGGGTGGCGGCCTCGCTGCTCGAGGCACCGATGCGCGTGGGCGACGGGTTGCTGCTCGACTCGCGCGCCGGCTTCGTCTACGAGCGCATCCCCAAGGCCGAGGTCGAGGAGCTGGTGCTCGAGGAGGTGCCCGATATCGGCTACGAGGACATCGGCGGCCTCGGTGCGCAGATCGACTCGATCCGCGACGCGGTCGAGCTGCCGTACCTGCACCCCGACCTGTTCCGTGAGCACAAGCTGCGCCCGCCCAAGGGTGTGCTGCTCTACGGCCCGCCCGGCTGCGGCAAGACGCTCATCGCCAAGGCCGTGGCCGCCTCGCTGGCCCGCAAGGTCGCCGAGGTCACCGGCGAAGAGCTCGGCAAGGCGTTCTTCCTCAACATCAAGGGCCCCGAGCTGCTCAACAAGTACGTCGGCGAGACCGAGCGCCACATCCGGCTGATCTTCCAGCGGGCGCGTGAGAAGGCGTCGGACGGCACGCCCGTCGTCGTGTTCTTCGACGAGATGGACTCGCTGTTCCGCACCCGCGGCTCGGGTGTGAGCTCGGACGTCGAGACGACGATCGTGCCGCAGCTGCTGTCGGAGATCGACGGCGTCGAGCGGCTCGAGAACGTCATCGTCATCGGCGCCTCCAACCGCGAGGACATGATCGACCCCGCGATCCTGCGCCCGGGCCGGCTGGACGTGAAGATCAAGATCGAGCGCCCGGACGCCGAGGCCTCGCGCGACATCTTCACCAAGTACCTCACCGCCGACCTGCCGCTGCACCCGGCCGACCTCGCCGAGAACGACGGCTCACCGCAGGCGACGGTCGACAACATGATCCAGCGCACGGTCGAGCGGATGTACTCCGAGATCGACGACAACCGGTTCCTCGAGGTGACCTACGCCAACGGCGACAAGGAGGTCCTGTACTTCAAGGACTTCAACTCCGGCGCCATGGTGCAGAACATCGTCGACCGCGCGAAGAAGATGGCGATCAAGGACTTCCTCGGCACCGGCCAGCGGGGTATCCGCGTCGAGCACCTGCTCGAGTCGTGCGTCGACGAGTTCAAGGAGAACGAGGACCTGCCCAACACGACCAACCCCGACGACTGGGCCCGCATCTCGGGCAAGAAGGGTGAGCGGATCGTCTACATCCGCACGCTCATCCAGGGCAAGAAGGGCACCGAGCCGGGCCGGTCCATCGACACGGTCGCCAACACGGGGCAGTACCTCTAGCGGCGCCGAGCGGCCACGGCGCGCCAGCCGATGAGGAACGCGCCGAGCACCACCGTGGTGACGACGACGAACGACACCGGCGCACCCTGGCCGGTGGCGCGTCGCAGCAGCACGCCGCCCGCGACGGTCGCCGCCCAGACCGGCACGCCGGTGGCCGTGACGGACGTCGGCGCGCGCCACCCGCCGGACGCCGCCCACCCCGCCGCGGTGCCGACGGCGAACGGCCACGCCGTCGCGGCGACGCCGCCGACGGTCAGCCCCTCGGCGTGGCTGCGACGGCCGATGGTGGCGAACACCACCACCATCAGCAGGTCGAGCAGCAGGGCGCGGGCGGCGGTGCGCGCCCGGGTCGGCGTGCTGGCGGCGGCGGTCGTCATGCGAGGGCCTCTCGGTGCGCGGTCGGGCGGGAACAGCGGTCAGTGGGGAACAGGTGGGCGCCTCACGGCGGCGCCGCCAGCAGCTGCTCGACGGCGAACCGGCCGTCGGGGACGAAGGGGCGGGCCGCGTCGGCCAGCAGGGCCCGCAGCTCGGCGACCGTCATCCAGGCGCCTTCGGCGACCTCCTCCGGCTGGTGCACCACCGGTCCGTCCCAGACCGCGCGGTAGCCGAAGGCGAGGTAGTGCACCTGCTCGTCGCGGTACCAGGTGCGAAAGACCGGGCTCAGCTCGACGTCGTGGACGCCCAGCTCCTCGGCGAGCTCACGGCGGGCCGCGTCGTACGGCGACTCGCCCGCAGCCACGACACCGCCGGCCCAGCAGTCCCACAACCCCGGGTAGACGTCCTTGGTGTCGGTACGGCGGTGCACGTAGACGCGGCCGGCCGGGTCGACCAGCAGCACGGCCGTCGCGGCGTGCGGCAGGTTCTGCGCCCGCACCTGCGGCCGGGTGGCCGTGCCGACCACCTGGTCGGTGCGTGGGTCGTAGACGTCGACGAGCTCGGCTGCCATGTCACGAACCCTACGGCCGACGGTGCGCGGCGAGCGGGGGCCACGGGTGGCGGGGGATCCGCCGGATCCGTCCTCTTGACGACCGATTCGTCAGGTGGGACGGTCGCCGGGTTCTGCTGCGGCGCAGGACGGAGACGGAGACATGATGACGATGCGCTCGCCACTGGCCGGCCGGCCCCTCGCGAAGGGGGTTGCCGCCGCGATCGCGGGCGTCGTGCTCGTCGCGGGAGCGGCCACCGCGACGGCCGAGACCTCGGGCAACGGCCCGACGTCACCGCCGGACACGTCCATCAACGAGCCGGACGCCATCGGCTTCCGTCCCGACCTGCTCGGCCGTCTGAAGGTGCCCACCGGCTTCAAGGTCGGTGTCTTCGCCAAGGACGCCGGCAACGTCCGCATCATCCACACCCGCCCCAACGGCGACGTCTACGTGTCCCGCCGGCTGCAGGGCGACCTGCTGCTGCTGCGCGACGTGAACCGCGACGGCGTCGCCGACGTCCGCCGCATCGTCGCCTCGAACATCCCGCTGCTGCACGGCATCACCTCGCGCGGCTCGCTGCTGTACCTGACGGCCAACCGTCAGGTCATGACGGCCACGATCCGCGCCGACGGCGGGCTGGGTGCCGTCACCCCGATCGTGAACGACCTGCCGGACGCCGGCCAGCACTCGGCCCGCACCCTGGAGTTCGGCCCGGACGGCTACCTCTACCTCGGCATCGGCAGCACCTGCAACAGCTGTGAGGAGGCCAACCCCGAGAACGCGACGATGGTGCGGATGCGCCCCGACGGCACCGGCCGCACCGTGTTCGCCAAGGGCCTGCGGCACACCATCGGGTTCGGCTGGCAGCCCACCACGAAGGCGCTGTGGGGCTTCGACCAGGGCTCGGACTGGCGCGGCGACGAGCAGCCGCCCGAAGAGCTGAACGGCCTGTCCCGCGGTGGCGACTACGGCTGGCCCTGGTGCTTCGGCAAGCGGGTGCCCGACCCGTTCATCAGCGGCCAGCCGGCAGGGGAGACCAAGGCCACGTTCTGCCCGCGCACGCGGGCGCCGTCGCTCACCTACACGGCGCACGCGGCCGCGATCGCCATGCGCTTCTACGACGCCAAGCAGTTCCCCGCCGCCTACCGCGGCGACGCCTTCGTCGCGATGCGCGGCTCGTGGAACCGGGCGCAGCCGAGCGGCTACAAGGTCGTCCGGGTGCGTTTCGACGGCCACGGCAAGCCGGTGGGCTTCGAGGACTTCCTCACCGGCTTCCTTCTCGACCCCCGCACCGGAGCGCCGGCCAACCCGGCCGCCCCGGACCGTCCGGCCCAGTTCGGACGCGTGGCCGGAGTGGGCGTCGCGGCTGACGGCTCGCTGCTGGTCAGCGACGACCAGAACGGCGTCATCTACCGCGTGACGTACGGCTCGACGGTGCAGGGCCCGGTGCCGGCGAGCAAGCCGTCACCGCCGACGGCGACCAGCGCGACGTCGGTGCTCGTGGACGCGAGCGGCAAGCGCGTGGGCAGTGCCAGCGTCCTGCATGAGGCCTCCGGTGCGCTGCGCATCACCGCTGACGTCGCCGGGCTCGCGCCCGGTCAGCACGGCATGCACGTGCACGAGCGCGGGCAGTGCTCGCGAGGTCCCGACCCGGTCACCGGACAGGCGATCGCCTTCGGCACCGCCGGGCCGCACTTCGACCCGGGCCGCACCCGCAACCACGGGAGCCCGCAGGACCCGGGCACGATGGCTCACGCCGGTGACCTGCCGGCGGTCACCGTCGGCGCCGACGGCACCGGCCGGGTGACCTTCACGACCACCGACCTGACCCTGGACGACGGCCCGACCTCGATCATCGGCCGCACCCTGGTCGTCCACGCCCAGCCGGACGATTACGCGAGCGAACCGGCCGGCGGCTCCGGTGAGCGCATCGCCTGCGGTCTGCTCGTCGCCCAGCCCAGCGCGGTGCGCACCCGGGTGCCCCTGGCCTCGGCCAACGCCTACCCCGAGGGCATCGCCTACGACCCTCGCTCCGACCTGGCGTACGTCGGCAGCGCGACCACCGGTGACATCTACACCCTGGACCCCAAGACCGGCTCCACCTCCGTGTTCGCCCTCGGCGGGTCGGCGGGGCGGACGTCGGCACTGGGACTGGAGCTCGACCGGCACGGGCGGCTGCTCGTCGCGGGCGGCAGCAGCGGCAGCGTCGCCGTCCTCGACACCCGCGACGCCGGGCCGCTGAAGGTGCTCGACACCGGCCGGGTGCCCCAGCCGTACGTCAACGACCTCGCTGTGACGCCCGACGACCAGGTGTACGTCACGGACTCCAAGCGCCCGGTCATCCTGCGCTTCCGCAGCGGAGCCACGGTGGGGCCGGTGGCGCCGTGGCTGGACCTTCGCCGCACGCCGATCCGCTACGGCGACGGGGTGAACCTCAACGGCATCGTCGCGAGCGCCGATGGCCGCTACCTGCTCGCGGTCCAGACCAACACCGGGCAGCTGTGGCGCATCACCACCGCCACCAAGGCGGTCACGCGGGTGCTGACCAGCGCCTCGCTGACCGGTGGCGACGGGATGCTCCTGGAGGGGCGCACGCTGTACGTGGTGCGCAACGCGGCGCACAGCGTGGTGCGGCTGCAGCTGTCGGCCGACTTCAGCGTGGCGCTGCCGATCGGGCAGGTGACCGACGCCAACCTCGCCTACCCCACCGCGCTGGCCAGGCGCGGCGGCCGGCTGCTCGTGGTCGACAGCCAGCTGGACCGCCAGCGCAGGGCGGTCGCGCCGATCCTGCCGTTCGTCGTGCAGGGGATCGACACCACGGCGTTCACCGGGTAGCCGTCGGCCCGACGTCACCTCGCCCGTAGGCTCGCCGGGTGAGCGTGCGACGCGTGATGGGCATCGAGACCGAGTACGGCGTGCTGGCGCCGGGCGACCCGACCGCCAACCCGATGCTCATGTCGGGCCAGGTCGTGAACGCCTACGCCCAGCCGCTGGGGCACCGGGCCGGCCGCGCACGCTGGGACTACGAGGACGAGGCACCGCTGCGCGACGCACGCGGCTACTCGGTCAGCCGCGCGAGCGCCGACCCCTCCCAGCTGACCGACGAGGAGGACCCGACCCTCGCCAACGTCATCCTCACCAACGGCGCCCGGCTGTACGTCGACCACGCCCACCCCGAGTACAGCTCGCCCGAGATCACCTCGCCGCGGGCCGCAGTGCTGTGGGACAAGGCAGGTGAGCGGGTGATGGCCAAGGCGGTGGAGGCGGTCGCCGCGACGCCCGGCCTGTCGCCGATCAACCTGTACAAGAACAACACCGACGGCAAGGGCGCGTCGTACGGCACGCACGAGAACTACCTGATGAGCCGGTCGACGCCGTTCGCCGACATCGTCCGCCACCTCGTGCCCTTCTTCGTCTCGCGCCAGGTGTTCACCGGAGCCGGCCGGGTGGGGCTCGGCACCGACAGCGAGCAGCCGGGCTACCAGCTCACCCAGCGCGCCGACTTCTTCGAGGTCGAGGTGGGCCTGGAGACCACGCTGAAGCGGCCGATCATCAACACCCGCGACGAGCCGCACGCGTCGGCCGACCGCTACCGGCGGCTGCACGTGATCATCGGCGACGCGAACCTGTGCGAGGTCGCGACGCTGCTCAAGCTCGGCACCACCTCGCTCGTGCTCGCGATGGTCGAGGACCGCGCGTTCACCCGCGACCTCGCCGTCGAGGCACCGGTCTCGGCGCTGCGCTCGGTCTCGCACGACCCGGGGCTGCGCCACCAGGTGACGCTGCGCGACGGCACCCGGCTGACCGCCGTCCAGCTGCAGTGGCTGTTCCTCGAGCAGGCGCGCGCCTACGTCGACAGCAGGTACGGCGCGGACGCGGACGCCGACACCGTCGAGGTGCTCGAGCGCTGGGAGTCGGTGCTGACCCGGCTCGAGTCCGACCCCATGTCGCTGTCGCGCGAGCTGGACTGGGTGGCCAAGCTGTCGCTGCTGCAAGGGTTCCGCGACCGCGAGGGCTTGCCCTGGGACGCCCCGCGGCTCGGCGTCATCGACCTGCAGTACGGCGACGTGCGGCCCGGCAGGGGCCTGTACAACAAGCTCGCGTCGCTCGGCCGGGTCGAGCTGCTGCTCGACGAGGCGGACGTCGTCGCCGCGATGACCGACCCGCCGCTCGACACGCGCGCGTACTTTCGCGGCCGGTGCCTCGCGAAGTACGGCCGCGACGTCGCGGCGGCGTCGTGGGACTCGGTCATCTTCGACCTGCCCGGCCGCGACTCGCTGCAGCGCGTGCCGATGCTCGAGCCGCTGCGCGGTGGCGCGGACGCCGTCGGCGCCGTGATCGACGCGAGCGAGACCGCCGCCGACCTCATGGCCGCGCTGGGCGCGCGCTGACCCCGACGTCCGCCCGGCCATGCCGCCGCCGCGCCAGCGTCGCCGAGGTGGTCGCCGAGGTGGTCGCCGAGGTGGTCGCCGAGGTCGGGAGCGGGCAACCGGTCGGCTCCCCGGCTGCTGTCGGTGCCCGCGTCTAGGCTGGACCGAGCAGCACGTTCCCCTCAAGTCACGGAGGTCGGCATGCCCGGTCAGGAGCAGACGCGCCCGCAGCGGCGTGAGGACGAGCCCGACGAGGCGCCCGACGCGATGCCCGGTGCCGCGGCGACCAAGCAGGGGCTGGACGACGACATCGACTCGGTGCTCGATGAGATCGACGAGGTCCTGGAGGCCAATGCCGAGGACTTCGTTCGCGCCTTCGTACAGAAAGGGGGTCAATGAAGCCACACGCGGACGGGCCCAGCGATGCCGCATTGAAGTGGTGTGGAAGGTGCGACCTCGATAAGCCGCTCGACCAGTTCGGCCCGAACGTCAGCCGTAACGATGGCCTCGCCCCATACTGCAGGGAGTGCTTCCAGCAAATCAGTCGCGACGGCTATCGAAGGGCGCGTGCTCGCGTCGGCGAGACCGTCCGCTCGAGGCCGGTCACTGATCCAGGTCATCGGTGGTGCCCGGATTGCGCCGATCAGCGACCTGAAAGCGACTTCCCCCGCAACTCCGGTACAGCGTCGGGACTGGGTGTCTACTGTAAGCCTCATCACAACCTCCGCGGCCGCGAGTCGAAAGAGCGGCGCGGCGGTTCTCGCGATTACCACTTGCTTCGCCGCTACGGCATTGGCGCGGGTGACGTCGCCGACATGGTTGCGCGTCAGGGCGGCGTCTGCCCCATCTGCGTCCGTCCGCTCGGGGCTCGCCACCACGTCGACCACGACCACGCCACCGGGGAGGTGCGGGGTGTTCTGTGCTTCACCTGCAACGGCGGCCTCGGCAACTACGGGGACGACGCGGCCCGGCTGCGACGTGCGGCGGACTACCTCGACCACACGCTGACCGCCCCCAGCCTTGTCGCACCCGGTGTCTACGACGTGGCCGGGCTGGCGTGGCGGCGACCTGATCCGCGGATCAGCGAAGATGCCGCTCGACCGTCGCCGGATAGGGTCGGCGGGTGAACGAGCGCCCCGAGTCCTACGGCCGACTGCCCCGCTCGTACCTGGTCCCCGGCTCGGCCTCGTTCGCCGACTTCCTGGGTGACCACGACCCGCGGATGCTGCCGAGCGGTCGCCCGCTGCCGCCGGGACAGGTGCCGGATGCACCGCACGGCACGACCATCGTCGCGGTCGAGTTCGCCACGGGCGTCGTCATGGCCGGCGACCGCCGCGCCACGATGGGGAGCATGATCGCCCACCGCGAGATCGAGAAGGTCTTCGGCGCCGACGAGTACTCCTGCGTGGGCATCGCCGGCACCGCGGGCCTCGCGATCGAGCTGGTCAAGCTCTTCCAGGTCGAGCTGGAGCACTACGAGAAGATCGAGGGCACGCTGCTGTCGCTGGAGGGCAAGGCCAACCGGCTCGCCACGATGATCCGGGGCAACCTCGGCCTCGCGATGCAGGGGCTCGCGGTGGTGCCGCTGTTCGCCGGCTACGACGTCGACGCCGACCGCGGCCGCATCTACAGCTACGACGTCACCGGCGGCTGCTACACCGAGCGCGACCACCACAGCGTCGGTTCGGGCTCGCTGTTCGCCCGCGGGGCGATGAAGAAGCTCTGGCGTCCCGGCCTCGACGCCGCCGGCGCGGTGCGCGTGGCGGTCGAGGCTCTCTACGACGCCGCCGACGACGACTCCGCCACCGGCGGCCCCGACCTGAACCGTCGGGTCTACCCGGTGGTCGGCGTGGTCGACGCCGAGGGCTACCGGCGCCTCGACGAGCAGGCCATGCAGGGGTTCGTCGACGCCGTGGTGCAGGGTCGCCGCGGCGATCCCGGCGGGGCCAGCCGCGACGTCCAGCCCGGAGGTGCGCTGTGAGCATGCCGTTCTACGTCTCGCCCGAGCAGCTGATGAAGGACCGGGCGGACTACGCGCGCAAGGGGATCGCGCGCGGCCGCTCGGTCGTCGTCCTCGCCTACGACGGCGGCATCGCCTTCGTGGCCGAGAACCCCTCACGCGCGCTGCACAAGATCAGCGAGATCTACGACCGCATCGCCTTCGCAGCGGTCGGCAAGTACAACGAGTTCGAGAACCTGCGGGTCGCGGGCGTGCGCTACGCCGACCTGCGCGGCTACTCCTACGACCGCACCGACGTCACCGCCCGCGGGCTGGCGAACGCCTACGCCCAGACCCTCGGCACCGTCTTCACCCAGGAGTCCAAGCCCTACGAGGTCGAGATCGTGGTGGCCGAGGTGGGCGCGCGGCCCGAGCTCGACCAGATCTACCGGCTCACCTACGACGGCTCGGTCGCCGACGAGCGCGGCTTCGTCGCGATGGGCGGGCAGGTCGAGTCGGTCTCCACGGCGCTCGGCGAGCAGTGGCGCGAGGGGCTGACGCTGGCCGAGGCGCTGACGCTGGCGGTGCGGGCGCTGGCGGCCGACCCGGCCGGCGGCGAGGCGCGCACCCTGGGCTCCGAGCAGCTGGAGGTCGCGGTGCTCGACCGCCAGCGCGAGCGGCGACTGTTCCGGCGCCTCGCGGGCACGCTCGTCGACAAGCTGCTCAGCCCGAGCGATCCCACCGACGACGTCCCGCACGTCGACGACCCGCGCCCGGGCACCCACGAGACCGTCGGCGAGCCGACCTGACAGCCGGTCAGTCGATCGGCTGCGACCCCGCCGCCATCGCCCGGACGTCGGCCGGCGGCACCACGCGCGCCGGCACCGGCCCGCTGACCACCCGGCGGGTCAGGTCGGCGACCGGCAGCCGCACCCGCGACGCGACGAGCAGCACGTTGCCGTAGCGCCGCCCGCGCAGGTGCTGGGTCTCGCCGACCAGGACGACGTCACGAAACCGCGTGAGCGCCGTCGCGACCTCGCGCCGCACCAGCCCCAGCCCGGGCTTGTCCGCCACGTTGGCGACGTAGACGCCGGCGGGTGTCAGCACCCGCGCGACCTCGGCGACGAACCCCCCGGTCGTGAGGTGGTGCGGTGTCGTGTCGCCGGCGAAGGCGTCGCGCACCAGCGCGTCGTACGACCCGTCGGCCAGCGCCGCGAGCCCTGCCAGGCCGTCGGCCTCGCGCAGCCGGAAGCCGCTGCGGCGGCTGAAGCCGAACGTCTCGCGCACCAGGTCGATGACCGCAGGGTCGTTCTCCAGCACCACCTGGCGCGAGCCGGGGCGCGTGGCGGCGAGGTAGCGGGGCAGCGTGCACCCCGCGCCACCGACGTGCACGGTGTGCAGCGGCTCGGCCTCGGGCCGCACGACGTCCAGCAGGTCGCCCGCCCAGCGCACGTACTCGAAGTCGAGCCGCAGCGGGTCGTCGAGGTGGACGTAGCTCGACGGCACGCCGCCGACGACGACGGTCAGCCCGCGCGGGTCGTCACGGTCGGGCTCGACGTACGGGCCGGTGCCGCTGGTGACGCGGTGCTGCTTCACCCCGTGAGGCTACGGCCGGGCGCGGGCACCGGCGTCCACGCAGCGGGACGGCGCGCGTCCGCCGGCCGGACGCCTCGTATCGTGGCCCCGAGCACCGGCGAGCACGGGAGATGGCGTGAAGGTACTGCTGCTGGAGAACATCCACCCCGTCGCGGTCGAGCTGCTGCGTGCCAGCGGCCACGACGTCGCGACCATGCGGGGGGCGCTGGAGGAGGCCGAGCTCGTCGAGCGGCTCGACGGGGTCGACCTGCTGGGCATCCGGTCGACGACCTTCGTCACCGAGAAGGTGCTCGCGTCGGCGCCGCGGCTGCAGGCGATCGGGGCGTTCTGCATCGGCACCAACCAGATCGACCTGACCGCTGCCACCGGTCACGGCGTCGCGGTGTTCA
This sequence comes from uncultured Actinomycetales bacterium, assembly GCA_964243295.1. Taxonomy (GTDB): domain Bacteria; phylum Actinomycetota; class Actinomycetes; order Actinomycetales; family Angustibacteraceae; genus CAXTEJ01. The sequence continues at coordinate 53,653 of CAXTEJ010000013.1, read as the reverse complement.
ACGCGCCCTACTCCAACACGCGCAGCGTGGTCGAGGTGACCATCGGCTCGATCATCGCCCTCGCCCGGCGGCTGATGGAGAAGAACTCCGCCATGCACGCCGGCGTGTGGGACAAGTCCGCCAAGGGCTCACACGAGGTGCGCGGCCGCACGCTCGGCATCGTGGGCTACGGCAACATCGGCTCGCAGCTGTCGGTGCTCGCGGAGGCGCTCGGCATGAGCGTCGTGTTCTACGACACCGAGGACAAGCTGGCGCTGGGCAACGCCCGCCGCTGCAGCACGCTCACCGAGCTGCTCGCGACCGCCGAGGTCGTCTCGCTGCACGTCGACGGCCGGCCGAGCAACGCCGAGCTGTTCGGGGAGGCGCAGTTCGCGGCCATGCGCCCACGGTCGATCTTCATGAACATGTCGCGCGGGTTCGTCGTCGACCACGGCTCGCTGCGCCGGCACATCGAGTCGGGCCACATCGCGGGGGCGGCGATCGACGTCTTCCCGTTCGAGCCCAAGCGGCAGGGCGACCCGTTCGAGTCCGACCTGCGGGGCCTCGCCAACGTCATCCTCACCCCGCACGTCGGTGGCAGCACCGAGGAGGCGCAGCAGGACATCGGCCGCTTCGTGTCCGACAAGCTGCGCGGGTACGCCGAGCGCGGCGGCACGTCGCTGTCGGTGAACTTCCCGACCATCGCCCCGGGCGGGCGGCCGGGCGGGCACCGGCTCGCCCACGTGCACCGCAACGTGCCCGGGGTGCTCGCGAAGGTCAACGCGCTGCTCGCGGAGTACGGCGTCAACGTCGAGGCGCAGGCGCTCAGCACCCGCGGTGAGGTGGGCTACCTCGTGACCGACGTCGACGCCGGCTACACCCCCGAGATCCTCGCGCGGCTCGAGCAGCTGTCCGAGACGGTCCGGCTGCGGGTGCTCTCCTGAGGCACGCCCCCGACCTCGACGGAGCCCCCGCGAGCCGCTGACCAGCGGCGGCTCGTGTGGATCAACCTGTGGGAACCACTAGCGCGTGGGCCTGCCGGTGGCATACTTGTCGTCGCTGCAGTTGGGTGTTCACTCGCGTTGACTGCGGGGTCCGGTGGCGTATCCGCCGGTCTCCTGCGGTGATCACGGGCTCCGCTCGTCAGGGCCACAGCCTCCAACGTGGAACGCAGGACCGCACATCGGGCCGGCACAGTGTCGGCCGCAGGACGTCCCCTGGAGGAGACGGCATGGCGCAGGGTGCTGTGAAGTGGTTCAACGCCGAGAAGGGTTTCGGCTTCATCGCGCAGGACGGCGGCGGCGCCGACGTCTTCGTGCACTACTCGGCGATCCAGAGCCAGGGTTACCGCTCGCTCGACGAGAACCAGCGCGTCGAGTTCGAGATCACCCAGGGCCCCAAGGGCCCGCAGGCGGAGAACGTCGTCCCGATCTGAGGACGGCCCGGCTCCGAGCAGGGTCCTCGCCTCACGGCGGGGGCCCTGCTCGCGTCCCTGACCGTGCCGTTCGCGCGCCGCAGGTGCGCGCGACAGAATCGGCGGCATGATCCCTCCTGCCTACCAGGCCGCTCCCGACCGCTATGAGTCGATGACCTACCGCCGCACCGGCCGCAGCGGGCTCCAGCTGCCCGCGGTGTCCCTCGGCTTGTGGCACAACTTCGGGGACGACGTCCCGCTGGAGCGTCAGCGGGCGATCCTGCGGCGCGCCTTCGACCTCGGCGTCACCCACTTCGACCTGGCCAACAACTACGGGCCGCCCTTCGGCGGCGCCGAGAGCAACTTCGGCCGGCTGTTCGCCCAGGACTTCCGCCCCTACCGCGACGAGCTGGTGCTGTCGACGAAGGCCGGCTACGACATGTGGCCCGGCCCGTACGGCGAGTGGGGCTCGCGCAAGTACCTGCTCGCGAGCCTCGACCAGTCGCTGCAGCGCATGGGCGTCGACTACGTCGACGTGTTCTACAGCCACCGCTTCGACCCCGAGACCCCGCTCGAGGAGACGATGGGTGCCCTCGACACCGCGGTGCGGTCGGGCAGGGCGCTGTACGCCGGCATCTCGTCGTACTCTCCGGAGCGCACGGCCGAGGCCGCCTCGATCCTGCGTGAGATGGGCACGCCGCTGCTCATCCACCAGCCGTCGTACTCGATGCTCAACCGCTGGATCGAGGAGAGCCTGCTCGACACCCTCGAGACCGAGGGCGTCGGCTGCATCGCGTTCTCGCCGCTGGCCCAGGGCATGCTCACCGACCGCTACCTGCAGGGCGTGCCCGAGGGCTCGCGCGCCAGCCAGGGCAAGTCGCTGTCACCGGACCTGATCACCGAGGAGTCGCTGCGGCACGTGCGGGCGCTGCACGAGAAGGCGTCGGCGCGAGGGCAGTCGCTGGCGCAGCTGGCTCTGGCCTGGGCGCTGCGCGACCCGCGTGTGACCTCGGTGCTGATCGGCGCCAGCAGCGTCGAGCAGCTGGAGGCCAACGTCGCCGCGACGGCGAACCTGCACTTCGACGACGCCGAGCTGGCCGCGATCGACGAGGACGCCGTCGAGGCGGGCATCAACCTCTGGTCTGGCTCGAGCGCCGGCTGACGGCGCCCGTCTGCCCGGGGTGCCGACCCGCGCGGCCGGCACCCCGGGCGACTGGGCGGAACCGCACAGGCCTTGCTGACGTTGAAGAGCCGGGGAGAGGATGGCTCACCCCGCCCGTCAGCCCCACCCGAAAGGACCGTCATGGCTTCCTCGCTGTTCGGCAAGCTCGCCGGGCTCGCTCGCTCGCCGCAGGGCCAGCGCGTCATCTCCCAGGCCACGCGCAAGGCGCAGCAGCTCGCCAAGGACCCCGCCACCCGCGCCAAGCTCGACCAGGGCGCGGCCCGCGTGCGCGCCGAGGTCGACAAGCGTCGCGGCGGCAGCGGCCGCTCCGCCAACCCGACCGACCCCACCGAGCCCTCCGACATCCCAGGCTCGAACGGCGGCACCGCCGGGCCGGGCGTCACTCCTCGCTGACGGCGCCGTCCTCGACACGCAGCCGGCGGGTGGCTCGCACGTCCGCGAGCATCCGCCGGTCGTGCGTCACCAGCACGAGCGTGCCGGGGAAGGAGTCCATCGCCTGCTCGAGCTGCTCGATCGCGGGCAGGTCCAGGTGGTTGGTCGGCTCGTCCAGCACCAGCAGGTTCACCCCGCGGCCCTGCAGCAGCGCCAGTCCCGCGCGGGTGCGCTCGCCCGGCGACAACGTGCTCGCCGGCCGCAGCACGTGCTCGCCGCCCAGGCCGAACTTCGCCAGCAGCGTTCGGACGTCGGCCGGCGTCAGGTCGCCCAGCCGCTGCTGGACGACATCGAGCAGCCGGTGCTCGCCCGCGACGACCGCGCGGGCCTGGTCGATCTCGCCCACGACGACGCCCGGGCCGAGCTGCGCGGTGCCGGCGTCCGGCTGCAGGCGGCCCAGCATCACCGCCAGCAGCGTCGACTTGCCCGACCCGTTGGCCCCCGTCACCACGACGCGGTCGCCCCAGTCGACCTGCAGGTCGACCGGGCCGAGCGTGAAGTCCCCCCGGCGCGCGACGGCACCGCGCAGCGTCGCGACGACGGCGCCGGCCCGCGGCGCGACGGCGATCGACAGCTGCAGCGCCCACTCCTTGCGGGGCTCGTCCACGACGTCCAGCCGCTCCAGCAGCCGGTCGGTCTGCTTGGCCTTCGACGCTTGCTTCTGGGAGGACTGCCGCGCCTTGTGCACCAGGTGCTTGTCGTTGTCGGTGGCCTTGGCGAGCGCCTGCCGAGTGCCCTTGTCGGACCAGCCACGCTGCATGCGGGCCCGGGCCGTCAGTGAGTCCACGGTGCCGGCGTACGACTCGTAGGCCGCGCGGGCGCGCTGGCGGGCGACCTCGCGCTCGCGCAGGTAGCCCTCGTAGCCGCCGCCGTAGACCGACACCTGCTGCTGGGCGAGGTCGAGCTCGACGACCTGGGTCACCGTGCGGCGCAGGAACTCGCGGTCGTGGCTGACGAGCACGGTAGCGGCCCGCAACCCGGCCACGAACGCCTCGAGCCGGTCCAGCCCGTCAAGGTCGAGGTCGTTGGTGGGCTCGTCGAGGAGGAAGACGTCGTAGCGCGAGAGCAGCAGCGCGGCCAGGCCCGCGCGCGCGACCTGCCCGCCCGACAGCGCGGTCATGGGCACCTGGAGGTCGACCGCGAGGCCGAGGTCGGCGGCGACCGCCGCGCAGCGCTCGTCGAGATCGGCCGACCCGAGCGCCAGCCAGGTGTCGAACGCGTCGGCGTACTCGTCGTCCGCGCCGGGGCGGCTCTCGCCCAGCGCCTCGGTCGCGGCGTCGAGCCGATGCTGGGCCGCAGTCACCCCGGTGCGCCGCGCGAGGAACGCCAGCACGCTCTCGCCCGGACGCCGGGAGGGCTCCTGCGGGAGGTAGCCCACCGTCGCGGTGGCTGGGCTGCGGGTCACCGTCCCGTGCTCGGCCTGCTGCAGCCCCGCGAGCAGCTGCAGCAGGGTCGACTTGCCCGCACCGTTGGCGCCGACCAGCCCCACGACGTCGCCGGGCGCCACGACCAGGTCGAGTCCGGCGAACAGCACGCGCGCGCCGTGGCCGGCTGCGAGGGCTCGGGCCACCAGGGTCGCGCTCACGGGCCGCAGCCTAGCCACGTGACCGCGCGCCGCCGCGCCGAGTTGGTGGCAGGGTGGCGGGGGACGCAGCGGCAGGGCACACTTACCTACGTATCCGTAACCTACGCAACCGTAAGGTGGACCCGGTGAAGGAACTGACGCAGCAGCAGCTGCTGCTCGAGCTCGAGCCGGTCGTCGAGCGCGAGCTCGAGCGCCACGAGAAGCAGGCCAAGGAGTGGTTCCCGCACGAGTACGTGCCGTGGAGCCAGGGGCGCAACTACGACGGCATCTTCGAGGGCGAGCCGTGGACGCAGGAGCAGTCGGCGATGAGCCCGACCGCCCGGACCGCGCTGATCGTCAACCTGCTCACCGAGGACAACCTCCCGAGCTACCACCGCGAGATCTCCGACACCTTCGGCCGCGACGGCGCCTGGGGCACCTGGGTCGACCGCTGGACCGCCGAGGAGGGCCGCCACGGCATCGCCCTGCGCGACTACCTGCTGGTCACCCGCGCGGTCGACCCCAAGCAGCTCGAGCGCGAGCGCATGATCCACATGGGCGGCGGCTTCGACCAGGACCACGACGAGATGCTGCGCTCGGTGGCCTACGTGTCGTTCCAGGAGCTCGCCACCCGCATCTCGCACCGCAACACCGGCAAGTACACCCAGGACCCGTACTGCGAGCAGATGCTGGCCCGCATCGCCCAGGACGAGAACCTGCACATGGTCTTCTACCGCAACCTGCTCGCGTCGGCGTTCGAGATCGCGCCCGACCAGACGCTGCAGGCGGTGCGCGACGTCGTCGAGAACTTCCAGATGCCCGGCCACACCATCCAGGACTTCGGCCGCCGCTCGGTGCAGATCGCCATGGCGGGGATCTACGACCTGCGCATCCACCGTGACGAGGTGCTCGCCCCGGTGCTGCGCACCTGGAAGGTGTGGGACCGCGAGAACCTGAGCGCCGACGGCGAGCGCGCCCGCCACGAGCTGGCCGCCCTGCTCGACACCCTCGACCAGCAGGCGTCCCGCTTCGAGGACAAGCGCGCCGCCTACCAGGAGAAGCAGGCTGCCCGAGCCGGCTGAGGCGTGACAGCCTCCGGCGCCCGGGTCGCCACTGCGCACCGGGCGCTCACGGTCACCCGCACGACCTGGGTCGTGTGGTCGGTCGCGATCCTCGCCTACGTCGTGGCGGTGCTGCAGCGCACCTCCCTGGGCGTCGCGGGCATCGCCGCCGCCGAGCGCTTCTCCGCCTCGGGGAGCGTGCTCGCGACGTTCGCGGTGCTGCAGCTGCTCGTCTACGCCGCGCTGCAGGTGCCGGTCGGCGTCGCCCTCGACCGGTACGGCGCCAAGCGGCTGATCCTGCTCGGTGCGCTCACCATGGGCCTCGGTCAGACCCTGCTGGCGGTGTCGACGTCCCTGACCGGGGCGGTCATGGCCCGCGTGCTCGTCGGGGCTGGTGACGCCATGACGTTCGTGTGCGTCCTGCGGCTGGTCACCGCGTGGTTCCCGGCCGGCCGCAACCCGCTGATGACCCAGCTGACCGGGCTCACCGGCCAGCTCGGCCAGATCCTGAGTGCGGTGCCGCTCGCCCACCTGCTGCACGGCGCCGGGTGGACGCCGACCTACCTCACCGCCGCGGCGGCGAGCGGTGTCGCCTTCGTCTCGGTGCTGCTGCTGCTGCGCGACTCGCCACCGGGGGTGGTGGCCGCCCGCGAGATGGTGGGCTGGGCGCAGGTGCGCTCGCAGGTGGCGTCGGCGTTCCGGCACCCGGGCACCCGGCTGGGGCTGTGGACCCACTTCACCACCCAGTACTCAGGGACGGTGTTCGCGCTGCTGTGGGGCTTCCCGTTCCTCGTGTCCGGCGAGGGGCTGAGCACCACAGCCGCGAGCGCCCTGCTGACGACGTTCGTGCTGACGAGCATGGTCTGCGGACCGGTCTTCGGGCGACTGGTCGGGCGTCACCCGCTGCGCCGGTCGTGGCTGGTGCTCGGCATCCTCGCCGTCACCGCCGGCGCCTGGACGCTCGTGCTGGCCTGGCCCGGGCGGGCACCGCTGTGGGTGCTGGTGCTGCTCGTGCTGGCGCTCGCGCTCGGCGGCCCGGGGTCGATGATCGGCTTCGACTACGCCCGCACCTTCAACCCGCCGGCCCGCCTCGGGTCGGCCACCGGCATCGTCAACGTCGGCGGCTTCGTCGCCTCGCTGCTCGTGATCCTCGCGATCGGCGTGGTGCTCGACGCCCGCGGCAGCGGCGGGGGAGTGGGGCGCGCGGCGACGTACGAGCTCGACGACTTCAAGCTCGCGTGGTCGGTGCAGTACCTCGTCTGGGCCATCGGGCTGGTTGGCATCATCCGCACCCGCCGGCTGGTGCGGGTGCGCCTCGCGGCCGCCGGAGTGGTCGTGCCGCCGATCCGCGAGGCCGTCGCCCGCCAGCGCCGCGCGCGGCGGCGCTGAGGTCCGCGCGGCCCGGCCCCGTGCAGTGAGAGCATGGAGGCCCCCCGCTCGACCGACCCACCAAGGACAGCTCGTGCCCGATCACCCGTCCCTGCGCCCGGACGCCACGGCAGCGCTCACGGCGATGCTGCGCGAGCGCATCGTGGTGCTGGACGGCGCGATGGGCACCGCGATCCAGCGCGACCGGCCCGACGAGGCGGGTTACCGCGGTGAGCGGTTCGCCGACTGGCCGATCGACGTCCAGGGCAACAACGACCTGCTGAGCATCACCGCTCCGCACATCATCAGCGCCATCCACCGCCAGTACCTCGAGGCCGGCGCCGACCTGATCGAGACCAACACCTTCAACGCCACCCGCATCTCGCTGAGCGACTACGTCATGTAGTCGCTCGCCCGCGACCTCAACGTGGCGTCGGCGCAGCTGCCCCGACAGGCCTGCGACGCGATGAGCGAGCTGACCCCCGACCGGCCGCGCTACGTCGTCGGCGCGATCGGCCCGACCAGCCGCACGGCGTCCATCTCGCCGGACGTCAACGACCCCGGCGCCCGCAACGTCACCTTCGACGAGCTCGTCGAGGCCTACCTGGAGCAGGCGGGCGGCCTGGTCGACGGAGGCTCCGACGTGCTGCTCGTCGAGACCATCTTCGACACGCTCAACGCCAAGGCCGCGATCTTCGCCCTCGAGACGCTGTTCGAGCAGCGCGGCCGGCGCTGGCCGGTCATGATCTCCGGGACGATCACCGACGCCTCGGGGCGCACCCTGTCGGGGCAGGTGACCGAGGCGTTCTGGCATTCGGTGCGGCACGCGCGGCCGCTGCTCGTGGGGCTGAACTGCGCGCTCGGCGCGAAGGAGATGCGGCCCTACGTCGCCGAGATCTCGCGCATCGCCGACACGTTCGTGTCGTGCTACCCCAACGCCGGGCTGCCCAACGCCTTCGGTGAGTACGACGAGTCGCCCGCCGAGACCGCCGCGATCCTGGAGGAGTTCGCCGACAGCGGTTTCGTCAACCTCGTCGGCGGCTGCTGCGGCACGACACCCTACCACGTCGCCGCCATCGCCCGGGCGGTGCAGCACAAGGCCCCCCGGACGCCGGCGCAGCTGCGCCCGGCGCTGCGGCTGTCGGGGCTGGAGCCGCTGGTCGTCGACCAGGACAGCCTGTTCGTCAACGTCGGCGAGCGGACGAACATCACCGGCTCTGCCCGCTTCCGCAACCTGATCAAGGCCGGCGACTACACCGCCGCCCTCGCCGTCGCCCGCCAGCAGGTCGAGGCCGGAGCCCAGGTCATCGACGTCAACATGGACGAGGGGATGATCGACGGCGTCGAGGCGATGGACCGCTTCACCAAGCTGATCGCCACCGAGCCCGACATCTGCCGGGTGCCGACGATGATCGACTCCTCGAAGTGGGATGTCATCGAGGCGGGCCTGAAGTGCGTGCAGGGCAAGTCGATCGTGAACTCGATCTCGCTGAAGGAGGGCGTGGACAAGTTCGTCCGGGAGGCCCGGCTGTGCCGCAAGTACGGCGCCGCGGTCGTGGTCATGGCGTTCGACGAGGACGGTCAGGCCGACGACCTCGAGCGCCGCAAGCAGATCTGCCGGCGCGCATACGACATCCTCACCCGCGACGTCGGCTTCCCGGCCGAGGACATCATCTTCGACCCCAACGTCTTCGCCGTGGCCACCGGCATCGACGAGCACGCGCGCTACGGCCTCGACTACATCGAGGGAACCCGCTGGATCAAGCAGAACCTGCCGGGCGCGCTGGTCTCCGGCGGCGTCTCCAACGTCTCGTTCTCCTTCCGCGGCAACAACCCGGTGCGCGAGGCCATCCACGCGGTGTTCCTCTTCCACGCCATCGCGGCGGGAATGGACATGGGCATCGTCAACGCCGGCGCCCTCGAGGTCTACGACCAGGTGCCGCTGCTGCTGCGCGAGCGCATCGAGGACGTCGTGCTGGCCCGGCGTCCCGACTCGACCGAGCGGCTGCTGGAGATCGCCGCCGACTTCGCCGGGGACGGGTCGGTCAAGGAGGTCGCCTCCGAGCAGTGGCGGTCGCTGCCCGTCGGCGAGCGGATCACCCACGCGCTGGTGAAGGGGATGGACGAGTTCGTCGAGGCCGACACCGAGCAGCTGCGCGCCGAGATCAGCGAGCGCGGCGGCCGGCCCATCGAGGTGATCGAGGGCCCGCTGATGGACGGCATGAACGTCGTCGGCGACCTGTTCGGGGCCGGCAAGATGTTCCTGCCGCAGGTGGTGAAGTCGGCCCGGGTGATGAAGCGGGCAGTGGCCTACCTGATCCCGTTCATCGAGGCGCAGCAGCAGCCCGGTGACGCCGAGCGCAGCAACGGCAAGGTCGTCATGGCCACCGTGAAGGGCGACGTGCACGACATCGGCAAGAACATCGTGGGCGTGGTGCTGCAGTGCAACAACTACGACGTCGTCGACCTCGGTGTCATGGTGCCCGCGCAGAAGATCCTCGACGCCGCGAAGGCCGAGGGCGCCGATATCATCGGGCTCTCGGGTCTGATCACGCCGTCCCTGGACGAGATGGTCGGCTTCGCCGCCGAGATGGAGCGCCAGGGTTTCGACATCCCGCTGGTCATCGGTGGTGCCACCACCTCGCGCGCCCACACCGCGGTGAAGGTGGCGCAGAAGTACCACGGCCCGGTGATCTGGGTGAAGGACGCCTCGCGCTCGGTGCCCGTGGTGGCCGCACTGCTGTCCGACGACCAGCGGCCCAAGCTGCTCGCCGACACCGAGGCCGACTACGAGGTGCTGCGCGAGCGCCACGCTGCCCGCCAGGACTCCCGCACGATGCTCTCGCTCGCAGCCGCGCGCGCCCGGGCGACGCCGGTCGACTGGGACGGCTACGTTCCGCCGCGTCCCCGGATGCTGCTGCAGCAGGCCGAGGAAGTGTGCGCCGGCCCGGGCTGCGACCACCGCCACGGGCAGGCGACCCAGTTCGTCAAGGTCCTTCGCGACTACCCCCTCGAGGAGCTGCGGGACTACATCGACTGGCAGCCGTTCTTCAACGCCTGGGAGATGCGCGGCCGCTTCCCCGACATCCTGCACAACCCGACGTCCGGCGAGACGGCCCGACGGCTGTACGCCGACGCCCGCTCGATGCTCGACCGCATCGTCGAGGAGCGCTGGCTGACGGCCAACGGGGTCTTCGGCCTGTTCCCCGCGAACCGGGTCGACGGCGAGGACATCCGGGTCTACGCCGACGAGGCCCGCACGAGGGTGCGCACCACGCTGCACCAGCTGCGACAGCAGGGCGAGGGCCGTGAGGGCTCGGCCCGCAAGTCGCTGGCGGACTTCGTCGCACCCGAGGGATCCGGTCTGCGCGACCACGTCGGCGCCTTCGCGGTGACCGCCGGCGTAGGCTCGGCCGAGCGGGTGGCGGCGTTCAAGGCGGACAACGACGACTACAGCGCGATCCTGCTCGAGTCGCTGGCCGACCGCCTCGCCGAGGCCTTCGCCGAGCGGCTGCACCAGCGGGTGCGCACCGAGTTCTGGGGCTACGCGCCGGACGAGCGCCTCGACCCCGACGGTCTGCTGGCCGAGCGCTACCGCGGCATCCGCCCCGCCCCGGGCTATCCCGCGTGCCCCGAGCACACCGAGAAGCAGACCATCTGGGACCTGCTCGACGTGCAGGCGAGCACCGGCATCGAGCTGACCGAGAGCATGGCGATGTGGCCGGCAGCGGCGGTCAGCGGACTGTACTTCTCCCACCCCGACTCGCGCTACTTCGTGCTCGGCCGCGTCGGCCGCGACCAGGTCGAGGACTACGCGCGGCGCAAGGGCTGGACGGTCGACGAGGCCGAGCGGTGGCTGTCGCCGAACCTGGGCTACCGCACGGAGGACGAGTGAGCGCCGGCCCGGCGACGCTGCGCGCCGTGCTGTTCGACATGGACGGCACCCTGGTCGACACCGAGCGGCACTGGGACGTCGCGCTGAACGAGCTGGCCGTCCGGCTGGGCGGCGCCCTGTCGACGACCGCCCGGGCGGCCATCACCGGGTCGAGCGTGCCCACCGCGCTGCAGCTGTTGTACGCCGACGTCGGTGCGCAGCGTGACGCCGCCGAGCAGGCCGGCGACGACCGGTGGCTGCAGGCGCGGGTCGCCGACCTGATGCGGACGTCGGTGGACTGGCGGCCCGGCGCGGTCGAGCTGCTGCACGCGGTGGGGGAGACCGACCTGCGGACGGCGCTGGTGACCACGACGTTCCGTGAGCTCACCGACATCGTCCTGCGGCACATCGGGGCCGACCGCTTCGACGTCACCGTCTGCGGCGACGAGGTGGCGGCGACCAAGCCCGACCCGGCGCCGTACCTGCAGGCCATGGCGGCCCTGGGCGTCGAGCCGGGCGGCTGCGTGGTGGTCGAGGACTCGCTGACCGGCGTGACCTCGGGGCTGTCGGCAGGCGCGAGCGTGCTGGGTGTGCCGTCGCTCGGCCCGGTTCCGGCGCAGCCCGGGCTCGTCGTCCGCGACTCCCTCGTCGGTGTCAGCGTCGACGACCTGCGCGCCCTCGTGCGCGACCGGGACGCGGTCGACGCCGGCTGACCCGGCCTGCGGGCGGCCGCGTCAGCCGGCGACCGCCAGGGCGAAGGGCAGCACCTCGTCGGCCCCTGCCCGGCGCAGCGCCCGCGCCGCGACGGTCATGGTCCAGCGCGAGTCGACGAGGTCGTCGAGCAGCAGCAGCGGGCCGTCGGTGGCAGCGACCGCGGCGGCGAGCTCGGGCCCGACCGACAGCCGCTCCCACACCCCCGCCAGGCGGAACGCGCTGTTGCCGCCGGGCTCGCCCACACCCCCGCCGTCGACGAGGTCGAGCGAGCCCAGCACCGGTAGCCGGCCGAGCTCGCCGAGCCGGCGCGCCACCGAGGTCGTCAGCGCCGGCCGCGAGCGTGAGGGAACGACCACCACCCCGACCGGACGCCGCGCCCAGCCCCAGTCGCGCAGCACCTCCACGCAGGCACCGACGAGCGAGTCGTCGGCCTCGGCGTGCGGGTCGGCGAGCAGCTGGCGCAACCGACCGCCCCAGCCGAGGTCGGTCAGGCGCGCGAGGGCCCGGCCCTCGGCGGCGCGCTCGCCCTCGGCGATGCGCCCGGAGGCGCTGACGCCGAGCCGGGCCATCCCGCTCGGCCACTGCACGCGCGGCTCGACCGGCGTGCCGGCGCGGCGCAGCCGCCGGCCGGCCGCCGCGAGCGCGGCGTCCGGCACCTCGACGGCGAACCACGGCCCGGCGCAGCGGTCGCAGCGCCCGCACGGCTCGGCGGTGTCGTCGTCCAGCGCGGTCTGCAGGAACGCCATCCGGCACCCCTGCGTGACCTCGAAGTCGACCATCAGCTGCTGCTCGCGGTCGCGCGCCTGCGCCACGCGCTCGTACCGCTCGGCGTCGTACTGCCAGGGCTGCCCGGTCGACGTCCAGCCGCCGCTGACGCGCGTGACGGCCCCGTCGACGTCGAGCACCTTGAGCAGCAGCTCGAGCCGGATGCGGCGCACGTCGACGACGGTCTCGAGCGCGGCGGTCGACATCGGCTTCGGCGCGCGGGCGAGCGCCGCGAGCACCGCGTCGGCGTGCTCCTGGCGGGGCATCGAGGCCGAGGCGAAGTAGCGCCAGATGTCGCGGTCCTCGGCGCCGGGCAGCAGCAGCACGTCGGCGCGCTCGGTCGCGCGTCCGGCGCGACCCACCTGCTGGTAGTAGGCGATGGGGGACGACGGCGCCCCGACGTGGACGACGAACCCGAGGTCGGGCTTGTCGAAGCCCATGCCGAGGGCACTGGTGGCGACCAGGGCCTTGACCCGGTTGTCCCGCAGCGCCTGCTCGGCGGCCTCACGCTCGGCCGGGTCGGTGCGGCCGGTGTAGGCGCGCACCTCGTGACCCGCCTCGCGCAGCAGCGCGGCGAGGTCCTCGGCCGCGGAGACGGTGAGGGCGTAGACGATGCCGCTGCCGGGCAGGTCGTCGAGGTGGGCCGCGAGCCACGCGAGCCGCTGGTCGGCCCCGGGCAGGCGCAGCACCCCGAGGCGCAGGCTGGCGCGCGCGAGGGGGCCGCGCAGCGTCAGCACCGGCTCGCCGGTGCCGGTCAGCTGCTCGGCGACGTCGGCGACGACCCGGGCGTTGGCGGTGGCGGTCGTCGCGAGCACCGGTGTGCCGTCGGGCAGGTCGGCCAGCAGGTCGCGGATGCGGCGGTAGTCGGGTCGGAAGTCATGGCCCCAGTCCGAGACGCAGTGGGCCTCGTCGACGACGAGCAGGCCGCAGCGTGCAGCGAGGTCGGGCAGCTGCTCGGTGCGAAAGCGCGGGTTGTTCAGCCGCTCGGGGCTGACGAGCAGCACATCGACCTCGTCGCGCGCCAGCGCCGCGGTGACGTCGCCCCACTGGTCGGCGTTGGCCGACGACATGCTGACCGCTCGCACGCCCGCGCGACCCGCCGCGGCCACCTGGTCGCGCATCAGGGCGATCAGCGGGGAGACGATGAGCGTCGGGCCGGCGCTGCGGGCCCGGCGCAGCGCGGTCGAGACGAAGTAGACCGCCGACTTGCCCCACCCGGTCCGCTGCACCACCAGGACGCGGCGGCGCTGCTCGACGAGCGCCTCGACCGCCTCCCACTGGCCCTCGCGAAAGGCCACACCGGGTCGGCCGACGAGGGTCGCGAGGACCCCGTCGGCCTCCTCACGCAGCGTCATGTGGGTTCGCCTGAAACGGTCAGGGTGATTCCGGGCGCGGGCGTCGTCATGTCCGGTACGTTACGTCTGCCCACGTACAGTCACCTTTCTTCACGTCAGGTCACTGGTTCGGCGGCACCCATCCACCTCCGGGTCGGCTCCGAACCAGGTTCCGCACGGCGTTGGAACAGCACGGTACGGCTCGGCGGTACGTCAGCCATGACGTCGCAGACCCTTGGGAGGGGGCGAGCGCACCTGCTCGTCGCAGGTGACCGAGTGATCCGCTCACCTCCGGGTTCATCCCCGGACTTCTCAGACAGGGACATCATGGTGGATTCCCCCATCTCCTCGGTTGGACAGGGTCGGCACTCAGCCTTCCTGCGCAAGTCCACGGTCGCCCTCGCCGGCTCGGCGCTGGCGTTCGGCGGCTCGATCGCGATGCTGGCCCCCACGGCCGGAAACGCGTCCAGCCACCGCGAAGCACCACTGACCGCGACCGACCCCCAGATCGACAACACGGACGTCTACGCGTTCGTCAGCCCGGACAAGAAGGACACCGTCACGCTGATCGCCAACTGGATCCCGTTCGAGGAGCCGTCCGGCGGCCCGAACTTCTATCCCTGGGCGACCGACGCGCACTACGACATCAACCTCGACACCAACGGTGACGCGGTGGCGGACATCGTCTACCGCTGGCAGTTCCGCACCCAGGACGCCCGGGGCACCAACACCTTCCTGTACGCCAACGGTCCGGTCACCTCGCTCGCCGACCCGAACCTGCTGTTCCGCCAGACCTACACGCTGACCGAGATCAGGGGTACGACCTCCCGGGTCCTCATCCCCAACGGTGCGGTGGCTCCCTCGGACGTCGGCGAGGCCACGATGCCCAAGTACGCGAACCTGCGTGCCCAGGCCGTCAAGTCCCTCGCCGGTGGCCTGCGCACCTACGCGGGCCAGGCCGACGACTCGTTCTTCCTCGACCTGCGCGTGTTCGACCTGCTGTACGGGGCCGACCTCAGCGAGACGGGGGCGGACGGGCTCAGCGGCTACAACGTCAACACGATCGCCCTCCAGGTGCCCAAGAAGGCCCTCGGCTTCAGGAACGGCGAGAGCGTCGTCGGCGTCTGGAGCACCACCGAGCGCCCGAGCATGCGGGTGCAGGGTGCGGGCACCCAGAAGTACTCCGGCAACTACGTCCAGGTCTCGCGCCTCGGCCACCCGCTGGTCAACGAGGTCGTCGTCCCCGCCGGCCTCAAGGACGCCTTCAACTCGATCCCGCCGTCGGTCGACCGCACCATCCCGGCCGTCGTCGCCAAGGTGACCGACCCCGAGCTGCCCAAGCTCATCCAGGCGATCTACGGCATCCCGGCCCCCAAGACCCCGCGCACCGACCTGGTGTCGATCTTCCTCACGGGTCTGAAGGGTCTGAACCAGCCGAAGACGGTCACCCCGGCCGAGATGCTGCGCCTCAACACCGCCATCGCGCCGTCAGCGAGGCCCAACCGCCTCGGCGTGCTCGGCGGCGACGTGGCCGGCTTCCCGAACGGCCGTCGTCTCGCCGACGACGTCCTCGACATCGAGATCCAGGCTGTCGAGGGTGCCGTGAAGGTCAACGCCCAGGGCGCGCCGACCGGCGTCAGCCTGGTCAAGCCGCTCGCCGCCGGCGACGGTGTCAACGCCAACGACAAGGCGTTCACCTCGACGTTCCCCTACATCGCGCTTCCCTGGTCGGGCTCGCGCGTGCGGACCGCCAGCGCTCCGGCGAAGCCGGCCGCCGCTCCCGCCGCACCCATGACCCCGCAGGGGCCGATGAACACCGGCGTGCGTCTGGTGAACGACATGTCGCCGGCGATCCCCGCCGGTGCCGCCGGCCTGGGCGCGCTGTTCGCCATGGCCGGTGTGGTGCTGTTCCGTCGTGAGCGTCGCGCGACCGTCGCCGCTCGATGAGTGAGGACCGCGTCGGGACGGACGGTGCGTCCGTCCGTCCCGACGGCGGTTCCCCTGACCGCCCCTCCTCACGCCGCCCCCGCCGCAAGCGCTCCCTGGCGCTCGTCGCCGCTGGCGTCGCGCTCATGGCCGGTGGGGTCGGAGCCGTCGGCCGGCAGTCCAGCGCACCCGAGGGTGCCTCGGCGCCTGCCGCTGCCGCCGACACCCAGGCCGGCAACCTGGTCGACGGCTCGGTGCTGACCGGCTCGCAGGTGTCGGCTCCGCCCGCGCCGGCCACCACCGCGACAGCTCCCCAGGTCGCGCCCAGCGCCGCAGCGAGCGCCTCGCCGACGGCCGTGCCCACCGTCCGCCCGACCGTGGCAGGCGCCGGTCCCATGCTCGTCGGCCCCACCGCGGCACCGCCGGCCGAGGGCGCGACCGCCGCGCCCGACACCCCGGGCCAGCGGGTCGACCGCGCGCCCGTCGCGGCCCCGCGCGCCATCGCCCCCGCCCAGCCGGACGCCGCCGCCGCGGTCGCCATCCACGTGCCCCGCCTCGGCATCGACCAGTCGCTGATCCAGCTGCACCTGCAGCTCGACCGCTCACTGTCGGTGCCCACGAGCTTCGCCGACATCGGCTGGTGGTCGGAGGGCCCGCAGCCCGGCGCCCCCGGCGCCGTCATCGTCGGTGCCCACGTGAGCAGCAGGAAGGGCCCCGGGGTGTTCTTCCGGCTCCGCGAGGTGCGCACCGGTGACCTCGTCAGCGTCGACCGCGCCGACGGCACGACCGCCGTGTTCCAGGTGCGCGGCAAGGCGTCCTTCCCGCGCGAGGACTACCCCGACGACATCGTCTACCGCACCACCGGCAAGGCGAGCGTCCACCTGATCACCTGTGACGGGGCTTTCGACCCCAGCATCGGCCACCACGAGGAGAATCTCGTCGTGTTCGCCGACCTGGTCTCGAGCGGCCCGACCAAGGAGCCAGCATGAGAGCCCGCACCCTGACCGCCGCCTGCCTCGTCGCCGTGTCGACGGCGATCGCCCTGCCCGCGAGCGCCGGCGCCGTCGCGGCGCCGGCCGGCACCACGGCACGCCTCACGACAGCGGGCACCGCGGCCGCCGTCCGGTCGGCCGGGCTGGTCCACGTGCCGGTCAGCGCCTCGACGCGGCCCACCGCGGCGGTGCAGCCCCGCGCCGCCGCGGCGGTGCGCCTGCGGGTGCCACGGCTCGGCATCGCCCGCCCGATGATCCGGCTGCACGTGCAGCCGGACCGGTCGCTGTCGGTGCCACGCAGCTTCGCCGACATCGGCTGGTGGTCGGAGGGTCCCCGACCCGGCGCGAGCGGCGCCACCATCGTCGGCGGGCACATCAGCAGCAAGGCGGGACCGGGCGCGTTCTACACCCTGCGGCGCATGCAGGTGCGCGACCTGATCGCGGTCGACCGCGCCGACGGCACGACGGCGATCTTCCAGGTGCGAAGCGTCCGGTCGTTCGCGCGGTCCAACTACCCGAGCGCGCTGGTCTACCGCACGAACGGGCGCTCGAGCATCCACCTGATCACGTGCGACGGCACCTTCGACCCCAGCATCGGTCACCACGTCAACAACCTCGTGGTGCTCGCCGACCTGGTGCTCACCCGCCGGACCGCCGCGTGAACCGTCGCCGCCTGCTGGGTGCCTCCGCTACGGTGGTGGGCCTGAGCCTCGCCATCTTCGGTGTCGGCGCCGTCGCCGGGGCCACGGGCGGCACGTCCGAGAGCACGACCGTGGCCACGGCTCGCGTCGAGCCGCCGTCCGAGCACCTGAGCAACGCGACGACGGCGCAGTCGGTGGCGGCGGCCCAGCAGCGGCTGCGGCAGTTCCCGAAGGACGCCGGCACCTGGGCCTCGCTGGGGTTCCTCTACACTCAGCAGGCGCGGCTGACGGCCGACCCGTCCTACTACGGCAAGGCCGACGGCGCCTTCGCCCGCTCGCTGCGGGCGCAGCCGAAGGAGAACGCGGCAGCCCTCACCGGCCAGGCGACGCTCGCGGCCGCGCGGCACGACTTCACCACGGCGCTGCAGCTCACCCGGAAAGCCGACGCGCTCAACCGCTACGGCTCGACGAACCTCGGCGTGATGGCCGACGCGCTCGGTGAGCTCGGCCGCTACCCCGAGTCGTTCGCGACGCTGCAGCGCATGGTCGACCTCAAGCCCGGGGTCCCGTCGTACTCGCGGGTGTCGTACAGCTACGAGCTGCGCGGCGACGTCGACGGTGCCCGCTACGCACTCGAGCGGGCGCTCGAGGTCTCGCAGGACGTGGGTGACTCCGCCTTCACGCTGCAGTACCTCGGTGAGCTGGCCTTCAACTCCGGCGACCTGCCGTCGGCCGCGCGGTACTTCGCCGACGGGCTGCGGCGCGACCCGTCGTACGTGCCGCTGCTGGCCGGTCGCGCCCGCGTCGAGGCGGCGCGGGGCAACCAGGCGGCGGCCCTGCGCGACTGGCAGGCCGTGACCATCAAGCTGCCGCAGCCGACGTACCTGATCGAGTACGCCGACTACCTGACCTCGATCGGTCGCACCGCGCAGGCCAAGCAGCAGTACGCCGTCGTCGACGCGGTGATCGCCCTCTTCCGCTCGCAGGGCGCCAACGTCGACCTCGAGCTGTCGCTGTACGACGCCGACAACGGTCGCCCGCAGCAGGCTCTGGCGTCGGCCGGCGCCGAGATCAAGAAGCGGCAGAGCATCCAGGTGCAGGACGCCTACGCCTGGACGCTGCACGCCGTCGGCCGTGACACCGAGGCACTCAGCTACGCACGCAAGGCGCAGTCGCTCGGCATGCGCAACGCGCTGTTCGCCTACCACCGCGGGATGATCGAGAGGTCGCTCGGCATGAAGCCGCAGGCCCGTGCGTCGCTGACCCAGGCGCTCGAGATCAACCCGTACTTCTCGCCGCTCGAGGCACCGCGCGCCAAGGCCGCGCTCGCCGCGCTCGGTGGGCCCGTCCGGTCGTGACGGTCGTGCGATGACGGGCTGGTCGTGACCGTCGCCCCCCGCCGGTGGTCGTCCGCGCTGCGGCGGCGCTGCACCGCCGCGGCGCTCGCGCTGACCGCCCTGGGCGCCGGCGCGGTGGCCGTGGCACCCGCCGCCTGGGCCCACCCGCTCGGCAACTTCACCGTCAACTACTCCAGCACGCTCGTCGTGGAGCCGGAGGCGGTGCAGGTCGACCAGGTCGTCGACCGCGCCGAGATCTCGACCCTGCAGGCGTTCTCCGACGCCAAGCCGGGCGCCGTGCCCGCCGGTGCTGCGGAGTTCCAGCGCAGCCAGTGCGCTGCCCTGGCCGCGAGCGCGCGGCTCGAGGTCGGCGGCGAGCGGCAGCAGCTGACGGTCACCGGCACCCGGCTGCAGCTGCTGCCGGGCGCGGCCGGGCTCGCCACCTCCCGCCTCGAGTGCACGCTGCGGACGTCGGAGATCTCGACGGTGGGCAGGCGGCTGACGTTCCGCGCGCCCGCCACTGCCGGCCGCGTCGGCTGGCACGAGGTCATCGCCCGCGGCGACGGCGTCCGGCTCGCCGCGAGCGACGTCCCGTCGACGAGCCCCTCGCAGCAGCTGCGCGCCTACCCGGCCGACCTGCTCACCTCACCGCTGGACCAGCGCACCGCAGCGGCGTCGGTGGTCGCCGGCAGCGGTGTGGTGACGGGTGAGACAGCTGCGGCCGGTGCGAGCGGAGGGGTGCTGCACGGGCTCGACCGCCTCACGACCGAGTACACCGCGCTCGTCACCCGCACCACGCTGACGCCGGGCTTCGCGGTGCTGGCGGTGCTGCTGTCAGTGCTGCTCGGGGGGCTGCACGCCTTCGCGCCCGGGCACGGCAAGACGCTCATGGCCGCCTACCTCGTCGGTCGTGAGGGCACCTGGCGGCAGGCCGCGGTGATCGGCGTCTCGGTGACGGTGACCCACACGGTCGGGGTGCTCGTGCTCGGCGCCGTGCTGTCGGCCGCGGTGCTCGCCGCCCCGGAGACCGTCTACCCGTGGCTGGGCCTGGTCAGCGGGCTCATGCTCGCGGGCATCGGCGTGAGCCTGCTGCGCGCACCCGGCCGCCTGCGCAGCGGTCACGACCACGGGTCGGACGCCGGTCACGGGCTCGGACACGGGCACGGTCATGGTCACGGGCACGGGCACGGCCACGGGCACGGTGCTTCAGACGCCGGTGGCGGGGCACCGGTCACTGCCGACGGCGCCGGGCGGCAACCGGTGCTCGTGCTGTCGGCCACGGGGGGCACCGACGAGGTGAGCCACGCGCCCGCCGCCGACGCGCACGCCCACGAGGGGCAGCGCGAGTCCGACCTGGTGCAGGCGAGCGACGCCGAGCACCGGCACGGGCACGACGGCGACTCCAGGCACGGGCACGGCGGCGACTCCGGGCACGGGCACGGCGGCGACTCCGGGCACGGGTCACCGGCCGCGACTGCCGCCGCCATGCCGTCGCCGAGGGCCGTCCCGGCCCGCTCGGCCGTGGCGGGCGCCGGCGGCACCGCGCGGCTCGCCCTGGTCGGGCTGGTGGGAGGCATGGTGCCCAGCCCCTCGGCGCTGCTGGTGCTGCTCGGTGGCATCGCCCTGGGACGGGCGTGGTTCGGCGCCCTGCTCGTGCTCGCCTACGGCATCGGCATGGCCGCAGCGCTGGTCGGCACGGGCCTGCTGCTGGTGGTCGCCCGCGACCGCGTCGAGCGGTGGAGCGCGCGACGGGCTCTGACCCGTGGCCGCAAGACAAGCACCGTGATCGCGGCGCGGCTGGCCCGCCTGCTGCCGCGCCTGACGGCGGTCGTGGTCATCGTGGTCGGCCTCAGCCTGGCCGTGAACTCCGTCCGCGGGCTGTGAGCGGAGCGGGTAGGAGCCGGCGGCCCGGCCGTGGTCGCGACCAGCGCGCTAGTCGGCGGGCGGCCGCCGCATCCGCTTGATGTCGCCGCGGCGCGTCTTGCCGTCCAGCCTGCGCCGCTTGCTGCCGAGCGTGGGGCGGGTCGCCCGGCGGGCACGGGGCGGGGGAGCGAGCGCCTCGCGCAGCAGCTGCGCGAGGCGCCCCGACGCTGCGTCGCGGTTGCGCAGCTGCGAGCGGTGCTCCCTCGCGACCACGGTGATCGTGCCGTCGACGAGGCGGTTGTCGAGCCGCTCGAGCACGCGCTCGCGCTGGGCGGTGGTGAAGGCGGTGCTGCCGGCGACGTCCAGGCTCAGCTCGACCCGGCTGTCGGTGGTGTTGACGCCCTGGCCGCCGGGCCCGCTCGCGCGCGAGAATCGCCACGCCAGCTCGCCGTCCGGGACGACGACCGAGGAGGTGACGCGCAGGCCCTGCGCGGGGGCGCCGCTCACGTCGCGTCCGACCAGCGCTGCACGCGGTCGACGTCCGCCACGAAGCGCACGGTGGGGCCGGCCCAGCGGGCGGCGACGTCGTCCAGCGTGGTGGAGAGCAGGGCCGCGACCTGCTCGCCCTCGGCCTGCGGGGCGTGCACCAGCAGCTCGTCGTGCAGGCACAGCACGATGCGGGCCTGGCTCGCCGCGAGCGCCGCGCGCACCGTCACCGCCCACACCTTGAACAGCTCGGCGGCCGACCCCTGCACCACCGCGTTGCGCGCGAACCGGCCGCGCCCGTTGACCGCGGCGTGCTGCGCCTGGTCGTCGCCGGCCGGTGACAGGGCACCCATGCGCACCACGCGCCCGCCGTGGGTGCGGACCGCACGGCCCGCCCGGCCGTTCTCGTAGGCGGCTCGCAGGTAGCGCATGGCGACCGGGTAGGCCTGCTCGAGGCCCTCGAGCGCCTGCCCGGCGGTGCCGGAGGTCTGCCCGTACATCGCGGCCAGCACCGCGACCTTCGCCACGGGGCGCTCGACGCGCAGCCGGGCTGCGACCGGCTGGTAGAGGTCGTCGTCGACGGTGGCGGCGATCAGCGCAGGGTCGCGCGAGACGGCGGCGAGCACGCGCGGCTCGACCTGGCCGAGGTCGGCGCGCACCAGCTCCCACCCCGGGTCGGCGGCGACGGCCGGCCGCAGCTCGGCCGGCAGGTTGTGCAGGCCGGCCGTCGCGGTCATGCGGCCGGCCGCGGCGTCGCTGGCCGACCACGTGCCGCGCAGCCGGCCGTCGGGCCCGACCCGCGCGTCGAGCCACGGGTAGCCGTAGGTCGTGGCCAACCGGTCGGCCTGCCGCCACGTCAGCAGCGCGTCGACGAGCGGCAGCTGGCCGCGCCACGGCTCCAGACGCCACGACCGGGTGTCCGGGACGTCGACACCGACGGCCGCGAGCGCCTGCCGGACGTGGGCGGGGTTGCGCAGGTCGACGTCCTCGACCGTCGAGGGCAGCTGCCGGCGCACCGGCTCCTCGCGCTGCCGCCGCAGCCGCGCCTCGGCGGTGGGGTCGACCGGCCGCGGCCCGGTGAGGTCGGTGAGCAGCCGCTCGGCCTGCGCGACGTCGAAGGGGAGCCCGTCGCAGCCCAGCTCGACGCACAGCAGCTCGGCCGTCGACTCGGCGCGGGCGGTGAGCAGCCGCAGCCCCAGCGCCTGGTCGGACGCCGGCCCCGACCGCAGCGCGACGAGCTGGCCGTGGTGGGCGGTCAGGGCCAACGCGGCCCAGGTGGCCAGCCGGGCGGGCGTGCGGTGCCAGCCGCCGTCGCACCACTCGGGGCGCAGGTGGCCGTCGGGGCCGACGGGCTGCTCGGGGTCGTCGCGCTGATCGGGGCCGTCACTGGCACCCGGCCGGGCGCCGATCACGGGCGCCAGCAGGTCGAGCTGACCGGTGCGCGGGGCCGTGGTGGGGTCGAGCCCGTGCACGGCCGCCCACACCGCCTGGGCGCCGTGGCCGCCACCACCGCGCAGCCGGTGGACGGCGGCGAGGTCCCAGCAAGTCGCCGGTCGCACCCCGGCGGCCACCAGCGGGGCCGCGTCGGTGGCCGACGTCCACCAGACCCAGCGGGGGCGCAGCGCCGTCTCGATGGCCGCGACCCACGACGGGTCGCCGCCGGGCAGCGCCCACGACCGCTGTCCCCACGCCAGGGCGAGGCCACCCGCGGCGCGGACGGCCAGGCCGACGGGGTCGCCGCGCCGGGCGCCGGCGGCCGTGAGCTCGTTGACCACGCTCACGGCGTCCGGGACCGGGCCGCGAGCCGGGACCAGGCGCTGCGGCGCGGGGGATGCCGCCGGGATCATCGGCTCACGGGCACGTCGTCATCGGGCAGTCACGGTCATCGGGCAGTCACGGTCATCGGGCAGTCACGCGACGCGGTCGCGCACCTGGCGCTTGATGCGGGCGAGCATGGCCAGCATGCCGCGCAGCCGCAGCGGGCTCACGGCCTCCGCCAGGCCGAACCGGTAGGGCGCGTCGTCGGGCAGCGCGAGCACCTGCGCGGCGGGCAGCCCGTCCAGGCCCGCGTGCAGGATGCCGGCGAAGCCGCGGGTCGTGGGCGACTCGGGCGGGGCGTCGAAGAACACGTGCACGACGTCGTCCTGCACCTCGACGGCCAGGAAGAGCGGCGACTGGCACTCGTGCACCTGCTCCATCGCGTCGGCGTGACCGGCGTAGCGCTCGGGCAGCGCGGGCAGGTCGTCACTGAGCTCGAGCAGCAGCTGCAGCCGGTCGCGCACCGAGACGGCGTGGAACTCCTCGACCAGCTCGGCCATCGCCTCGGGCAGGTCGTCGACGACCACGCCGGCGCTGCTGTCGTCGCCGCTCACGCGTCGGGGCCGGTCTCGATCGGCACGCGCACCGAGTTGCCCCACTCGGTCCAGGACCCGTCGTAGTTGCGGACGTGCTCGAAGCCGAGCAGGTGGGTGAGCACGAACCAGGTGTGCGACGAGCGCTCGCCGATGCGGCAGTAGGCGATCACCTCGTCGTCCGGCGCGAGGCCCTTCTCACCCTGGTAGATCGCCTCGAGCTCGTCGCGCGTTTTGAAGGTGGCGTCCTCGGCGGCGGCGCGGGCCCACGGCACGTTGCGGGCGCCCGGCACGTGACCGCCGCGCATGGCGCCCTCCTGGGGGTAGTCGGGCATCGCCAGCAGCTGGCCGGAGAACTCACCGGGCGAGCGGACGTCGATCATCGGCCGGCCCACGTGGGCGAGGACGTCGTCGCGGAAGGCGCGGATCGGGCTGTCGTCGCGCTCGACGACGGGGTAGTCGACCGGCGTGGTCGCCGGCGCCTCGCGGGTCATCTCGCGGCCCTCGGCGGCCCACTTCGCCCGGCCGCCGTCGAGCAGCCGCACGTCCTCGTGGCCGAACAGGGTGAAGACCCACAGCGCGTAGGCGGCCCACCAGTTGCTCTTGTCGCCGTAGACCACGACGGTCGTGTCGCGGCCGATGCCGCGCTCGCCCATCACCTGCGCGAAGCGGGCGCCGTCGACGTAGTCGCGGGTCACCGGGTCGTTGAGGTCGGTGTGCCAGTCGACCTTGACGGCGCCGGGGACGTGGCCGCTGTCGTAGAGCAGGACGTCCTCGTCGGACTCGACCACGACCAGGCCGGGCTCACCGAGGTGGTCGGCGAGCCACTGCGTGGTGACCAGGCGGCGCGGGTCGGCGTACTGCGCGAGCTTGGCGTCGGTGTCGGCGGGCAGAGGCACGAGGGCTCCTTCGTCGGTGGTGTCGGCGGCGCGTTGCCGCTGGGGGTCGCGGCTGTGCGGCGGGCGTGCTCGCCCAGGCCAACGCGTTCCATCCTGGCAGGCTTCCCCGCATCAGCCGTCGGGCGCGGCGTCGCCGGGGCGAAGGGCGAGCACGGCGTCGACGGTGTCGGCGTCGGCCGCGTCGCGGTCGGGCCGGTGCCGCAGCACCCGGGCGAAGCGCAGCGCCACGGCGGCAGGGTAGCGCGGCGACCGCTGCACCCCGTCGACGGCGATCTCGACCACCAGCTCGGGGCGCACGGGCACCACCCACGCCCGCTCCGCCTCCGGCACCTCCACCGCGAGCTCGAGCAGCCGCTCGGTCTGCCAGGCGAGCATGGCGTCGGTCAGCCCCTTGAAGGTCTTGCCGAGCATCACCAGCCCGCCGGGCGGCCCGAAGCGGCCCTCGGGGTCGCGCGCGCCGAGGTGCAGGTTCGACAGCCGGCCGCGTCGACGTCCGTGACCCCACTCGGCGGCCAGCACCACCAGGTCGAGGGTGTGCACGGGCTTGACCTTCACCCACCCGGCGCCCCGGCGTCCCATCGCGTAGGGCGCGTCGAGCGACTTGACCACGACCCCCTCGTGGCCCTGCCGCAGGGACGCCGCGACGAAGTCCTCGGCCGCGGCGACCTGCGCGGGGTCGTCGACGTCGTGCACCTCCAGGCGCGGGGCGAGGACCGCCGTCCCGGCGGCCGCGGGGGAGCGGCGCCACAGCTCGTCGAGCAGGGCGCGGCGACGGGCGGCGGTCTCGTCGAGCACGTCGTCGCCGTCGAGGTGGAGCAGGTCGAAGACGAACAGCGTCAGCGCCTCCCCGGCGGCCGACCCGCTGCGCCGCGCGGTGCGCGCCGCCGTGAGCTGGAACGGCCGCGGCCGCCCGTCGCCGGCGAGCACCAGCACCTCGCCGTCGAGCACGACGGAGCCGCACGCCAGGCCGCGGACGGCGGTGACCACCTCCGGAACGCGCGCGGTGATGTCGTCGAGGGTGCGGGTGAAGACGACCACCTCGTCGTCGCGGCGGTGCACCTGCACCCGGATGCCGTCGAGCTTGGTCTCGACGCCGGCGGGGCCCGTGCGCACCAGCGCCTCGGTGAGGGACGGCGCCGACTGGGCCAGCATCGGCGACAGCCCGCGGCCCACCACCAGACCGTAGGCCGCAAGGCCGTCGGCGCCCTCGCGCAGGGCCGTCACGGCGACGAGCCCCGGCGACCCCGCCAGGGTGGTGGCACGCCGGACGGCGGCAGCGGGCAGCCCGGTGGCCAGCGCCACCGCGTCGAGCACGAGGGCGACCGCGGCGCCCTGTCGAAGGTCACCGGTGACCAGGCCGGTGAGCAGCCGCTGCTCGTCGGCGTCGGCCCGCGCCAGCAGACCGTGCAGCAGCGCCCGCCGCGCCGTGGTGGAGCCGGCACCCTGCATCGCCTCGGCGGCGGCCATCGCCTCGTCCACCTCGGCGACGATCAGGTCACCGCCGGCACCCGGGGCGGGGGCGCCGCGCAGCGAACGGGCCCGAGGCCGGTGCGCCGCTGCCGCAGCTCGCCCGAGAGGTAGGCCACCACGACACCCAGCGTGAGCTCGTCGGGGTCGTCAGCGGCATCGCGAAGGCACCGCGCGAGCAGGGCGGTCTTCTCGCCGCGGGCGGCGGTGGCGGTGATGGCGCGGCTGGCGGCGGCCACCTCGGCGAACAGCATGGCGCCATGGTGCCGTGAGCCACCGACAGTCGCGTCAGCCCGCCGCCCACGGGGCCTGCAGCCGCCGCGGGAACGGACGGCGGCCCGCGGGCGTTCGCACCAGCGCCGGACGCACCCCCACCACTCGAGGACAGGTCGATGGCACCCGCTCGCACCGCATCCCTGCTCGCCCTCGTCCGCGCCCTGCGCGGCGCCACCCGGCCCGGTGAGCCCGACCTGCGGCAGCACCTGGCCGCCGTCCCCCGCCTCGTGCTCGCGACGCTGACCGGCGACTACGACGGCACCACGCGCGCGCGGCTGGGCAGCCTCGCGCTCGCCGTCCTGTACGTCGCGTCCCCGATCGACCTGGTGCCCGAGGCCCTGCTCGGCGTGGCCGGGCTCGTTGACGACGCGGTCGTCCTGAGCTTCGTGGCCACCCGGCTGCT
Organism: uncultured Actinomycetales bacterium; assembly: GCA_964243295.1. GTDB lineage: Bacteria > Actinomycetota > Actinomycetes > Actinomycetales > Angustibacteraceae > CAXTEJ01. Next base: position 27,324 of record CAXTEJ010000013.1, on the reverse strand, counting down.
GGGGGAGACCGGCGCGTTCCTGGCCTGGGAGCGCTCGCGCCCCGGCGCCCGGCGCGGCGGTCCCGGCGGTCCTCCCTCGGACGACGTGGTGCCCGGCGAGGTTCTGCGCTGAGCGTTCGGCGCTGCTGACCGGCGACCGTCGTCCACGGCGCCGCGCGGCTGGGCTCCTCCTCGTCCACAGGGCCTCGTCCACAGCGTCCCACCGTCCACAGGGGCGCGACGGCAGACCTGCGGGACACCTCAGGGACGGCACGGTCGACGCCATGAGCCCACGACCCGACTCCCGCCGAACCCCCGCCGCGTCCCACGGCCCCGTCGTCAAGGCCCGCTCGGCCGCCGACGTGGTCGCGGCGGTGCCCTACGTGCTGGGGTTCGTGCCGACGTCCAGCCTCGTGCTGATCTCGCTGCGCGGCCCCCGCCTGCGCTTCGGGGTGGTGACCCGCAGCGACCTGCCGGCTGACGCCGCGAGCGCCAAGGCGGTGGCCGCCGACGCGGTGCACCACCTGCTGCGCGACGACCCCCGCCAGGCCATCGCGCTGGTCTACGACGACGGCCCGTGGGATGCGGACGACCCACCTCGCCGGGGTCTGCTGGAGGTCGTGGGCGCAGGTCTGGCCGCGGGCGGCGTCGTGCTGCGGGAGGCTCTCTACGTCACGTCCGAGCGGTACTGGTCGTGCACCTGCTCGCGCCCCGCCTGCTGCCCGCCGCAGGGGCGCCCGGTGGCCACCGCCGAAGCGAGCGAGATCGCGGCCACCTACGTGCTCCAGGGGCGCTCGCCGTTGCGCAGCCGGGCCGAGCTGGCCGCTCTCGTCGAACCGCTCGGCGGCCCGCGACCGGCGGCAGTGGCTCGCCTGGCACGGGCGCTGCGGCCCGGTGCCGCCCCCGGTGCCGCCCCCGGTGCCGCCCCCGGTGCGCCGGCAGTCGCGACCGCCGCCCTTGACCGGGCCAGGGCCGGCCTGCTCGAGCTCGACGCCGTCGTCCGCCGCTACGTCGCCGGTGGCGAGCCCTGCTCGGACGCCGAGGCCGCGCGGCTGCTGGAGGTGCTGCGCGACAGCGATGCGCGCGACGTGGTGCTGCTGCGGTGGACCCGGTGGGACGACGCCATGTCACCCGCACCGCGGGAGGTGGCGGGGCGGCTCCGCGAGCTGCTCGCCCTGCTCGCAGAACCGGACGAGACGCTGGCCGCCGCGAGCGACTTTGGGGAACGGCTCGCCGTCGAGCGGTTCCTGCTCGACCTGTGCTCGCTGGCGACCGGGCGGCTGGCGCTGTCGCCGCTGGTGCTGGTCGCGTGCCAGGCGTGGGCGGCGGGCGAGGGCGCGCTGGCTGGTGTCGCGGTCGACCGGGCTCTCGCGATCGACCCCGGCCACCGGATGAGCGTGCTGGTCGACGCGCTGCTGCGCTCGGGCCTCGCGCCCCGGTGGGTGGCCGCGGTGCGCGCCGGCGACGACGAGGCGCTGCCGGCGTGAGCGAGCTGTCTCAGCATCCGAGATCGTGTCAGGCGCACCCGCGCCGCGACACCCCGCTTGCTAGCGTGCCCGGCAGGTCATGAGCGCCAGCGCGAAGCCCCGGCTCGCTGGCCGGCAACCCTCCAACCGCGGTGGGGTGCCCCGGGTGATGACCCGGCGTCCCGTCGTCCGGGCGGACGCAAGCGCGAGTCCGCCCTGGCGGACTCCTTCGGGTTGGGAGACCCCTGATGAGCGACGGCTGGTCCTTCGAGACGCGTCAGATCCACGCCGGGCAGAGCCCCGACGCAGCCACGGGCGCCCGCGCCCTGCCGATCTACCAGACGACGTCGTACGTCTTCAACAGCTCCGAGCACGCCGCGAACCTGTTCGGGCTCAAGGAGTTCGGCAACATCTACACGCGGCTGATGAACCCCACCAACGACGTGGTCGAGCAGCGGGTGGCCGACCTCGAGGGCGGGGTCGGCGCCCTGGTGGTCGCGAGCGGCCAGGCAGCCGAGACGCTGGCCCTGCTCAACATCGCCGAGTCCGGCGACCACATCGTGGCCAGCCCGAGCCTGTACGGCGGCACCTACAACCTGCTGCACTACACCTTCCCGAAGCTGGGCATCACCACGACGTTCGTCGACGACCCCGACGACCTCGACAGCTGGCGGGCAGCCGTGCGGCCCAACACCAAGGTGTTCTTCGGCGAGACCATCCCCAACCCCAAGCAGGACGTGCTCGACATCGAGGGCGTCGCCGCGGTGGCGCACGAGGTGGGCGTCCCGCTCGTCGTCGACAACACCGTCGCGACGCCGTTCCTGATCCGCCCGCTCGAGTGGGGCGCCGACGTCGTGATCCACAGCGCCACCAAGTACCTCGGCGGCCACGGCACGTCCATCGCGGGCGTCATCGTGGACGGCGGCACGTTCGACTACACCCGCGACCCCGAGCGCTTCCCCAACTACAACCAGCCCGACCCCGGCTACCACGGCCTGGTCTACGGCCGCGACCTCGGCGTCGGCAGCCCGCTGGGTGCCAACCTGTCGTTCATCCTCAAGGCGCGGGTCCAGCTGCTGCGCGACCTCGGCCCGTCCGGGTCGCCGTTCAACTCCTTCCTGATCAGCCAGGGCATCGAGACCCTGAGCCTGCGGATGGAGCGGCACGTGCAGAACGCCCAGGCGGTCGCCGAGTGGCTCGAGGGACGCGACGAGGTGCTGTCCGTCGCGTACGCCGGTCTGCCGAGCAGCCCTTGGCACGAGCGCGCCCGCAAGTACGCCCCCCGCGGTGCCGGCGCCGTCCTCGCCTTCGAGATCGTCGGTGGCCGGGAGGCGGGCCAGACCTTCGTCGAGGCGCTCCAGCTGCACAGCCACGTGGCCAACATCGGCGACGTCCGCAGCCTGGTGATCCACCCGGCGTCGACCACGCACAGCCAGCTGACCGAGGACGAGCAGCGGGCTGCCGGTGTGACGCCGGGCCTGGTGCGCCTCGCCGTCGGTCTCGAGCACATCGACGACATCCTCGCCGACCTCGACGCGGGTTTGCGGGCAGCCAAGGCCGCCTGATGACCCTGCCCGTCCCCGGGCCCTGGCGCGACGGCGACCCGCCGGGTGCGCGTCGCTTCGCCGAGGTGGGCACCCTCGCCCTCGAGGCCCGCGGTGCCCTGCCGGACGTCCGGGTCGCCTACGAGACCTGGGGGTCGCTGAACGCCGCGCGAGACAACGCGGTGCTGGTGCTGCACGCCCTCACCGGCGACAGCCACGTCAGCGGCCCGGCCGGTGCCGGCCACCCGACCGCCGGGTGGTGGGACGCGCTGGTCGGGCCCGGGCGCCCGCTCGACACCGACACCTGGTTCGTCGTGGCGCCCAACGTGCTCGGTGGCTGCCAGGGGACGACGGGCCCGGGATCACCGGCACCGAACGGGCGCGCGTGGGGCTCGCGGTTCCCGTTCCTCACCGTCCGTGACCAGGTGGCAGCCGAGGCCCGGCTCGCCGACGTCCTCGGCATCGACACCTGGGCCGGCGTGGTCGGCGGCTCCATGGGCGGCATGCGCGTGCTCGAGTGGGCGGTCGGCCACCCCGACCGGGTGGCGACCGCGGTGGTGCTCGCGTCGTGCGCGCAGGCCACGGCCGACCAGATCGCCTGGTGCAGCCCGCAGCTGGCGGCGATCCGCAGCGACCCGCAGTGGCTCGGCGGCGACTACGACGACGGCGGGGGACCGGTCGCCGGCCTTGGCGTCGCGCGACGCATCGCCCACGTGACCTACCGCAGCGAGCTCGAGCTCGACACCCGCTTCGGGCGCCGGGCTCAGCCGGGGGAGCAACCGCTCGGCGGCGGCGGCCGCTACGCGGTCGAGAGCTACCTGGACCACCACGCCGACAAGCTGGCCACCCGCTTCGACGCCCGGTCGTACGTCGTGCTCACCGAGGCCATGAGCTCGCACGACGTCGGGCGGGGTCGCGGTGACCTCGCCCAGGCGCTGCGGCGGGTCAGCGCCGACCTCGTCGTCGCGGCGGTCGACACCGACCGGCTCTACCCGCCGCGGCTGTCCGAGCTCGTGGTCGAGCACACGCCCACGGCGCGGCCCCTGCACCTGCTGGAGTCGGCGTACGGCCACGACGGCTTCCTCATCGAGACCCACCAGGTGGGGGCGGTCGTGCGCAGCGTGCTCCCGTCGCTGCGGGTGCCCGCACCGACGAGCCCGTAGGCGGCTGCGGTGCGGGGGCCTTGCCCGGCGTCAGCGTGAGGGCTCGGCCGCGGCGGTGTGCGAGCGCACCACCTCGTGCAGCGCCGGCCAGTCGAAAGCGAGCGCAGGGTGCAGCGGCAGCCCGCCCACGTCGTCCAGCTCGACCCACTCGACGGCCTCGGACTCGCGGTTGGCGACCCAGGCCGTGGCGCCCGGCTGGGCTGTGGCGATGACGGTCGTGTAGGCCCAGCTGCCGTGGTCGACGCGGCGTTCGACCAGATCGACCACCTGCGAGGTGTCGAGCCCGGTCTCCTCGGTCGCCTCGCGGCGCGCGGCCTCGCTGGCGGTCTCGTGGCTGTCGCGCGCCCCTCCGGGCAGGCCCCAGGTGCCGCCCTGGTGGGTCCAGGACGACCGCAGCTGCATGAGCACCTGCGGCCCGGCGGGCCCGGGACGCACCACGAGCAGTCCGGCGGCGCCGTGCCGGCCCCAGTGCCGCCCCCCGCACGAGCAGTCGACCCAGCCGTTGCCGTCGTGCTGCGTGGGCGCCGAACGGCGTGAGCGCACGTCGCCGGGTCGCACCCGCACGAGGTCGAGCACGGCCGGCCACCCGCCGCGGGCCATCGCGGCCCGCTGGCGCTGAGCGCCGTTGCCGTCCTCGTGCAGGCGGCGCACGCCCTCGACGACCAGGTCGAGGTCGCCGGTCGACTCCAGTCCCGGCCGGGCGGCAGCGAGGAGCGAGCCCAGCACCTCGTCGGCGGGCCGCAGCGTCGCCGTGGTGGGGTCGACCAGCTGCTCGTCGAGGCCGTAGCGGGCGGCTCGCCACATTGCTGCCCGCAGCGCGTGCTGGGGGGCCTGCACCTGCTCGCGGTCGCGCTCACCGGCCGCGTGGCGCCGCAGGGCCTCGGCCGCCAGGCCCCGCAGCATCGCGGTGTAGGTGACCAGGTCGTCGGCGCGCAGCTGCACGTCCGCCACCCGGATCTCGACGGTCGGGTAGCGGGTCGCGAGCCGGACGTCCCAGTAGACGTAGCTCGCGTCGTCGACCACGCCCGTGGCGACGAGCTCGGCGACCTCGCGGTGCCAGCCCGCGGCGTCGCGCGCCATCGGGGGAGGCCCGGCCACCGGCCAGCGCTGCCAGTGCACCTGGCGGTAGGACGCGAAGCCGGTGTCCTCGCCGAGCCAGTACGGCGAGTTCGCCGTCAGCGCCAGCAGGGTCGGCAGCCACGGCCGCAGCGCGTCGGCCACCGCGACCCGCGCGTCGTCGTCGACGGTCGTCATGTCGGTGCCGAGCGGACCCACCCCGACGTGCACGTGCATGCCGGCGATCAGCTGCACGGGCACCAGACCTGCGGCCCGCGAGCGCAGCGCCCGGTAGCGCTCGTCGTCGGCGACCTGCTGCTCGGCGACGTCGCCCAGCAACGGCGTGCCGCTCGCGGCGAGGGCGAGGCCGCGCGAGGCGCTGGCGCGCGCGACGGTGGACCGCAGCCGTGCGGCGCGGTCGACGACCTCCTCGACGTCGGCGCTGACCGAGGTGACGGTCTCGACCTGCGACAGGGTGAGCTCGAGGACGACGGCACCGTCCGGCGCGTGCACCTCGGCGGCGTCGCGGACGTCCGGACCCCGGCTGACCAGGCGCCCGTTGCTCGCCTCGACGACGTGCAGCTCCTCCTCGATCCCGAGGGTGGGCCCGACAGCGGCGCGGGGGGAGGTGGCGCTCGAGGACGCGGCGCGGGGGGAGGTGGCGCTCGAGGACGCGGCGCTCGCGGCGCTCGAGAGCGCGGCGCTCGTGGTCTGGCGTCGCTGGTCACCGGGCACGCCCGAATTCTGGCACGGGCCGCGACGAGGCGACCGGCGCAGCCCGCCGCACGGGGTCGCGCACGTCGTCGTCGGGTCGCCGGCGCCGGCGACCCGCCGGCGGCTCCCGGCGGATGCGCCGGGACAAGGGTGCCTGGCGGCCGGCCCCGCCCGCGCGCTGCGACTGCCGCCGTCCGGTACCGTGGCGCGCGCTGTCGACAGGCCCGGCAGCGCAGCCGCGGCGCTGGCGCGCCGCACCGTACTCGAGGGGGATCCGTGCCGGTCGTCGTGGGTTTCGTCCCCACCAACGAGGGCCGCGCGGCGTTGCGTCGGGCCGCCGAGGAGGCGCTCACGCGCCACACGCGGCTGGTGGTCATCAACTCCCACCGCGGCGGCAAGGACCTCGGTGCCGAGGACGCCGACCGCCACGACAGCGAGCTCGCCACGGTGCGGCGCGAGCTGGAGGCTGCCGGCGTCGACCACGAGATCCGTCAGCTGGTGCGGGGCCAGGAGCCCGCCGAGGACCTCATCGCCGTGGCGCTCGAGGTGGCCGCCGACGTCATCGTCATCGGGCTGCGCCGGCGCACCCCGGTCGGCAAGCTCATCCTGGGCTCCAACGCCCAGCGCATCCTGCTCGAGGCGCCCTGTCCGGTGCTCGCCGTCAAGGCCGACGCCACCGGCGCCTGAGCCCACCCCTGCGGGCGGCGAGGTCAACCCGCCGCTCCCGCGAGGGCACCCAAGCGCGCCCGGTCAGGTGGGACGTCGCTGCCGCGCGCATCCGAGCGCGACGGCGCGGCGCGGGTGCACCCGGCCGACGACGAGCGGCTGCTCCGCTACAATGGTAGTGATCGGCGCCGCCAGAGCTGGCGCCGAAGGGCATGATCAGCAGCCCGCGGTCGTTGTCACCACCAAGGGCGCGTGGCCCCGCCCACTGCTCGCCACGACCCCGACCCAGCGTTCCAGGTCCACCCCGGGCGCGTCACCACGACGAAAGGCAGTCCGTGTCGTCGGTCTCCTCCCCCCAGCCCCACACCGCAGCCCTCCCGGCCGAGTTCGCCCACCCGGCCCTGCAGGCGCTCCTCGCCTCGGGCACCGCCGCCGGCCACGTCGACGCCGGGGCCGTCAAGCACGCCCTCGAGTCGGCCGAGCTGCCGCAGCAGCGGATGAAGGTCGTGCTGCGGGTCCTCGACGACCAGGGCATCACCGTCCGCGTCGACGACGGCGCCCCGACGCGCGCCGTCGCCGCGACGGCGACCCGCCGCGGCACCGCCACCGCCACCACGACCAAGGCTGCGCCGGCGAAGAAGGCCGCCCCTAAGCGCGCGCCTGCCAAGAAGACCGCCGCGACCACCGCCGTCCCCACCACCGATCCCAGCGCCGACCCCACCGCCGCCGGTGACCTCGAAGCCGTCGTCGACGGTGCTCCCGCGCCCGTCAAGGCCGCCAAGACGGCCAAGGCGACCAAGGCGACGCGCGCCCCGGCCGGGCCCACGGGCACGTCCGACGCCGCCGAGGTGGACGAGCCCGCGGACGAGGTCGAGCCCGTCGCCGTCGTGCCCGACGCCGAGGTCACCGAGGAGACCGGCTTCGTCATCACCGACGACGACGACGACGCGCCTGCCCAGCAGGTCGCGACCGCCGGCGCCACGGCCGACCCGGTCAAGGACTACCTCAAGCAGATCGGCAAGGTCGCGCTGCTCAACGCCGAGCAGGAGGTCGACCTCGCCAAGCGCATCGAGGCCGGGCTGTTCGCCGAGGAGCGGCTGGGCTCGGGCGTCAAGATGGATCCCAAGAGCAAGCGTGAGCTCTGGTGGATCGCCCAGGACGGCAAGAAGGCCAAGAACCACCTGCTCGAAGCCAACCTGCGCCTCGTGGTCTCGCTCGCCAAGCGCTACACCGGCCGCGGCATGCTCTTCCTGGACCTCATCCAGGAAGGCAACCTGGGGCTGATCCGGGCGGTCGAGAAGTTCGACTACACCAAGGGCTACAAGTTCTCGACGTACGCCACCTGGTGGATCCGGCAGGCCATCACCCGCGCCATGGCCGACCAGGCCCGCACCATCCGCATCCCGGTGCACATGGTCGAGGTGATCAACAAGCTGGCCCGCGTGCAGCGCCAGATGCTCCAGGACCTCGGGCGCGAGCCCACCCCCGAGGAGCTCGCCAAGGAGCTCGACATGACCCCCGAGAAGGTCGTCGAGGTCCAGAAGTACGGCCGCGAGCCCATCTCGCTGCACACCCCGCTCGGTGAGGACGGCGACAGCGAGTTCGGCGACCTCATCGAGGACTCCGAGGCCGTCGTCCCGGCCGACGCCGTGTCGTTCACGCTGCTCCAGGAGCAGCTGCACTCGGTGCTCGACACGCTGTCCGAGCGCGAGGCGGGCGTGGTGTCGATGCGCTTCGGGCTCACCGACGGCCAGCCGAAGACGCTGGACGAGATCGGCAAGGTCTACGGGGTCACGCGCGAGCGGATCCGGCAGATAGAGAGCAAGACGATGAGCAAGCTGCGCCACCCGTCCCGCTCGCAGGTCCTGCGCGACTACCTGGACTGAGCACGACCGATCAGCCCCCGACGCGCGCCCGTGCGACGGGGGCTGTCGTGCGTCCGCAGCGACCGGCGAGCGGGGGGCCGCCGCCGTGCGGCCTCCGCCTCACGGCCTGGGGTCGTGCCGCGTCCAGCCGCGGTCGTCGCGTCGCGCCCCGAGAGCCGCTGCGCAGCGCCGGCACACCGACGACACGGCGTCGGCCGAGCCGCCGGTCGCCGGCTGGACGTCGGCCCAGCCGACGTGCGGGAACCGCAGCAGCCGCGACCGCGACAGCGCCAGCCCGCACAGCGTCTGGTTCAGCCCCGGCGTCCAGCCGTGCACCTCGCCGGCCGGACGCCGGACGCCGTCGTCGTCCACCCACGTGCCGGTGGCGGCGACGGCGCTGGTGCGCGGCATCAGCGCACCGGCGCCGTCACGCGCTGCCCGGTCAGAACGGCTGACCGCCGGTGACCGACAGCACCGCGCCGCTGACGTAGCTCGACTCCTGCGAGGCGAGGTAGACGTACGCCGGCGCCAGCTCGGCCGGCTGACCGACGCGGCCCATGGGCGTGGACTCACCGAACGACGCCACCTTCTCGTCCGGCATGGTCGCCGGGATGAGCGGCGTCCAGATCGGACCCGGGGCGACGGAGTTGACGCGGATGCCCTGCTCGGCGACCACCTGGGCGAGGCCCTTGGTGAAGTTGACGAGCGCGGCCTTGGTCATGGCGTAGTCGAGCAGCTCGGGGGAGGGCGTCGCAGCCTGCACCGAGGTGGTGATGATGATGCTGCCGCCCTCGGCCATGTGCGGCAGGGCGAGCTTGCTCAGCCAGAACGTGGCGTAGAGGTTCGTGCGCAGCACCCGGTCGAACTGCTCGGTGGTGATGTCGGCGATCCCGCCGAGCTGAGCCATCTGGTAGGCCGCGTTGTTGACCAGGATGTCGATGCCGCCGAGGTCCGAGACCGCGGTGTCGATGACCTGCTGGCAGACCTGCTCCTCGCGCAGGTCCGCCGCGACGGCGACACCGGTGCGGCCGGCCTCGCGGACAAGGGCGACGGTCGCGTCCGCGTCGGCCTGCTCCTCGGGCAGGTGCACGATCAGCACGTCGGCGCCCTCGCGGGCGTAGGCGATGGCTACCGCACGGCCGATGCCGGAGTCGCCGCCGGTGATGATGGCCTTCTTGCCCGCCAGTCGGCCGTGGCCGACGTACGACTGCTCGCCGTGGTCGGGCTCGTCGCCCATGTCGCCGGTGCGCCCCGGGTGGGCGATCTGCTCGCCCTCGGTCTCGGGCTGGGCGTACTGCTCGGTGGGGTCCTGCTGGGTGGTCTGGTCGGGTGCCACGGGTCCTCCAAGGGTGGTGGAAGCGTCAGGCGGACGCTCCGACCGGCTACCCGGGCCGACGTCCCGGAAACCGCGGCGCTGCGGCTTTGTGACCGCAAAGCGGGGCAGAGTTTGCGTATCCGTCGCGGGGGTACCGCGGAACCATGTCGTCCTCCTCGCGCACGCCGGTGCGCGCCCTGCTCGTCAGCGTGGTGTGCGCCGGCTCGGTGCTGGCCGCCCCCGCGGTGGCCAGCGCCACCGGGCCCACGACGGCCGTGCAGGTGGTGACCGCGGGGCAGGTCGTGGCCACGGACGTCAACCCCGCCCACGTCGACGCGGGCGTCAGCAACGGCCGCTGGGGCCTGATCGGCCTGACCGGCATGTTCGGCCTGTTCGGGTACCGCGCCTACACCGCCCGCCGTCGTCCGGACGGCCCGACCAAGGGGAGCCGTCGATGAGCCTCATCCGCCCACCCGCACGGCTTCGTCGTGCCACGGTGACTGCTGGCGCTTGCTGCGTCATCGCGCTCACCGGCCCGGTGGTGAGCGCGCACGCCGCCGCCCCCGCTGCTGCTGCGGTGGTGAGCCCGGTGGTCGCGCTGCCCGCCACCACCACCACGCCGGGGGTGCAGCAGACGAACTCGATCCCCGACCCGCCGCCGTCCGACAAGAGCGGGCTGTGGGGGCTGCTCGGGTTGCTCGGCCTCGTCGGACTGGTCAACCGTCGCCGTCGCCCCGCCGACGCCTGAGCACTGTTCAGCACCCCCCGCATCGTCACAGCGGGGCCCGACCGCTTCGGCCGGGCCCCGCTGTCACGTGCGCGTCGCTCAGGACAGGACGTCGCCCAGGCGGCTGAAGACGCCCGACTTGACCTCGGTGTAGCGCTGCTGCTCGCCGGCGAAGGAGCTGACGACCACCAGGGCGCCGGTCAGGACCGGGATGACCCACTGCAGCGCCTTGAGCTGCTGCTGGGCCTTCGCCACGTCCGGCGGGGTCTGGAACGACGGGCTGGTCGCCGAGTCGGTCGGGACGTCGGTCTGCTTCGACACCGTGCGGCCGAGGACCCGGCTGTACGCCGTGGCACCGAGGGCCGCGGCGGTGAGGACCGTCTTGACCGCGACGAGCGACGCGGCTCCCTGCTGGGCGTGGATGCGCTTGGAGTCGCTGGACAGCTGCCCGATGCTGCCCACCAGGTGGGCGCCGATCAGGGCGGCGTTGACCGGCGTCCACCGGTCCCAGCCGACGTTGGCCACCCGGCCGCTGGCGCTGGCGTCACCGGCGTGGGCCGAGGCGGCGTTGAGGGACACCGCGTTCGCGAGCGTGCCGCCGAACCAGCCGGCCAGACCGACGTCGTGCAAGGACCGAGAGATGGTGCTGCGTGCCACGAGAACCTCCTGTGTTGGGCTGTTTCGTCCCGATACCCGCGTCAGGCCGGTCCAACCGCGCGACCCCCGGCGCGATAGCCGGCGCGGGCCGAGGTGTGACGGCGGGTGGCCCAGCTGGCGACCTCGCGGGCGACTCAGGAGACGATGACGCCGACGACCCAGGTGGCGGCCATGGCCAGTCCGGTGAGCAGCTCGATCGCGAGGCTCCAGCCGGCGGCCCGCAGCGCGTGGCCGGTCGAGGCCACCGCGCGGTCGTGGTCGCTCAGCCGGGCACGCTCGGCGAGGTAGACACCCAGCACGAAGCCGACCGGCAGCCCCACGACGGGGACGACGAAGAAGCCGACGAGCCCCAGCGCCCCACCGGCCAGCGTGCTGCGGCGTGGCACCCCGGCCTGGGTCAGGGAGCGGCCCGGCAGCAGGTACTTCGCGAGGCTGCCCGCGACGAACAGCGCCGACGCGACGGCGAGCACCACCCACGCGACGGCGGTCTGGCGCTCGGTCGCCCAGACGGCGACGGCCGCCGCCACGAGGAGCAGACCGGGCAGCACGGGCACGAGCACGCCGACGAGGCCGACGACGATCGCGACGGCGACGAGCACGTCGAGCGTGGGGTCCATGGCGCAGCAAGGGTTGCAGACCCTCGACACCGCGGCGACGCGCCCCGAGGGGCCGGGACGACGAAGGCCCCGGACGAGATGTCCGGGGCCCTGCGTGACGGCGCCGCGCTGGCGGACCGTAAGCTGGTTGTGGGTGGTCTGTCGGTCAGTCCTTCGCCGGGGCGGCCGCACCGGTCTGCTGGGCCAGCAGGCGGGCGGACTCGTCCTGGATGCGTGCCTCGGCGCTGGCGAGCGCCGGCGTGTGCTCGCGGCCGTGGTGAGCGCAGAACAGCAGCTCGCCCCCGCTCGCGAGCATGACCCGCACGTAGGCCTGGGCGCCACACCGGTCGCAGCGGTCTGCTGCTGTCAGCGGGCTTGTCGCGAGAGTCGTGGTCACGACACCTTCCTTCATCTCGTCGTCGACGTCGTCGTGCGGCGGGTGCTGCACGCTTCGTCGTCCTCCGGCCAGGTCAACAGTCAACCATCCCCGATCGTTCCCGGTGGGGCGTGACCCGCCGGTTCGCTCAGGGAGGAACCGCCGGGCACCCAGCTGCCCGCCGGAGGCCGCCGTACACGTGCGGCGCCACACCGGAGGTTCGCAGCCGGGGGCGTCGCGGCTTGGTCGTAGGCTGGCGTGGTCCGCACCGAAGGAGTCCTGTGACCGCGACCACACCCGCCCGCCGCACCGCCACGACCGGTGACTACACCGCTCGTCACCTGTCGGTGCTCGAGGGCCTCGAGGCGGTCCGCAAGCGGCCGGGCATGTACATCGGCAGCACCGACGGGCGCGGGCTCATGCACTGCCTGTGGGAGATCATCGACAACGCGGTCGACGAGGCGCTGGCCGGTGCGTGCCGCCGCATCGAGGTGACGCTGCACGCCGACGGGTCGGTCGAGGTGCACGACGACGGGCGCGGCATCCCGGTCGACATCGAACCCAAGACGGGGCTCTCCGGCGTCGAGGTCGTCTTCACCAAGCTGCACGCGGGCGGCAAGTTCGGTGGCGGCTCCTACACCGCCTCCGGCGGGTTGCACGGCGTCGGCGCCAGCGTCGTCAACGCGCTGTCCGCACGGCTGGACGCCCACGTCGAGCGCGGCGGCCAGGTGCACTCGATGAGCTTTCGGCGCGGTGAGCCGGGCACCTTCGCCGACACCGGTGGGCCCACGCCCGACGCGACGTTCAGCCCGTTCGTCGACGGGTCGGTGCTGCGCGTGACCGGCAAGGTCAGGCGCGGGGTCACCGGCAGCCGGATCCGGTACTGGGCCGACCGCCAGATCTTCCTGCGCGAGGCGTCGTTCGCCTACGACGAGATCGTGACGCGCGCCCGGCAGACGTCGTACCTCGTGCCGGGGCTGACCATCGCGCTGCGCGACGAGCGAGGTCTGCCGGGCACCCCGGGCGCCGAGGGACCGCACGAGGAGGTCTTCACCCACGAGGGCGGCATCGGCGAGTACGTCGACTACCTCGCGACCGACCCGCCGGTCACCGACGTGTGGCGGCTGCAGGGCACGGGCACCTTCCGCGAGACCGTCCCGGTGCTCGACGACCAGGGACACATGAGCGCCACCGAGGTCGAGCGCGAGTGCGCCGTCGACATCGCGGTGCGCTGGGGCACCGGCTACGACACCCACGTGCGCTCGTTCGTCAACATCATCGCCACGCCCAAGGGCGGCACCCACGTCGCGGGATTCGAGGCCGCGCTGCTCAAGACGTTCCGCCGCCAGCTCGAGCTCAACGCCCGCCGGCTCAAGGTGGGCACCGACAAGCTGGAGAAGGACGACGTCCTGGCGGGGCTCACCGCGATCGTGACCGTGCGCCTCGCCGAGCCGCAGTTCGAGGGGCAGACCAAGGAGGTGCTCGGTACCAGCGCCGTGCGCGCCATCGTCGCCCGTGTGCTCGAGCAGCAGCTGACGGCCGCGCTCACCGCCACCGACCGCGCCCGCAAGCAGCAGGCGGCGGTGCTGCTCGAGAAGCTCGTCGCCGAGATGAAGGCGCGCGTCAGCGCCCGCCTGCACAAGGAGACCCAGCGCCGCAAGAACGCCCTCGAGACCTCCTCGCTGCCGGCCAAGCTCGCCGACTGCCGCACCAATGACGTCGAGCGCAGCGAGCTGTTCATCGTCGAGGGCGACAGCGCCCTGGGCACCGCCCGCCTCGCGCGCTCGTCGGACTTCCAGGCGCTGCTGCCGGTGCGCGGCAAGATCCTCAACGTCCAGAAGGCCACGATCGCCGACATGCTCAAGAACGCCGAGTGCGCCTCGATCATCCAGGTCATCGGCGCGGGCTCGGGCCGCTCGTTCGACCTCGCGGCGGCCCGCTACGGCAAGGTCATCCTGATGGCCGACGCCGACGTCGACGGCGCCCACATCCGCACGCTGCTGCTGACGCTGTTCTTCCGCTACATGCGCCCGCTGGTCGACGCCGGGCGGGTGTTCGCCGCCGTCCCGCCGCTGCACCGGGTCGAGGTGGTCAACGCCGGCTCGAAGAAGAACGAGCTGGTCTACACCTACTCCGAGGCCGAGCTGCGCACGCTGCTGGCGACCCTGGCCAAGAAGGGCCGGCGCTACAAGGAGCCCATCCAGCGCTACAAGGGCCTGGGCGAGATGGACGCCGACCAGCTGGCCGAGACCACCATGGACCCCCGCCACCGCACGCTGCGCCGCGTCACCGTGGGCGACGTCGAGGCGGCCGAGCGGGTCTTTGAGCTGCTCATGGGCTCGGACGTCGCCCCGCGCAAGGACTTCATCGTCGAGGGCGCGGCCGGTCTCGACCGCGACCGCATCGACGCCTGACCTCACCTCGCGCGCCACCGGCGCCAGGCTGAGGCCACACCCGGGTCACGAGCAGCCGTCGAACTTCTCCGGCGCACCCCGTAGACAAATGGGGCCGGTGGCGTCACCGTGAGCGCCATGGTCACCGAGGCGGCACCCGGCACGACGACCGGCCAGCCCGAGCTCAAGCGCGTCATGGGCCCCGGCCTGCTGCTGCTGTTCGTCGTCGGGGACGTGCTCGGCACCGGCGTCTACGCGCTCACCGGCAAGGTCGCCGGCGAGGTCGGCGGAGCGGTCTGGCTGCCGTTCCTGTGCGCGTTCGTCGTGGCGCTGCTGACGGCGTTCAGCTACCTCGAGCTCGTCGGCAAGTACCCGCGCGCGGCGGGCGCCGCGCTCTACACGCACAAGGCGTTCGGCATCCACTTCGTCACGTTCCTCGTCTGCTTCGCGGTCATGTGCTCGGGGCTGACGTCGGCCTCGAGCGCCGCGAAGGCGTTCGCCGGCAACGCGGTCGAGGCGCTCGGGCTCGACGTGTCGACCGACGCCATCGGGCTGACCGTCCTGGCGGTGGGGTTCATGGCGCTCATCGCCGTGGTCAACGCGCGCGGCGTCAGCGAGAGCGTCAAGGCCAACGTCGTGCTGACGCTCGTCGAGCTCAGCGGGCTGCTCATCATCATCGCGATCGGGGCGTGGGCGCTGGCGAGCGGCGACGGCGACACGTCGCGGCTGACCGACATCCAGGTCGCGGACGGCGAGACACCGTTCGGCGCGATCACGGCGGCCACGGCCCTCGCGTTCTTCGCGATGGTCGGCTTCGAGGACTCGGTCAACATGGCTGAGGAGACGAAGAACCCCTCCCGCAACTTCCCCCGGATGATGCTGCTCGGGCTCGCGATCACCGGCACCATCTACCTGCTCGTCTGCATCTCGGCCATCGCGCTCGTGCCCCCGGCCGAGCTCAGCGAGGGCGACACCCCGCTGCTCAAGGTGGTCGAGGCCGGAGCGCCGTCCTTCCCGGTGGGCATCTTCGCCGTCATCACGATGTTCGCGGTGGCCAACTCCGCCCTGATCAACATGCTCATGGCCAGCCGGCTGCTCTACGGCATGGCCAACGAGCGGGTGCTGCCGCAGGCGCTGGGCCGGGTTCTGCCCGAGCGGCGCACGCCGTGGGTGGCGATCATCTTCACGACGCTGCTCGCCTTCGGCCTCATCTGGTTCGCCGACCTCACGGCCCTCGGCGGCACGACGTCGCTGCTGCTGCTGTGCGTCTTCACCGTCGTCAACATCGCCGTGCTGGTGCTGCGCCGCGACCAGGTCGACCACGACCACTTCCGCACGCCCACCGCGCTGCCGGTGCTCGGCGCGCTGCTGTGCGCCTTCCTCGCCAGCCCGCTGTCGGGCCGCGACCCTGACGACTACCAGGTGGCCGGGGTGCTGCTCGTCGTCGGCATCGGGCTGTGGGCCGTGACGTGGGTGCTCAACCGGGCGCTGCACGCGCGCCCGACGCGCATCCGGGACGTCGACGAGCTGCGCTGACGCGCTGCGAGCGCTTCGGCGCTCAGCCGAGCGGCCCGGGAGCCGATCGTGCGCTCGAGCATCAGCTCGGCGGCAACTGCACCGTCCACGTCACGGTGGGCACCGCGGGCTTGCCGCAGGACTCGGGGCGCGAGGCACCGTCGGTGTGGCGGAGCACCAGCGCGTCGAAGGAGCGACCGTCGACGCGGTCGACCCGCACCCGCCAGTGGTCGTCGCCCTGGTCGAGGACGGAGCCGGCGGTGAGGTCGGCGAGGCCCTCGGTGGCGGTGTGTGCGCGGACCGCCGACACGGCGGCGCGGGCCGGGGCCGGCAGCCCGCCCAGGCCACGGTCGTGCACCGGCCCGTGCAGGGCGGCGGCCAGCCGCCCGGTGACGGCGGCGTCCAGCGCGCGCACCGCCAGCGAGGTGTCGAGCCGCGCCAGCGCGTTGCCCGAGGGCAGCAGCACCCCGGTGGGCGCGAACCGGTGGCCCCCGGTGTGCGAGGTCTCCCACACCTGACCGGGTCGCGCGGCGGCGGCCGCCACGGCCACCGGCCGGCCGCGGACGGCGCAGCAGACGTCGCGCCGGCCGTTGGTGCACACCAGCAGCACGGCGCCGTCGTCCGGCCGCAGGACCGGAAGGGACGCGCGGACGGCGTCGCGGTCGCCGAGAGCCAGCGCGCCGACGTCCAGGGCGAGCAGGTCGGCCGGGTCGTCGAGGGTGCCGCGCAGCAGCCACCCCGCCTCGGGGTGCCCGGCCGGCGCGCCCGCGACGAGCACCACCCGGGCGGCGACCCGGTGCTCGTCGGGGTGCGAGCCCGGACGCCGGATCAGCGCGAACCGGCCACCGGCGCCGCCCACGGCCGCGTCGATGCGGGCTCCGAGCTCGGCGTCGAGGTGGCTGTCGGTCGCGGCCGACCGGCCCCACGGGCCGTCCTGCTCCAGGCACACCCACGAGCCGGCGTCGGCCGCGGTGCCGTAGGCGCTCTCGCCGACGTCCTGCGACAGCACCGAGCAGGCGTCGGCCGCGGGAGTGGCCGCCGGGCGGGCGACGTCGTCGAGGTCGCTCACGCGCCTGCTCCGGTGGCGGTGCCGGGCGAGCCCACCGGCGCGGCGACGGCGGCGACGGGCGCGGGTGAGGGGGTGCCCGAGCCGTCACGGCGGCCGGTCGCGGGGGGCAGGTCGACCGGCGCCCCGCTGCCGGTGCTGGCCCGCGGCGGCGACGCACCGACCCACGCCAGCACGACGGCATCCTCGCCGCGCAGCAGCCGGTGGCACCGCACACCGCTGGTGCCGCGGCCCTTGGCGGGGTACTCGGCGAGCGGGGTGACCTTGACGGTGCCCGGGTCGGTCCCCGGCAGGGCGGACGACGATCCCGCCACCGTGACGACGACCGGGTCTGGTGTGGCGACCGGCACCGCGCCGAACCACACCGCGCGCGCCCCGGGCGCGAGCTTGACGCCGGCCATGCCGCCGGCGGGTCGGCCTTGCGGGCGCACCGCGTCGGCGGCGAAGCGCAGCAGCTGGGCGTCGGACGTGACGAAGACCAGGTCGGCGGCCGGGTCGTCGAGCTGCACGGCGCCGACGACCTCGTCGCCGTTCCGCAGCCCGATCACCTCCCACACGGCACGGCCCGGGGGCTGCTCGCCGACCACCCGCTTGACGACACCCTCGCGGGTGCCGAGCGCGAGGCCGGCCACCTGCTCACCGAGCGTGGTGAGGGCCAGCACCCGCTCGGTCGCGGGCAGGTCGACGAACGCGCCGAGCGGTGCACCGCCCGACAGCTGCGGCGGGCCCGCGGTCGGCGGCAGGGCCGGCAGCTCGAGCACCGACAGCCGCAGCACGCGCCCCCGCGAGGTCACCAGACCGACCTCGCCGCGGGCCGTCGTCCGGACGGCGGAGGCGATGACGTCGTGGGCGCCGCGGTCGCCGCCGGTCGACAGGGTGGCGCCGTCGCCGGTGCGCGCGAGCAGGCCGGTCGACGAGAGCAGCACCCAGCACGGGTCGTCGCTGACCTCGAGCGGGGTCGCGGCCGTCGCAGGCGCCCCGGCCGACGCCAGCAGCACGGTGCGCCGCGGGGTGCCGTGGGCCTTGGCGACCTCGGCGAGCTCGTCGGAGACCAGGGCCCGCAGCGCGGTCTGGTCGGACAGCAGCTCGCGCAGCCGGGCGATCTCGCGCACCAGCTCGTCGCGCTCGCCCTCCAGCTCGATGCGGCTGAAGCGGGTGAGCCGGCGCAGCCGCAGCTCGAGGATGTGGTCGGCCTGCAGGCTCGACAGGTCGAAGACCTGCTCCAGCCGGCCGCGGGCGGTCTCGGCGTCGTCGCTGGAGCGGACGATCGCGATGACCTCGTCGATGTCGAGGATCGCCACGAGCAGGCCCTCGACCAGGTGCAGGCGGGCCTCCTTGCCGGCGAGGCGGTGCCGGGTGCGGCGGCGCACGACGTCGATGCGGAAGTCGACGTAGACGGCGAGCAGGTCCTTCAGCCCCAGCGTGCGCGGCTGGCCGTCGACCAGGGCGACGTTGTTGATGCCGAACGAGTCCTCCATCGGCGTCAGGCGGTAGAGCTGGGCGAGCACCGCCTCGGGGTTGAAGCCGCTCTTGACCTCGATCACCAGGCGCATGCCGTGGCTGCGGTCGGTGAGGTCGACCAGGTCGCTGATGCCCTGCAGCTTCTTGGCGCGCACCAGGTCCTTGATCTTCTCGATGACCTTCTCGACGCCGACCGTGTAGGGCAGCTCGGTGACGACGATGCCGAGCTTGCGGGCCGTCAGCGCCTCGATGCGGGCCGTCGCGCGGGTGCGGAACGTACCCCGGCCGGTCAGGTAGGCGTCACGGATGCCGTCCAGCCCCACGATGCGTCCGCCGGTCGGCAGGTCGGGGCCGGGCACGAAGCGCATGAGGTCGTCGAGCGTCGCCTCGGGGTGGGCGATCAGGTGGCGGGCGGCCCCGATGACCTCGACCAGGTTGTGGGGCGCCATGTTCGTGGCCATGCCGACCGCGATGCCGCTGGCGCCGTTGACGAGCAGGTTGGGGAAGGCAGCCGGCAGCACCTCGGGCTGGGTCAGGGAGTCGTCGTAGTTCGGCACGAACGGGACGGTGTCCTCGTCGAGCGACGCCGTCATCAGCAGGGCGGCGGGCGCGAGGCGGCACTCGGTGTAGCGCATGGCCGCGGGGCCGTCGTCCTGGCTGCCGAAGTTGCCGTGCCCGTCGACCAGCGGCAGCCGCATCGTGAACGGCTGGGCCATGCGCACCAGGGCGTCGTAGATCGAGGCGTCGCCGTGGGGGTGGAACTTGCCCATCGCGTCGCCCACGACCCGCGAGCTCTTGACGTGGCCGCGGTCGGGCCGCAGCCCCAGCTCGGACATCGAGTACAGGATGCGGCGCTGCACCGGCTTGAGCCCGTCACGTGCGTCGGGCAGCGCCCGCGAGTAGATGACGCTGTAGGCGTACTCGAGGAACGACCCCTGCATCTCGGTCTCGACGTCGATGTCGATGATGCGCTCGGTGAAGTCCCCGGGCGGTGGCGGGCTGGACGACGATCGGCGGGCCATGCGCGGCGGGGTCTCCTCGTGGGGTGGGTCAGGTGCGGCAGCTCATCATCACGCACGCCACCGACAGGGCGGCGCAGGTCGCGCGTCAGCCGTCGTACGGCGTCCCGAAGCGTCCGTCGTGGGCCACCTGGGCGACGGTCCGGCGGCCGCGCCGCAGGCTGGGGGAGCGGCGGTCGGGGGCGGCGTGCCCGACGCTGACGACCCCGACGGGCGTGCGGCTGGGCGGGACCTCGAAGGCCGACCGGAGGGCGTCGTGGTGCTCGGGCGGCACGCCGAAGAAGCAGCCGCCGAGCCCGGCGTCGACGGCGGTGAGCAGCATCAGCAGCGCCGCCATGCCGGTGTCGACGTCCCAGTAGGGCACCGGCCAGCGCGCCTCGTCGCGGTCGGTCCACCCCTTGTCGGGGTCGGCGTAGCGGTCGAGGTAGGCGTCCTTGTTCGACAGGCACACCACCAGCAGCGGTGCGCCCATCAGCCCCCGCAGCCAGGCGTCAGGCTCAGCGTCGGGCTCGCCCTTGCCGGTGGTCGCCGCCCAGAACCGGTGGCGGTCGTCGCCGGTGCGCAGCACCAGGAAGTCCCAGCCCTGGCTGAAGCCCGCGCTCGGGGCGCGCGTCGCGTGGTCGAGCAGCCGGGTGACGACCTCGTCGGGCACCGGACGGTCGGGGTCGTAGGCGCGCACCATGCGGCGGCGGCGGATCGCGTCGGTCAGCTCCATGGCGCTGATGCTCGCACCGCGCCGGCAGCTGGATCCGCCACACCGACATGCAGAAGTGCCCAGGCCGCCCCGCCACCGTGCTCACCGGCCCTCGTCGCGCCGACTTCTGCCCGTCGGTGTGGCGGTCACGGGACGCGCCGTCGTGGAATGCCCGCGCCGGGCGCGGCGGTTGGCGCCGACGTGCCGATCCCCGACCTGCTCACCGCCGCCCACCGGCTCGCGGACGACGTGCTGACGCCCGGCGCCGCGGCCGTCGACGCCGGCAGCGTGCGCCGCGCGGACCTCGACGCGCTGGGCGCGGCCGGTCTGCTCGGGGCAGCCACCGCGCCACCGGCGGTGTTCCGGGCCGTGCAGGAGGTGCTGGCCGGCGCCGACGCCGCGACGTGGTTCGTCCAGGTGCAGCACCACCACCTGGTGCGCCAGCTCGCGACGCCGCCCGCCGCCCTCGCCGGGCTGCGCGACGACCTGGTCGCCGGCCGGGTCGTCGCCGGCGTGGCGTTCAGCCACCTGCGCCGCCGCGAGCAGCGGCCGGTGCGCGCGACCCGCGTCGACGGCGGCTGGCGGTTCGACGGCCACGTGCCGTGGTGCACCGGCTGGGGGCTCAACGACGTGCTCACTCTCGGCGGGGCGACGGACGACGACCGCGTGGTGTTCGCCGTCGTCGACGCCCACCCCGGCCCGCACCTGACGGCGTCCGAGCCGATGCAGCTGGCCGTGCTGCAGGCCGCGCAGACCGTCGAGCTCGAGGTCGACGGGCTGGTGGTGCCCGACGAGCGGGTGCTCGAGCCCGTCGCGTACGACGACTGGGCGCGCGCCGACCTGCGCACGACCGTGTCGACCAACCCGGCCGTGCTGGGCATCGCCCAGGCTACGCTCGACCGGCTGGGGGCGCTGGGCGAGCAGCGGTCCCTGACCCAGGCGGTGGAGGTGGCGGCTGCCCTCGGCGACCGGCTGGCCGGCGTGCGAGACCGCGCGTACGCGCTGGCCGACGACCCGTCGTCCGACCCGGCGACGGCGCTCGCCACGCGGGTCGAGGCGCAGCGGCTGTGCCTCGACGCGACCGGCGCGCTGGTGGCGGCGGGCGCCGGCGGCTCGATGCGGTCGGGCGACCCGGCGCAGCGGTGGGCGCGGGAGGCGGCGTTCCTCACCGTCCAGGGCCAGACGCTGCCGGCGCGCCGGGCGATGCTCGCGAGCTACCTCGAGGGCTGAGCGCCGGCCCGGGGCACCGGCGGCCGCAGCCCGACCGACCGCAGCTCGAGCAGCGCCAGCTGCCGGACGACGGCCGCGTCGCCGCGGCGCCACGCGCCCGCCGGGTCGTCGCTGACGCGCGCGAGCACGGGCAGCGGCTGCCCGGCCATGGCGCGCAGCGCGAACAGGTCGAGGTCGGCGTCGGAGTCGACCAGCCGCTGCGCCGCGCTCGCGCGGCGGGCGAACCGCAGGCGGCGGGGCAGCCACGCCAGCAGCAGCAGCGCGATCGGCACCGCCGCCACGACCACCCCGAGCAGCGTGGCGAGCGAGGCGGCGGCGTCCTGCTGCTGCTGGCCGATCGACACCAGGGTGCTCGTCGACCCGGCGACCCGGTCGATCGGGCCGCGGACGTCGGAGCCGATGAACGGCACGTCGCCGAGCTGCTGGGCCGCGTCGCGCAGGTTGGCCCCGATGTCGCGGCCGAGCTGCTCGACCTGCCGGCCGGGCTCGGCGAGGCGGGCGACGGCGTCGTGCACCGCCTGCCCGACGCGCACGAAGACGTAGACGAGGACGAGGACGAGCAGGTCGGCAGCGACCTGCCGCGCCCGTCGTGCGGGAAGGTCGGCGTAGAGCACCATCGGGTCAGTCTGCGGCAGGGACGGCGTGGCTACACTTCGCGGCAGCCGTCGCCCGGACGGCTGCCGGCCGGGCGCCGCGGCCCGTCGGCCGTGTCGGACGAAGGACGTGCATCGTCGTGCTGGTCGGCATCCCCCGTGAGGTCAAGAACCACGAGTACCGCGTCGCGATCACCCCGAGCGGGGTGCACGAGCTGGTGCGCCACGGCCACCAGGTGCTCGTCGAGCAGGGGGCCGGGCTCGGTTCGTCCATCCCCGACGACGCCTACGTGGCCGCCGGCGCCACCATCCTCGACACCGCCGACGAGGTGTGGCTCGCCGACCTGGTGCTCAAGGTCAAGGAGCCGGTGGCCTCGGAGTACCACCGCATGCGCGCGGGGCAGACGCTCTTCACCTACCTCCACCTCGCGGCCGACGCCGAGCTGACCCGCGAGCTCGTGGTGCGCGACGTCACCGCCATCGCCTACGAGACCGTCGAGCTGCCCGACCGCAGCCTGCCGCTGCTCGCGCCGATGAGCGAGGTCGCCGGCCGGCTCGCGCCCCAGGTGGGCGCGCAGACGCTGATGCGCGCGCAGGGCGGTCGCGGCGTCCTCATGGGCGGGGTCTCGGGTGTCTACGCCGCCAAGGTCGTCGTCATCGGCGCCGGGGTGTCGGGCATGAACGCGGCCGCCATCGCCATCGGCATGCAGGCCGACGTGGTGCTGCTCGACCGCAACGTCGCCCGGCTGCGGCAGGCCGACGCGATCTACCAGGGCCACTGCCAGACCGTCGCCTCCAACGCCTACGAGGTCGAGCGGGCGATCATGGACGCCGACATGGTGATCGGCGCGGTGCTCGTGCCCGGCTCGAAGGCGCCGACCCTCGTCACGAACGAGCAGGTCTCGCGCATGAAGCCCGGCAGCGTGCTCGTCGACATCTCCATCGACCAGGGCGGCTGCTTCGAGGACAGCCGGCCCACCACGCACGACGACCCCACCTACGCCGTGCACGACTCGGTCTTCTACTGCGTCGCGAACATGCCCGGTGCGGTGCCCCACACCTCGACGTACGCGCTCACCAACGTCACGCTCCCGTACGCCGTCGAGCTGGCCGACCGCGGCTGGCTGGACGCCGTGCGGCGCGATCCCGCGCTGGCGCTCGGCCTGAACACCCACGCGGGCGAGGTCACCTACGGCCCGGTGGCCGACGCCCACGGGCTGCCGGCGGCGTCGCTGGCCGACGTGCTCGCCTGACGCCGTCGCATCGCCCGCCCGGCCTGTCGCGGCCGGGCAGCCGGGCCGGCGCGCCCCGCTGTGCTTTCGTGAGCACGTGACCACCACCGCGCGCGCCGACGCGGCCAGGGTCGACGCCGTCGCCCGCGCGGTCGAGGGATGGCTCGAGCACCTGCAGGTCGAGCGGGGGTCCGCGGTCAACACCGTGGTGTCCTACCGCCGCGACCTGGCTCGTTACACCCGCTTCCTGGCCGAGCGGGGCGTCGGCGACCTGGCCGAGGTGACCGAGCCCGACGTCACGGCGTTCCTCGCCCACCTGCGTGAGGGCGACGACGACCACCCGGCGCTCACCGCGACGTCCGCGGCGCGCACCCTCGTGGCCGTGAGGGGGCTGCACCGCTTCCTGGTGCTGGAGGGCGTCGCCACGGCCGACCCCGCCGCCGACGTCCGGCCGCCGAGCGCGCCCAAGCGGCTGCCCAAGGCGATCAGCACCGCCGACGTCGAGCGGCTGCTGCAGGCCGCGTCGCTCGGCGACACCCCCGCCTCGCTGCGCGACCGCGCGCTGCTCGAGCTGCTCTACGGCTGCGGCGCGCGCATCAGCGAGGCGACGGGGCTGGACGTCGACGACGTCGACCTCGACGCGGGCGCGGTGCTGCTGCACGGCAAGGGCGGCAAGCAGCGGCTGGTGCCGCTCGGCCGCTACGCCCGCGACGCGGTCCGGGCCTACCTGGTGCGCGCCCGGCCCGGGTTCGCGGCCGCGGGAGGGGGCGGCCCCGCGCTGTTCCTCAACACCCGCGGGGGCCGGCTGTCGCGGCAGAGCGCCTGGTCGGTGCTGCACACCGCGGCCGGGCGCGCCGGGCTGACCGGCGACATCAGCCCCCACACCCTGCGCCACTCGTTCGCAACCCACCTGCTCGACGGCGGCGCCGACGTCCGCGTGGTGCAGGAGCTGCTCGGCCACGCGTCGGTGACCACGACGCAGATCTACACCCTCGTCACCGTCGAGCGGCTGCGCGAGGTCTACGCCGCCGCCCACCCGCGCGCGCTGGGCTGAGCACGGGTTGTTGCCGTCGTCGGGCCGCGACTAGGGTCGACGGCTAGGCGCCGACCCCGACGCAGCGTCCCGACCAGGCGTGGAGAGTGGACCACCTCGTGAGCGAGCAGCCCCCGACCGACCTCCAGGACGCTGCCGCACCACAGGCGCTCCTCGACGCACCGGCTGCCGCGCCCGCCGAGGCTCTCGGCACGGCCCAGGCGCAGCTGCCGGGCACCGAGCGGGCGGGGGAGGGCCAGCTCGGACCCACCGGTCGCCCGATGCCCTCGTTCCCCGAGCCCGCGCTGATCGGCTCGCACGGCCCCGCGCGCATCATCGCGATGTGCAACCAGAAGGGCGGCGTCGGCAAGACCACGACGACGATCAACCTGGGTGCGGCGCTCGCCGAGCTCGGACGCCGGGTGCTGCTCGTCGACTTCGACCCGCAGGGCGCGCTGTCGGTCGGTCTCGGCATCAACCCGCACGAGCTCGACGTCACCGTCTACAACCTGCTCGTCGACCGCACGACCGACGTGCGCTCCGCCGTCCGGACGACCAACGTGCCGAACCTCGACCTGCTGCCCGCCAACATCGACCTGTCGGCCGCCGAGGTGCAGCTCGTCGGCGAGGTCGCCCGCGAGATGGTGCTCTCACGCGCGCTGCGGCCGGTCGTCGACGACTACGACGTCGTGCTCATCGACTGCCAGCCCTCGCTGGGGCTGCTCACCGTCAACGCGCTCACCGCCGCCCACGGGGTCGTCATCCCGCTGGAGTGCGAGTTCTTCGCGCTGCGCGGCGTGGCGCTGCTGGTCGAGACGATCGAGAAGGTGCAGGACCGGCTCAACCCGCGCCTGCAGGTCGACGGCATCCTCGCCACCATGTACGACGGCCGCACCCTGCACAGCCGCGAGGTCGTGGCCCGCGTCGTCGAGGCCTTCGGCGACCGCGTGTTCCACACAGTCATCGGCCGCACGGTCAAGTTCCCCGACGCCACGGTCGCCGCCGAGCCGATCACCGTCTACGCCTCGACCCACGCCGGCGCGGAAGCCTACCGCCAGCTCGCCCGCGAGCTCGTCGCCCGCGGCGGCGTCGCCTGAGCGCGTGGCGCTCGTGAGCGAGACGGGGGAGGCACGCGCGGAGGTCGTCGCCGACGCCGCCGACCAGCCGGCCGGCGTCCTCACCGGCCGCGGCCGGTCGGCATCGTTCCGGGTGCACCTCGACGTCTTCGAGGGACCTTTCGACCTGCTGCTGAACCTCATCGGCAAGCACAAGCTCGACATCACCGAGGTGGCGCTCGCCACGGTCACCGACGAGTTCGTCGCGCACATCCGGGCGGCCGGCGCGGCGTGGGACCTCGGGCAGGCCAGCGAGTTCCTCGTGGTCGCGGCCACGCTGCTCGACCTCAAGGCGGCGCGGCTGCTGCCGTCGGCGTCGGTCGAGGACGAGGAGGACCTCGCGCTGCTCGAGGCCCGCGACCTGCTGTTCGCCCGGCTGCTGCAGTACCGCGCGTTCAAGCAGGTGGCCGACACGTTCGCGGCGCGCATGGCGGTGGCCGGACGTCGGCACGCCCGGTCGGTGGCCCTGGAGCCCCACGTGGCCGCGCTGTTGCCCGAGCTCGTCATGGGCATCACCCCCGAGCAGCTCGCCAGGATCGCCGCGCGGGCCCTCACGCCCCGGGTCGCGCCCACGGTCGGCCTCGAGCACCTGCACGCCCCGGCCGTCAGCGTGCGCGAGCAGGCCGCGCTGCTGGTGCAGCGGCTGCGCCGCCGCCGAGCCGCCACCTTCCGGTCGCTGACCGCCGACGCCGACGGCACCGACGTGGTCGTGGCACGGTTCCTCGCGCTGCTCGAGCTGTTCCGCGACGGCTCCATCACCTTCGAGCAGGCCGGGCCGCTCACCGAGCTGACCGTCACCTGGACCGGCAGCGACGACGGCGAGATCGACGTCAGCGACGAGTTCGACGACGAGGGTGCGGCCCCGCCGACCGACGTACCGCCCGCGGACGCAGCGCCGGCCGACGTACGCACCACCGACGAACCGCACGGGGAGAGCTCATGACGCACGCGCAGGACGCCGGCGCGCCGACCCTCGACCTCGACCTGCCGGCCCCGCCCGCGGCGGCCGACCAGCCGAGCGGGCCCGACCTCGACTCGCTGCCGTCCGGCGTGCGCGGCGCGGTGGAGGCGGTGCTCATGGTCGTCGACGAGCCGCTGCCGGTCATCACGCTGGCGTCGGTGCTGCAGCGACCGGCCGAGGAGATCGAGGCGCTCGTGCGGGGGCTCGCGGACGACTACGACGAGCAGGGCCGCGGGTTCGAGCTGCGCGAGGTGGCGGGCGGCTGGCGGGTCTTCAGCCGCGGCGACTACGCCGAGGTGGTCGAGCGGTTCGTTCTCGACGGCCAGCAGAGCCGGCTGACGCAGGCGGCGCTGGAGACCCTGGCAGTCGTCGCCTACCGCCAGCCGGTCAGCCGGGCGCGGGTCAGCGCGGTGCGCGGGGTGAACGTCGACGGGGTCGTGCGCACCCTCGTCAGCCGAGGGCTGGTCGAGGAGCGGGGCTCGGACCCCGAGAGTGGTGCGATCCTGTACGGGACCACCACCTCCTTCCTCGAGCGGCTGGGCGTGGCAGGCGTCGACGACCTTCCGGCGCTGGCCCCCTTCCTGCCCGAGGTCGACGTGCTCGACGAGATCAGCGATGACGACCAGCTATGACGACCAGCTATGACGACCAGCTATGACGACCAGCAGTGACGACCACGCACGACGATGACGGAGGCCTGGCATGACCGCAGAAGGCAGGGGCGAGCGTCCCGGCGCCGGTGACCGGAAGCGGTCGCCTGGGCGACCGTCGTCCGCCGGCCGCCCCAGTGGCTCGGCCGGCCGGCCGGCCGGCCAGCGACGCGGCCCCGGCGGAGCCGGCGCTCCGCGCACCGGTGGCGCACCCCGCACCGGCGGCGCACCCCGCACC
>CAXTEJ010000012.1:0-78050 GCA_964243295.1 uncultured Actinomycetales bacterium | reverse complement strand
CCTCGACGCCGATGATGCGGTGGAAGTCGCGCACCATCACAGGGAACGGGTGGGGGCCGGCGACCGTGCCCAGCAGGTAGTGGGTGGTGTCGACGTTGGTGACCCAGTCGCGCATGGCCTCGTTGATCGCGTCCTTGAGCGTGCGCGAGCCGGTCGTCACGGGGACGACCTCAGCGCCGAGCAGTCTCATGCGGGCGACGTTGAGCGCCTGCCGGCGGGTGTCGTCCTCGCCCATGTAGATGACGCAGTCGAGGCCGAACAGCGCCGCGGCCGTGGCGGTGGCCACGCCGTGCTGGCCGGCGCCGGTCTCGGCGATGACCCGCGTCTTGCCCATGCGGCGGGTGAGCAGCGCCTGCCCGAGCACGTTGTTGATCTTGTGGGAGCCGGTGTGGTTGAGGTCCTCCCGCTTGAGCAGCACGCGGGCGCCGCCGGCGTGCTGGGCGAAGCGGCTGGCCTCGGTGAGCACGCTCGGGCGGCCGGTGTAGGTGGCGTGCAGCGCGGCGAGCTCGGCGATGAAGGCCGGGTCGACCTGGGCGGCGCGGAAGGCGGCGTCCAGCTCGTCGAGCGCGGCGATGAGGGCCTCGGGGACGAACCGGCCGCCGTACGGGCCGAAGCGGCCGGTGAGGTCGTCGCTGGTGAGCGCGCCGGTCGCGGAGGTGTCGAGGGTGGTGCCGCTGGTGCTCATGGCCGCCATGCTCTCAGGCTCGCCGGGTGGCCGGTGCGCCGGTCAGCGGCGGCCGTGACGCAGCGCGGGGTGGGCGCCGGCGGCGACGAGGTCGGCGACCGCGGCACGCGGGTCGCCGCCGATCACCAGGCTCTCGCCGACCAGGACGGCGTCGGCGCCGTGCCGGGCGTACTCGAGCACGTCGTGGGGGCCGCGGACGCCGGACTCGGCGACCTTGACGACGTCGTCCGGGATGTGCGGGGCGACGCGCGCGAAGGTGGTGCGGTCGACGGTGAGGGTGCGCAGGTCTCGGGCGTTGACGCCGATGACGCGAGCGCCGGCGTCGACCGCGCGCTCGACCTCCTGCTCGTCGTGCACCTCGACGAGCACGGTCAGGCCGAGGGACTGGGCGCGCTCGTGCAGCGAGACCAGCGCCGGCTGGTCGAGGGCCGCGACGATGAGCAGGACGACGTCCGCGCCGTGGGCGCGCGCCTCCCACAGCTGGTAGCTCGAGAACACGAAGTCCTTGCGCAGCACCGCGGTGTCGACGGTCGCGCGCACGGCGTCGAGGTCGTCGAGACTGCCGCCGAAGCGGCGCTGCTCGGTCAGCACGCTGATCACGCTGGCGCCGCCGGCGGCGTAGTCACGGGCGAGGCCCGCGGGGTCGGCGATCTCGGCTAGGGCGCCCTTGCTGGGGCTCGACCGCTTGACCTCGGCGATGACACCGACGCCGGGCGAGCGCAGAGCCGCCAGCGCGTCGTGGGCGTCGGGCACTCGCGCCACCCGCTCACGCAGGGCGTCGAGCGAAACGTGCGCCTGGCGGACCGCGAGGTCCTCGCGCACTCCCGCGACGATGTCGTCCAAGACGCTCACCGTCGGTCTCCCCTGGATCTTGGGCACCCGATCATGCTAAGCGCCCCGCGACCGTGGTCGTGAACCGACGGCGCGTCGGACGGCCCGTCCGGCGTCCGGCCGGTCAGCGGCAGGGTGGCGGCCGACCGGGGCTGCCCGAGACCGTGCTCAGCGAACCCCGCGCGTCACGCGGTTGTCGTCGGGACGCACCATGCCGTAGCCGCGGCCGGCCAGCACCTTGCCGGTGACGAGCGCCACCGCGATCAGCACCAGTCCGGGGATCGCGAGCCACTCCTCGGCGAAGCCCACCGCCAGGCACAGGATCAGCGCGGCGACCATCAGCAGGCCCACGGTGGCCCAGGCGGCGATGGTGTTGCCGTGGTTGGAGTGCTGCTCGGCCATGTCGGCTCCTTCGGTGGCGCGGCGTGGTGCCGGGGTGACGGTCGTGCTGGTGCTGGTGCTCGTGCTCGCCGGTACGCGTGGTCGGGTCGCCATTCTGGCAGGCCGGTGACGGCGTCGCTCAGCGCGTGGGGTCCTCGCCGCGGGTCAGGGCGTCCCACACCTGACCGGGGTCGGCGCCCGCGTCGGCGTCGGCAGCGTCGTGGCCGTCGGTGCCCCTGCCCGCGGCGGCGTCGGTCTCAGTGTGTCCTTTCGCGGCGGCGGCGGCGGCGACGCCGGTGTCGCCGCCGGTCCGGGCGTCGGTGTGGCCGTCGGTGGCCGGGACGTCGAAGCGCGACGACAGGCCGCCGAAGGCCCGCGCCCGGACGACGGCCAGCACGCCTGCCAGCGCCACCAGCACACCGCTCACGACGCCGGCCCACGGCCACGCGGTGAGCGCGACGTCCACACCCGCCTCACCGGCCCGGCCGGTCGCCGCCGTGACGACCGACGCGATGGCGGGGGCCGGGGTGCGCAGCACGCCCACCGACGTCGCAGCGGACGCGGCACCGGCCACGACGAGGAGCGCGCCCGCGACGGTGCGCCCGACGCGGCCGGTGGTGAGCACGGCGACGCCACCGGCGAGCGCGACGAGCGCCACCGCGGGGACGATGCCGGCAGCCTGCCGGCCCGAGGCGGCGAGCCGTCCGCCGGCCACCAGGCCCGACACCTCGGCGGTCACCCACGGTCGCGACGCGGCGAGGAAGCCCAGCAGGGCACCGGCGACGACCAGCACCGCGAACACCGACTTCTCCCGCCGGGCGCCGTCCGCTGGGCGTTCGGAGGCGCCGTCCGCCGACGTGGTCGCGGCTCGGTCGAGCGGCCGGCTGCCCGCCATCAGGCGAGCGGCCGCAGGCCGGACGCCGTGGCCACCGCGCGCAGCACGGCCATCGACTTGTCGACCGACTCCCGGTGCTCGGCGGCCGGCACGGAGTCGGCGACCACTCCCCCGCCGGCCTGCACGTGCGCCACGCCGTCGCGGATGACGGCAGTGCGGATCGCGATGGCCATGTCGAGGTCGCCGGCGAAGTCGAGGTAGCCGACGGTGCCGCCGTACAGGCCCCGGCGGGTGAGCTCCATCTCGTCGATCAGCTCCATCGCGCGCACCTTCGGCGCCCCCGACAGCGTGCCGGCCGGGAAGGTCGCGACGAGCGCGTCGTACGCCGTGCGGTCGCTGCGCAGCCGGCCGACCACGGTCGACACGATGTGCATGACGTGGCTGTAGCGCTCGACCGACATGAAGTCGAGCACCTCGACGCTGCCGGCCGCGCAGACGCGCTGCAGGTCGTTGCGGGCGAGGTCGACGAGCATGAGGTGCTCGGAGCGCTCCTTGTCGTCGGCGAGCAGCTCGCGGGCGTGCTCGGCGTCCTCGGCGGGGGTGCGCCCGCGCGGCCGGGTGCCGGCGATCGGGTGGGTCATCACCCGGTCGCCGTCGACCTTGACCAGCGCCTCGGGGCTCGAGCCGACGACGTCGTAGCTGCCGCCGTCCGGCGTCGGCAGGCGCAGCAGGTACATGTAGGGGCTGGGGTTGGACGCGCGCAGCACGCGGTAGACGTCGAGGGCGTCGACCGGGCAGTCGATGTCGTAGCGCTGCGACGGCACCACCTGGAAGACGTCGCCCGCGCGGATCGCCTCCTTGGCCCGCTCGACGTTGGCCTCGTAGGCGCCGGGCGCGAGCTGCGGCCGGACGTCGGGCTCGCGTGGCTCGAGCACCGCGACGGTGCTGGCCGCGGGGGCCGTGAGGTCGGCGGCCATGGCGTCCAGCCGCGCCACCGCACCGGCGAACGCCTGGTCGACCCGCTCGTCGGTGGCGTCGTGGTTGACCGCGTTGGCCACCAGCAGCAGCGACCCGTCGCCGTGGTCGAGCACCGCGAGGTCGGTGGCCAGCATCATCGTCAGCTCGGGCAGCCCGAGGTCGTCGACCGTGACCTCGGGCAGCCGCTCCCAGCGGCGGACGACGTCGTAGGTCATCGCGCCGACCATGCCGCCGGTCAGCGGTGGCAGGCCCTCGACCGCCTCGGTGCGCAGGGCCGCCACGGTGTCGCGCAGGGCCGCTGTCGGGTCGCCGGACGTCGGCACGCCCACCGGCGGGGTGCCGATCCAGTGCGCTTCACCGTCCTTCTCGGTCAGCACCGCGGCGCTGCGGACGCCGACGATCGAGTAGCGCGACCACACGCCGCCGTGCTCGGCGGACTCCAGCAGGAAGGTGCCGGGCCGGTCCTGGGCGAGCTTGCGGTAGACGCCGAGCGGGGTCTCGGCGTCCGCCAGCAGCCGGCGCACCACGGGGATGACGCGGCGGTCACGGGCCAGCTGGCGGAACAGGCCGGCGTCCGGCCAGGTGACCCCGAACGGCGTGCTCGCGGTCGTCACGCGGGTGCCCCCGCCGCCGCGGCGTCGACGGCGCCGAGGTCGCGGCCGTCGAAGCAGCTGCGGCTGCCGGTGTGGCACGCCGGGCCCACCTGGTCGACCCGCACGAGCAGGGCGTCGCCGTCGCAGTCGGCCGCCACCGACCGCACGTGCTGCACGTGGCCGCTGGTGTCGCCCTTGCGCCAGTGCTCCTCGCGGCTGCGGCTCCAGAACGTGACGCGGCCGCTGGTGAGCGTGCGCGCGAGGGCCTCGTCGTCCATCCAGCCGACCATGAGCACCTCGCCGGTGTCGTGCTGCTGCACCACCGCGCAGACGAGCCCGTCGGCGGTGCGGGTCAGCCGCTGCGCGACGGCGGGGTCGAGCGAGCTGGGGACGACGCGGCCGCCCGGCCGCTCCTGGGTCGTGCGCTCGGGACGGGGGGACGACGTGGGCACGGCCGCCATTGTGCCCGCTGCCCCTCGGGCCCGGTGCCACGGTGCCCGCACGCCGGCGGTGCTGCTGCACAGCGGGCGTGCGCGCCGCCGGCTGTGGGCGGGCACCAGGTCGGGCGGGGTTGTGGCGTCAGTGACGCCGGGCGGTCACAGCAGACGCCGGAGCACCTCGCGTGCGGAGTCCAGCGCGCGCTGACGCTGCGTCGTGCCCGGAGTCGTCCCGGGTGCGCCGGAGCCGTCGAGCGTGGTCGGCTCCTCGACGTCGGGCAGCGGCGCGCCGGCGCAGCCGGTGCCGGCGGCGGGCAGGGCACCCGAGAGCAGGTAGCGCCCGACGACCGCGTCGGTGCACGGCTCGGCGCCGAGCCCGAAGTGGGTGTGGTCGCCGCCGGTGACCGTGAGCAGGCCGGCCCTGACCAGCCGGGCCATCGCCAGACCCTGCTGATAGGGCGTGACCGGGTCCTTGACCGCCTGCACGACGAGCGGCGTGGCGCCCGGGACGTCCCGGATGCCGAGCGTCGGGCCGGCGTCGGTCTTGGCCTGCGCGGGCCAGAGGCTGCAGGGCAGCCCGGCCAGGGGCTGGATGGCCCCGATGCGCGGCGCGCGCTCGCGGAGCCTGTCGACGCGGGTGAAGACCGGGCGGCTACCGGTCGGGAAGCGGCCCTCGTTGCACAGCACGCCGTACAGCGCGGCCGACTGGTTGTCGAGGGCGGGGGTCGGCAGGGCCGAGCGCAGCGCCGCGGCGGAGGCGACGGCGGTACGCGCGCCGGCCGCAGCAGGCAGGTCACCGCTCAGGACGGCCTTGACCCGCGACAGCAGCATGCCGGCCTCCGCCCAGGTCGACGAGGAGTACATGGCGCTCGTCACGAGGTTCTGCACGTCGCCGGCGCCGAGCGCGCCCTCCTCGGCAACCAGCGGTGCTGCGGTGAGGTCGGCGACGATCCGGTCGTAGCTGGCCAGCACCGCTGCCGGGGTCGCGCCCAGCTTCAGCTCGGCGTCGTGGGTCGCGGCCCAGGCCGCGAAGTCACCGAGCCGGGCCTCGAAGGGCAGCGCCCGCGCCTTGAAGAAGTCCAGGCCCCAGGTGCGGGGGTCGACGGCGCTGTCGAGCACCAGGCGCTCGACGCGGCTCGGGAACAGGCTGGCGTATCGCGAGAACAGCAGCGTGCCGTAGCTGTAGCCGACGAAGGCGGCGGTCGGCGCCCCGAGGCGAGCGCGGACGACGTCGAAGTCGCGGGCCGTCTGGTCGGTGTTGAGGTGAGGGAGCAGCGCACCCGACGTGCGGAAGCAGCTGTTCACGAAGGCCGAGACGCCCAGCGCGATGTCGCGCCGCTGCAGCTGGTTGGTGACGATCTGGTTGGGCGTCGGCTGGATCGGCGTGACCTGCGTGCGGTCGAGGCAGCTGACCGGTGCGCTGCGGCCGACACCGCGGGGGTCGACCCCGATGACGTCGTAGCGCGCGCGCACCGCCGCCGGGTAGGAGACGCTCGCGATGCTCGTGAGCGCTGAGGACTCGCCGCCCGGGCCGCCGGCGTTGACGAACAGCACCCGGGTCGGGCGCGCCCGGCCGGCAGGCAGGACCGACCGGTACAGCGCCAGCGTGATCGTGCCGCCCGTGGGGTGCGCATGGTCGAGCGGCACCTGGACGCTCGAGCACTGCAGGCGGGGCAGCCGCTCGTCCGCCGGCACCTCCGCCGGGCAGCGGTCCCACGTGAGCGTGGACGTGGCGGCTGCTGCGGCGCTCGGCGTGGCGCCCTGAGCACTCGCTGCGGGCAGTCCGACGCCGGCGGCGACCAGGGCCACCCCGACGCCTGCCACTGCGACCGAACGCACCGTACGGACCCTGAGCATGCTGCCCCCCACCTCGACCACCCTGACGAGTGCCGGTTCACCCCGGCGGCCGAAGACTAGGGGCAACCCAGGCGCGGTGTCGCGCTCGCGATGACCCGTCGGGGTGGTGGACCGCCTCGCGGCTCACACGCCGCGCTGCGCCACCCAGCTGCGGTGCAGGCGGGCGTAGGAGCCGTCGTGCTGGGCGAGCTCGGACGCCGGCCCGCGCTCGACGACCCGCCCGGCGTCGACCACGACCACCTCGTCGGCCGCCTCGGCCGTCGAGAGCCGGTGGGCGATCGCGATCGACGTGCGCCCACGCGTCAGCCCGTCCAGCGCCCGCTGGATGCGCACCTCGGTGGCCGGGTCGACCGCGGACGTGGCCTCGTCGAGCACGAGCAGGTCGGGGTCGGCGAGGTAGGCGCGGGCCAGGGCGACCAGCTGGCGCTCGCCCGCTGACAGCGACTCGCCCCGCTGACCGACCTCGGTGTCGAGCCCGCGCGGCAGCGTCTCGAGCCAGTCCCCCAGCCCGAGCTCGACGAAGGCGGCGCGCACGTCGTCGGGGCCGGCGTCCGGGCGGGCGAAGCGGACGTTGGCGATCAGCGTGTCGTCGAACAGGAAGCCGTCCTGCGGCACCAGCACGACGCGCGAGCGCAGCGTGCCGAACCGGACGTCGGTGAGGTCGACGCCGTCGAGGGTGACCCGGCCGGTGGTGGGGTCCATGAGCCGGGTGAGCAGCTTGGCGAAGGTGCTCTTGCCCGACCCGGTCTCGCCGACGACGGCGACGCGGCTGCCCGGCGCGATGGCCAGGTCGACGTCGTGCAGCACCAGCGGGCCGTCGGGGTAGGCGTAGGAGACGTGCTCGAAGCCCACGGTGATGGGGCCGCGGGGCAGGTCGACGCCCGCCTCACCGGGGTCGGCGACGTCGGCGGGGGTGTCGACCACGGCGAGCACCCGGCGCCAGCCGGCGACGGCGTTCTGCAGCTCGTTGAGCACCTCGGTGCCGATCTGCACCGGGCCGGTGAACAGCTGGACGAGGAACAGGAACGCGAGCAGCTCGCCGAGCGTGAGGTGGCCGTTGACGCCGCGCCAGGTGCCGATGACGACGACGACGGCGCTCACCAGGCCGCTGACCAGCACACCGGTCGAGAAGGTGAGCGCGACCCGCGTCTGAGCCTGCACCGCGGCGTCGCGGTGGGACGCGACGGCGGCGTCGACGCGCTCGGCGGTGCGTGACTCGGCGGCGTAGGCGCGGATGGTGGCCGCGCCGACGACCGACTCCGAGACCGCTGCCAGCACCCCGCCGACGCGCTCGCGCACCCGCGCGTAGGAGGCGGACACCGCGCGCTGCATCGGCCGCGCGAGCAAGAACACCGGCAGGAAGCACGCCCACACCGCGGCCGTGAGCAGCGGTGAGTAGACGAGCATCAGCCCGGTTGCCGCGGTCAGCTGCAGCGCGGACAGGATCAGCACCAGCCCGCCGGTCTGCGCGAAGGTCGAGATGGTGTCGACGTCGCTGGTGACCCGCGAGACCAGCGAGCCCCGCTTCTCGGTGCTCTGCGTCAGCACCGACAGGTCGTGCACGTGCCGGAAGGCGCCGGTGCGCAGGGTCGCGAGGCCGGCTTCTGTTGCGGCGAACAGCCGCCAGTTGACCCAGTAGGCGCACACGGCCGTCAGGCACACCAGCAGCGCCGCGACGACGAGCAGGCCGGTCACCGAGCCGGGGTCCGGGCCGCCCGGCGCGGTGAGGCCCCGGTCGATGGTCTGCTGGACGGCGAACGGGACGACGATGCGCCCGACCGTCGCCACCACGGCGAGCGCCAGCGTGACCCCCAGGCCCTGGCGCAGCTCAGGTGAGAGCTGGACGCCGCGGCGCAGGGTGCCCATGACGCTCGGGACGGCGGCGTCGCCGATCGCCTGCGTGGACGCACCCGCCGAGGCTCCCGGACCGCTCGGCCGGCGTTCGCTGGGCCGGGCTGCGCGCTGCGCCGTCGCGCCGCTCACGCCGGCACCTGCGCAGCGGAGTCGAGCGCCTCGGCGCGGGCGGCGGCCTCGCGCTCGTAGGCGTCGACGAGCCGGCGGTAGCGCTCGCTGCGGGCGGTGAGGTCGGCGTGGCTGCCGCGGTCGACGACGCAGCCCCGCTCGACCAGCACCACGTCGTCCGCCAGCGCGATGGTCGCCTTGCGGTAGGCGACGACCACGACGGTCGTGCCGTCGCCGGTGTCGCGCAGGCCGGCCAGGATCGCCGCCTCCACGTGCGGGTCGACGGCGCTGGTGGCGTCGTCCAGCACCAGCAGCCGCGGGCGGCGCACCAGGGCGCGGGCCAGGGCGATGCGCTGGCGCTGGCCGCCCGACAGCGTGGTGCCGCGCTCGCCGACCTCGGTGTCGAGGCCGTCGGGCAGCAGGGCGACGAAGTCGTCAGCCTGAGCCAGGCGCAGCGCGTCCCACACCCGGCGGTCGTCGGCGTCCTCGAGGGTCGGGTCGCCGAGCGTGATGTTGCCGCGGACGGTGTCGTCAAACAGGAAGGTCTGCTGCGGCACCAGGGCCGCGACGTCGGCGACACCGGCGTCGCGCACGTCGCGCAGGTCGGTGCCGTCGATGCGCACGGCGCCGGAGTCGGGGTCGAAGAGCCGCACCAGCAGCGCGGTCAAGGTGGACTTGCCGGCCCCGGTCGGCCCGACGAGCGCCAGCGTCGAGCCGGGCGTGACGTCGAACGTGACGTCGGTGAGCGCGGGCACCGGCACGCCGTCGGTGTCGACGTGGGCGTACGACACCCCTTCCAGGACGACGGTCGCAGCGCCCCGACCGGTCAGGCTGGCGGCGCCGTACCGCAGCCGGCCCTCGGCGCGCAGCACCGCGTCGACGCGGTCCCAGCCCACGACGCTGCGCGGCAGCTCGCCGAGCACCCAGCCGAGGGCGCGCACCGGGAAGGCGAGCAGCGAGAACAGGTAGGCGACCTGCACGACGTCCGCCGCCGAGGTGGCGCCGGACGACGCGCGGGAGGAGCCGACGGCGAGCACCGCGAGCGTGCCGAGCGCGGGGATCGCCTCGATCATCGGGTCGAACAGACCGCGGGTGCGGCCGGCGGCCACGTTGGCGTCGCGCAGCGCGCGGGTGGTGGCGGCGAAGCGCTCGGTCTCCTGCTCCTCACGACCCATGGCCTTGACGACGAGCGCGCCGTCGAAGCTCTCGTGGGCGACGTCGGACACCTCCGCGCGCAGCTGCTGGGCCCGCGTCACCCGAGGCGACATGTACCGCTGGAAGACCACGTTGACGGCGAAGACGGCGGGGAACACGCACAGCCCGATCAGGGCGAGCACCGGGTCGGCCAGCACCATCGCCACGGCCGCCACCACGAGCATGACCACCACGCCGATGGCCATGGGGAAGGGCGCGAAGACCAGCCAGGTCGCCTCGACGTCGGCGTTCGCGTTGGACAGCAGCTGCCCGGTGGGGTGACGGCCGTGCCACGACAGCGGCAGCCGGAGGTACTGCGCCGTGACGCGACGGCGGTACAGCGCGCCGAGGTCGTAGACGATGCGGCCGGCGGCCACGCGGCGCACGACCACGCCCACGACCAGCAGCAGCACCACGGCCACCATGACCCCGACGCCGCCCGCGAGGTCACCGGCGTCGACCTGGCCGTCACGGAATGCCGGCGTGATGACGTCGCGGGTCACGCGGCCGAGCGCCCACGCGGTGCCGGCGGTCATGACGCCGTACAGGGCGCTGCCGACGACGGCGAGCGCGAACATCCTCGGGGCGCGTCGGATGCCCTGGCCGAGCACGAACAGACCACGGCGCAAGGTGTAGGGACGGTCGCTCACGCGCTCGCTCTCGGTCGATCGGGCATGGCAACCAGTTTCGCACGCACCACCGACAGCGCTCGCCCGCTGCATCCCGCCGTGCGGCCGGGGCAGCCCCAATGGCCCCGTGGCACGATCGACAGGTGACCAACTACGCGCGCGTCGAGCGGCTGGCCCTGTGCGACACCCTGCTGCGTACCGGCCCGGACGCGCCGACCCTGTGCGAGGGGTGGGCCACCCGTGACCTCGCTGCCCACCTGGTGCTGCGCGAGGGCCGCCCCGACGCCCAGGTCGGCGCGCTCGTGCCCGCGCTCGCCGACCGCGCCGCGGCGCTGCAGCAGCGAGTCTCCAGCGGCCCGTACGACGACCTCGTCGCGAGCGTGCGCACCGGGCCGCCGGTGTGGCATCCGAGCCGCCTCGGCCCGGTCGACCAGCTGGTCAACACCGCCGAGTTCTACGTCCACCACGAGGACGTGCTGCGCGCCGAGCCCGACTGGACGACGCCCCGCGTGATCCCCGAGGAGCTGCAGCGCACCCTGTGGCGCACCTGCCAGGGCGTCGGCCGCCTCGCGCTGCGCAAGGCGCCAGTGGGCGTCGAGCTCGTCGCCGACGGCTACGGCAGCACCGTCGTCCGCAAGGGTGACCCTGCGGTGCAGGTGCACGGTTCTCCCGCCGAGCTGCTGCTGTTCGTCTTCGGACGCCGCACCGCCGCCCAGGTGCGCCTCGACGGCCCGGCGGACGCCATCGCCGCCCTGCGCGGCTCGCCCAGCGCCATGTGACTCACGCCCCGTGTCCTGCAATCTTCACCCTCGTGATCACGGGTGGGTGGGCCGGGATCGCATGATCACGGGGGTGGGGTGTCAGCGGACGGGGTGGCCGGCGTCCGCGAGGGCGGCCTTGACGTCGCGGACGGTGAGGTCGCCGAAGTGGAAGACGCTGGCGGCGAGCACGGCGTCGGCGCCGGCGGCGACGGCGGGGGGGAAGTGCTCGACGGCCCCCGCGCCGCCGGAGGCGATGATCGGCACGTCGACGACCTCGCGGACGGCGCGCAGCAGCTCGAGGTCGAAGCCCTCCCTGGTGCCGTCGGCGTCCATGGCGTTGAGCAGGATCTCGCCCGCGCCGAGGCGGGCGGCGTCGACGGCCCACTGCACGGCGTCGACACCGGTGCCGCGGCGACCGCCGTGCGTGGTGACCTCGAAGCCGGACGGCGTGCCGGGGCTGCGGCGCGCGTCCACGCTCAGCACGAGCACCTGCGACCCGAAGCGGTCGGCGACCTCGCCGATCAGCGCCGGCCTGGCGATGGCCGCGGTGTTGACCCCCACCTTGTCGGCGCCCGCCCGCAGCAGCTGGTCGACGTCCGCGACGGTGCGGACGCCGCCGCCGACCGTGAGCGGGATGAACACCTGCTCGGCGGTGCGCGACACCACGTCGTACGTCGTCGCCCGGCTGTCGCTGGACGCCGTCACGTCGAGGAACGTCAGCTCGTCGGCGCCCTGCGCGTCGTAGCGGTGCGCCAGCTCGACCGGGTCGCCGGCGTCGCGCAGCCCCTGGAAGTTCACGCCCTTGACGACGCGGCCGGCGTCGACGTCGAGGCAGGGGATGACGCGCACGGCGAGACTCACCCCGACAGCCTAGGGAACCGGGGCCAGGTACACCCACGCCCGCTCGTGCCGCACGAACCGGCTGACCTCGTGCAGCAGGACCGGCCCCGACCGCCCGACGGCGTGCGCGCGGAACTCCACGACGCCCTCGGTGTCGAGCAGCCCGCCGGACGACCGCAGCACCCCCAGCCGGGTCCAGCGCTCGTGCGGGTCGAGCTCGAGCCGGCGCGGCCGGGTGGACGGGTGCCAGCTGGCGAGCAGGTACGCCGCGTCGCCGACCGCGAAGGCGCTGTAGCGCGAGCGCATCAGCTGCTCCGCGGTGGCCGCCCGCCGCTGCCCGGAGTGCAGGACCCCGCAGCACCCGTCGTACGACGACCCCGACCCGCACGGGCAGCTGCCGGCAGCGGTCATGGGCGGCAGTCTGCCAAGGACCACGGCTAGGGTCGCGCAGATGGACCTGCTGCCCACCACCCAGCGCCTGCTGCTCGCCGACGTCGCCCGAGTCCAGCGCAGCGGGCGGCTGCCGAGCCTGGTCGCGGGCGTGGTGCGTGACGGCGCCCTGGTGTGGTCGGCAGGTCGTGGCACCGTGGCCGGCGAGGTGCCGGGCGCCGACGTCCAGTACCGCGTCGGCAGCATCACCAAGACCGTCACCGCCGTGGCGGTGCTGCGGCTGCGCGACGAGGGCCTGCTCGACCTCGACGACCAGCTCGACGACCACCTGCCGGGCACGCCGTTCGGGCGCCGCACCGTCGGGCAGCTGCTCGCGCACGTCGGCGGTCTGCGCGCCGAGGCGCCGGGCCAGTGGTGGGAGCGCACGCCGGGCGCGGGCTGGGACGAGCTGGCCTCGCGGCTGACTGCCACCGACGACGCGCCCCACGCGGCCGGACGCCGGTTCCACTACTCGAACCTGGGCTACGGCGCGCTGGGCGAGCTCGTGGCACGCGTCCGCAGCGCGCCGTGGGCCGACGTCGTCCGCGACGAGGTGCTGTTGCCGCTCGGCATGACCCGCACCACGACACGACCCGAAGGCGTTGCAGCACAAGGGTTCGCGGTGCACCCCTGGGCGGACGTGCTGCTGCCCGAGCCGGAGCACGACGCCGTGGCCATGGCGCCGGCCGGGCAGCTGTGGGCGACGCTCGCCGACCTCGGCCGGTTCGCGGCCTT
Source organism: uncultured Actinomycetales bacterium (assembly GCA_964243295.1). Classification (GTDB taxonomy): domain Bacteria; phylum Actinomycetota; class Actinomycetes; order Actinomycetales; family Angustibacteraceae; genus CAXTEJ01. Next base: position 64,903 of record CAXTEJ010000012.1, on the reverse strand, counting down.
CCTGCTCGGCGACACCGCCGAGGTCCTGTCGCCGGCCACGCTGGAGGAGATGCGCGACCCGTCCGGCGTCGACCCCACGGCCCCGGGCTGGTCGGCGTACGGCCTGGGCCTGCAGGTGCTGCGCGCCGACGGCCACACCTACGTCGGCCACGGCGGCTCGATGCCCGGGTTCCTCGCCGGCGTCCTCGTCGACGTCGAGGAGCAGGCCGGTGCGGTCGCCTTCGCCAACGCCACCAGCGGCCTGGACGGCGAGCTGCCGCAGCGGATGCTGACCACCGTCCGCGAGCGCGAGCCGCACGTCGTCGCGCCGTGGGCACCGCTAGCCGGCCCCGACGACGACGGGCTGGCGCTCACGGGCACGTGGTACTGGGGCACCAGCGGGTTCGGCGTCCGACTCGGCGCAGACGGGCTGCTCGACATGACCGGTCTCGGCGGGCGCGGCCGCGCGTCCCGCTTCCGGCGCCGGGACGACGGCAGCTGGGTCGGGCTCGACGGCTACCACCGCGGCGAGCCGCTGCGAGCGGTCCGCGATGACGCCGGCACGGTCCTCGCGCTGGACGTCGGCACGTTCGTGTTCGCGCGGACGCCGTACGACCCCGCCGCGCCGGTGCCCGGTGGCGTCGACACCAAGGGCTGGCGACCGGGCACGCCGTGAGCGCCCGACCGTGCCGCGGCGTAACTGCGGCGGCGGTGGCTTGAGACGATGGGGCGTGCCCCTCCCCACGCTGTCCACCCTCACGTCGCTGCCCGCCGCGGCGCAGGCGATGTTCCGCTCGCGGGTCTCCGGCGACCCCAGCGGTGCGCCGGGCTGGGTGCGCGACATCGCGTCGGTCGGCGAGGGCGACGGCTGGTACGCGCCGGACGGCGTGGTGTGGCGGGTGCACGGCGACCTCGCGACCCTCGTCGGGGGCGTCGCGGCCCTCATCGGCCAGGGCGCCCACCCGCTCGCGCTCGCCGGCGTCGAGCGCCACTCCGCGTACCGCTCCGACCCGTGGGCTCGGCTCGCCGGCACCGCTCGCTGGCTCGTCGTCAGCACCTACGGCTCGGCGCAGCTGGCCGAGCGCGAGTCGGCGCGGTGCGCGGCATGCACCGCAAGGTGCGCGGTGTGGACGACGAGGGCCGGGCCTACGCCGCCTCCGACCCCGCGCTGCTGCGCTGGGTGCACCTCGCGTTCACCGACGCGTTCCTGTCGGCGCACGAGGCCGTGGGCGCCGACCTGGTGCCGCGATTCGGCCGCCGCTGGCCCGACGCGTACGTCGGCCAGTGGGCCCGCAGCGCCGAGGCCCTGGGCGCGACCGACCTGCCCACCACGCGCGCAGAGCTGGACGGCGCGGTCGAGGCCGTCCGGGCCGACCTCGCGCCGGTGTCGGACGACATGCGTGCGTTCCTCGCCGGCCCACCGGGGATGAGCGCCCCCGAGCGGGTGTTCTACGCCGGTCTGTCGGCCGCCGCCGGGCTGGTGGTCTCGCCCGTCCTGGCCCCGCTCGCCGGCGTCCCCGGCCGCGACGTCCGCGGTCGCGCCGAGGTCGGCCAGCTCGCCGTGACGCGCGCCCAGCTGCTCGGGCTCCGCGCGCTGCTCGGCTCGTACAGCCCGTCCGAGGAAGCCGCTCGTCACCGGCTCGGGATCGGCCCGGCGCCGCGGTGGCTCGACGCGGCCTGACCGTGCCGTCCATGGTTGTCTGGCAACCCTGATGACGCGACGCCATGGGGCGCGCTGCACGACGCCGACCGGCGGCTGAACCTGCCGTCTGGTCATCGTGAGATGCCGACGAGCTGCCGCACGGCGGCCGGGTCCGCCAGAACGCGGAGCATGAGGTCTGCCACGTCGGCCCTACCGATCGACGTTGAGCGGGGCACGTTCGAGCCGGTGCTGGTGCGGTACCGGCCGGTACGCGGGCCGTCGACGAGCCGGGGCGGCCGGACCACGGTCCAGTCCAGCGGCCCGTCCCGAAGGCCCTGTTCCATGGCGGCAAGATCGGCGTAGACGCCGCCGAGCACGGCCCACAGCAGCGGCATTAGCAGCCGACGGTTGACCAGGCTCTCGCCGGGCGGTGCGGGTCCGACGGGCACCGCGCTGACCACCACGAGCCGCCGGACGTCCGCACCGAGCATGGCTGTCGTGACCGCGGCGGTCACGGTGGACGTGATGCCCTTGTCCGTTCTGCCGCTGGGTCCAGTTGCGGACAGGACCGCATCTGTGCCGTCCACGGTGTGCGTTAACGCCTCCGGCCTGGTCAGGTCCGGCACGGTGAGCACCTGCAGGTCGTGGCCGGTGGCGTGCAGCCGGCGCGGGTCCCGCACCACGGCGGTCACCTGGTGGCCCTCGTCGAGGGCCTGCCGGACGATCTCGTTGCCGACACCGCCGGTGGCGCCGAAGACCGTCAGCCTCATGGCGCCGACCGGGCCGGCCGGGTGCAGTGTCTCGGCACGGCCAGCAGCAGCCCGACCGATACGCCGCCGAGCAGCCCGAGCGGCACGCCTCCCTGCCGGGAACGCACGACGCCGGCAACTCCGGTGCTCTCGATCATGAACCGTTTGTATCACAAATGGTTGCAGGGTGCTACTGTTCATGTCATGCAGGGACAGGACGTGCAGCGGTCTGCCGGGCACGTGGCGTTCCTTCTCGCCCAGATCGGCGGGCTGGCGTCGCTGCGCTTCGCCGAGCACCTGGGTCCGCTGCAGCTCACCCCGGCGCACGCCGGGCTCCTGCGGGCTGTCGCCACGGCCCCGGGACGCTCGCAGCAGGCCCTGTCCGTCCAGCTGGGGCTGCTGCCCAGCAAGCTCGTCGCGCTCGTCGACGAGCTCGAGCGCGACGGGCTACTCGAACGCCGCCGCAACCCCGACGACCGGCGCCACCACGCCCTGCACCTCACCACCGCCGGGCAGCAGCGCCTCAGCGACATCGGCAAGATCGCTCAAACACACGGTGACGACCTGCTCGGCCCGCTGGACCAGCACGACCGCGCCGAGCTCGCCCGCATCCTCAGCCAGCTCGCGGCCCACCACCAACTCGCCCCTGGCGTCCATCCCGGCTACCGCACCCTCGGTGGCGCTGCCGGAGCCCCGCCCGCTGCCGCCGACGGGGATCGGGCCTCGGTCAGCCCCAGTGCCCCGGGACCTGCCGGGTCGGCACGTTCATCCGGTCGCCGCTGACGCCCTGGTGATGAAGGTCCGCGAAGGCGGGCGGGTCGTCAACGTCCACGCCTTGATCGCGACCGTTTGGGGGCACCTCCCGCTTGCGGGGGACAACGCCGACGGGCACCGCGAGATCCTCGGCCTGCAGGTGACCTCCGCCGAGGACGGCGCCGGCTGGCTCGGGTTCTTCCGCGACCTGATCGCCCGCGGCCTGAGCGGCGTGCGGTTGGTGACCTCCGACGCTCACGCCGGCCTCGTCGCAGCCATCGGCGCGACCCTGCCCGGCGCGACCTGGCAGCGCTGCCGCACCCACTACGCCTCGAACCTCATGGCCGCCACACCCAAGTCGTCCTGGGGGTGGGTCAAGGCCTTGCTGCACTCGGTCTACGACAGCCCGACGCGGGCGCTGTCCACGCCCAGTTCGACCGGGTCCTGAACACCTTGCACGACAAGCTCCCGCACGTCGCGGCGCACCTGGAGGCCGCCCGCGCCGACGTCCTGGCGTTCACCGGCTTCCCCAAGGAGATCTGGCGGCAGATCTGGTCCAACAACCCCGCCGAGCGCCTCAACCGCGAGATCCGCCGCCGCACCGACGTCGTCGGCATCTTCCCCGACCGCACCAGCCTGATCCACTCGTCGGGGCGGTCCTGGCTGAGCAGCACGACGAATGGATCGAAGGCCGCCGCTACCTCGGGCTCGACGTCCTGGCCCGCTCTCAAGCCACCCTCATCGACGGCGCCGCTGACACGTCCCCGCCGACCAACACCAAGGAGGTCACCAGCGCCCTGACCGCACTCACCGCCTGAACAACAGCAGGATCACGCCGCGACCCCGTTACACCACGCCCCGGGACTTGACCGTCGACCTGGGGGGTGGCGTAGGTGGTGTACGTAGGATCCCTGCAGACCCGCCCGGACGACCGCTCCCAGCTCGGGGCGGCGGGCCGTGTCATCGAGAGGACCGGTATGGACGACGTGACCGCCGCTGCGCACAGCGGGCGCCCCGACTGTGGGACGGCGTGGCGCGACCTGATGCTCCCCCTCAGAGCCGGCGCATGAGCTCGCTGCGACCGGCCGCGCCGCAAGGAAGCTGGCATCTCGGCGGTGAGAGCTTCACCATCCGGCTCGGTGCCGAGCAGAGCGGCGGCGAGATGGTGGTGCTGGAGACGTTCTCCGCTCCGGGGGGCGCAGCACCGGGTCTGCATCGCCACGGGTTCATGGAGACCTTCCACGTGCTCGATGGCGCCTTCGAGTTTGACACCCGCGACGAGGACGGCGACCTCAGGACGTTCCCCGCCGAGGCAGGCGCCACGCTGTTCGTCCCGTCCATGGGGTGGCACCGCTTCCGCAACGTGGGGACCGCTGCGGGACGACTGCTGACGATCTTCACCACCGGAGCGATCGAGGAGATGGCGAGGGCGGTCGGCCAGCCGATCGACGACCCGCGTCAGCCCGCACCGGCGGCCGCGCCGGCGCCGTCGGAGGAAGCCATGCGCACAGTCGGCAGGCTCATGGCCGAGCACCGCATCGAGATGCTGCCGCCCGGCTGACCGGGCTCGCGACGCGCTCAGCAGGGCAGGGCAGCCCGCTAGCGCCTCCTGCACCACGGCACGCCAGGCAGCGGGATGGAGTGGTCGGCCCGGCCGCCGGAGAGTCAGAGCACCACATCCGACGACGACCAGGAGCACCCGATGTCGCGTGCCACCCACCCTCGCGGCCCCGCTACGCGGTGACCGGGCAGTACCGGTGCAGGCTCGACACCGCCGGAGCGAGCCTGCGCCAAGGTCCGGCCGGCGGATCACCCCTGCGGCGCCCGCATCTGCGCCACCCGCACGTGGTTGCCGAACGGGTCGCGCAGGCCGAAGTCGATGCCATAGCCGCGGTCGACGGGCTCCTCGACGACCTCGACGCCGCGCTCCTGCAGCTCGGCGTGGGTCTTCCAGGCGTCGTCGGTGGTGAAGAACAGGTGGCCGCCGGCGTGGCCCTTGGTGAGCAGGTCGCGCACCTGAGCGGCGATCTCCTCGCTCATGGCGGGCGGGCCCGGCACCTCGAGCAGCACCTTGCGGTCGGGGTCGCCGGGCAGCCGGATCGTGAGCCAGCGCATGAAGCCGAGGTCCTGGTCGGTGTCGACCTCGAAGCCGAGCTTGCCGATGTAGAAGTCGAGCGCCTGATCCGGGTCGAGGACGTAGAGGGACGTGGTGGTCAGTGAGGTGATCATGGGGACGACGCTAGGGCCGGGCGTCGCCGTGGTGCTTCTCCGAAACTGCTGCGCCGCCACGAGCCGGGTCGTCGCCGACCGGCCGCATCCAGGCCATCGCGAAGCACGTCGACACCGGCGCCAGCGGCCCCCGGCGGCGATGGGCGCTCGGCGGCTCGCCCACGACCCGGGTGAACACCCGGCTGAAGGTGCCGAGGCTCGCGAAGCCGACGTCCATGCAGATGTCGGTGACGCTGCGGTCGGTCGAGCGCAGCAGGTGCATGGCCCGCTCGACGCGGCGCCGCTGCAGGTAGCGGTGGGGAGTCTCGCCGAACGTGGCGCGGAAGGTGCGGATGAAGTGGGCCTCGCTGACGAACGCGATCCGGGCGAGAGCCGGCACGTCGAGCGGCTCGGCGTAGGAGCGGTCCATCGCGTCGCGAGCGCGCAGCATCCGCCGGTTGGAGTCCTCCCGCGCGTCCACGCCAGCGATGACACCACAGCCCACCGACGCTCGTGATCAGCTGGGCGGCGCGCCGACCACGACCTCGTCAGGCGCCGGCTCGCCGACCTTGACCAGCACGATGCCGCCGAGGACGACGACCGCCCCGACCGCCTGCGCCGGCCCGGGCCGCTGCGCCAGGGCCAGCCATGCGAAGCCCACCGCGAACAGCACCTCGGTCAGCCCGGCAAACGAGGCGACGCGCGACCCGAGCCGCTGCACGGCGGCGACGCCGGTGACGTAGGCGAGCGCGGCCGCGACCAGCGACAGCCCGACGACCGGCACCAGCCAGCTCGCCTCGTGCCCGGCGAGCACGACGTCGGAGCGCGAGGACTCCCAGGGCAGCAGCCCCGTGGCCGCGGTGACGGCGAGCGCGACCGCCCCGACCGCCATGCCGGCCCACGCGGTCACCAGCGGCGGCAGCGCGTCGTCGGTGCGCGCGGCGACGAGGAAGTAGACGGCGAGCCCGACGGCGGCCAGCAGCCCCCACCCGACACCCGCCGGGTCGACACGCGCGCCCCGCACGACGTCGAGCACCAGCACGAGACCCACGACGCACACCACGACGCCGACCGAGGTGACCGGGGACGGCGGACGACGGGTGAGCGCCCACGTCCAGATCACGACGAGCACGACGCCCGAGTACTCCAGCAGCAGCGCCACACCCACCGAGAGCCGTTGCACGGCAAGGAAGTACGCGAGCTGGCACCCGGCCACGGCCAGCAGCCCGAACGCCATCACCGACGGCAGGTTGCGCAGCAGCAGCCGCCACCGCCCGTGGACGGCGCGCAGCGCCACGGGCGTCAGCACCAGCGCCGCAACCCCGACCCGCGCGGTCACGGCCGCGCCCGCCGTCCAGCCGGAGGCGAGCAGCGCGGCGGCGAACACCCCCGAGGTCCCGAAGCACGCCGCCGACACCAGCGCGAGCACCCAGCCCGGTCCTGCCCGCACACCTGCTCCATCCGATCGCGACACCCGTCGGCGGTCACTTGTCATCGGTGGTCACTGTGCCACCCGCCCGCCGCCGCGCCCCATCAGCGAGGATGGGCCGGTGCCCACCCGGACGCTGACCAGCGAGGTCGAGGACGCCGTCGCCCGGCTGGCCGGCGTCGCCGAGCTGACGCCGCTGCAGCCGCACCCCCGGCTGTCGGCGCTGACCGGTGCGGACGTCTGGGTCAAGCGCGAGGACCTGCAGGTGGGCCGCTCCTACAAGGTGCGCGGCGCCTACACGACCATCAGCCGGATCGACCCGGCCGACCGGGCGCGCGGGGCGGTGTGCGCGAGCGCCGGCAACCACGGGCAGGGGTTCGCGTACGCCTGCCGTGCCCTCGGCGTCCCCGGTGACGTCTTCGTGCCCGGCACGACGCCGCGGCAGAAGCGGCAGCGCATCGCCGCGCTCGGCGGCGACGGCGTCCGGCTCGTGGTGGTCGGCGACACCTACGACGAGGCGGCGGCCGCGGCGAAGGCTCACGCCGCGAGCACCGGCGCCACCCTCGTGCCGGCGTTCGACGCCCGCTCGACCGTCGCGGGGCAGGCCACGGTCGCCGTCGAGGTGCTGGCGCAGCTGGGGCGGGCGCCCGACGTCCTGGTGCTGCCCGTCGGCGGGGGCGGGCTGCTCGCGGGGTGTGGCACCTGGCTGCGCGAGTGGGCGGACGACGTGCGCCTGGTCGGCGTCGAGCCCGCCGGGGCCGCGGGCATGGCGGCCGCGCTGGCGGCGGGCGGGCCGGTCGACCTGCCCGAGCTCGACACGTTCGTCGACGGCGCCGCGGTGCGCCGCGTCGGCGACATCACCTACCCGCTGGTGCGCGACAGCGGAGCCGAGCTGGTGACGGTCGCCGAGGGCGCACTGTGCACCGAGATGCTCGAGCTCTACCAGGTCGACGGCGTCATCGCCGAGCCCGCCGGCGCCCTCGCCACGGCGGCGCTCGCCTCAGCTGCGGTGGCCGTCGAGCCCGGCCAGACGGTGGTGTGCCTGCTGTCGGGCGGCAACAACGACGTCAGCCGCTACGCCGAGGTCGTCGAGCGCTCGCTGGTGCACCGCGGTCTCAAGCACTACTTCCTCGTCGAGTTCCCGCAGGAGCCCGGCGCGCTGCGGCGGTTCCTCCACGACGTCCTCGGCCCGGACGACGACATCGTCCTGTTCGAGTACGTCAAGCGCGACAACCGCGAGACCGGCGCCGCGCTCACGGGCATCGAGCTGGGGGCGGCCGACGGGCTCCTGGGCCTGCTCACGCGTATCGAGGACAGCCCGCTGACGATCCAGCACCTCGCGCCGGGGACGACGGCGTACCGCTTCTTGGTGTAGACCCGTTGCGCTGCAGCGTCAGTGGCTGGTCGTGCCGCGGTGCTGCTCGAGCGACGGCGGGACGATGCGGTCGGACACCATGCCGGTGACGAGCGCGTAGACCGACTTGGCGCTGGTGTCGACGACCTGCTCGAGGCGGGGCCAGGTGTGCGGCGGGGCGCCGACGCCGGTGCCGTTCTCGACGGTCTGGTCGAACGCCAGGCGCACCACGGCGTGCGCGAGGTTCGCGCGCGGTCCGCGGATGCCGACGGCCGACCAGACGCCGCGCAGCGCCCCGACGAGGGCCCCGGTGCCCCAGTGCATCGCGTGGTTCCAGGCCGCCGAGCGCTCGGCGTTCGAGGGGTGACCGCCCAGCAGGGTCCGCAGCGCGCGGGCCGGGACGTAGGAGTCGGGCCGCTGGGTGACCCGCTGCTCGATCAGCTCGGCGGCGGTCATGGCGGCGACCCCGACGATGCCGGCGACGGCGCCGAGGCCCGCCGCCGGGAGCAGTGCGCGGGCGCGGGACGGTGAGCCGCTGGGCATGGGGACCTCCGGGACGGGTGACGGGGGACCCGCGACCTACCCGCCGGTCGGGTCGCCACTCGCCGGTTCGTCGGTGAGGGCCGCGAACCAGTCGGCGTACGGCGTGGTGCGGGCCAGGTGCCGGGTGAGGTCGGGCGCGCCGTCGTCCCACCAGACCGGTCCGCGCTCGCCGAGGGCGTGCTTGGCGGCGTCGACGCGGGCGCGGGCGTCCTCGCGGGCGGCGTCGTCACCGGCGCGCATCGCGACCCCCTTCGCCCGCCGGGCCGCCATCAGCTCGCGGGTGAGCTCGGCGCGACTGCCGTCGTCGAGCCGCGGGTCGGTGCGGCGCCACAGCCGCCCGCGCACGACCAGGTAGCGGCCGTCGGGCGTGACCGGCGGGTCGCTCACCGCGCCTGCCCCCGGCAAGCGCAGACCTGCCAGCATGACGCCGTGCCCGAGCCCTCGACCGTGCGGACCGCCGACGTCGGCGCCGTCCGCCTCGCGTACGAGACGTTCGGTGACCCCGCCGACCCGCCGCTGCTGCTGGTCATGGGGCAGGGCGCGCAGATGCTGGCCTGGCCGGACCCCTTCTGCGCCGCGCTCGCCGCGCGGGGGCACCACGTCGTCCGGTTCGACAACCGCGACGCCGGGCTGTCGACGCACCTGGCCGGCCTCGCGCCGTACGCCCTCGCCGACCTCGCGGCCGACACCGTGGGCCTGCTCGACGCGCTCGGCATCGAGGCGGCCCACCTGGTCGGCATTTCCATGGGCGGCATGATCGCCCAGCTCGTCGCCATCGGGCACCCGCACCGGGTGCGCAGCCTCACCTGCATCGCGTCGTCGACCGGGTCGCGGCGGTCCGGCCGACCCCACCCCGGCCTGCTCCTGCGCCTGCCCGGACGACGGGTGGCCACCGACCGCACGCAGGCCGGCGAGCTGTTCGCCCGGGTGCTCACGGCGATCGGCAGCCCGGCGTACCCGACCGACCCGGCGCAGCTGCGCGACGTCGGCGCCCGCGCCTACGACCGCGCGTTCGACCCGCTCGGCGGGCTGCGGCAGCTCGTGGCCGTCGTCCGCGCACCCGACCGGACGCCGGCGCTGCGCCGGCTGCGCGTGCCGACCCTCGTGGTGCACGGCGACAGCGACCCCCTCGTCGACGTCTCGGGCGGGCGCGCCATCGCCGACGCCGTGCCCGGTGCCCGGTTCGTCACCGTGCTCGGGATGGGCCACGACCTGCCCCGCGAGCTGTGGCCGCTGCTGACCGACGAGATCGCGGCGCTGGCGGCGCGGGCGGACGCACCGCCGTGACCCCGGTGCTGCGGCGCCGACGTCCGGCACCCTCGCGGGCCTTCGTCATCGGGCTCGACGGGCCCAGCGGCAGCGGGAAGACGGTGCTCGCCGAGGTGCTGGCCGCCTCGCTCGACGGCGCGCCCGTCGTCCACCTCGACGACTTCTACCCCGGGTGGGGCGGCCTGGACGCCGTCGTCCCGCGGCTGGTCGCGTGGGTGCTGCGACCGGTGCGCGAGGGCCGCGCGCCGCGCTGGCGGCGGTGGGACTGGGTGCACGGCCGGTACGCCGAGTGGCACGCGGCCGCGCCGTCGTCCGTGCTCGTGGTGGAGGGGACCGGCTGCGGCGCCCGCGCCTGCGCGCCGTACCTGGACCTGCTGATCTGGGTCGAGGCTCCCGAGGCGGTGCGCTACGCGCGGGCCATGGCACGCGACGGCACCGGCTATCGACCACACTGGCGGCGATGGGCGGCCGGCGAGCGGACGCACTTCGCGCGAGAGGACACCCGTGCCCGAGCTGACGTGGTCGTCCTTGCCGCACGCACCTGACCGCGAGGCCGTCCGCCAGGGGGCGCGGCGGGGTCTCGAGGTGCGCGTCCAGCGGCTGCAGCGCTACGGCTGGCACGTCGCCCAGTGCGCGGTCGCCGCGTCCGTCGCCTGGCTGATCGCCCGCGAGGTGCTGGGTCACCCCATGCCGTTCTTCGCGCCCGTCGCGGCCATCGTCAGCCTCGGCCTGTCATACGGCCAGCGGCTGCGCCGGGGCCTCGAGGTCACCATCGGTGTCGCGCTGGGCGTGCTGATCGGCGACGTGTTCGCGCTGCTCTTCGGGCGGGGTGCGTGGCAGCTGCTCGTCGTGGTCGCGATCGCCATGACGATCGCCGTGCTGCTCGACGCCAGCCCGCTGACCATCACCCAGGCCGGCACGCAGGCCGCGATCGTCACCACGCTGGCCGCCGCCCCGTCCGCGGGGCTCGGGCGCTGGCTGGACGCCGTCTGCGGCGGTCTGGTGGCTCTCGTGGCCGCTGCGGTGGTGCCGGGGCAGCCGCTGCGGCGACCGCGGCTCGCCGCCGCCGGCATCGCTCGCGAGCTGTCGACCTGGCTCACCGACGCGGCGACCGCCGGCCGCGACGGCGACCTCGGCCTCGCCTACCGCACCCTCGACCGGGCGCGCGGCAGCGAGCCGGCGATGGACGACCTGCGCACCGCCGCCCGCGAGGCCGTCGACGTCGCCCGGTCCTCACCGTGGCGGCGGCGCCACCGCAGCGACATGTCCTCGGTGGGCGACATGGCCGTGCCGCTCGACCGGGCTCTGCGCAACGGCCGGGTGCTGCTGCGGCGCGTCGTGGTCGTCGTCCGGCGCGGCGAGCGGCTGCCGGCCGGCACCGCGCAGGTGCTCGACGGGCTCGCGCAGGCGCTCACCACCATCAACCGCGAGCTGACCGAGCAGCGCTCCCCCGAACGGGCCCTCACCCAGCTGGACGTCGTCGCCCGGCTGTCGGCGCAGGTGCCCACAGGCAGCTCGCTGTCGGCGGACGTCGTGCTGGCGCAGGCCCGGTCGGTGGTCGTCGACCTGCTGCAGGTCAGCGGCATGACGCAGGACGGCGCCGAGCAGCGGGTGCGCGCCGCCGAGGCGACCGGCTGACCCCGCGGCCGCTGGCGTCTGTCCCCGGGTGCACCGAACGTTGCCCAGCCGTGACCGTCCCAGCGCACGTCGTCCAGCCGGTCGCCGACCCGCGTGACCTAGGGTGGTGTGCATGTGTCGGGTGTGACTCGGCGCAGGGCTCGCGCTCGTACCGTCCACCAGGGGGACTCTTGCTGACCACCACCAAGCTCATGGCTGCCACCGTCACGACGGCCGCACTGCTCGGCGCCTGCGGCGCCTCGAACGGCGCGGCCACCGCCGCGGCACCGGCCGCCGCGTCGTCCAGCGCCGCCGGCGCCGCGTCGTCCAGCGTCACCTCGGCGTCCGCGACGGTGCCTGCCTCGGCGACCTCCGCTGCGACGTCGCCGGCGAGCGCGTCCGTCGCTGCCGTGCCGACCAGTGCTGCGGCCGGCACGACGCCGGCAGCCGGCTCGCCCGGGACGACGGCCGCGGCCACGACGAGCAGCGTGAGCAGCCTGTCGAGCAGCATCGCGGCGGCCAGCGGCACCACCGCCGGCTCCGCCGTCCGGCTCCCGACGGGCTACCGCATCCCGGCCACCTTCTTCGGCGTCCACGACTCCACCCCGATCGGCGGCCGTGACGGCTGGCCGGCCGCGAGCGTGGGGTCGCTGCGCGCCTGGGACGCCGGCGTCACCTGGCGCCAGATCGAGGTCGCCCCCGGCAAGTATGACTTCCGCCGCCTCGACGCAATCGTCCGCCAGGCCAACCTCAAGGGCGCCGAGACGCTCATCGTCCTCGGTCAGACTCCGACGTTCTACGCCTCGCGTCGCTTCGCTTCGGACATCTACGGCTCGGGCGCTGCGTCGATGCCGACGAACCTGAACGCTTGGAAGCGCTACGTCGCCGCGGTCGCCAACCGGCCGGGCGTCAAGGGCAACAAGCGCGTGTCGTTCCAGGTGTGGAACGAGGCCAACGTCCGTGAGTTCTGGACCGGCTCACCCGCCCAGATGGCGACCCTCACCAAGCTGACGCGCGACGCGCTCGGTGGCAGCCGCTACCTCGTCGCGCCGGCCCTGGTGACGCGCAACGCGGCCCAGCGCACCTGGACCGACGCCTTCTACGCCAGCAAGGTCAGCGGCCGTCGCGTCGCCGACTACGTCAACGCCGTGTCGCTGCAGCTGTACCCGCTGCCGACCGGCACGCCCGAGGACTCCATGTCGATCCTCGCGCTCGACAAGAAGATCATGGCCAAGTACGGCGTGAAGAAGCCGATCTGGAACACCGAGGTCAACTACGGTCTCGCCGGCAAGCCGACCAGGCCCATCGCGGACAGCCGCCAGGCCGCGAACGTCACCCGCACGCTGCTGCTCAACGCAGCCAACGGCGTCTCGCGCGTCTACTGGTACATGTGGAGCCACACGAACCTCGCCAACACGAACCTGACCGCCGGCAACGGCTACTCGCTGACGATGGCCGGCAAGGCGTACGGCGTCACCCGCTCGTGGCTGCTCAACTCCCAGATGCGGGCCTGCACCGTCGACCGCGCAGGCACCTACACCTGCACGATCAACTACACCGGCGGTGTCCGCCGCGTCTTCTGGAACCCCAAGAAGGTCGCGACCGTGACTGTCGCGGGCGCCACCACCACCCAGGCCGTCGACGGCAAAACCAGCTCGTTCAAGGCCCGCACCCTGCGGGTCAAGGTCGGCCCCGTGCCGATCATGGTGCGCTCGGCTCGCTGAGCCCACCAGCACCGCCGGACGGCGGCCGCAGCCCCTAGCACGAGGGGCTGCGGCCGCCGTCCGTGCGTCCGCCCCATCCCCCTACGTGATCATGCAATCCGGGGGCCCGCCCCCCTGTGAACATGCAATCCCGGCCCGCCTCCCCCGTGATAATGCGATCCAGGCCCGGCGACGACCTCCCGTCGCCTCCGGCCGTGACGCGGCGCCCTCCGGCCCGCTGGTCGCAAGCTCCCTCGACGCGGACCTCCGGCCACCGCGCCTCGGCCAGCGTTTGCTCGTCGTGCCGGCTGCCTCACTCGTGATCATGCAGTTCCGGCTCACCGCCCGTCCGTCTCGTCGTGGCAGTGCGTGGTCGCACCGTGGCCGAGACGTGTCGGACCGGCGTGTTCGCGGTCGCCGAGCCTGAAGCCTGGGGCGTGGTCACCGCCGTGGTTGCGACGGCCGGTCGTCGGGACGGCCAGGCGGTGGCAACAACGATCTCGACGCCGAGCGCACGGCCGGGGGCGAGGGCGCCCGCGCTCGTCTGGACCGCACCGGAGCACGAAGCGGGCCGGAATCGCAAGATCACGGCAGGGGGGTGGGCCGGGATCGCAAGATCACGACAGGGGGGCGGGCCGGGATCACGGCGGGGGTGGGTGGCGGAGGTCGTGGGGGCGGTCGACGTCGCGGGGGTCGCCGGTGCCGTCGCAGTCGACGGGGGTGACGAGCGATGCGTGGGCGCGCAGGAACGCGCGGGCACCCTGGTCGCCGACCGCGAGCACGGCGACCTGGGGCCACACCGGGCGACCGAGCAGCACGGGTTGGCCCGGCAGCCCGCGGTAGGTCGCCTGCGCCACGACGGCGCCGCGGGCGTGGGCTTCGCGCAGCCGGCGGACGGCGTCCGGGCCGACCCACGGGGTGTCGACGAGGAGCACGACCACGGCGCCGGCACCACTGCCGGCCACGTCGGCGCGGCCTCGCGAGTCGGCGTCGCGGGAGGTCACGGCGGCAAGGCCCGCCCGCAGCGACGACCCCATGCCGGTGTCCCAGGCTTCGTTGTGGACGACGTCGGCGCCCGGCACGTCGAGGGGGACGGCGCCCGACACCACGAGCACGTCGTCGCAGCCCCCGGCGGTGAGCACGGCGACCGCACGGTCGACCAGCCGGACGCCGTCCAGCAGGGCGAGCGCCTTGGGCGAGCCGAAGCGTCGCCCCGCACCCGCGGCCAGGAGCAGACCGGTCACCGACGGCATGGGCGTCAGACCGCCTGCTGTCCCGCCTGCACGAGCGCCGCGAGCCGGCGGGCGTCGGCGCGGCCGCGCTCGCCGTCGGCCTTCTGCACGGCCATGACGGCCAGCTCGTCGCCGTCGGCCAGCTGGAGCAGCACCCACGGGTCGCCACCGGCGAACCGGACGGCGCGCACGTCCGACCAGCGGACCGCGCGGCTGACCAGGATGTTGCGCACCAGCAGGCCGGAGCGCGACGGGACCGCCCGCAGCGCAGCGAGTCGCCACATGAACAGGGCGATCAGCAGCCCGAAGCCGAAGAGCAGCAGCGAGTCGGTGACACCCCAGCCCTTGATCCCGGTGCCGGGGACGAAGATCGCCAGCACGCCGAACACCACGACCGAGCCGACGGCGAAGCCCAGCGCCATCCTCCGTCCGCGGACGGGAACGAAGGGCGCGTAGGGATCGCTCACAGCCGGCAGGCGTGGATGTCGGTCACGAGGATGGCGCGGGCGCCGAGGTCGTAGAGCTCGTCCATCACCAGGTTCGTGGTGGTGCGCGGCACCATCGCCCGGACGGCGACCCAGCCCTTGTCGTGCAGCGGGCTCACGGTCGGCGACTCCAGGCCCGGCGTCAGCTCGCACGCCTTCTGCACCAGCTCGACGCGGACGTCGTAGTCCATGAGCACGTAGCGCCGGGCGACCAGCACGCCCTGCAGCCGGCGCGCGAGGACGTCGACGGCCGAGCTCTCGGGAGCGTCCTGGCGGCGGATCAGCACGGCCTCCGACTGCAGGATCGGCTCGCCGAAGACCTCGAGCCCGGCGGCGCGCAGCGTGGTGCCGGTCTCGACGACGTCGGCGATGACGTCGGCGACGCCGAGGTTCACCGAGGTCTCGACCGCGCCGTCGAGCCGGACGACGTCCGCCTCGACGCCGTGACGGGTGAGGTAGCCGCGCACCAGCCCCTCGTAGGAGGTGGCGATGCGGCAGCCGTCGAGGTCGGCGACCGAGGACGCGGTGCCCGGGCGGGCGGCGAACCGGAACGTGGAGCGACCGAAGTCCAGCGTCATGATCTCGCGCGCGGCGGCGCCGGAGTCGAGCAGCAGGTCGCGGCCGGTCACGCCGATGTCGAGGGTGCCCGACCCGACGTAGACGGCGATGTCGCGGGGGCGCAGGAAGAAGAACTCGACCCCGTTGTCGGGGTCGTTCAGCACGAGCTCACGGCTGTCGGAGCGCTGGCGGTAGCCGCACTCGCGCAGCATCTGCGAGGCGGACTCGGCGAGCGAGCCCTTGTTGGGGACGGCGATGCGAAGCACGGGATCTCCGGTGGGTGGACGCGGGGCGATCAGGACGGCGACGCGGGGCGGCCGCTCACAGATGCGCGTACACGTCCTGCAGGGTGAGCCCGCTCGCGAGCATCAGCACCTGCAGGTGGTAGAGCAGCTGGCTGATCTCCTCCGCGGTGCGCTCGGCGCCCTCGTGCTCAGCCGCCATCCACACCTCGGCGGCCTCCTCGACCACCTTCTTGCCGATGGCGTGGACGCCGGCGTCGAGCTCGGCGACCGTGCCCGAGCCCGCCGGCCGGTCGCGCGCCTTGTCGGCGAGCTCGGCGAACAGGTCGTCGAAGGTCTTCACGGGTGTCAAGGCTACCGCCGAGCGCTGGCGGCCCCCGCACCGAGCCGGACGACGAGCTCGGCCCCGAGCGCACGACCGGACTCGAACGCCGCCTCGACGCGGGGGCGCTGCGACCAGCCGTCACCGCACCGGCCGACCAGGTCGCCCGACAGCGCGAACGGCTGCTCGCGCTTCCCCGTCGGCTGGGCGAAGGTCCACCGCTGCACGAACGACCACCGCGGCTCGGCGTCCACGCCCAGCACCCGGCGCAGCCCGCCCAGCATCGCGCCGGTCGCGGCCGCCGGGTCGTCCAGGTGGTCGCGGGCGAGGTCCGGCGTCGAGTGCGCGACGAGCACGAGGGCGTCGTCACCGCGGCGGCGGCCGTCGTCGGCGACGAAGGCGAGGGCCGGGTCGTCGCTCACGAAAGCCGCGTCGAACGCCGGCCACAGTCGCTCCTCGTAGCCGGCGGCCAGCACGAGCGACGGCTGGTACTCGGCGTCGGCTGCAGCCGCCAGCGAGCCGTCCAGCAGCCGCCGCGCCTGCGGGTCGGGCATGGCGAGGACGACGGCCGAGGCCGCCGTGCCGTCGACCGACCCGGAGCCGGCGCTCGTGACGGTCACCCCGTGGTCGACGTCCAGACCGCGGGCGAGGTCCTCGACGAGCGAGCGCAGCCCCTGCGTCGCAGCCCAGCGCATCGGCCCGGACTTGGTGCCCTGCAAGCCTTCCGGGCTCGCGAGGTGGAAGGTGTCGGTCCACGGCCGGGCCAGGCCGCGGCGTCGCCAGTCGTCGACGACGGCCTCGAACGCCGGCTCGGAGACCGTGAAGTAGGACGCGCCGAGGTCGACGGCGTGGTCGTCGACCGTGCGCACCGCCATCCGGCCGCCGGCGCGTCGGCCGCGGTCGAGCAGCCGGACCGGGACACCGGCGGCGACCAGCTCGCGGGCGCAGGCCACGCCCGAGATGCCCGCGCCCACCACGATGACGGGTGCCTGCGAGCTCACAGCGTGGACGACGTCGGCAGCAGCTGCGGCTCGGGCGTCGGCTCGAGCCGGGCGGCGCGCAACCACACGACGAAACCCCAGATGACGAACAGGGCGTAGATGCCGTACAGCACGGCGGAGGGGTAGAACTGCGCGTTCAGCAGCACGGGGATGCCCACCAGGTCGACGGCGATCCAGCACAGCCAGAAGTCGACCCAGCCGCGGGCCATGGCGTAGGTCGCCATGACCGAACCGGTGAAGATCCACGCGTCGGCCCACACCGGGTCGTAGGAGCCGAGGGCCTTGAAGACCGGCGTGAGGACCGCCACGGCGACCAGCCCGGAGACGATCAGCACGGCCCGCTCACGGCCGGTGGCCCAGCGCGGCGTCACGGCCGGGCCGGTGGAGCGCGCGCGGTGCCAGCGCACCCAGCCGTAGACCGACACCAGGATGAACATGACCTGCCGGCCGGCCTGCCCCAGCAGGGTGCTGTGCTGCGGGTTGTCGAACAGGGCGCCCATGAACACGGTGAACAGCAGCACGTTGCCGGCGATGCCGACGGGCCATGCCCACACGCGGCGGCGCATGCCGCCGACCGCCGACGCCAGGCCGACGATGTTGCCGATGATCTCGCGCCACAAGATGGCGTGGCCGCTGATGGTCAGCTCGGCCTCGAACAGCCAGCGCAGCGCGCTCACGGCTGCACCTGCGTGGGTGGGGTGGTGATGCGCATCTTTCAGCCCTCTCGCCTCGTGACTATCGGGGGCGGCTCCGGGGCTCGCGCGTCGGCACGCGGCAGGGGTCACCCACGGCGTACGTCGGCAGCGGCGCAGCGCGTGGGCGCTCCGCCGCCGTGTGTCTCCTCCCATCCGGACTCTCACCGTCGGTCCTGGAGTTCCACCAGGTCAACCGGCCGCTGGCTGCGGTCGGGTCGCGGACTGTCACCGCCGGCTCGGACTTTCACCGACCCCGGAGCACACGTGCTGTCGGCGAGTCTAACTCGGCGCACCCCGCCGTGATTCCTGACCGACGGCTCAGTACCGACGGCTCAGTGCTGGTGACCGCGCGCGAGCTCGCGCAGCCGGGCGATCGCGGACGCCGCGTCGTCGGCGCCGTAGACCGCGGAGCCGGCCACGAAGACGTCGGCGCCGGCCTCGGCGCAGCGCTCGATGGTGTCGGCCGACACCCCGCCGTCGACCTGCAGCCACACGTCGGCGCCGCTGCCGCGGATGGCCTCGCGGGCCCGCCGGATCTTGGGCAAGCACACGTCGAGGAACGACTGCCCGCCGAAGCCGGGCTCGACCGTCATGACCAGCAGCATGTCGATCTCGGTCAGCAGGTCGGCGTAGGGCTCGATCGGCGTCGCCGGCTTGACCGCGAGGCCGGCCCGGGCGCCGGCCGAGCGCAGCTCGCGGGCCAGGCGCACGGGTGCGGCGGCGGCCTCGGCGTGGAAGGTGACGCTCGCGGCGCCGGCGTCGACGTACTGCGGTGCCCAGCGGTCGGGGTCGGCGATCATCAGGTGCGCGTCGATCGGCACCGGCGACACCCGGGCGAGCGCCTCGACGACCGGCAGGCCCAGCGTCAGGTTGGGCACGAAGTGGTTGTCCATGACGTCGACGTGGGCCCAGTCGGCGGTGGCGATGCGGCCGAGCTCGGCTGCCAGGTTCGCGAAGTCGCTGGCGAGGATGCTCGGGGAGATCTGCGGAAGGGTGTGCGGGACGGGTGCGCTCACCGGTCGAGCCTAGTCAGCGCCCGGCGCCGGCCCGACGACCGCGGCCGCCTCGCGCGCCATCTGCAGGTCCTCGCGCGCGTGCACCACGAGCACGCGCGCGCTCGAGCCCTCCCCCGTGACGTCCTGCACGTCGCCGGTCGCCGCGCCCGCGTCCATGCGGACGCCGAGCCAGCCCAGCCGCTCCACCAGCAGCGACTGCACCTGCGGGCCGCCCTCCCCCACGCCACCGGTCAGCACCAGCACGTCGATGCCGGCGAGCGCGGCGGCCATCGCGGCGGCCTCGGCGCCGAAGCGGTGCAGGTAGACGTCGAGGGCCAGCACGGCGTCGGCGTCCCCGGCCGACGCGCGCTGGAGCACCTCGCGCATGTCGTCGGTGCCCGCGAGCCCGAGCAGGCCGCTCTCCCGGGCGAGCACGTGGTCGAGGTCCTCGTCGGTGTGCTCGGCCAGCCACAGCACCGCACCCGGGTCGATGCGGCCGGTCCGGGTGGCCATGACCAGCCCGTCCATCGGGGTGAAGCCCATGGTGGTCGCGACGCTCGAGCCGTCGAGCACCGCGCACAGCGACGCGCCGCCGCCGAGGTGGGCGACCAGCACGCGGCGGGCGTCGGCCACCACCTCACGTGCCTGCGAGGAGGCCCAGGCGTGCGAGAGCCCGTGGAACCCGTAGGCGCGCACCGTCGCGCGCAGCCGCGCGGGCAGGGCGTACGTCGTCGCCGCGGCCGGGATCGTCGCGTGGAAGGCGGTGTCGAAGCACACGACGTGCGGGACGTCGGGCAGCGCGCCGCGCACGGTCGCGAGCGCCTCGAGCGCGGGCGGCTGGTGCAGCGGCGCCAGCTCGGTGAGGGCCTGCAGCTCCTCGACGACCGCGTCGTCGACCAGTGCCGACGTCCGCCGGTCGCCGCCGTGCACCACGCGGTGGGCCACGGCGTCCGGCGGCGGACCGGCGAGCGCGTCGTCCAGGCTGTCGAACGAGCGGGCGCTGCCGTCGGCCTCGACGAGCGAGAGCTTGAGCGAGGTGCTGCCCGCGTTGACGGTGAGGACGCGCGGCGCCGGGCCTTCGCTCACGACGACGGCCAGGACCAGCCCGAGACCTCCGGGATGTCCTCGCCGTGCTCGCGGGTCCACGTCCGGGCCCGCACCCGGGAGTCGGCGACGCGCTGCCGCAGCCCGGCGGCACGGGCGCCGAGGCCGGGCACCCGGTCGATGACGTCGAGCACGAGGTGGTAGCGGTCGAGGTCGTTGAGCATGACCATGTCGAACGGCGTGGTGGTGGTGCCGTTCTCCTTGTAGCCGCGCACGTGCAGGTTCGCGTGGTTGTGCCGCCGGTAGGTCAGCCGGTGCACCAGCCACGGGTAGCCGTGGAAGGCGAAGACGACCGGCTTGTCGGTGGTGAACAGCGCGTCGAACTCGC
The DNA here is from genome assembly GCA_964243295.1 of uncultured Actinomycetales bacterium. Classification (GTDB taxonomy): domain Bacteria; phylum Actinomycetota; class Actinomycetes; order Actinomycetales; family Angustibacteraceae; genus CAXTEJ01. Next base: position 44,695 of record CAXTEJ010000012.1, on the reverse strand, counting down.
GGTCGGACAGGCCGTGCGGGTGCTCGGCCGCCGGCTGCAGGCGCATCAGGTCGACGACGTTGACGACCCGCACCTTCAGCTCGGGCAGCTCGCGGCGCAGCAGGTCGGCCGCGGCCAGCGTCTCGAGGGTGGGGATCTCGCCGGCGCAGGCGAGGACGACGTCCGGCTCGGTGCCCTCGACCTCGGTGCCCGCCCAGTCCCAGATGCCGATGCCGCGCGTGCAGTGCAGGATCGCCTCGTCCATCGGCAGGTAGTCCAGCTGCGGCTGCTTGCCGGCGACGACGACGTTGACGTAGTCGTGGCTGCGCAGGCAGTGGTCGTAGACCGACAGCAGCGTGTTGGTGTCAGGCGGCAGATAGACCCGCACGACCTCGGGCTTCTTGTTGAGCACCACGTCGAGGAAGCCGGGGTCCTGGTGGGTCGAGCCGTTGTGGTCCTGGCGCCACACGTGCGAGGTCAGCAGGTAGTTCAGCGACGGGATGCGTCCGCGCCACTCGATGCGACGGCACGCCTCCAGCCACTTGGCGTGCTGGTTGAACATCGAGTCGACGATGTGGATGAACGCCTCGTAGCAGGTGAAGACGCCGTGCCGGCCGGTGAGCAGGTAGCCCTCCAGCAGGCCCTGGCACACGTGCTCGGACAGCATCTCGATCGCCCGGCCCTGCGGCGAGAGCCGGTCGTCGCCGTCGACGACCTCGGCGACCCACTTGCGGCCGCCGACCTCCAGCACGTCCTGCAGCCGGTTGGACGCGACCTCGTCGGGGCCGAAGGTGAGGAAGCGGTCGGGGTTGGCCTCGGTGACCGCTCGCAGCCAGCTGCCGAGCACCCGGGTGGCCTCGTGCGTGGTCGTGCCGCGCCGGGTCACGTCGACGGCGAAGTCGCGGAAGTCGGGCAGCTCGAGCTCGAGGCGCCGGTGGCCGTGGGCGATGGGGTTGGCGCTCATCCGGCGGTCGCCGGTGGGCGTCGTCGCGGTGACCTGCGTCCGCGGGCGCCCCGACTCGTCGAACAGCTCCTCGGGGCGGTAGGACCGCAGCCACTGCTCCAGCGCGCGGCGGTGCGCGTCGTCCGTGCGCGTGGCGGCGAGCGGCACCTGGTGGGCCCGGAAGGTCCCCTCCACCTGCTGGCCGTCGACGACGGACGGGCCGGTCCAGCCCTTGGGGGTGCGCAGCACGATCATCGGCCACGCGGGCCGGCTCAGGTCGCCGTCCTCGCGGGCCCGGCGCTGGATCGCCGCCACCCGGTCGAGGCAGGCGTCGACGGCGGCGGCGAGCGCCTGGTGGGTCTCGGCGGGGTTGGTCGTGGTCTCGGCGCCCACGAAGTGCGGCTCGTAGCCGTAGCCGCGCATGAGCTCGGCGAGCTCGGCCTCCGGGATGCGGGCGAGGACCGCCGGGTTGGCGATCTTGTAGCCGTTGAGCGCGAGGATCGGGATGACGGCGCCGTCGCGCGCGGGGTTGACCAGCTTGTTGATGTGCCAGCTGGTCGCGAGCGGGCCGGTCTCGGCCTCACCGTCCCCGACCACGCAGAAGACGGTCAGGGCCGGGTCGTCCAGTGCGGCGCCGTACGCGTGCAGCAGCGAGTAGCCGAGCTCGCCGCCCTCGTGGAACGACCCGGGCGTCTCGGGCGCGCAGTGGCTGGGCACCCCGCCGGGGAACGAGAACTGCCGGAACAGCCGCTGCATGCCGCGTTCGTCCTGGGTGATCGCGGGGTACAGCTCGCTGTAGGTGCCCTCGAGCCACGCGCAGGCGTTGGGGCCCGGGCCGCCGTGACCGGGACCCATGACGTAGACGGCATCGAGGTCGCGCGCGCGGATCGCGCGGTTGGCGTGGGCGTAGACCAGGTTGAGGCCGGGCGTCGTGCCCCAGTGGCCGAGCAGCCGCGGCTTGACGTCGTCCTGCTCCACCGGACGCCGGACCAGCGGGTTGTCCATCAGGTAGATCTGACCGACCGCGAGGTAGTTGGCCGCCCGCCAGAAGGCGTCGATCGCCGCGAGCTGGTCGGTGCTGAGCGGACCCGTCGCGTCGGACAGGGTGTAGCCGGTCGGAGCGTGCGTCTGCCCCGAGCCGGAGAAGTCGTCGTCCGCGGCGGTGTCACCACCGATGGAGGCGGGTGTTCCGGTGGCCGGTGCGGTGCTCTGCGTCATGGGGGCTCCCAGCTCGAGGCGTGGTGCCCAGTCTGCGGCGCCCGCACCGGGGACGCACCCGGCGCCCCCGTGAACGCACAGTGGACGGCGGGGGCCCGCCGTCCACTGGGACGTGTGTGTCGCGACGGCGGACGCCTCTCGGCGAGTCGCCGCTCGTAGCGGCTGAAGGTGAGGCCCGGGGGTCTTGTCACCGTCGCGACAGGGGCGTCAACCGGGCGGGCCCCGGGGATGTTCCCGGGGCCCGCCCGTCGCCGCGCCGCGACCTCAGCCGGCCGTCGGCACCGCGAGGTCGACGACCTGCGCGCCGCGCGAGAACGCGCCGACGGGCACGGCCGCACCGCTGAGGAGGTCGACGGTGTAGAGCCGGTACACGCGGTCGACGAGCACGCTGGCCAGCCCGACGTTCGCGACGGCCCGGCCTGAGGCGGTGAGCGTGAGGATGTCGAAGCCGGCCGAGGCGCCGATGTCGACACCGAGCTCGCCCACCTGGGACAGGGTGCCGGCGTTGGCGGGCACCTGCTGGGCGACCTGGTCCTTCATCGTGTCGAGGTCGAACAGCGCGGTGCCCGTCGCGGGGCTCAGGTCGTTGTTGACGTAGGCCACCGCGCTGATGCCACCGCCGGGACCGGTCGGGTAGGTCAGGCCACCGTCGCGGGCCGTGGTGCCGTTCGCCGCACCGGCGGCGAAGGGGTGACGCAGGTTCTGCCCGGTGTCGGCGACGATGCGCAGCGCGTCGGCGGCGGGGTTGAAGTCGATGTCGAAGTAGGTGCCGACCAGCGGCACGGTGAGGCGGGCGACCAGCGTCGCCGCGGCGGTGGTGGGGACGACGGTGTAGATGCCGCCCGCGTTGCCGACGGCGTACAGCAGGCCGTCCTGCACGCGGTAGTCGATGCCGACGACCGAGGTGTCCTGCACCAGGCCGGTGAAGGCGCCGACGATCTTCGCGGCCTGCGGCTTGGTGATGTCGAAGGACGCGAGGCGGCCGTCGCGGGTCAGGCCCGCGGCGACGACGGTCGTGGCGGCCGCCGATACCGCAGCAGCGGGACGGGTGCCCGTCGCGACCGGACCGCTGGCCGTGGCCGCCTGGGTCGCGAGCCCGACGGCCGCGACGGCGATCGTCGCAGCGACGGTGGTGCGAGTGCGGTTGCGCATCGTTCCTCCTGGGGTGCGGCCGGTCCGGTGACCAGCTCGTGATGGTGGGTACGGCGCGCGGCAGGGCGACGTTCACGGCCAGCCGGAACTTTTCGCGGCAGGATCGGCCGGGGCCCGGCCGCTGCGGTCTCGCGCGGTGAACGCCGCCGGGCCGGCCGACGTACACACCCCGGGAGGTGGTGCGCGTGCCCGATGTCGCCGTGACGTCGTCGCTGGACCGTGACGAGGGCCTGCGCGCCGCCTACACCGCGCACGGCGCCGAGCTGTACCGCTTCGCCCGCCGCGCGCTCGGCGACGACGGCGCCGCGCAGGACGCGGTGCAGGAGACGTTCCTGCGCGCCTGGCGGGCCGCCGACCGCTACGACCCCGAGCTCGCCAGCCTGCGGGTGTGGCTGTTCGCGATCGCGCGCAACGTCGTGGTCGACCAGTCGCGGGCGACCCGCGCCCGGCCGTGGCTGGAGGGCCTCGTCGGCGACGTCGGCTCGCCGGAGGCCGGCGCTCCCGCCGCGGCGCACCCCGACCCGGCCGAGCGGCTGCTGCGCGGCTGGGTCGTCGAGGAGGCGCTGCGGCGCATCGGCGAGGACCACCGCCGCGCGATCGTCGAGACCTACCTGCGCGACCGGCCCTACGCCGAGGTCGCCGCCGAGCTCGGCGTGCCGGTCGCGACCGTGCGCACGCGCGTGTTCTACGGACTCAAGGCCCTGAGAATGGCCATGGACGAGATGGAGGTGACGCCGTGAGCACGCCCTCCCCCGAGGCCCGCGGTCACCGCGACCAGCGCGAGCTGCTGGGCGCGTACGTCCTCGGTCACCTCGATGACGTCGAGGGCGCGCGGATGCGCTCCCACCTGGACGGCTGCGCAGCCTGCCGGGCCGAGCTCGCCGAGATCGGTCCGCTCGCCGCCCTGCTGCGGGACGTCGACCCCGGGGTGCTCGACGAGCCCGCGGCGGAGCCGGGCGCGCTGCTCGCCACCCGGATCGAGCGGCAGGTGCGCACCGAGCGCGCGGCACGCCGTCGTCGCGTCGCCGTCCGGCGCGGGCTGCTGGGGGCGGCCGCCGCGGCGGTGCTCGTCGGGTCGGGCGTCGGCGGCTACGTCCTCGGGCGGCCCGACCCGGCGCCCGCCGTCGCCACGGTCCCGCTCGAGCCCGTCGCGGTGACCAGCCGGGCGGCGGGTGTGAGCGCGAGCGCCGACCTGGTGGCCCACACCTGGGGCGTCGAGATCAAGCTGACCGCCACCGGGCTGCCCGCGGGCCGCGGGTTCGAGATGTCGGTGCTCGGCCGCGACGGCACCCGTCACGACGCCGGCGGCATGGTCGGCACCGGCGGCCGGACGATCCACTGCAACCTCAACGCCGACGTCCTGCGCGCGGACGCCACCTCCTTCACGCTCACCGACGCCGCCGGCGACGTGGTGCTGACCGCCGGCATCTGAGCTACCACCGGCGCGGCGTCGTCAGCGTCGGCGCGTGGCTGTGGAAGCGCGTGAGCTGCGCTCACCCCGGCTGCCGGACTCCGCGCCGGCACGGCCGACGATCCACGCGCTCACCGGGCTGCGCGCCGTCGCCGCCGTCTGGGTGGTGCTCTTCCACTTCCAGGACGACGTGCTGGCCCTCGCCCCCGTGCTGCGGCCGCTTGCTCCGGTGATGGCGATGGACTACCTCGGCGTCGACATTGCTCCAGGCCGCGGTGAACGGCGCCCTCGGCATCACCGACGGCACGTTGCCGTTGGCGCCGCACGCGAGCATGCTGCGCGTCGGCACGGAGTTCGTGGCCGGCGTCCTGCTGCTGCGCGCCCACCAGCAGCGCCCGCCGTGGCTGGGGCGGCTGGTCGAGGTGCCCGGACGCCGGCTGCTGCGCGCCCGGTGACCGGCGGCTACGGTGCCGGGAGCGCCACCGGTCGCGGTGGCCTCGATGACGCGGGAGCACGCGATGACGATGGTCTTCATCAACCTGCCGGTGCGCGACGTCAGCGCGTCCGCCGCCTTCTGGTCCGCGCTCGGGTTCGGCACCAACCCGCAGTTCTCCGACGAGCGCACGACCAACGTCATCATCAGCGAGTCGATCGTGCTCATGCTGCTCGAGCGGTCCCGGTTCCGGGACTTCGTGACCGGCACCATCGCCGACCCGCGCGAGTCGACCGGTGTGCTGCACGCCCTGTCGGCCGGCAGCCGGGAGGAGGTCGACGCCCTTGCCGACGCGGCGCTCGCGGCGGGCGGCTCGGCCTGGCTGCCGCCGCAGGACCACGGCTTCATGTACGGCCGGTCGTTCGCCGACCCCGAGGGTCACGTGTTCGAGGTCCTGTGGATGGACCCGGCCGCAGTGCGGCCCGCCGACTCCGCCACCGACGACGCCACCGAGCCCTCGGCCGCCTCGGCCGCCGAGACCGTTGGCGGCTGAGCGGGCGCGGGTCGAGTCCCGTCCGCACCCAGCTGGCGGGGTGACGCGCGAGGAGCTGCTCGCCCGCTACCGCGCCCTCGTGCTCGTCGAGCTGCCGCGCCGCGCCCGCGAGCAGCGCTGGGTCGTCACCGCCGACCACTGCTTCGGTCGCATCGTCCTCGACCACGCCGTCGGCGCCTGCTGGTACGACGTCCTCGACCGCCGCCGCTCCCCCGCGTTCACCCAGCTGACCGACGTCCAGCTCGAGCGGGCGGTCGCCGCCGCCGAGCTCATGGCCAGCGACGGCGACCCCGTCGTCCGCACCCTCAACGACCAGAGCCTGCGCTGGCGCGGCAAGACCCCACCGCCCCCGCCCCGCCCCTGACCACACCCCCACCCTGACCACACCCCCACCCCCGTGATCATGCAATCCCGGCCCAGCGCCGTCCGCACATCTGGGACGACGTGCCCGGGCGAACGACGACGGGTCGGGGTCGCTCAAGCTGGCGAGCCGCGATCGCAAGATCACCGACGGGTGGCCGCAGCGAGCCGCGATCGCCAGATCACCGACGGGGGGGCGCAGCGAGCCGGGATCGCATGATCACGGTGCGGTGCCGCGGGTGCGTCAGGTGCGGCGCAGCAGCGCGAGGAACATGGCGTCGGTGCCCTGGCGGTGCGGCCACAGCTGCACGGTGGGGGCGTCGTCGAGGGCGGGTACGTCGGGCAGCATCGGGCGCGCGTCGACGACCTCGAGGTCACCGCGACGGCGGACGACGTCGTCGACCACCAGGCGGGTCTCGGCCACGTGCGGCGAGCACACCGCGTAGGCGACCAGGCCACCGGGGCGCACGGCGGAGGCGGCCGAGTCGAGCAGGGCCCGCTGCAGCGGCGCGAGGCCGGCGACGTCGGAGGGCTGGCGCCGCCAGCGCGCCTCAGGCCTGCGGCGCAACGCGCCCAGGCCGGTGCAGGGAGCGTCGACGAGCACGCGGTCGTAGCCGCCCGGCTCCTGCTCACCGAGCTCGCGGCCGTCGGCGCGGCGCACCACGACGCTCTCGCCCAGCGCGGCCACGGCCGAGCGCACCAGCGCCGCACGGTGCGAGGCCTGCTCGATCGCGGTCAGCGTGCCGCCGCGGGCCGCGACGAGCGCACCGAGCAGCGCAGCCTTGCCGCCCGGCCCGGCGCACAGGTCGAGCCAGCGCTCGTCGCGGCCCTCGACCGGGGCGCTTGCCAGCGCGAGCGCCACCAGCTGGCTGCCCTCGTCCTGGACGCCGGCACGCCCCTCCCGCACGGCGGGCAGCGAGCTCGGGTCGCCGCCCGGCCACAGCACCGCGTACGGCGACACCGCGGACGGCTCACCACCGGCGACGACGAGCTCGTCGCGGGTCGCGAGGCCTGGCCGGGCGACGAGCGTGACCTTCGCGGCGGCGTTGTCGGCGGCCAGCAGCTGCTCGAGCTCGGTGTCGAGCCGGTCGGCCGCGACCCCGCGCCCGGCGAGCGCCTCGCGCAGCGCGCGGACGACCCACAGCGGGTGGCTGTGCTGCAGCGCCAGGCGGTCGAGCGTCGCCGACCCCTCGGCGAGCTCGTCGACCCACGCGGCCACGTCACGGTCGCCGACCTTGCGCAGCACGGCGTTGGTCAGCCCGGCAGGGCCGCCGCCGAGGTTGTCGCGCACCAGCGCGACCGTCTCGCCGACCGCCGCGTGCGGGGGCACGCGCATGCCGAGCAGCTGGTGGGCGCCGAGCCGCAGCGCGTCGAGCACCCCGTCGTCGAGGCCGTCGAGCGGGCGGTCGACGCAGCGGGCGAGCACCGCGTCGTACAGGCCCTGCATGCGCAGCGTGCCGTAGGTCAGCTCGGTCGCGAACGCGGCGTCGCGGTCGGTGATGCGCCGATCACGCAGCAGGCCGGGGAGCACCAGGTTGGCGTAGGCGTCCTTGGTGGCGACCGCGCGGACCGTCTCGTACGCCGCCTGCCGCGGCGCGTCGGCGCGGCGCGAGCGCTGCGACGGCTTCTGCGCCGAGCGGGGGCCGGCCTCGCGAGCGGGCTGGCCGGGACGTCGCTGACCGGTCATGACGCGTCTCCGAGGGGGTCGAGGTCGAAGCGGTCGCCCGCCGTCAGCCGCGAGCCGCGGGCCCAGTCGACGGCGGGCATGGCCTTGCGGCCGGGCGGCTGCACCGTCCCGAGGACGACGACCCCGCCACCGGTGCCGACCTCGACCGACCGTCGGGTCGGGTGCAGCTCGCCCGGGCCGAGCGCCGGGCGCGCGTCGTCCGGCGAACCGTGCGACACCGGCCCGAGCTTGACGCGATCGCCGCGCCACGTCGTCCAGGCCCCGGGCGCGGGGGTGCAGCCGCGGACCAGCCGGTCGATGCGGGTGGCCGGCGCCCGCCAGTCGACGTGGGCGTCGCCGACCTCGACCTTCGGCGCGAGCGAGACCCCCTCGGCGGGTTGCGGGCGCGCGTGCAGCGAGCCGTCCTCGATGCCGTCGAGCGTCGCCACGAGCAGCCCGGCTCCGGCGTCCGCGAGCCGGCCGAGCAGGTCGCCGCTGGTGTCGGTGGGGCGCACGGTCTCGGTCAGCACCCCGAGGACCGGGCCGGTGTCGAGGCCGGCCTCGAGCAGGAAGGTGCAGGCGCCGGTCACGTCGTCGCCGGCCATGATCGCGTGCTGCACGGGCGCGGCGCCGCGCCAGGCGGGCAGCAGCGAGAAGTGCAGGTTGACCCAGCCGTGGCGGGGCACGTCGAGGGCAGCCTGCGGCACGAGCGCGCCGTAGGCGACGACGGGGCAGCAGTCGGGCGCGATGGTCGCGAGCCGCTCGAGGAACTCCGGCTCGCGCGGGCGCTGCGGGGTGAGCACCTCGATGCCGAGGTCGCGGACGCGAGCAGCGACCGGTGAGGCCGCCGGGTGACGACCGCGTCCGGCCGGGGCATCGGGGCGGGTGAGCACCGCGACGACCTCGTGACGCGAGGCGAGGACGGCGTCGAGCGCCGGCAGGGCCACCGCCGGCGTCCCCGCGAAGACCACGCGCACGGGCTACAGCGCCTTGCCGAAGGTCAGGTGCGGGCTGACCTTCAGCTGCGGCACCGGGCTGCCGGTCCACTCGGCCTCGCGGATGGCCTTCATGACCAGCTTGCGCTGGTCGCGGTCCATGCGGTCGATGAACAGGATGCCGTCGAGGTGGTCGGTCTCGTGCTGGATGCAGCGCGCGAGCAGCTCGGTGCCCTCGAGCCTCAGCGGCTCACCGTGCTGGTCCTGACCCGTGGCGACGACCCGCATCGCCCGCGGGGTGTCGTAGACGACGCCCGGGAACGACAGGCACCCCTCCTCGCCGTCCTGCAGCTCCTCGCTCAGGGCGAGCCGGGGGTTGACCAGGTGCCCCAGCACGTCGTCGACGTAGTAGGTGAACACCCGCAGCCCGACACCGATCTGCGGCGCGGCCAGCCCGGCTCCGGGCGCGTCCATCATCGTGTCGGTGAGGTCCTTGACCAGCTGCCGCAGCTCCTTGTCGAACACCGTGACCTCGTCGGCCGGGGTGCGCAGCACCGGGTCACCGAAGAGCCGGATGTCCTGGATGGGCACGGGCGGGGGGCCTTCCTGCGGCGGGACTGGCTGACGGCTGGACGCGGCGTCCAGTCTAGGTGCTCCGACCGTGCCCGGACGCCGTGTCGCCGGCCGCCCGCAGCACGCCGAGCCGCACCAGGTCGGCCCGCAGCGTCGCGGCGTCGGTGAAGACCAGCCCGTGCAGGCCCAGTGCCGTCGCGGCCCGGACGTTGTCGGGCCGGTCGTCGACGAAGACGGCGTCGCCCGGGTCGACGTCGTAGCGGTCGAGCAGCACGCCGAACAGGCGTGGGTCGGGCTTGGCGACCCCCTCGTCGCCGGAGACGACGACCCCCTCGAACCGGCTCAGCACCGGGAACCTCTCGCGCGCCCACGGGAAGGTCTCGTGCGACCAGTTGGTGAGGGCGAGCAGCCGCACGCCGTCCCGCTGCAGCTCGTCGACGACCTCGACGCTGTCGGGCAGCTCGCCGGTGAGCGTGTCGCGCCAGTTCGCGGCGTAGGCGGCGATGACCTCGGCGCGGTGCGGGAAGCGTCCGGCGAGCTCGGCGACGCCCTCGTCGAAGCTGCGCCCGGAGTCCTGGCGGTGGTTCCACTCGGCGAAGTCGACCTCATCGAAGAAGGCGGGCACGTCGGCGGGCTCGAGCACACCGGCGAAGGCCAGCGTCGGGTCCCAGCCGATCAGCACGCCGCCGAGGTCGAACACCACGGTGGTCGGGGGGGTGGTCGGGGGGGTGGTCACACCAGCTCCAGGGGGTCGCGCTGCACCTTGACGGCGCCGGGGTCCTTGCGGGCGCTGCGCACCGCGACGCCCGCGCGCACCGCGGCCGCCAGCCGGTCGCCGTCCGGGACGGGGGTGCGCAGCAGCAAGCGTACGGACGGCTCGGCCTCGCGGGGCGGCCCGGCGCGCCGCACCTCCACGGGGACGGGCCCGAGCTGCTCGGCGCCGGCCGGCAGGTCGGTCGCCTCGACCAGGGCCCGCACGGCGGCGGGCGCGCCGGTGAGGGTCACGACCGTGCGCGCCGGCGGGAAGCCCAGCTGCTCGCGCTCGGCGAGCTCGCGGCCGGCGTGCCACTGCGGCGACCAGCGCACCAGCGCCTCGACGGGCGGCAGCCCGCCGGGCGCCACCAGGACGACGGTGCCGCCGGCGTCCTGCCCGCGCACCAGCGCCGCCGCGCCGACCCAGCGCCGCAGCGCCTCCTCGCCGGCCCGCAGGTCGGCGCGGTCGAGCAGCGCCCAGGCGTCGAGCAGCAGCGCGGCCGCGTAGCCCCCCTCGGCGACCGGTTCGGCGCCGGGCGTCGCGATGACCAGCGCCGGCTCGGCCGGGACGTGCGCGAGCACGCTGTCGGCGCCGGACGTGCGCACGGTCGCGCCCGGGAACGCCCGCCCGAGCTCCTCGGCCGTACGACGCGCACCGACGACCAGCGAGCGCAACCGGCGGCCGCCGCACACGTCGCACGTCCAGGTGGCGTCCGGCGTGCCGCACCAGCGGCAGGCCGGCACCGCCTGCGCCCGCGCGAAGCCGAGCGGACCGTGGCAGGTGCGGCAGCGCCCGGCGGCACGGCACTCCTGGCAGGCCAGCGACGGCACGTAGCCGCGGCGGGGCACCTGCACCAGCACCGGGCCGTCCCGCAAGGCGGTCTGCGCGGTGCGCCAGGCGAGCGAGGGCAGCCGGGCGGACGCCGCGGCGGCGTCGCGCTCGGGCTCGTTCCCCTCGCCGGCCAGCAGCACGCGGGGGGTGCGCGAGCGCAGCAGCGCCCGCTCGGGCTCGACCGGCCGCAGCCACCCCTGCTGCTGCAGCCGCTCGACCTCCGCGGTGCGCACGTGCCCGCCCAGCAGCGCGGCAGCCCCGGACAGCTCGGCCCGCAGCGTCAGCACCTCGCGCACGTGGGGGTAGGGGGCGTGCGGCTCGACGTGGAGGTCGTCGCCGTCGTCCCAGCAGACCACCAGGCCGAGGTCACGCACCGGCGCGAACATCGCAGCGCGGGTGCCGACGACCGCCCGCACCTGACCGCGCGCCACCCGTAGCCACGCGGAGTAGCGCGCCCGGGGGCCGAGGTCGGCGCTCAGCACGGCGTGCCGGCCGGTGCCCAGCAGCTGGCGCAGCGCCGCGTCGACGCGCTGCACGTCGCGGTGGTCGGGCACGACGACGAGCGCGCCGCGGCCGGCGGCGAGCGTGGTCGCCACGGCCACGGCGACGGCCTGCGGCCAGTGCCCGGGCAGCGCGAGCCAGGACGCGCGCGGCGCCGACCCGTCACGAAGCCGCTGCAGCAGCGCCGGGCCGGCCGGGTAGTCGGCCCACGGTCCGGCGTCCGGCCGCGGCGGCGGGGGCAGCGGCACGGGCCCGGGGGCCTTCTCGGCGTCGGCGTGCCGCGGTGGCACCGCGAGACGCAGGACGTCGGGCAGCGCCCCGCCCCACCGCTCGGCCACCGCGCGGCACACCGCGAGCAGCTCAGGCGACAGCACCGGCTCGGCGGACACCACCCGCCGCAGCGGCGTCAGGCGGCCCTCGTGCTCGGCCCGGGGGGTGCGCGCGACGACGTAGCCCTCGAGGTCCTGGCCGGCGAAGCGCACCCGGACGCGGGCGCCGGGCACCGCTGTCTGCGCCATGGTCTCGGGCACGAGGTACTCGAAGGGCCGGTCGAGGTGGGCGAGCGGGACGTCGACCAGCACCCGCGCGACCGGGTCGACCTCCGCGGGACCGGGCGGCGGCTTCGGCGAGCGGCGCCGGACCGCGCCCCTGACCGCCGCGGGCCCGGCCGAGGCGGCGAGCGCGGCGACCGTCTCCGGCAGCGCGTCGGCGGCGGGGCGGTCGTCCGGGCTCACGCGGTCATCCTGCACCGGCTCACCGACACCCGGGCCGGCCGTCCACAGCGGGCACCGAACCGGTGCCGGGTCCAGCCGCGGCGTCGAGCAGCAGCCCCGTCAGGCGCCGACGGCCGAGCGGAGGGCCTCGACGCGGTCGGTGCGCTCCCAGGTGAAGCCGTCCGCGTCGGTGCGGCCGAAGTGGCCGTACGCGGCGGTGCGCGCGTAGATGGGGCGCAGCAGGTCGAGGTCGCGGATGATCGCGGCCGGTCGCAGGTCGAACACCTGCGGGATGGCCTCGCCGATGCGGGCGGCGTCGACGGTCTCGGTGCCGAAGGTCTCGACGTACAGGCCCACCGGGTGGGCCTTGCCGATGGCGTAGGCGACCTGCACCTCGCAGCGGCTGGCGAGACCGGCGGCGACGACGTTCTTGGCGACCCAGCGCATCGCGTAGGCGGCGGACCGGTCGACCTTCGACGGGTCCTTGCCGCTGAACGCGCCGCCACCGTGGCGGGCCATGCCGCCGTAGGTGTCGACGATGATCTTGCGGCCGGTGAGGCCGGCGTCGCCCATCGGGCCGCCGATCTCGAAGCGACCGGTGGGGTTGACCAGCAACCGCGTGGCGGAGATGTCGAGCTCGCCACCGAGGGCGTCGAGCACCGGCTTGACGACGTGGTTGGCGATGTCGGGCTGCAGCATCCCCTCGAGCGAGACGTCGGCCGCGTGCTGGCTCGAGAGCACGACGGTGTCGATGCTGACGGCCCTGTCGCCGTCGTAGCCGACGGTCACCTGGGTCTTGCCGTCGGGGCGCAGGTAGGCGAGCACACCGTCCTTGCGCACCCGGGTGAGCTGCTCGGACAGCCGGTGGGCCAGCCAGATCGGCAGCGGCATCAGCTCGGGGGTGTCGTCGCAGGCGTAGCCGAACATCAGGCCCTGGTCGCCGGCGCCCTGGGCGTCGAGCGGGTCGGACGCCGACTCGGTGCGGTGCTCGTAGGCGTCGTCGACGCCCTGCGCGATGTCAGGCGACTGCGCGCCGATCGACACCTCGACACCGCACGAGCTGCCGTCGAAGCCCTTGGTCGAGGAGTCGTAGCCGATGGCCAGCACGGTGTCGCGCACGATGCGCGGGATGTCGACGTAGCCCGCGGTGGTGACCTCGCCGGCCACGTGCACCAGGCCGGTCGTGACCATGGTCTCGACCGCGACGCGGCTGCGGGCGTCCTGCGCCAGCATGGCGTCGAGGATGGAGTCGCTGATCTGGTCGCAGATCTTGTCCGGGTGCCCCTCGGTGACGGACTCGGACGTGAACAAGCGCAGGGGCACGGCGTTCTCCCTCGGGTGCAGCGGCTGCTGGCTGTCGGCCCCACCTCAGGACCGCAGGCGATGCTATCCGGTCGCCCCGACGAGACGGCGCAGGACGGCGTCCCACACGACACCCGCCAGGACCTCCTTGGGGCCGTGCGCCACCGGCAGCTCACCGCCCTCGCGCTCGAGCAGCACCGCGGACGACGCGTCCTCGCCGAAGGTGTGGCCGCCGCCGACGCGGTTGACCACCAGCAGGTCGCAGCCCTTGCGCGCCAGCTTGGCGCGGCCGTGGGCCAGCACGTCGCCGGTGGCGTCGCCGGTCTCGGCGGCGAAGCCGACGACCACCTGGCCGGGCCGGCGGGCCGCGACCAGCTCGAGCAGCACGTCGGGGTTGCGCACCAGGCGCACCTCGGGCGCGTCGTCGTCGCCCTGCTTCTTGATCTTGTGCTCGGCGACGTCGGCGGGGCGGAAGTCGGCCACCGCGGCCGCCATCACGACGGCGTCGGCGCCGGCAGCGGCGTCGAGCACCGCCGCGCGCAGCTCGAGCGCGGTCTCGACGGCCACCACGCGCACCCCGGCGGGCGGGGGCAGGGCGGACGTCGTCACCAGGGTGACGTCGGCGCCGCGGGCCGCGGCGACGGCCGCGAGGGCGTGGCCCTGCTTGCCCGACGACCGGTTGCCGAGGTAGCGCACGGGGTCGAGCGGCTCGCGGGTGCCGCCGGCGCTGACGACCACGCGGCGGCCGGCGAGGTCGGGCGCCGACCCGCCGCCGGCGAGCAGCCGCAGGGCGGCCGCGAAGATGGCGGGCGGCTCGGGCAGCCGCCCCGCCCCGGTGTCGGCGCCGGTGAGGCGGCCCGAGTCCGGCTCGAGGACGACGGTGCCGCGCTCGCGCAGCAGCGCGACGTTGGCGCGGGTGGCCGGGTGCTGCCACATCTCGGTGTGCATGGCCGGTGCCATGAGCACCGGGCAGCGGGCCGTGAGCAGCGTGCTGGTCAGCAGGTCGTCGGCCAGCCCCGCAGCGGCGCGGGCCAGCAGGTCCGCCGTCGCCGGTGCGACCACCACGAGGTCGGCCTGCCGGCCGAGCCGCACATGCGGCACCTCGTGCACGTCGTCCCACACCTCGGTGGCGACCGGGTGGCCCGACAGCGCGGCCCAGGTCGGGGCTCCGACGAACTCGAGCGCCGAGCGCGTCGGCACGACCCGCACGTCGTGGCCGCTCTCGGTCAGCAGCCGCAGCAGCGACGCGACCTTGTAGGCCGCGATGCCGCCCCCGACGCCGAGGACGACCCTCGCGCTCAGGTCACGCCTCGGTGGGCTCGGAGGTGAGCAGCCCCTCGTTGATCTCGCGCAGCGCGATCGACAGCGGCTTCTCGTGCACGTGGGTCTCGACCAGCGGGCCGACGTACTCGAGCAGACCCTCGCCCAGCTGGGAGTAGTAGGCGTTGATCTGACGTGCCCGCTTGGCGCCGTAGATGACGAGCGCGTACTTGGAGTCGGCGACCTTGAGCAGGTCGTCGATCGGCGGGTTGGTGATGCCCTCGGGGGCAGCGGCCGTGCCGGACAAAGGGGTCTCGATTCGTCGAGTGCGTGCGGGGGTTCGCCGTCCAGTGTCGCAGACGTCGGGCCCACCGGACGAGTCAGCCGACGAGCCCCATGCGGGCGACCAGCTCGGCGCACGCCCGCTCGACCTCGTCGTTGACCACCGTGACGTCGAACTCGGCCTCGGCGGCGAGCTCGTCGACCGCCGTGCGCAGCCGCCGCTCGCGCTCCTCGGCGGTCTCGGTGCCCCGCCCGACGAGCCGGCGCACCAGCTCGTCCCACGACGGCGGGGCGAGGAAGACGAACAGCGCCTCGGGCATGGTCTCGCGCACCTGCCGGGCGCCCTGCAGGTCGATCTCGAGCAGCGCGGCGCGACCGTCGGCGAGCGCCTGCTCGACCGGACGACGGGGCGTGCCGTAGCGGGCGCGCCGGTGGACCACGGCCCACTCGAGCAGCTCGCCGGCCTCCACCATGCGGTCGAACTCGGTGTCGTCGACGAAGTGGTAGTGCACGCCGTCGACCTCACCGGCCCGGGGCGCGCGCGTGGTCGCCGACACCGACAGCCACACGTCGGGGTAGCGCTCGCGGACGAACGCCGACACGGTGCCCTTGCCGACGGCGGTCGGGCCGGCGAGCACGGTCAGCCGGCGGGTCGCACGCTGGTCCGCCGTGCCGTGGTGCTGCCCGTCCCCGCCGTCCGTGCCGTCGGTCGCGTCGGTCACGACGCGTCGGAGAAGCGCGCCACCAGCGCGGCGATCTGCTTGGCGCCGAGGCCCCGCACGCGGCGGCTCTCGCTGATCGCGAGCTCGTCCATGATCTGGCGTGCGCGCACCTTGCCGACGCCAGGCATGGCCTCCAGCAGCGCCGAGACGCGCATCTTGCCGACCACGTCGTTGGTCTGCCCGTCCTGCACCACCTCGGCCAGGGAACCCTGCGCGTACTTGAGGCGGTTCTTGACCGCGGCGCGCTCGCGGCGGGCAGCCGCGGCCTTCTCGAGGGCAGCCGCACGCTGCTCGGGTGTCAGCGTCGGCAGGGCCATGCGGGTGAACCTAGCGAGTCACGAGCCGTCCGGGCAACGCACCCCCGCCACCTTCCCGACCGCCCGATCCGCCTGGCGGACAGGTGCCGTTCACCCGGTGGTCGCTGTCAGCGCAGGGCGCTGGTGACGGCGTCGACGGTGCGCGAGGCGGCGTCGCGCAGCGCGACGACCGAGGGCCCGGCACCCAGCACCTCGCGGCTGGACGACGGCAGCACGTTGGCGCGGGCGCCGCCGAAGACGCGCACCAGGTCGTCGGGCCCGGCCCCCTGCGCGCCGATGCCGGGGGCGAGCAGCGGTGCCCTGGCGGCGGCGAGGTCGATGTCGAGCGCCTCGACCGCGTCGCCCACCGTGGCGCCGACCACCAGCCCGACCCGGCCGAGGTCGCGGGCGCCGTCGTTGTCGGCGGCAGCGCCGGCGACCACCTCCCCCGCGACGCTGCGCTCCCCGGTGCGCGCGTGCTGCACCGACGCGCCCTCGGGGTTGGACGTCAGCGCCAGCACGAACACGCCCGCGCCGTGCTGCGCCGCGACGTCGAGCGCCGGCCGCAGCGAGCCGTAGCCGAGGAACGGGCTGACGGTGAGCGCGTCGGCCGCCATGGGCGAAGCGGGGTCGAGGTAGGCGTGGGCGTAGGCCGCCATGGTGGTGCCGATGTCGCCGCGCTTGGCGTCCAGCAGCGCGAGCGTCCCGGTCGCCCGGATCTCCCCCAGCACGGTCTCGAGGACGGCGACGCCGCGGGCGCCGTGCCGCTCGAAGAACGCCGACTGCGGCTTGAGGACGGCGACCCGGCCGCCGAGCGCCTCCACGCAGCTGCGCGCGAACCGCTCGAGGCCGGTGGCGTCGTCCGGCAGGTCCCAGGCCGCGAGCAGCGAGGGGTGGGGGTCGATGCCGACGCACAGCGGGCCGTGCGCGGTCATGGCGGCGCGCAGCCGGGTGCCGAAGGCGTGCGGGTCCACGGGGTCTCCTCGGGTGTCCGGAGGCGTCAGGCGTCGGCGGCGAGCACGGCGTGGGCGTGGCCGACCGCGTCGGTGAAGCGGTCGAAGCCGCGGGAGGCGAGCTCGGCGGCCAGCTCGTCGCGCACCCGCAGCGGCGCGCCCGGGTCGTTGAACGCCACGGTGCCGACCTGCACGGCGGACGCGCCGGCGAGCACCAGCTCGAGGGCGTCGCGGCCGGTGCGCACCCCGCCGGCGCCGATGATGGGCGCGAGCGGCAGCAGGCCCGCCCGCATGGCGCCGTGCACCTGCCAGATGCAGCGCACGGCCACCGGGCGGACGGCGGGGCCCGACAGCCCGCCGGTGAGGCCGGCGAGGCGCGGGCGCATGGCGTCGACGTCGATCGACATGCCCAGCAGCGTGTTGACCATCGTGAGCCCGTCGGCGCCGGCGGCCAGGCACGAGGCTGCGATGGCCACGATGTCGGTGACGTCGGGCGACAGCTTGGCGACCATCGGCAGGCCGTCGGGCAGCTCACCCCGCACGGCCTCGACGACGGCGGACGAGGAGGCCGGGTCGCACGCGAACACCAGGCCGCGGTTGGCCACGTTGGGGCAGGAGATGTTGACCTCGACGGCAGCGATGCCCGGCTCGCCCGCCAGCCGGCCGGCCAGCTCGCGGAACTCCTCGACGTCGCCGCCGGCGATCGACACCATCGCCCGCGCCCCGACCGAGCGCAGCCACGGCAGGTCGTCGCTGATGAACGCGTCGATGCCGGGGCCCTGCAGCCCGATGGAGTTGAGCATCCCGCTGGGCGTCTCGACCATCCGCGGTGTCGGCCGCCCGGAGCGGGGGCTGCGCATCACCGACTTGGTCACGACGGCGCCCAGCTCGGCGACGTCGAAGAACTGGTGCAGCTCGCGACCTGCTGCGGCGCAGCCCGATGCGGTCATCAGCGGGTTCGGCAGCCGGACGCCGGCCAGGTCGGTCGACATGTCGACGACCGCGGCCGCGGTCACGGCGCCACCGGCCGAGGGGCGCCGACGGCGTCGGCCGGCACGAGCCCGTGGCCGCCGGAGAACGAGTCCCACCGCACCCGGTCGCCTCGGAACACCGGACCCTCCACGCAGGCACGCACCATGCGCGTCATGCCGTCGTCGCCGACGACCGGCATGACGCAGGTCATGCAGATGCCGATGCCGCAGGCCATCGACTCCTCGACCGCGACGTGGGCGACGGCCCCCCGTGACGTCGCGACGTCGGTCACCGCGCGCAGCATCGCCATCGGCCCGCAGGCGAAGACGGCGGTCGTGCCTGCGGCCGACATCACCGCGGGCAGGACGTCGGTCACCCGGCCGCGGGTGCCCAGCGACCCGTCGTCCGTGGTGACGGCCGAGGCGTCGGCGACCGCCGCGGCCTCGTCGACCCCGAACAGGCGGTCGGCGGTCGCGGCTCCCAGGACGATGTCGACGCGAGACCCGTTGCTCCGCAACACCTCCGCGAGCCAGAACAGCGGCGCGCTGCCGTAGCCGCCACCGACGAGGGCGCAGGGGACCGGCTCGGCCGGCACGGGGAACGGGGTGCCGACGGGCCCGACGACATCGACCTCGTCGCCGATCCCGCGGGCGACCAGCCAGTGCGTGCCCGGGCCGGCGTCAGCCACGACCACGTCGACCGTGCCGTCCTCGACCGACACGCGGTGGATCGAGAACGAGCGCCGCAGCAGCATCGCCGACGTGTCGCCACCGACGGCCAGCGCGACGAAGTGACCCGGCCGCGCGGCCTGCGCCAGCTGCGGCGCCCGGAAGGTGATGCGGCGGTAGGAGCCCACCTGCTCGCTCGCCACGACCGGCGCCAGCAGCTGCACCGGGCGCGCGGCGCCGCCTGGCAGCGCGCTCACCGCAGCCCTGCCAGGTGGGTGGCGTGCTCCTGCAGCGACCGCACCGTGACCGGCCCCGAGCGGGCCGACTCGATGCCCTGCACCGCCGCCGCGAGCTGCTGCACCGTGGTGATGATGGGCCGGTCCATGCTGGTCGTGGCCGCGCGGATCTCGTAGCCGTCGGCGCGGGCGTCGCGGCCGGACGGGGTGTTCACCACCATGTCGACCTCGCCGTCGAGGATGCGCGCCACGATCGTCGGCTCGCCGTCGTCGCCGGCGCCGGAGCTGTACTTGCGCACCACGGTGCTGCTGACACCGTTGCGGCGCAGCACTTCCGCGGTGCCCTCGGTCGCCAGCACCTCGAACCCCAGGTCGACCAGCCGCTTCACCGGGAAGATCATCGCCCGCTTGTCGCGGTTGGCGACCGAGACGAACACGGTGCCGCCGTCCGGCAGCCCGCCGTACGCCGCCGCCTGGCTCTTGGCGAACGCGCGCCCGAAGTCGTCGTCGATGCCCATGACCTCACCGGTCGAGCGCATCTCGGGCCCCAGGACGCTGTCGACGACCAGGCCCTCGCGGGTCACGAACCGCTTGAACGGCAGCACGGCCTCCTTGACCGACACCGGCGACCCCGGCGGCAGGTGGGTGCCGTCGAGCTCGGGCAGCATCCCCTCGGCGCGCAGGTCGGCGATGCTCGAGCCCAGCATGATGCGCGCCGCGGCCTTCGCCAGCGGGACGGCCGTGGCCTTGGAGACGAACGGGACGGTGCGGCTCGCCCGCGGGTTGGCCTCGAGCACGTACAGGACGTCGGAGGCCAGGGCGAACTGCACGTTGAGCAGCCCGCGCACGCCCACGCCCCTCGCGATCGCCTCGGTCGAGGTGCGAACGCGCTCGATCTCGCTGCGCCCCAACGTGACCGGGGGCAGCACGCACGCCGAGTCGCCGGAGTGGATGCCGGCCTCCTCGATGTGCTCCATGACCGCGCCGAGAAACAGCTCGGTGCCGTCGTACAGGGCGTCGACGTCGATCTCGATCGCGTCGTCGAGGAACCGGTCGACGAGCACCGGGTGCTCCGGCGAGGCGGTCGTCGCCCGGGTGACGTAGCCGCTGAGGGTCTCGTCGTCGTAGACGATCTCCATCCCCCGCCCGCCCAGCACGTACGACGGGCGCACCAGCACGGGGTAGCCGATGCCGCGCGCCACCTCGATCGCCTCGGACGCCGAGAACGCCGTCCCGTGCTGCGGGGCGGGCAGCCCGGCCTCGGCGAGCACCCGCCCGAAGGCACCGCGGTCCTCGGCGAGGTCGATGGCCGCGGCGCTCGTGCCGACGACCGGAACGCCCGCCTCGGTCAGCGCCTTCGCGAGCCCGAGCGGGGTCTGACCGCCCAGCTGCACGATGACGCCGGCGACCGGGCCGGCCTGCTGCTCGGCGTGCACGACCTCGAGCACGTCCTCGAGGGTCAGCGGCTCGAAGTACAGGCGGCTGGACGTGTCGTAGTCGGTCGACACCGTCTCGGGGTTGCAGTTGACCATGACGGTCTCGTAGCCCACGTCGCGCAGCGCGAAGCTCGCGTGCACGCACGAGTAGTCGAACTCGACGCCCTGGCCGATGCGGTTGGGCCCCGATCCGAGGATGAGCACGGCGGGGCGATCGCGCGGCGCGACCTCCGACTCCTCGTCGTAGGCGGAGTAGTGGTACGGCGTCGTCGCCTCGAACTCGGCGGCGCAGGTGTCGACGGTCTTGTAGACCGGCCGCACCCCCAGCGCCTGCCGGACGCCGCGCACCACGGCCTCGGGCATGTGGCGCAGCGCCGCGATCTGGGCGTCGCTGAAGCCGTGGCGCTTGGCGCGGCGCAGCAGCCGCGGCGTGAGGTCGGACGCCTCGCGCAGGTCGAGCGCGACGTCCTCGATGATCGACATCTGGTCGAGGAACCACGGGTCGATGCCCGTCGCGTCGTGCACCTGCTCGACGGTGGCGCCGGCTCGCAGCGCCTGCTGCACGGTCACCAGCCGGCCGTCGGTGGGCAGCGCCGCCGTGGCCAGCAGCTCATCGGCGTCGCCGACCGGACCGTCCCAGTGGAAGCTGGAACCCTTGCGCTCCACCGACCGCAGCGCCTTCTGCAACGCCTCGGTGAAGCTGCGGCCGATGGCCATCGCCTCGCCCACCGACTTCATGGTGGTGGTCAGGCCCGGGTCGGCGGCCGGGAACTTCTCGAACGCGAACCGCGGCACCTTGACGACCACGTAGTCGAGCGCCGGCTCGAACGACGCGGGCGTCTGCTCGGTGATGTCGTTGGGCACCTCGTCGAGGGTGTAGCCCACGGCGAGCTTGGCGGCGATCTTGGCGATGGGGAAGCCGGTCGCCTTGCTGGCCAGGGCCGACGACCGCGAGACCCGCGGGTTCATCTCGATCACGATCACCCTGCCGTCGCGGGGGTCGACCGCGAACTGGATGTTGCAGCCACCGGTGTCGACGCCGACCTCGCGGATGACGGCGATCGCGATGTCGCGCAGCCGCTGGTACTCGCGGTCGGTGAGCGTGAGGGCGGGCGCCACGGTGATGGAGTCGCCGGTGTGCACGCCCATCGGGTCGAGGTTCTCGATCGAGCAGACGACCACGACGTTGTCGGCGCGGTCGCGCATCAGCTCGAGCTCGTACTCCTTCCAGCCCAGGATCGACTCCTCGAGCAGCACCTCGGTGGTCGGCGAGGCGTGCAGCCCGGCGCCCGCCATGCGCAGCAGGTCCTTCTCGTCGTAGGCGAAACCCGAGCCCAGGCCGCCCATGGTGAACGAGGGCCTCACCACCAGCGGGTAGCCGATCTGGGCCGCGACCTGCAGGCACTCGCCCAGCGTGTGGGCGACCATGCTGCGGGCCGACTCGGCGCCGCACCGCTCGACGACACCCTTGAACTTCTGCCGGTCCTCGCCGAGCTGGATCGCCGCGACGTTGGCGCCGATCAGCGGGCAGCCGTACTTCTCCAGCACACCGTTCTCGTGCAACGCGATCGCCGTGTTGAGGGCCGTCTGGCCGCCGAGGGTGGCGAGCACGGCGTCGGGCCGCTCCTTGGCGATGATCGCCTCGACGACCTCGGGGGTGATGGGCTCGACGTAGGTGGCGTCGGCGAAGTCCGGGTCGGTCATGATGGTCGCGGGGTTGCTGTTGACCAGCACGACTCGAAGGCCCTCGGCCCGCAGCACGCGGCAGGCCTGCGTGCCGGAGTAGTCGAACTCGGCGGCCTGGCCGATGACGATGGGGCCCGAGCCGATCACCAGCACCGAGCGCAGGTCCGTACGTCGGGGCATCAGCGGTCGCCCTCCATCAGGTCGGTGAACCGGTCGAACAGGTGGCCGGCGTCGTGCGGCCCGGCCGCCGCCTCCGGGTGGTACTGCACCGAGAAGGCGGACCGGTCGAGCAGCCGCAGGCCCTCCACGACGTCGTCGTTGAGGCAGACGTGGCTGACCTCCGCGGCACCGAACGGGGTGGACGTCGGACCGTCCAGCGGCGCGTCGACCGCGAAGCCGTGGTTGTGGGCCGTGACCTCGACCTTGCCGGTGCGCCGGTCGAGCACCGGCTGGTTGATGCCGCGGTGGCCGTACCCGAGCTTGTAGGTGCCGAGCTCGAGGGCGCGGCCGAGCAGCTGGTTGCCGAAGCAGATGCCGAAGAACGGCAGGCTGCGGTCGAGAACCTGCTGCAGCAGCGCGACCTGGGGCGCCGCCGTCGCGGGGTCACCCGGGCCGTTGGAGAAGAACACCCCGTCGGCGCCCGTGGCGAGCACGTCGTCGAGCCCGGCGGTCGCGGGCAGCACGTGCACCTCGATGCCGCGGCGAGCCAGCTGCACCGGCGTCATCGTCTTGATGCCGAGGTCGACGGCCGCCACGGTGAAACGCCTGTCTCCCAGGGCCTCCACCACGTAGCTGTCGTGGGTCGAGACCTCCTCGGCGAGCTGCGCGCCGCTCATGGCGGGTGCGGCCCGCACGACCTCGAGCAGCTCGGCGGCGCCGCGCGCGGCGTCCGGTCCGGAGAAGATACCGGCCCGCATGGCGCCGCGCTCGCGCAGGTGGCGGGTGAGGGCGCGCGTGTCGATGCCCTGGATGCCGACGACCTGCTGGGTCGCCAGCTCGTCGTCCAGGCTGCGCAGCGAGCGCCAGCTCGACGGGCGCGGTGACGGGTCGCGCACGACATAGCCGCTGACCCAGATGCGCCGCGACTCGGCGTCCTCGTCGTTGACGCCGGTATTGCCGATGTGGGGCGCGGTCTGCACCACGACCTGGCGGTGGTAGCTCGGGTCGGTGATCGTCTCCTGGTAGCCGGTCATGCCGGTGCTGAAGACGATCTCGCCGACCGTGCGGCCGACCGCGCCGTAGGACTCACCGGCGAAGCTGCGCCCGTCCTCCAGCACCAGGACGGCGTCGACAGGGGCTGGTGAGGGGGTCACTGCGGCCTGCTCTCGTCGGTGCCGGTGGACGTGCCGGTGGAGGTGTCGGTGGAGGGGATCAGCGCCGTCACGGCGGCGACCAGGCCGTCGCGGTCGGCGTCGTGGCGCGGCGCGACGGCGGTGGCGACGAGCCGGTCGCCGAGCGACCACTCGACGACGACCAGGCCCTCGCCGGTGACGGCCTTGCCGGCCCGGAACCGCTCGCGCCCCACCCCGTGCAGGGCGGCGGCGGGCACGAAGACGTCGGGCGCGCCGGCGCGGGCGACGAGCACACCCGCGGCGTCGACCAGCACCCGCGCGGCGCTGCGCACACCGAGACCGTGCACGGTGATGCGGTCGAGCCAGTCGGCGGCGGACGTCGTCGACACGTAGGTCGCCTCGACCCCGTCGTCGGCGCGCGCGAGCAGGTGCTCGGGGGCCGCAGCCGGCGCGGGGACGTCGGCCTGCCGCTCGGTGCGGTGCTGCCACCCCCGGCGCATCTGCAGGTAGATGCCCGCCAGCACCAGCAGCAGGACGACGACGACGAGCCCGCGCATCAGGCGCCCACCGGGTCCTGCAGGGCGCCCCCGAGGAGCGTGGCGCGGCCGCGCAGGAAGGTCGCGACCACGCGGCCGTGCATCTGGCGGCCGGCGAAGGGGGTGTTGCGGCTGGCCGTCGCCATCGCGGCCGGGTCGGCCTCCCAGCGCGCGGCCGGGTCGACGAGCGTCAGGGAGGCGGGCTCGCCCACGGCGAGAGGCCGGCCGTGGGCGGCGAGGCGCCCGATGCGGGCCGGACGCACCGACATCCGGTCGGCGACGCCGGCCCAGTCGAGCAGGCCGGTGTCGACCATGGCCTCCTGCACCGCCGACAGGGCGGTCTCCAGCCCGGTCATGCCCATGGCCGCCGCCGACCACTCGCAGTCCTTGTCCTCGCCGGGGTGCGGGGCGTGGTCGGTGGCGACCGCGTCGATCGTGCCGTCGGCGAGCGCGGCGCGCAGGGCCTGCACGTCCTCGGCAGCCCGCAGCGGCGGGTTGACCTTGTAGCGGGGGTCGTAGGTGCGCACCAGCTCGTGGGTCAGCAGCAGGTGGTGGGGAGTCACCTCCGCGGTGACGTCGACGCCGCGACCCTTGGCCCAGCGCAGGATCTCGACCGAGCCGGCGGTGGAGACGTGGCACACGTGCAGCCGCGACCCGACGTGCTGGGCGAGCAGCACGTCGCGGGCGATGACCGCCTCCTCGGCGACCGCCGGCCAGCCGGTGAGCCCGAGCACGCCGGACAGGTCGCCCTCGTGCATCTGCGCGCCCTGGGTGAGCCGCGGCTCCTGCGCGTGCTGGGCCACCACGCCGTCGAAGGCCTTGACGTACTCGAGCGCCCGGCGCATCAGCACCGCGTCGTCGACGCAGTGCCCGTCGTCACTGAACACCCGCACCCGCGCCGCGGAGTCGGCCATCGCGCCGAGCTCGGCCAGCCGCTCGCCGCCCAGGCCGACGGTCACGGCACCGACGGGGTGCACGTCGACCCAGCCGGCCTCGCGGCCGAGCCGCCACACCTGCTCCACGACGCCCGCGGTGTCGGCCACGGGGTCGGTGTTGGCCATCGCGTGCACGGCCGTGAAGCCGCCGGCCGCCGCGGCTCGCGTGCCGGACGCCACGGTCTCGGCGTCCTCGCGGCCCGGCTCGCGCAGGTGGGTGTGGAGGTCGACCAGCCCGGGCAGCGCCACGAGCCCGTCGCCGTCGACGACGACCGCGCCGCCGGCGTCCAGCCCGCGGCCGGTCTCGGCGACGGCACCGTCACGCAGCAGCAGGTCGGTGGGGTCGCCGCCGAGCGGGCGCACGGCGCGCAGCAGGTAGGTGGTCGTCGTCATCACGGAGCCCTCTCGGTGGTGGCGTCGTCGTGGCTGCCCGCGAGCAGTAGGTAGAGCACGGCCATCCGCACCGAGACGCCGTTGGCCACCTGCTCGACGATGGTCGAGCGGGCGCTGTCGGCGGCGTCGGCGGAGATCTCGAGACCGCGGTTCATCGGCCCCGGGTGCATGACGATCGCGTGCTCGGGCAGCAGCCGCAGCCGCCGCGCGTCGAGGCCGAACCGCCGGGAGTACTCGCGGGCCGACGGGAAGTAGGCGGCGTTCATGCGCTCGGCCTGCACCCGCAGCATCATGACCGCGTCGGCGCCGGCGAGGCTCGCATCCAGGTCGTACGACGTCGCGCACGGCCACGCGTCGACGCCCACCGGCAGCAGGGTCGGGGGCGCGACGAGCGTGACGTGGGCGCCGAGGGTGTGCAGCAGCAGCACGTTGCTGCGGGCCACGCGGCTGTGCAGCACGTCGCCGACGATCGTGACCCGGCGACCGGCGAGGTCCTGCCCCGCGGCGGCGCCGGGCCGGGCGCCACCGACCAGGTGGTGACGCATCGTGAACGCGTCCAGCAGCGCCTGCGTGGGGTGCTCGTGGGTGCCGTCGCCGGCGTTGACGACCGCGCCGTCGACCCAGCCCGACGCGGCGAGCCGGTGGGGCGCACCGCTCGCGCCGTGGCGGATCACGACGGCGTCGGCGCCCATGGCCTGCAGCGTGAGCGCGGTGTCCTTGAGGCTCTCGCCCTTGCTGACGCTCGAGCCCTTGGCCGAGAAGTTGATGACGTCGGCCGACAGCCGCTTGGCGGCGGCCTCGAAGGAGATCCGGGTGCGGGTGGAGTCCTCGAAGAACAGGTTCACCACCGTGCGCCCCCGCAGCGTCGGCAGCTTCTTGATCTGCCGGTGCTGGGTCGCGGCCAGCTGCTCGGCGGTGTCGAGCACGCGCAGGGCACCCTCGCGGTCGAGGTCGGCGGCCGACAGCAGGTGGCGCATCAGCCGCCCACCGGCGTGCCGTCGCCCGGCGCCTCGTCAGCTGACGGGTCAGCTGGCCGGTCAGCTGGTGAGTCGGCTGGTGGGTCGCCCTGGGTGATCAGCACCTCGTCGCGGCCGTCGTGCTCGCGCAGCAGCACGCTGACGCGCTCGCTGTGCGAGGTCGGCAGGTTCTTGCCGACGTGGTCGGCGCGGATGGGCAGCTCGCGATGGCCCCGGTCGACGAGCACGGCCAGCCGCACGGCTCGGGGCCGGCCGACGTCCGACAGGGCGTCGAGGGCTGCGCGCACGGTGCGCCCGGAGAACAGCACGTCGTCGACGAGCACGACCGTGCCGCCGTCGACACCCCCCGGCGGGATGTCGGTGCGCTCGAGGGTGCGCACCGGGTGACGGCGCAGGTCGTCGCGGTACATCGTCACGTCGATCGCGCCGACGGGCACCTGCGTGCCCTCGACCTCCGCGATGCGCGTCGCGAGCCGGTGGGCGAGGGCGACGCCGCGGGTCGGGATGCCGAGCAGCACCAGGCCCTGCGGGCCCTTGTTGCGCTCGAGCAGCTCGTGGGCCATGCGCGTGAGCACCCGCGAGATCTCCGGGCCCTGCAGCACCGTCCGGGCGCGCGCCATGGCATCGAGCTCCTTCCCCGCCTCACGGGACGGGTCGTTAAAGGACGTCACGCAGGACGATATCAGCCGCTCGTTCGGCGCAACTTCGCCTGAGTTCCGCTTGACCTTGCAGTAACGCTGAGTGACCATAACCACTGTCGGTCAGCAGATTTCGGGGCCGCTACCCACGTGTCGAGAGGTTTCACCATGTCGTCGGACTACGCACGGTCGCTGGGGCTGCGACTGCGAGCCATCCGCACGCAGCAGGGTCTGTCCCTGCACGGCGTCGAGGAGCGCTCCGACGGCAGGTGGAAGGCGGTCGTGGTCGGATCCTACGAACGGGGTGACCGCGCGGTGACCGTGCAGCGGCTCGCCGAGCTCGCCGACTTCTACGGGGTGCCCGTGTCGGCGCTGCTGCCGGACGCTGGAGCGCCCTCCCCCGTCGACACCCCGCCGCGCCTGGTCATGGACCTCGAGCGGCTCGGCTCGGTGCCGGCCGAGCGCGCCGGGCCGCTGGCGCGCTACGCGGCGACCATCCAGAGCCAGCGCGGCGACTACAACGGCAAGGTGCTCTCGATCCGCCAGGACGACCTGCGCACGCTGGCGGTCATCTACGACATGCCGCCGGCTGCGCTCGCCGAAGAGCTCATCAGCTGGGGCGTGCTCGACCCCGACGCCCGCCGCGCCGTCGACGGCTCGCGCGACCTGCAGTGAGCGGTAGCCAGTGACTACGGCGCGAGCGTGGGCTTCAGGTCGATGATCCGGCCCAGCAGCCCGGCGACGAAGCTGGGCGACTCGTCGGTCGACAGCGTGCGGGCCAGCTCGATCGCCTCGTCGACGGCGACCGCGTCGGGCACCTCGTCGCTGTAGAGCACCTCCCACGCGCCGAGGCGCAGCAGCGCGCGGTCGACGGCCGGCATGCGGGCGAGCGTCCAGCCCTGCGCGTACGTCGAGATCAGCTCGTCGATGCGCTCGCGGTGCTCGACGACCCCGCGCACCGCCGCGCCGGTGTAGGGGTTCATCGGTGTCGCGGGGGTCTGGGCGGCCTCGCGCGCCGCGAGGACCTCGAGCGCCGACAGCTCACGCTGGTCGGCCTCGAACAGGACGTCGAGCGCCCGCTTGCGCGCCTTGCTGCGGGCACCGACGCGGCGCTCGGAGCGGTGGTCGCCGGCGACGAAGCGCTCGCCGGAGGTGAGCCGCTCGCCCGACGTCCCGTCGCCGGTCAGGTCCGTCACGCCGGTCAGCTGACCCGGCCGAGGTAGTCGCCCGTGCGGGTGTCGACCTTGACCTTGGTGCCGGTCTCGAGGAACAGCGGCACCGCGATCTCGTAGCCGGTCTCGACCGTCGCGGGCTTGGTGCCGCCGGTCGAGCGGTCGCCCTGCAGGCCCGGCTCGGTGTAGGTGATCGTGAGGACGACGGACGTGGGCAGCTCGACGTACAGCGGCAGGCCGTCGTGCATGGCGACGACCGCGTCCTGGTTCTCCAGCATGAAGTTGGCGGCGGGGCCCACCGTCGCAGCCGGGACGTGCAGCTGGTCGTAGGTCGAGGTGTCCATGAACACGAAGTCGTCGCTGTCCTTGTACAGGTAGGTCATGTCGCGCTTGTCGACGTTGGCCGTCTCGACCTTGGTGCCGGCGTTGAACGTGCGGTCGACGACCTTGCCCGACAGCACCGCCTTGAGCTTGGTGCGCACGAACGCCGGGCCCTTGCCGGGCTTGACGTGCTGGAACTCCACGACCGACCACAGCTGGTTGTCGATGTTCAGCACGAGGCCGTTCTTGAGGTCGTTCGTCGAGGCCACCGGGTAGCTCTTTCGCTCGTCGTGGGCGCCCGAGGGCGCGCTGCAGCCGCGCACGAGGCACGGGTTCGGCGTCGAGTCTACCGGGCGGCCCGCCTCACCCGATCGGCCGAGCGGGCGGCAGCGCTCAAGTGCGTCCGGGGGGTGCCGATGGAAGCGGCAGCGGGGCACGTGTGTGCCCGACCGACCGACGCAAGGGGAGCAGCGAGTGAGCACCAGCCGACGTACGTCGTGGTGGGTCGCCCTCGGGGCGAGCGCCGCGCTGACCGTCACGGGAACGGCACTGCTGTCACCCGGCACGGCCGCCGCCGTCGGGGGGGTCGCGCCGACCTCGCTGTCACCCAGCTCGGCCTCGCAGGCCCACAAGGACCTCGAGCTGCGGTGGGCGCCGGTCGACGGCGCCACCGGCTACCAGGTGCAGGTGCTCGACGACGAGAACCCCGACGTCGCCACCGTCCTCGAGGGGACCACCGCCGTGCCGCGCTGGACGGTGCCCGTCAGCCTGCCGACCGGTGAGTACGTCTGGCGCGTGCGCGCCACCACCGGCACCACGCAGGGCCCCTGGTCGGCCCTCGCGACCGTCGAGCGCGGCTGGGAGGACGCCCCGGTGCTAAAGGAGTCGGCCGGCGGCCCGATGCCCCAGATGTCGTGGGCGGCCATCCCCGACGCGTCGTTCTACCAGCTCGAGGTCAGCAAGGTGCCGTTCCTGTCGCCGCGGTACAGCGTGGACGACAGCTTCATCTGCTACACCCAGCAGACCACGTTCACCCCGTACGGCGTCGCCGTCGGCGCCGGCACGGTCTTCGCCGATCCGCCGGCGACCGAGGAGGCGTGCGCCTACACCGTCCTGACGCGCGAGGCCGCCGACGAGGAGAAGGCGGCTGACGCTGCGACGCCGACCCCCACCCCGACGCCGTCGGCCGAGCCCAGCGCCTCCCCGTCCGCCGGCGTGACGCAGGCGCCGACGAGCACCCCGACCCCGACGCCGACCCCCTCGGTCAAGCCCGAGGACATCCCCGACACCACCTACATCTACGGCGAGACCTACTTCTGGCGCGTCCGCGGCCGCGACGGCACGGTCGACGACCGCACCAACCCGTTCCCGGCCTCCCCCGGCTCGTGCACCGGTCCGTGGCAGCGGTCGGGCGTCAAGGTCGACCCGGTCACGTTGAAGGTCACGGTGATCCTGCCGACGACGCACACGGCGCCGATCGTGTCTCCCGAGTGCTCGCGCTGGTCGCAGCAGCGCTCCTTCACCTTCCCGTCCATCTACGGCGGTCAGGTCGACGCGGCCCCGGAGCGGCTGTCGGTCGCGCCGCTCAGCACCAGGTCGACCTCGCGCGTTCTGGCCACCCCCACCTTCGCCTGGGCGTCCGTGCCCGGAGCCGTGTACTACCGCTTCTACCTCTCGCGTGACCCCCAGATCGGGTCGGTCGACTTCGCCGCCGAGACCCTCGGCACCAGCTTCACCCCGGTCTCCAGCGCCCAGCTGGGCTCCACCACCCGGTACTGGGCCGTCCAGGCGTGCGGAGTCGGCAACGACGAGCTCGGGGACGGCGACTGCGGTCCCGTCACGGCGTCGCAGCCGATCTCCCAGATCACCGTCAACCCCGCGGCGCCCGATTCGTTCGGCGTGGCCGCCTCCCACCTGCTCGCCACCTGGACCACCGGGGCCGTCGACCGCAGCGCGGCCAAGGCCTACGACGTCCGCGTCACCTCCGTCGACTCCGGGACAGCCACCATCGTGCGCACCGACCGCGTGTCAGCCGACCTGCGCTCGGGCCGCTCCTCGCTCGTCGTCCCGTCCGCAGCCATGACCGAGGGCGGGTACGTCTTCCAGGTGCGCCCCGTGGACGAGGGCGACCGCGTCACCGCTTGGAGCGCCATCTCCCCCGTCGCCGTGGTCGACCGCTCGGCGCCCGCGCTGTCCATCACGACCCCCGCGGGCTTCGTGGGCCGCACGCCGCTGGAGCTGACGGCCACCGAGGCGGTCACGGGCGTGACGCCGTCGTCGGTCGCCGTCGTGGACGGAGCCGGCAGGGTCGTCCCCGGCACCCTGCGGCAGGCCTCGGCCACGCGCTGGGTCTACACCCCGGCCCAGCCGTGGCTGACCGGCCAGTACGTCAAGCTGCGCGCCACCGGCCTGGTGGACCGCGCGGGCAAGCCGGTCACGGTGTCCAACGTCGCGGTCCGCGCCAGCCGGTCGGCCGACAGCAAGGGCACCGCCATCGCCTTCCGCGGCGGCGACTTCAGCTGGTCGGTCCGGACGTCGAGCGACGCGATGGGCCGCAGCTACCTGCGCACCTCCGACAACCCGCGCACCGTGGCCAAGGCCTCGGCCGTGGTCAAGGTCTACGGCACCTCGGTGGCGGTCCGGGTCTGCAAGTCGCCCACCGGCGGCTCCGCGTCGGTGTACGTCGACGGCCGGCTGCGCGCGACGTCCTCGCTCTACCGCAGCTGGACCGGCTGCGCCAACGACCTCGCCGTCACGGGCCTGCCGCGGGGCGAGCACACCGTCGTGGTCGTGGGCCAGGGCGCCAACGGCCGCAGCGAGCTCGCGATCGACCAGGTCTCCGTCGGCTGACCCCGCCGCCGCCACCCCTGCGGGCCCGGCGACCGTGATCACGTTACGTATGTGACGATCCACCTCACGTGGCATGCACGCCACGTGAGGCGGGTCGTCGCCGCGTGAGGGCCCGGCTGTCCCACCTGGTGGACGACGGGGGGCGCGGACTCCGCGCTGAGTGGAGCTCAGCCCCGACTCGCGACATCGCCGGTGCGCGTCGACCTACGGGGCCAGCTCGCCGTACGCCGCGAGGAGCAGCGACGGGTCGGGACCCTCCAGCCGCGTGGGCTGGCCGACATCGGTCAGGACGACGAAGCGCAGCAGGTCGCCGCGCGTCTTCTTGTCACGGCGCATGGCGGTGTAGAGCTTGTCCCACCGGTCCTGGCGGTACGTCGTCGGCAGCCCGAGCGACGTGAGCACCACGCGGTGCCGGTCGACGACGCCGTCGTCCAGCCGCCCCGCGAGCCGGGCGAGCTCGGCGACGTAGACCATCCCCACGCTGACGGCCGAACCGTGGCGCCAGCTGTAGCGCTCGGTCAGCTCGACGGCGTGGCCGAACGTGTGGCCGTAGTTCAAGAACTCGCGCGGGCCGGTGTCGCGCAGGTCGCGGCCGACCACGTCGGCCTTCACCCGGATGCTGCGCTCGACGAGCTCGCGGGTGAACGGGCCGTCCCAGCGCGTCGCGGCCTCGGGGTCACCCTCGACGAGGTCGAGGATCACGGGGTCGGCGATGAAACCGCACTTCACCACTTCGCCGAGACCAGCTACGAAGTCGTTGCGCGGCAACGTCTCCAGCGTCGACAGGTCGCACAGCACCCCGGACGGCGGGTGGAAGGCACCGACGAGGTTCTTCCCCTCGGCGGTGTTGATGCCGGTCTTGCCACCGACCGCGGCGTCCACCATCGCAAGCAGGGTGGTGGGAACGTGCACGACCTTCACGCCACGCAGCCAGGTGGCGCCGACGAAGCCGGCGAGGTCGGTGACCGCTCCCCCACCGACGCCGACGACCGCGTCGGAACGGGTGAACTCCGCCTGCCCCAGCACGCCCCACAGGAACGCGGCGACCTGCGCGCTCTTGGCCTCCTCGCCGTCGGGAACCTCCGCGACGAAAGCCTGCAGCCCCGTCGCCGCGAGGTCGTCGCGCACGGCTTCTCCGGTGGCGCGCAACGCCTTCGGGTGGACGACGAGCACCCGGCGGACGTCCTCGCCCAGCAGGCCGGGCAGCTCACCCAGCAAGCCGTGCCCGACGACGACGTCGTACGGCGCGGCGCCGCCGACCGTGATGCGCGTCGCCTCGCTCATGAGCTCGTGCCCCCGTTGCTGTGCAACCGTTCCACGACCTCGCGTGCCACGTCGTCCGCGCTGCGGCCGGCCGTGTCGACCGTGAACGTCGCGGCCCGCTCGTAGACGGGGCGGCGCGTGGCCATCAGGGCGGTCCACTGCGCGCGCGGGTTGATGGCCAGCAGCGGCCGGCTCGCGGCGAACCCCACGCGCTTGGCGGCGTCGGCGATGCCGACGTCCAGGAAGACGACGACGTGGCCGACGAGGTCGGCCTCGGTGCGCGGGTCGATGACCGAGCCGCCACCGAGCGCGAGGACGCCGGCCGCCTCGACGAGCAGCCGCGTCACCTCCGACCGCTCGAGCTCGCGGAAGGCAGGCTCGCCGTCGTCGACGAAGATGTCGGCGATGCGCTTGCCGGCGCGCCGCTCGACGGCTGCGTCGGTGTCGTCGAACGGCACGCGGAGCAGCTTGGCGACGGCCCGTGCCGTGGTCGTCTTGCCCGAGCCGGGCGGCCCGATCACCACCAGTCGCGGCGCCATCAGCTGGTGCGCAGCGTCTCGGGCACCGCCGCGAGGTACGACGCGTGGTTGCGTGCGGTCTCGGCGAGAGAGTCGCCGCCGAACTTCTCCAGGCACGCCTCGGCCAGCACCAGCGCCACCATCGCCTCGGCCACGACACCCGCCGCGGGCACGGCGCACACGTCGGAGCGCTGGTTGATCGCCTTGGCCGCCTCGCCGGTCGACACGTCGACGGTGTCGAGGGCGCGCGGGACGGTGGAGATGGGCTTCATGGCGGCGCGCACGCGCAGCGGGTCACCGGTGCTCATGCCGCCCTCGGTGCCGCCGGCGCGGCCGCTGCGACGGCGCAGCACGCCGTCGCCGTGCTCGATCTCGTCGTGCGCCTGCGACCCGCGGCGGCGGGCGGTCAGGAACCCGTCGCCGACCTCGACGCCCTTGATCGCCTGGATGCCCATGAGGGCGCCGGCCAGGCGGCTGTCGAGCCGGCGATCCCAGTGCACGTGGCTACCAAGGCCCGGTGGCAGGCCGTAGGCCAGCACCTCCACCACCCCGCCGAGGGTGTCGCCGTCCTTGCGGGCGGCGTCGACCTCGGCGACCATCGCGTCCGCGCCGACGCGGTCGAAGGCGCGCACCGGGTCGGCGTCGAGCGCCTCGACGTCACCGGACGTCGGCAGCGCGGCGCCCTCCGGAACGCCGGCGGTGCCGATGGCGACGGTGTGGGACACCAGGGTGATGCCGTAGGCCTGCGACAGCAGCGCCGAGGCCACGGCCCCGAGGGCGACACGGGCGGCGGTCTCACGCGCGCTGGCCCGCTCCAGAACCGGCCGCGCGTCGTCGAAGCCGTACTTCTGCATTCCCACCAGGTCGGCGTGCCCCGGGCGCGGTCGGGTCAGCGGGGCGTTGCGCGCCAACCCTTCCAGCACCTCGGCGTCGACCGGGTCGGGACTCATCACCTGCTGCCACTTCGGCCACTCGGTGTTGCCGATGCGGATCGCGACCGGGCCACCCATGGTCAGCCCGTGACGGACGCCACCGAGCAGGTCGACCTCGTCGCGCTCGAACGCCATGCGGGCGCCACGGCCGTAGCCGAGCCGGCGACGCGCGAGGGCGTCGCCGATGTCGTCGGTGGTGACGCGCACACCGGCGGGCACCCCCTCGATCAGGGCGGTCAGAGCGGGGCCGTGGGACTCCCCTGCGGTCAGCCAGCGCAGCATGGGCCCAGTGTCGCAGCCCGGTCACCGCCACCACGCCGGCGGCCCGCACCGTGGGACGGTGCGGGCCGCGCGGTGGACGAGGGGCCTCAGCGCAGCGTGCGGCTGGACCCCTCGCACAGGTCGAACACGGTGGTTCCGTGCTGGATGGCGCCGCAGCTGCCGTCGCGCAGGTTCAGCAGCGTGAAGCCGCCGATGGTCTGGCCCGGCAGCACGAGCTTGCTCTGCGAGCCGACGGTCATGTGGGCGATCGCGTTGTCGGCGTCGACCTTGCCCATGCGCACCGTCGTGGTCGCGGGCGCAACCGGCTGCACCGGCACCACCACCGGGTCGACGGGCACGACCGGGACTACTGGCCTCACGGGCGCGACCGGCGACACGGGCACCGGCGGCGATACGGGCACGCCCGGCGTCGAGCCGGACGACGGCACCGCAGTCACGGACGATGCTGGCGGCGAGCCGCCGAGACCGGTGCCGTCGGAGGGGGCCCCGGCCGCCACGACCAGCGGGATGAACGGGTTGCGTGCCTTGACCGGCGCGACACGGGTGATCGCCGTGGGAACCGCGGACGGCGTCACCGCGGGCGCGGCCGCGGTCTTCCCCGACGACGGACGGGGGGCGAGCGCGTACTGCGCGGCGTCGTCCTCGCTGGAACCGCTGAACAGCAGCAGGTAGGCACCGGCCGCCGCCGCGACGACCGCGAGGACGGCGCCGACGATCAGCAGCGTGCGACGCGACGAGCCGGCGGGCTCGGGGATCGGTGTCGCGCCGGGAGCGCCGGCCGGGGCAGCGGGGCTGCCGAACGGGGTCATGAGGCTCATGGTCTTCTCCTCAACCAGCCGGGACGACGGTGCTGGTGGGCACCGGTGTGAGGTGCATGACGAAGAACTGGCCGGTGACGGTCAGCACCACGCGGCCGCGGCCCGCCGCGTCACCGGTGGTCCCGGCGTCCGGCGCGACGTTGACGGCCTGCACGAGGAAGGCCCGCTCCATGGTGGTTCCCCTCGGCGACGGCGCCGCGGCCTGCAGCTTCTGCAGGAACAGCGTGACGCTGGCGTAGTCGCCGGCGACGACGAGCTTGGTCGACAGCGGTGTGACGGCGGGACCGGCGGCCTGACCGGCCGCCTGGGCAGCGGCGACGACGGCAGTCTCGGGAAGCGTGGGCGTGACCGACCGCAGCGACACGCCGCTGGAGGTCGCCATGGTGGTGACGGTGCGCACGATGCTCGCGAGCTGCGTCGCCGCCGGCAGCTGCCGGGCGACGACCCTGAGCTCGGCCTGACGGGCCGGCAGCTCGGCGTACTGGGCCTTCAGCTGCTGGGTGCGCAGGCGTGTCTGGTCGTTGGTGGCCTGCTGGGCCACCAACTGGTCGCGGAGGTCGGCCGCCTCGGCCCGCTTGGGTGAGATGGCGAGCAACCAGGCCGCCACGACGAGCAGCAGGCAGCCCACGGCGACACCGGCGCTCCACGCGCGGGTCCTGGTCATCAGCCTGCCTTCCGGTCGAAGCGGTGGGTGAGCGCAGCAGCGCCGACGGTGCCCACGGAGGTGAACTCCACGACCTCACGCTCGCCGAGCGGCTTCTTCTCGGCGGTCGTCACGAAGGGGTCGGTGACGGCCCGCTGCGCCCCGAGGGTGTCGAGCCAGGCGGCGACGTCGGGGACGGTCGCAGCGACCCCGGTGACCGTGAGTCCCGCGATGCCACCAGATCGGGGCGCGGCGGCGGTGCCGGCGGTGCCCGCCGTGGCGCCGGTGGCCGCCGACGTCCCCGTCGTGCCGCCGGCGCTCGCCAGCTTGAGGTCGAGGCTCGTGAACCAGACCCGCTCGGGGAGGGTGAGCGAGAAGCTCGTCAGGTAGCGCGACCAGTCGACGTCGTCGGCCATCGCGGTGGCACGGGCGGTCTCGGCGTCGTCGATGGCCTTGGCCATACGGGGCACCTCGGCATAGCGCGCCTGCTCGGCGGTGAGCGTGGCGCCCGTCGCCTGCACGACCGTCAGCTCGTCGGCAGCCGCGGCGGCCACGTTCGCCGTGGTGACGTACACGCCGGCCACCGCTGCGACGACGGCGAGAGCCGCTGCGGCCAGGCCCTGCTGCGTACGCCGAAACACCCGCCCGGCCAGGATCTCGGGCGGCATGAGGTTCACGCCGGCGACGGGCGCGCGTCCGCCCAGCCCGTCGTCCAGAGAGGTGAGCCGGGTGCCCTGGACGTCGAGGATGCTCACGAGGCCACCGCCATCGCGAGACCCACCGGCACCGCCGCGAGCGGCTGCACCGCGTGCAGCTGCTGGTCCGACAGGCCCGTCCTTCCCATCAGCAGCCCCGACATCGGGTTGCCCGCGTGCACGGGAAGCCCCGTCGTGGCTGTGATGCGCGCGGCGAGGCCACGAAGCTGCGACCCGCCGCCGGAGAGCACGATGCGGCTGACCTGACCGGTGCCGGTGGAGGTGGCGAAGTACTCGAGCGAACCTCGCACCTCGTCGACGAACGTCGTCGACACCTGGTCGACGGCGTGCCCGGCGCGCACACCCGGCCCGTCGGCTGCGAGGGCCGGGAGGTCCTGCTTCATCAGCTCGGCGTCGGCCTGCCCGAGCCCCAGCTCGTCGGCGACGGCGTCCGTGACGTCCTGACCGCCCATGAGCATGATGCGCACGAAGCGCGGGACGCCGCCGCTGTGCACGACGATGTTGGTGACCTTGGCGCCGATGTCGACCAGCGCCTCGAGCTCGTACTCGGCGACACCGGTGCGGCCCATGGACCGCAGCACCGCGAAGGAGGTGAGGTCGACGCACCGCACCCGCAGCCCTGCTGCCTCGACGGCGCGGACGTTGGTGGCGACCATCTCGCGGGAGGCGGCGACGAGCAGGCCGCGCAGCTGGCGGTTGCCGGCGGCGTCGGTGAGCTCCTCCAGGGGTTGGAAGTCGAGCGCGGCGGCCTCGACGGGCATCGGCAGCTGGTCCTGCACCTGCAGGTGCAGGGAGCCCCGCAGCTCGGCGAGCGGCATCCACGGCAGGTCGACGCTGCGCACGACGACGCGCTGGTTGGCCACGCCCATGGTGACGTTCTTGTGCGACAAGCCCGTCCGCGACCAGAGCTGGCGCAGCGCTGCGGTGACCGCAGGGGAGTCGACGACCTCGCCCTCGCGCACCGCCCCGTCGGGGAGCGCCACCTGCCCCAGCCGCTCGAGCGTCACACCGCTCTTCCCGAAGGACAGCTCGGCGGCTCGGACGGCGGAGGTGCCGATGTCGAGACCGATCGCGGTCCGTGAGCCCACCTGGTACCCCTTCCCCTGCGGCACCTGCCGCATGGGGGCCCTGGCCGGGCCCGTGTCCTTCACTCCTTCGGAGCAGCCGCTCGGCTACTTGAGCGCTAGATCCCCATGAGACGCAGGTACCCCTCGAACACCCGCTGCCCGACCAGGATCGCGAGCAGGGCGCCGACGAGCATGAACGGCCCGAACGGGATCTTGCTGCGGCGCCCCGCGCGCCCGACGAGCATCAGCGCGCCCCCGACCAGCCCACCGAGCAGGAAACCGAGGAAACCGCCGACCAGCAGCGTGCCCCAGCCGATGAACCCCGAGAAGGCGCCCAGCACGCCGGCCAGCTTGACGTCGCCGAGGCCCATCCCCGCCGGGTAGGCGAGCGCGAGCAGGAGGTAGAAACCGAACAGCGCCGCCCCGCCGAGCACCGCCCGGAGCGCGTCGTCCCCGTGGCCGGTGAGGAGCGCAGGCAGCAGCAGCAGGACCGCGGTGACGCCGTACGACGGCAGGACGATCGCGTCGGGCAGTCGGTGCACGTCGATGTCGATGAGCGTCAGCGCGACGCCGATGGCGCCGAGGTACAGGAACGCCGGCAGCGACGCGTCGAGCCCGATGCGCCAGGCCAGCAGCGCGAACACCCCCGCAGTGGCGAGCTCGACAGCCGGGTACCGCCTGCTGATCGGCGCGCCGCAGTCACGGCATCGGCCGCGCAGCAGCAACCAGCTCACCACGGGGACGTTGTCGCGCGGCCGGACGGCATGGCCGCAGGCCGGGCACCGGCTCGCCGGCCGGACGACGGACTCTCGCCGCGGCACCCGCCAGACCACCACGTTGAGGAAGGATCCGACGATCAGCCCGAGAACGGAGCAGGCAGCGATCAGCACGGTGGTCAACCTAGCCACCCGCTCTCCCCGCGCCGCCCGCCGTCAGTGGTCCTTGATCTCCTGCGTGTTCTTGGTCGGCGCTTCACCGATACCGGGTGGAGCGTTCCACTTCTGCGCAGCACCGCCGTTGCAGGCGGCCACGATGACCGCGGAGAAGGGTTGCAGACCTGTCCACACCGGGTAGTCCATGTTCGGAGGCCCGACCGCGAGGCAGCGGCCGTAGCCGTCGATGATCGAGTAGCGCGTGGCGTCGACACCGGTCTCGCGGCGCACCGTCCACGAGAAGCTGCTGTCGGCCAGGCACAGCGAGGAGAACGAGACGTAGGCGGTCGTCGCACCAGGTGCGGGCGACTGCATGCAGTACCTGTCGCCGCTGCCGTCCCACGGGGCGGGGCTCGACCGGACGTCGGCCCAGAACCGGCCGGTGGTCGGGTTCCAGGTGAAGACCTGGTTCCATCCCGTCTTCGCCTCCGCCACCGAGGTCCGCAGCGGGTCCTGCTTGCAGGGGTAGGAGATCTCCGAGGGGCGACCGTCAGGGTAGGGGGCGGAGCTCGTGACCCAGTTGGTGATGTCGACGCAGCGACCGAACTCGCGGTAGTTCACCCACTGCAGCGGAACGTCGGAGACCTCCGTCAAGCTGCTGGTCGCGGTACCCGCGCCACCCGATCCGACCTGCGGCTCCGGGAGCACCTGGGGGCAGGCGTACTGCGTCGCGCGCAAGACACCGCCCACGGCGTCCGGGCTCGGGTTCAGGCACCAGCTGTTCGAGCTGGTCGGGGAACCGAAGACGCCGGTCAGGTGGCCGAACATGGTCTGGCTGTCACTGACACCCCACCGCTGCTCGTTGGCGCTGGCGTTGCACGGCTGCATCGTGACGTCGACCGTCGAGACCGACGTCGAGCCCGGGGCTGCGTTGATGCACATGCCGGAGACGCCCGCGGTCGCCGTCTGCGTCGACGTCAGCTGGAGCAGGTAGTCGCTCGTGTAGGCCCACAGCTGCTCGGGCGTCCCTGGCGCGCAGGTGCGGACGGTGACCCCGCTGCCGGCGACCGGCGAGCCCGAGGTGGCTGCGTAGCAGAGGTTGTTCTGGGTGCGGATGAGCCCGCCGGAGATGTTCTTGTCGGTGCGCTTGAAGGTGTAGAGCGTCTCCATCGACCGGTTCCCCTGCGTGGCGTCGTCACCCGCGATGGAACCCTTGGACTGGATCAGCGCGTATCCGGGGGTGAGGGGCGGGCCGTAGGCGCCGCACGACAGGGCGTTGCTGCTGCGCCACGCCTCGGTCTGATCGGCCGGGTCGACCGAGTAGTAGCGGATCGTCGTCCGGAAGCGCACGTCGGCGCCGTTCGCCGAGCCGCCGCTGCCCGGGTGGTCGGTCCAGCAGGGCAGCAGCGTGCGGTCGCCGAGGGTCACACCGCCCTGCTCGGACAGTGAGCTGCGAATGGCGGCCAACCCCGCGTCGAGGCCGGACTCGGCGCCGTTGATCGTGCTGAGCGCCTTGCGCTGGAACGTGGTCGGCTGCATCTGCCCGATCACCGTCCCGAGCGCGAGCACGCTGAGGGATCCCACGACGATGATCGCGAGCATCACCAGCAGCATGGCCGAACCCTGGTCGCCGGTGTCTCGGTCGTTTCGGTCGCGCAGCCGCGAGTAGGTGCTCATGGTCGTCGTGTCCCTGAGATGTCCGTGCAGACCTCGTTGTCGCTCACGCCGTCGTTGTTCACGTCGGCGTCGGTCTGCGTGGTCGGCGAGGTGTTGCGTGCGGTGAAGGTGGCGTTGGACTGCGTGACCGGGCCTGTGCTCTGCTGCAGGCGCAGCCGCATGTCCAGTCGCTGCTGCGCGTACTGCGCGTCGACCTTGTCCATCGAGAAGGGCTTCTGCGACGGGTCGACGGAGTTCACGACACCGGTCGCGGCCGTGCGCCAGGCGGTGGGCGTGCCCAGGACGCCGGTGTCGGTGGGCCAGGTGCGCCACTGGAGCAGCTGCGTGTCGGTGTCGAGCCGCCACTGGGTGCAGGTGCTGGGCGACGTGGCGTCCGTGCGGAACTCCAGGTACCAGCTGCTGCCGCTGAGCACCGGGTAGTTCACGGCCGACGCCGCCGGCACCTGGCGGTCGAGGAAGTCGAAGGCGGTGCGCGCGGCACTCGTCTGGTCGGCGATGGCGTCGCCCCGCACGATGGACTGCGTCCACTGCGTCACGGCGACGCCGAAGATGGTGATGATGACCGAGAAGATCGACATCGCCACGATCACCTCGATCAGGGTCGTCCCACGGTCGTCGCCCCGATCAAGGCCACGGTGACGGCGCCATCGGCTCACCGCACACATCACGAGACCACGACCGTCAGGGTGCCCACGTCCGTGGTGGACGCCCCGGAGGCGGTGAAGGTGACCGTGTAGTCGAGCAGGTAGGTGCCGGCCTGACTGAACGACACGGTGCCCTTGCCGTTGCTGAGGATGCTGCCCGTCATGGTGCCCGTGGCTGTGCTCGACCGAGACACGTATGAGGTGACGCTCGCCCCGGCGGGCAGCACGTCGTTGGCCAACAGGTTCAGCGAGACGGACGCGCCGGCCGAGGCCGAGGCCCCGTCCGCCACCGCCCCGTACACGGTGATGATGGCCCGCGCCGTCGCCGTCTGGTTGCGGACGTCGGTGATCGTGTAGCCGATGGTCTGGCTGCCGGGCGCCGATGGTGTGTAGGTGATCTGCCCCGAGGTGGGGCTGAGCACCGCGGCGGAGGTGGTGCCGTTGGTCACGGAGCCGACCGTGAGCCGGGTGAGGTCCGAGACCGTGTCGTTGCTCGTGACCGTGATGGCTGTGCTACGGCCGCGAACGGCAGTTGCCGAGTCGTCGACGGCCTTGATGGGCGGTGTGGTGACCTTGAACGTGATGCTGCCGGTGTAGGTCTGGTTGTCCGCGTCCTTGC
This sequence comes from uncultured Actinomycetales bacterium, assembly GCA_964243295.1. GTDB lineage: Bacteria > Actinomycetota > Actinomycetes > Actinomycetales > Angustibacteraceae > CAXTEJ01. The sequence continues at coordinate 3,695 of CAXTEJ010000012.1, read as the reverse complement.
CCGTATAAGGGACGGTGAAGGTGCCCGGCACGTTCGACTGCAGAGTGACGGTCGAGCCGCCGACCGACACGCTCGGGCCGCCGGGGCTGGGCGAGCCGACGGAGGTCAGCACCAACGACGATCCCCTGTCGTTGACCAGGGGCGAGACCGTCTGCGCCACAGCGGTCCTGGCGAGCACGACGTCCGTGACACCTACCGGAAGCACCTTGATGGTGACCTTGGCGGCCGTGTCGGAGCGCATGTTGTTCACGTCGATGCAGGCGTAGGTGAAGGTGTCCAGGCCGCTGAAGCCCGCGTTCGGTGTGTAGAAGAAGTCGGTGGCGTCGGTGTTGGTGACGACGCTGCCGCTTGCTGGGGCGACGGACAGCTCGACCGCGTTCGACAGCGGGAAGTACCCGCTGTCGTTGCCGAGCACCACGATCTCCCGCTGCTGACCCGCGAGGGTGGTGATCGCGGGGTCACCGGGGCTGGGGTCGGGCACGCACACCGGCTTGCGCAGCACGTTGAACGTGGGCTGGATCGTGGGGTCGACGAGGGTGGTCAGCTGGTAGGAGCAGGCGCCGGTGCCGCACTGCCGGCCGCCCGACGGCGACCACGTCACGTGGACCACCACGCGGAAGAGCTCCTCGCCCGAAGCCGACCGACCGCACGTGTCACCGGTGCGCTGGCGCACGCACGTGCCGATCAGGGTGTCGACGGTGTAGGTCTGGTTGTTGACGCTGGTCTGCTGGACAGGGGCGACCGCCGGGTCGGGGTCCGACACCGCGAGACCCGGTGTGTACGCGTGCGAGTCGAACGCCGTGGCGCCCGAGCCGGTGTAGGTCTGCGAGACGTCGATCCCGGCAGCGGCGGCGGCGGCCCACTGCGCCACGACGTCGCCCCGGCTGCGCCCGGCGACCAGCCTGCTGGCGCTCGCCACCGCGGCCGTCGACGGCGTCGCGGGCACGGCGTCGGAGAAGGTCGCGGACACCGCGCGCACGTTCTCCATGACCTGGCGTGCGACGGCCACGGCGGCCTGCTTGCCCTGCAGGTCGCGGTTGTTCTGGGTCGAGCGGATCATGAGCCCGGCGGCAGAGGTCAGCACCCCGGCCATGAGGACGACGGCGACGACGACCTCCATGAGGCTGAAGCCGTCGTCGCGCGGACGCTCCGGCTGCTGATCCACGGTCGCTCCTTGAGATGGGGCCGAGACAGGTACCTTCGCGAATGTCGGACCGATCGCACGCCGGGTTGAGGCATAGAGGTCGTCGTCAGCCGAATGCACCTGGAGGGGCAGCGGGAAGGGCCGGCCACGTCGTGGCCGGCCCTTCCAGGTGTTGCCTCAGAAGAGGATCAGGCAGGGATGGCTTGGCACCCGGTGATGTTTGCCGGCTGAAGGCCACCGAGCCAGCTCTGCCAGACCCACCGGTTCGTAGCAGTCGACCTCGTGGCCTTGGTGTTCCAGCCCGTGATGCAGTAGTTCGTGCCGAGCGGGTTCACCGTGACCTGGACGACGTTGCCGCTGGAGAGCCTGACGACGTCAGTGCCGATGGTGAGGGTCGGTGCCGTAGCGGCGTTCGGACCAGCGGCGGCGAAGTTCAGACCGTCGGTGGCAATCGTCTCGAGTGCGAGAGACACCGTGCGCAGGTCGGACTTGATGGACGAGTCGACGGCCTTCTTGCGCTGGTTGAGGAACACCGGGATGGCGATCGCGGCGAGGATGCCGATGATGATCATGACGACGAGGAGCTCGATGAGCGTGAAGCCGCTGTCCTTGTCCTCGGCTGACTTGCGAATGCGAGCGAGCATGGGGGTCGTCCCTTCAAGACGAGAGTGGTGGAGTGACGTCCCCATGCGGGGGGCCTCCGACGCTGACAAGTGATGTTTCGGCTCCGAGTGAGCCGACTTGAGCCCTGATCAACGCCGAGTTCGCGGCCTGCGGCGCGTCGAGCCGACGTCTGCTAGACAAGAACAAGGGCCCGGTGGCCCGGGCCCTCGTTCGCTCTTGACGTTGAAACACGTTGCACAGCAACGACTTTCGACCTGCCTACTGGATCAGGTTCATGACGCCGAAGATCGGCATGTACATGGCCACGACCATCGAGCCGACGACCGCTCCGAGGAACGCGATCATCAGCGGCTCGATGAGTGACGTGAGCGCCTCGGTGGTCGCCTCGACCTCCTGGTCGTAGAACTCGCTGATCTTTCCGAGCATCTCGTCGAGGGCTCCGGTGTCCTCCCCCACGGCCATCATCTGCACGACCATGGCCGGGAACACGGCGTGCTCGGCGAGGGGGCCGGTGAGCGAGTTGCCGCTCCGCACGCTCTGCTGCACCTCGTGCACGGCCTTGGCGATGACCTTGTTGCCGCTGGTGTCGGCCACGATGTCGAGGGCCTGCAGGATGGGCACACCGGACTTGAGCATGGTGCCGAGGTTGCGGGTGAAACGAGACAGCGCGATCTTGCGCACCAGCCCGCCGAACACCGGCATCTTCAGCTTCAGGGGGTCGACCACGTTCAGCACCCGGTCGTCGTGCTTGATCCGACTCCAGCCGACGCTGGCGCCGATGAACGCCACGAGCAGGACTGGCCCACCGGTCTTGAGCAACCCTGAGAGGAACACGAGAGCGCGCGTCGGAGCCGGCAGCTTGGCGTTCATGTCGGCGAACATGCCCGCGAAGATGGGCACGATGAAGATGAGCATGCCGATCACGGCCAGGATCGCCATGATGAACACGACGACGGGGTACGTCATCGCGCTCTTGACCTTCGAGCGCAGCTTCACGTCCGCCTCGAAGTTCTCCGCCAGCTGCAGCAGCACCTTGTCGAGAAACCCGCCGATCTCGCCGGCGCGCGTCATGTTGACCATGATCGGAGGGAACACGCGAGGGTGCCGGGCCATCGAGCCCGACAGCGACTGCCCGCCCTCGACGTCCGAGCGCACCTCGGCGAGAGTCGACCGCAGCTTCTTGGACTCGGTCTGGTCGGCGAGGATGCTGAGCGCGCGCAACAGCGACAAGCCGGAGTTGATCATGGTGGCGAACTGCCGGGCCATGATGGCGAGGTCCTTGGGCTTCACCTTGTCGCCGAAGCCGGGGATCTTGATCTCCATCTGCATCCCGGCGTTCGCCTCGGTGATGCTGACGGGGGCGTAGCCCATGGTGCGCAGCTTCTGCAGCACCTGCGCCTGGTTGTCGGCGTCCAGCTTGCCCTTGACCAGCTGGCCCGCGCGGTCGCGGACGGCGTACTCGTAGGTGAGCGTCGCCATCGTCAGATCCTGCCCAGCAGGCGGTTGAAGTCCTCGACGTGGTGCGCCTTCTCGAGGGCGTCGTCGTAGGTCACCACACGGGTGCGCACGAGCTCGGCCAGGTGCTGGTCGAGGGTGTGCATGCCGTGCTGGGCGCCCGCCTGCATGGCGGAGTAGATCTGGTGGGTCTTGCCCTCGCGCACCAGGTTGCGGATGGCGGGCGTGGCCATCATGACCTCGGTGGCGACGACGCGGCCCTTGCCGTCGGCGGTCTTGCACAGGGTCTGGCAGACCACGCCCTGGATGGCACCGGCGAGCTGCACCCGCACCTGCGCCTGCTGCTCGGGCGGGAAGACGTCGATGACGCGGTCGATGGTCTGCGCGGCGTCCTGGGTGTGCAGCGTGGCCATCACCAGGTGGCCGGTCTCGGCCGCGGTGAGCGCGATCTCGATCGTCTCGAGGTCGCGCA
>CAXTEJ010000011.1:0-79970 GCA_964243295.1 uncultured Actinomycetales bacterium | reverse complement strand
GGCGGGGTGGCGTCGCGAGGTGAGCCGGGATCGCATGATCACGGGCGGGGTGGCGACGTGGAGCGAGCCGGGATCGCATGATCACGGGCGGGGTGGCGACGTGGGGCGAGCCGGGATCGCATGATCACGGGCGGGGTGGCGTCGCGAGGTGAGCCGGGATCGCATGATCACGGGCGGGGTGGCGTCGCGGTGGGGGGCGGGAGCGGGAAGGACTGCCGGGTCAGCCGCGGGGCGGCTCGCTGTGGTGGCTAGCATCGCCGGGACAGCTGTTGGTGACGCCCGGAAGGCTGCAGATGATCGAGATCCTCACGTCCGCGGAGCTGCCTCGGGCGCGAGCCGTGGGCGCGCTGGTCGCGACGATCCTGCAGGCGATGAAGCGCCGCAGCACGGTCGGCACGAACCTGCTCGACATCGACCGGTGGACCCAGCAGATGATCGTCGAGGCGGGTGCGGTGTCGTGCTACGTCGACTACGCGCCGTCGTTCGGTCGCGGACCGTTCGGTCACTACATCTGCACGTCGGTCAACGACGCCGTGCTCCACGGGCTGCCCCGCGACTACCTGCTGATGGAGGGCGACCTGCTCTCGCTCGACCTCGCGGTGTCGAAGGACGGCGTCGTGGCGGACTCCGCCATCAGCTTCGTCGTCGGTGACGCGAGGCCCTTCGAGAGCCTGGCGATGATCGACGCGACCGAGCGCGCGCTCAGGGCCGGGATCGCCGCCGCCGGACCGGGGGCCCGCGTCGGCGACCTGTCCCACGCCATCGGCTCGGTGCTGCACGAGGCCGGGTACACGGTCAACACCCAGTTCGGGGGCCACGGCGTCGGGTCGACGATGCACCAGGACCCGCACATCGCGAACGCCGGCTCACCCGGTCGCGGCTACCGGCTGCGCCCAGGGCTGCTGCTCGCGCTGGAGCCGTGGGTCATGGCCGACACCGACGAGCTCGCCACCGACGCCGACGGCTGGACGCTGCGCAGCGCGACGGGCTGCCGGACGGCGCACAGCGAGCACACGATCGCGATCACCGAGGACGGCGCCGAGGTGCTCACGCTCGCGGGGCCGCCGCTGCCGTGAGCTGAGCGCGGGGCGCGAGCAGCAGTCAGTCGGTGATCGTGAGCAGCACGGCGCCGTTGGTGACGGTCTGGCCGACCTCGGCGGCGAGGCCGGAGACGGTGCCCGCTCTGTGGGCGGTGAGGGGCTGCTCCATCTTCATGGCCTCGAGGACGACGACGAGCTCGCCGGCCTCCACGACCTGACCGTCCTCGACGGCGATCTTGATGATGGTGCCCTGCATGGGCGCGAGGAGGGCGTCGCCACCTGCCGCGGCGGCGGAGCCGTTCGACCCACCCCGACGCCGGCGGGGCGCCGAGGGTCGTGCGGCGCCGGCAGAGCCCGACGACCCGAGGCCGGCCGGCAGCACGACCTCGAGCCGGCGTCCGCCGACCTCGACGACGACGCGCTCGCCAGCTGCGATGTCGGCGCCAGAACCGGTGCCCGACCACGGCTCGATGGTGTTGTCGAACTCGGTCTCGATCCAGCGCGTGTGCACCGTGAAGGGCTCGTCCGCGGACGACGGCGCGAACGCAGGGTCGCGGACGACGACCCGGTGGAACGGCAGCACCGTGGGCATGCCCTCGACGACGAACTCGTCGAGGGCGCGGCGCGAACGCTCGAGCGCCTGCTGGCGGGTGGCGCCGGTGACGACGAGCTTGGCGAGCATCGAGTCGAACGCGCCGCCGATGACGTCACCGGACTCGACGCCGGAGTCCACCCGGACGCCGGGCCCGCTGGGCGGGCGGAACGACGTGACCGACCCGGGGGCGGGCAGGAACCCTCGCCCGGCGTCCTCGCCGTTGATGCGGAACTCGATCGAGTGCCCGCGCAGCGGCGGGTCGTCGTAGCCGAGCGGCTCACCGGCGGCGATCCGCAGCTGCTCGCGCACCAGGTCCAGCCCGCTGACCTCCTCCGACACCGGGTGCTCGACCTGCAGCCGGGTGTTGACCTCGAGGAAGGAGATCGTGCCGTCGACCGCGACGAGGAACTCGCAGGTGCCGGCCCCGGTGTAGTCGGCCTCGCGCAGGATCGCTTTCGAGGCGCGGTAGAGCTCGGTGACCTGCGCGTCGGTGAGGAACGGCGCGGGCGCCTCCTCCACCAGCTTTTGGTGACGGCGCTGCAGCGAGCAGTCGCGGGTGGAGACGACGACGACACCGCCGTGCTCGTCGGCGAGGCACTGGGTCTCGACGTGGCGGGGGTGGTCGAGGTACTTCTCCACGAAGCACTCGCCGCGGCCGAACGCCGACACGGCCTCGCGGACGGCGGACTCGAACAGCTCGGGGATCTCCTCGCGGGTGCGGGCCACCTTCAGCCCCCGGCCGCCACCGCCGTACGCCGCCTTGATGGCGACGGGCAGCCCGTGCTCGTCGGCGAAGGCGAGGATCTCCTCGGCGCTCCCGACGGGCTGCTTGGTGCCGGCGACGAGCGGCGCGCCGGCGCGCTCGGCGATGGCGCGTGCCTTGACCTTGTCGCCGAGGGCGTCGATCGCCGCGGGGGAGGGGCCGATCCACACCAGGCCGGCGTCGAGCACGGCCTGGGCGAAGGAGGCGTTCTCAGCGAGGAAGCCGTAGCCGGGGTGCACGGCGTCGGCGCCGGCGCGGACCGCGACGTCGAGCAGCTTCTCCTGCACCAGGTAGGAGTCGCCGGGGGTGGTGCCGCCCAGGGCGAACGCCTCGTCGGCAACCTTGACGTGCAGCGCGTCGCGGTCGGGCTCGGCGTAGACCGCGACCGAGGCGAGCCCCGCGTCGGCGCAGGCGCGGGCGATGCGCACCGCGATCTCGCCGCGGTTGGCGATGAGCACCTTGGTGATCGGGCGCCTCGTGCCAGCTGCCATCTCGCGTGCCCCGTCCTGCCTCGTCGTGCCGGTCGTCGTGCTCGTCGTCGTTCTCGTCTTCGTGCCGGGCGTCGTGCTCGTCGTCGTGCTCGTCGTCATGACCTCGCGTGGCTTCCCACCGGATCGGCCGCGAGCCTAGCGAGGTCGGCGGCGCACCGTCGCTCGAGGTCGTCGAGCTCGACGAGGGCCGCGTCGACGTCTCGCCGCCGCTGCTCGAGGTCGGCGCGGCGCCGGGCGATCTGGTCGAGCAGGTAGGCCAGCTGGCCCCCCTCGCCCGGCTGCTCGTCGTACATGTCGACGATCGTGCGGATCTCGTCGAGCGGGAAGCCGAGCCGCTTGCCGCGCAGCACCAGCATCAGCCGGGTGCGGTCGCGGGGGTGGAAGACCCGCACGGTCCCGCGCCGCTCGGGCGTGACCAGCCCCTTGGCCTCGTAGTAGCGGATGGTGCGGTGGGTGACGCCGAGCTCGTCGGCGACCTCCGCGATGGTCCAGGTGGCACTTGCCATGCCGCGCATCCTGATTTACGTTGACGTCAACGTCAAGCACACGATCGGGAGTGGCGATGACAGCGCTCGGCACCGGCGCGTTCGAGCTCAGCAAGGAGCACGAGGACTTCCGGGCGGTCGTGCGCGAGTTCGCCCAGGACCACGTCGCTCCGCACGCCGGGCAGTGGGACCGCGAGCACCGCTTCCCCGTCGAGCTGGTGCCGATGATGGGCGAGCTCGGGCTGTTCGGCATCGTCGTCCCCGAGCAGTACGGCGGCTCGGACGGCGACTTCACCTCGCTGTGCGTCGCGATCGAGGAGCTCGGCCGCGTCGACCAGTCGGTCGGCATCACGCTGTCGGCGGGGGTCGGGCTCGGGATCAACCCGATCCTCAGCTACGGCACCGACGAGCAGAAGCAGCGCTGGCTGCCCGACCTCGTCGCCGGCCGTGCGCTCGCCGCCTTCGGCCTCACCGAGCCGGACGCCGGCTCCGACGCGGGCGCGACGCGCACCAGGGCGCGGCTGGAGGGCGAGGGCCACGACGCGCGCTGGGTCGTCGACGGCGCGAAGGCCTTCATCACCAACTCCGGCACCGGCATCACGAGCGTCGTCACCGTCACGGCCCGCACCGGCACCACGCCCGAGGGCAAGGCAGAGATCAGCGCCATCATGCTGCCGTCGGGCACGCCGGGCCTCACCGTCGAGCCGGCGTACGACAAGCTCGGCTGGCACGCCAGCGACACCCACGGCCTCAGCTTCGACGGCGCCACGGTGCCCGCTGACCACCTGCTGGGCGCGCGTGGCAGCGGTTTTCGGCAGTTCCTGAAAACTCTGGACGACGGCCGCATCGCCATCTCGGCGCTGGCCCTCGGTCTGGCGCAAGGCTGTCTCGACCTCACGACTTCCTACGCCACGACGCGGCTGGCGTTCGGCCGGCCCATCGGCGTCAACCAGGGCGTGTCGTTCCAGATCGCCGACCTCGCCGTGTCGGTCGAGGCGGCACGGCTGCTGACCTACAAGGCCGCCTGGCTCAAGGATGAGCACCACGCCGGCCGTCGCTCGGTCGCCGAGGTCAAGCACGCCGCCGCGATCGCCAAGCTCTACAGCACCGAGGCGGCCGTCACCGCGACCCGCGTGGCCACGCAGGTGTTCGGGGGCAACGGTTTCATGGAGGAGTACCCCGTCGCGCGCTTCTACCGTGACGCCAAGATCCTCGAGATCGGCGAGGGTACGAGCGAGGTGCAGCGCATGGTCATCGCCCGCGGGCTGGGCCTGCCCACGTGAGCGACCGGCACCCCGTCGACCCGCGGGTCGCCGACGTACGGCAGCGGCTGCGCGCGGCGCACGAGGCGTCAGCGACGCCATCGCCTAGTGGCGCAGCACGTCTGGCCGACCGCGGCAAGCTCTACGTGCGCGACCGCATCGACCTGCTCGTCGACGCCGGCACGTTCGTTGAGGACGGCCGCTACGCCAACAGCCTGGCCGGCGGGCTGCCCGCGGACGGCGTCGTCACCGGCCGCGGGCGCGTCGACGGCCGTCCCGCCGTGGTCGTCGCGAACGACCCCACCGTCAAGGCCGGGTCGTGGGGAGCCCGAACCGTCGAGAAGATCGTGCGCGCCACCGAGATCGCGCTGCGCGAGGAGCTGCCGGTCTTCTGGCTCGTCGACTCCGCCGGGGCGCGCATCACCGACCAGGTCGACCTGTTCCCCGGACGCCGGGGCGCCGGCCGCATCTTCCGCAACCAGGTCGCCCTGTCGGGCCGCGTGCCACAGATCTGCTGCCTGTTCGGACCCTCCGCTGCCGGCGGCGCCTACATCCCGGCGTTCTGCGACGTCGTAGTCATGGTGGAGGGCAACGCCTCCATGTACCTCGGTAGCCCCCGGATGGCCGAGATGGTGGTGGGAGAGAAGGTGTCGCTGGAGGAGATGGGCGGCGCCCGCATGCACTGCACCGTCTCCGGCTGCGGCGACCTGCTCGCCACCGACGACGCCGACGCCATCGAGCAGGCGCGCGTGCTGTTCGGCTACCTGCCCTCGACCTGGCGCGAGAGCCCGCCGTCCTACGCGCCCCGGCCTCCCGCCGTACCGCTGGACGACGGGGTGGTGCCCGAGGTCGAGAGCCAGCCGTTCGACGTCCACGAGGTGCTGGACGGGCTGCTCGACGACGACTCGTTCTTCGAGATCAAGCCGCTGTTCGCGGCCGAGCTCGTCGTCGGCTTCGGCCGGCTGGACGGCGAGACCGTCGGCGTGGTGGCCAACAACTCCGCCGTCCGCGGCGGTGTGCTGTTCAGCGACAGCGCCGACAAGGCGGCACGGTTCATCTGGCTGTGCGACGCGTTCAACGTGCCGCTGGTCTACCTCGCCGACGTGCCCGGCTTCATGATCGGCTCGCAAGTCGAGCGCGGCGGCATCATCCGGCACGGCGCCAAGATGATCGCCGCGGTGTCGGAGGCGACGGTGCCGCAGGTGTCGGTGGTGCTGCGCAAGGCCTACGGCGCCGGGCTCTACGCGATGGCCGGCCCCGGGTTCGGCCCCGACGCCACGCTCGCGCTTCCCACCGCGCGGATCGCCGTCATGGGCCCCGAGGCCGCCGTCAACGCCGTCTACGCCGGGAAGATCGAGACCATCGCCGACGCCGGTGAGCGCGCCGCGTTCGTCGCCGACCGGCGCCGCGAGTACGAGCAGGACGTCGACCTCGAGCGCCTCGTCTCCGACCTCGTGCTCGACGGCGTCGTCGAGCCGGCCGACCTGCGCGGCGAGCTCGTGCAGCGGCTGCGGTACGCCGCGCGCCGCGAGCGCCACTTCAGCGACCGGCGGCGCGGGGTGCCCCCGGTCTGAGGACCGCCTCGGTCAGCCGGCCGGCACGAGCGCCCGGTGAACGACGCCGCGCAGGGCCCGCCGCCGGCTGTCGTGGTCGTCGTCGGGGTCGGCGGACGTGGCGGTGGTCGTCGCGCTGAGCGGTGACCAGCTGCCGGCGAGGGCGATGACCATCGCGTAGACGTCGTGCGGCGCGATGCCAGCGACGATGAGGCCGTCGACCTGCGCCTTCGCGATCGCGTCGTGCTTGTCGTCGCTGAGGCCCGGGTGGGCGGCCAGCAGGTCACCGGTCGGGACGCGCTCGAGGCGGTACCACCCGGAGAGGCGCATCAGGTGGGGGTCGGCCAGGTAGGAGTCGTACAGCGCGGCGGCGTAGCCGGGCAGGTCGTCGGGGGTGAACGGGACGTCGTCGACGATGCGGGTCAGCTGCTCGGAGAAGACGGCGTCGAACAGGCCGTCCTTCGACCCGTACCAGCCGTACATCTGCGCCTTGTTGACCTGCGCCGTGGCCGCGATGCGGTCGACGCGTGCCCCCGCGACCCCGTAGGCCGCGAACTCCGCCGTCGCCGCCTCGATCAGCCGCTGCCTGCTCCGCTCACCGTCTCGCACGCCACCATCATCCCCCACGATGTAGGCAACTAACCAGTCTGTTGCTACGATGGTGGCATGACGCACACCACTGATGACACGACCAGCGACGACCGGATCACGAACGACTACGACGACACCACCACGGCCCTGCAGGTCGTCGACGGCATCGACCTGACCGGGCGGCGAGCCGTCGTCACCGGCGCGGCGTCCGGCATCGGCGTCGAGACCGCCCGAGCGCTCGCCCACGCCGGCGCCCAGGTCACTCTCGCCGTCCGTGACGTCGCGGCAGGTGCCCGCGTGGCCGCCGACATCAACGGCACGAGCGGACGCGACGACGTCGCGGTGGCGCACCTCGACCTCGCCGACCTGTCGACGATCGACGCGTTCACCGCCGCCTGGCGGGGGCCGCTGCACGTCCTGGTCAACAACGCCGGAGTCATGGACAGCCCCTTCGGCCGGACGGCGCAGGGCTGGGAGACCCAGCTCGGCACCAACCACCTGGGGCACTTCGCGCTCGCCACGGGCCTGCACGAGGCGCTCGCCGCCGCCGGTGACGCCCGCGTGGTCGTCGTGTCGTCCAGCGGTCACGCCGCCTCGCCGGTCGTCTTCGACGACCTGTTCTTCGAGCGCCGCGCCTACACGCCGAACCTCGCCTACGGGCAGTCCAAGACCGCGAACGTGCTGTTCGCCGTCGAGGCGACGCGCAGGTGGGCCGCTGACGGCATCACCGCCAACGCCTTGATGCCCGGTGGCATCTGGACGCCGCTGCAGCGGCACTGGAGCGAGGAGCAGCGCGCGGCCGCGCAGGAGCAGGCGCGCGCCGCGGAGGCCGCGGGGATGTTCCGCATGAAGACCACCGAGCAGGGCGCGGCCACGTCGGTGTTCCTCGCCACCTCGCCGCAGGTGCGGGGCATCGGCGGCCGCTACTTCGAGGACTGCCACGAGGCCGAGGTCGTCGACGAGCTGCGCGGGGTCGCCGGAGTCCTGCCGCACGCCCTCGACCCGCAGGCCGCCCGTGAGCTGTGGGAGGTGTCGGAGCAGCTGGTGGCCGACGCCCGCGCGGCGAGCACCGTGGCCGGCTGACCGTGGCCGGCTGACCCGGTCGACGGCGGAGCGCCGGCTGAACCGGTCGCCGGCGGAGAGCCGGCGCTCGTGTGGGACTCGTCACGCCGAGCGCCGTCAGCGTGCTGGCGATGGTCGGCACGATGAGCGCGACCTTTGACAACAGGGCCTGGGTAAGGGCAGCCTTACCTACGTTCGCTCGTCGTCCAGCCAGGAGCTTCTCTCGTGCCTCGTCGTCCCGCCCGCGCTCTGCTCCTGGTGGTACCCGCAGCGCTGGCGCTGGGTGCCTGCGGCAGCTCGGGCTCGACCGCGGGCAGCGGCGGCGGCTCCGTCGAGACCGTCGCCGCGGGCGCTCCGGCCCTGACGGTGGTCTCGACTGAGACCGCGTGCACGCCGTCGGTCAGCTCGGTCACCGCCGGGACGGTCGTCGTCCGGACGACGGCCCGCACCGAGCAGGCCACCGAGCTGTACGTCGAGCGGCCCGACGGCTCGGTCGTCGCCGAGCGCGCCAACGTCGACCCGGGCGACAGCGAGGACATGGTCGTCGAGATGCCGCCGGGCGACTACGTGCTGCGCTGCAAGCCCGGCAAGACCGGAGACGGCATCACGGCCAAGGTCAGCGCCGCCGGGGGCACGACCGCCGCGAGCGACCCGCGCCTGGCGAAGGCCGTCGACGGCTACCGCGCCTTCGTGCTGACGGGCGCCAAGGACAGCCTCGCGAAGACGAAGCAGCTGGCCGCGGCGATCGACCAGGGCGACGCCGCCGCCGCGAAGGCGCTCTATGCGCCCAGCCGCGAGGGCTGGGAGAGCCTCGAGCCCGTGGCGGAGTCGTTCGGCGACCTCGACCCGAAGATGGACCTGCGCGAGGCCGACCTCGAGGCCGGCCAGGTGTGGACCGGCTGGCACGTCATCGAGAAGCAGCTGTTCACCAAGAACTCGACCGCCGGCATGAAGCCGGTCGCCGCAGACCTCGTCAAGAACCTGCAGGTGCTGGTGCAGCGTGTGCCGACCGCCGAGATCAGCGCGGTGAGCATGGCCAACGGCGCCAAGGAGCTGCTCGACGAGGTGGCCACCGGCAAGATCACCGGCGAGGAGGAGATCTTCAGCCACACCGACCTCGACGACTTCCAGGCCAACCTCGACGGCGCGCACACGGCCTTCGACCTGCTCAAGCCTGTTGCCGCAGAACGCGACCAGGCCCTGGTCACCACGCTCGACACCCGGTTCGCGATGGTGCAGGCCGAGCTGTCGCGCTTCCGCGACGGTGAGGGCTTCGTCAGCTACGACACCGTCGGCGACGCCGACCGCAGGAAGCTCGCGGACGTCGTCGACGCCCTCAGCGAGCCCCTGTCGCGGCTCGCCGCCTCGGTCGCCTCATGACCGCGCCCGCGAGCGGGTTCAGCCGCCGGCGGCTGCTCGGGCTCGGCGCTGCCGCCGCTGTCGTCGGTGCGACCGCGGCCGAGGGAGTCGCCGTCGCGGCCGAGGCCAGCAGCGCCAGGACCACCGCCGCCCCGCAGACCGTCGTCCCGTTCCACGGCGCCCACCAGGCCGGCATCTCCACGCCCGTCCAGGACCGGTTGCACATCGCGGCGTTCGACCTGACCACCGACGACAGGGGTGCGGTGATCGCGCTGCTGCAGCGGTGGACGCAGGCCGCAGCCGCGCTGACCGCCGGCCGCGAGGTCGGCACCGGGTCTCTGCCGACGCAGGTCATGGCGCCCCCCGATGACACCGGTGAGGCGTTGGGGCTCAACGCTTCCCGCCTCACGCTCACCTTCGGCTTCGGTCCCGGGGTGTTCGAGAAGAACGGCAGGGACCGCTACGGCCTGGCCTCCCGTCGTCCGGCACAGCTCGCGGAGCTGCCGCACTTCCCCGGCGACGTGCTCGACCCGAACCGCAGCGGCGGCGACCTCGTCGTGCAGGCGTGCGCCGACGACCCGCAGGTCGCCGTGCACGCGATCCGCAACCTGGCCCGCCTGGGCTTCGGCGACGCCTCGGTGCGCTGGAGCCAGCTCGGCTTCGGCAAGACCAGCTCGACCACGCCGTCGCAGCAGACGCCTCGCAACCTGTTCGGCTTCAAGGACGGCACGGCCAACATCGCCGGGGACGACGACCCGACCCTCGCGCAGCACGTGTGGGCCGACCGCGGCGACGGCGCCGGCTGGATGCACGGTGGCAGCTACCTCGTGGCCCGCCGCATCGCGATGACCATCGAGACCTGGGACCGCAGCAGCCTGAGCGAGCAGGAGCGCGTGACCGGTCGCCACAAGGGCAGCGGTGCGCCGCTCGGCAAGGCGCACGAGCACGACGCCATCGACGTCGCCGCCCTGCCCAAGGACTCCCACGTCGCGCTCGCGCACCCGTCGGCCAACGGTGGCCACCAGCTGCTGCGCCGCGGGTACTCCTTCGTCGACGGCTCCGACGGCCTCGGCCACCTCGACTCGGGCCTGTTCTTCATCGCCTTCTGCCGCGACCCGCGCACCCAGTACGTCCCGATGCAGAACCGGCTCGCGAGCATGGACGCCATGGCGGAGTACCTGCGGCACACCGGTTCCGGGCTGTGGGCCGTGCCTCCCGGCGTCCAGCCTGGTGGGTACTGGGGCCAGTCGTTGCTCGAGGCTTGAGCTCGTCCGGCGCCGTCTTGAGGCGGTTGCGTCCGGCCGAGAGCCGGCGGCCTCCGGCCCGCTGTCGCAAGCTCCTCGACGCGGGCCTCCGGCCACCGGCCCTCGTCCTTCGACGTCGGGTCGTCGTCCGGTGCGGCACCACGATCCCGCGTCGTGCGTAGCCGTCGGCTGACCGACCGGCAGGGCACGAACCCCGTGATCTTGCGAGTCCGGACCGGGGTTGGCGGGACAGGTCCCTAGGTCAGCAGACGAGTGAGCAGCAGGTCGTGCTCACGCGCCGGCCGCAGCGGCTCACGTCACCCTCCCGAGGCACGGGAAGCGATGCCGCGATCGCCCGCCTTGCGGATCACGCCGCGCTGCCGCACCCGGCTGGACACGCCACCGGGCTGCCGAGGCGGCGCCGTCCCGCCAGCGCTGACCGGGTGGTGAGCCGGAATCGCATGATCACGTCGGGGAGGGCGGGTCCGCGGTCAGTGCGCCATGAAGGCCGGAGGGCGGTAGCCGGAGGTCCGCGTCAAGGAGCTTGCGACAGCGGGCCGGAGGCTGCCGACGGCCTCCGGCCGGACCAAGCCCCGACCTCCGGTGCAGCCGAGCGTCCTTGCTTCGGCCTCGGACGGAGCGCTGGCGCGCGGTGCAGCCGAGCACCGGATCCGGCGCGAGCGCGCTGGCCGACGCGCGGGCCGGGATTGCATGATCACGGGGAGCGGGTCAGGGGTGGGGGTTGGCCGGTCTGGTCCAGAGGGAGGTCCAGGGGACACCGCACTCGGCAAGGAGCTCGCGCAGCAGGGGCAGGCTGACGCCGACGACGTTGTGGTGGTCGCCCTCGATGCCGGTGACGAAGGCACCGCCGAGGCCGTCGGTGGTGAAGGCGCCGGCCACGGCGAGCGGCTCGCCGGTCGCGACGTAGGCGTCGATCTCGGCGTCGCTGACGTCGGCGAAGTGCACCGTGGTCGAGGCGACGGCGCCCAGGGTGGCGCCGCTGCCGTCCTCGCGCAGGTCGATGACCCAGTGGCCGGTGTGCAGGACGCCGGAGCGCCCGCGCATGCGGCGCCAGCGGGCGGTCGCCTCCGCCACGTCGACGGGCTTGCCGTGCACCTCGCCGTCCAGCTCGAGCACCGAGTCGCAGCCGAGCACGACCGGCTCGTCCACCTCGACGTCGGTCGCGCCCGACTCGATCGCTGCGGCCACGGCCTCAGCCTTGGCGCGGGCGAGCACGAGCGGCACCTCGTCGGGGCCGAGCGAGCCGTAGGTCGCGAGCGCGCGCTCGACCTCGGCGTCCTCGTCGACGTGCGAGACGACGACGACGGGCTCGACCCCCGCGCGTCGCAGCGTGGCGAGACGCGCCGGGCTCGCCGAGCCGAGCACCAGGTCGACGGCGGTCATCGGGCGTCCTCGCTGCCGAGCAGGCTGCGCTGCAGCACGTCCAGGCCGACGGAGCCGACGTCCAGGGCCCTGCGGTGGAAGGCGGGCAGCGAGAACGCGGCGCCCTCGCGGCGGCTCACCTCCTCGCGCAGCGACAGCCACAGCCGCTCGCCGACCTTGTACGACGGCGCCTGGCCGGGCCAGCCGAGGTAGCGGTCGAGCTCGAACCGGCGGGTGGCCTCGGTCAGCGTGGTGTGCGCGGCGAAGTACGCCTCGGCCTTCTCGCGTGTCCAGGCGCCGCCGCCCACCTCGGCGGGCGCGGGCAGCTCGCAGTGGATGCCGATGTCGAGCACCACGCGGGCCGCGCGCATCGACTGGCTCATCAGCATGCCCATGCGGTCGCCCGGGTCGTCGAGGAACCCGAGGTCCTGCATCAGCCGCTCGGCGTAGAGCGCCCAGCCCTCCCCGTGGCCGCTGACCCAGCAGCCCAACCGGCGCCACCGGTTGAGCAGCTCGGCGCGGAACACCGTCTGCGCCACCTGCAGGTGATGGCCCGGAACGCCCTCGTGGTAGACCGTCGACAGCTCGCCCCAGGTGTGGAACGTGTCGTCGCCCGCCGGCACCGACCACCACATCCGGCCCGGGCGGCTGAAGTCCTCGCTCGGACCGGTGTAGTAGATGCCGCCGGTGTTCGTGGGCGCGATGCGGCACTCGAGGCGGCGGATCGGCTCGGGGACGTCGAAGTGGCTGTCCCGCAACGCTTCCAGCGACTCGTCCGACCGCGCCTGCATCCACGCCTGCAGCGCGTCGGTGCCGTGCAGCGTGCGGGCGGGGTCGTCGTCCAGCAGCCGCACGGCCTGCCGGACGCCAGCACCGGGGCTGATCTCGTCGGCCGTGCGCGCCATCTCGTCGGCGATGCGCGCGACCTCGTCCTGGCCCCAGGCGTAGGTCTCGTCGAGGTCGACCTGCGCCCCCAGGAAGTACCGGGAGAACAGCTCGTAGCGCTCGGCCCCGACCGGGTCGCGGTCGGGCGCGGTCGGCAGCAGCTCGTCTACGAGGACGTCGTGCAGCAGGCCGTACGCCGACACCGCCGCGGCCGCGGAGCGCTCGAGCTCGGCCCGCAGCGAGCCGGCCAGCTCGACGCCGGGCGCCGCGACGAACGAGGTGAAGAAGCTGACGGGGCCGGCGAGCTGCTCGCACTGCTCGGCGACGGCTCGCAGCTGGCGGACGGGGGCCGGCGCGTCACCGGCGGCCCGCTGCCGCAGCGCCGCGACGTACTGGTCGACCGCCTGCGGGAGCGCTGCGAGCCGGGCGGCCACGGTCTGCCACGCCTGCACCGAGTCGGTGGGCATCAGGTCGAAGACGTCGCGCAACGCCTGCGCCGGGCTGGCCAGGTTGTTGAGCGCCCCGGTGACGACGCCGGCCTCGAGCATCTCGACCTCGAGACCCAGCCGCTCGCGCATGGCGGCGAGCGTCACCTCGTCGACCTCGTCCGCAGGACGGGCCTGCGCCAGCCGTGACAGCGTGCGGCGCGCGTGGTCGGCGCGGTCGGCGTCACCCTGCGGCGAGAAGTCGGTGAGGAGGTGGTCGTAGCCGGACACCCCCATCGACGTGGCGTCGATGGGGTCGAGGGCGACGGCGCCCTCGAGGTGCTCGTCGGCGATCGCGTCGACCTCGGTGCGCGGGCGGGGGACGGGCGGCGCTGTCACGGCGACGACCCTACCGACCGGGTGGTCACGACCCTGCCGCGCGAGGACGGCGACGAGCGCGCGGCGCGTCGGGCGCCCGGCTCCCCGGCGGGGTCGGCGCCGTCTGCCAGGCTGCCGCGGCAGGATCTCGCCGACTCGGAAGGCGTCATGAGCGCTCGCGACGACACCGCTGCCCAGCAGGCGCGGCTGCAGGCCCAGCTGGCCCAGGCGCGCTCGGACGCCGCCTACTGGGAGCGCTCGTACCGCAGGCTTCGCGACCAGCCGCCCGTGCGGGCGATCGCCGCTGCCCGGCGGCTGGTGCGGACCGTGGCCGGACGTCCCCCGGTGCTGCCGCCCGGCCCGCGCCAGCTGCCCGTGCCGCCGCTGCCGCCGCCTCCGCCGCCCGCGCCGCCCGCGCCCCCCATGGCACCGCCGGCCCCGACGTACCCGCAGCCGCCGCGCGGCACGGCGCCGTTCAGCGTCCCTTACCGCGAGCCCGCCGGCCGCCGCGGCATCGCCCGGCTCGACCCGGCCAACAGCCAGCGCCGCTTCGAGGCGTTCGACACGATCCTCGACGTGCTGCCGACCGGTCGCCTGGTCGACCTCGGCGCCGGGCACGGGCTGTTCGCCAAGCGCGCGGCCGACTCCGGCTGGGACGTCACGGCCGTCGACGCGCGCACTGAGCGGTTCCCGGACGACGAGCGCATCCGCTGGGTGCACCAGGACATCCGCGAGCACGACCTCGGCCAGTACGACGTCGTGGTGTGCCTCGGGCTCTTCTACCACCTGACGCTGGCCGACCAGCGCGACCTGCTGAGCCGGTCGGCGGGGCGGCCGCTGGTGCTCGACACGCACGTCGACGTCGGCATCGAGTACGGCGACGACCGGCTGGGCAGCAGCGTCGAGGAGGACGGCTACCGCGGGCGGCTCTACGGCGAGCACCTGGAGTCGCCGCTCGCGTCCTGGGTCAACGAGACCTCGTTCTGGCCCGACCTGGACTCGTTCTACCGGCTGCTGCAGGACAACGGGTACGCCGTGACGCTGGCTCTGGAGCCGTGGTACGCCCCCGACCGCACGTTCTTCCTGGCGCTGCCGGCGAGCGGCGGGTCAGCGACCTGAGCCCGGCCGTCCCCACGAGCGGAGCCGTCGCGCCGGGTCGCCCCACGGGCTCGGCGGGGAGGGTTGCTGGGCGCCGTCGCCGCCGCGCGACCTGAGCGCGACGACGAGCGCCGCGAGCTCGGCGTCGGTCGGCCGGCCCCGCACGACGCGCAGGAACGGTGCCGCGTCGACGCTCTGGTCGTCGGGCGCGGTCACAGCGGGATGTTCCCGTGCTTCTTGGCGGGCAGCGTCTCGTGCTTGGTGCGCAGGTGACGCAGCGCCCGCACGATGTGCGACCGGGTGGTGCTCGGCGCGATGACGGCGTCGACGTAGCCGCGCTCGGCGGCGATGTAGGGGTTGGCGAGGGTGTCCTCGTACTCGGCGATGTAGCGGGCGCGCGCCGCGTCGACGTCGCCGCCGTCGGCTGCGACGGCCGCGAGCTCGCCGCGGTAGAGGATGCCGACCGCGCCCTGGGCGCCCATGACGGCGATCTGCGCGGTGGGCCAGGCGAGGTTGACGTCGGCGCCGAGGTGCTTGGAGCCCATGACGTCGTACGCACCGCCGTACGCCTTGCGGGTGATGACCGTGACGAGCGGGACGGTGGCCTCGGCGTACGCGTAGAGCAGCTTGGCGCCGCGGCGGATGATGCCGTTCCACTCCTGGTCGGTGCCGGGCAGGAACCCGGGCACGTCGACCAGCGTGATGACGGGGACGTTGAACGCGTCGCAGGTGCGCACGAACCGCGCAGCCTTCTCGCTCGCGTCGATGTCGAGCGTGCCAGCCAGGTGGTTCGGCTGGTTCGCGACGACGCCCACCGGGTGGCCGTCGACGCGGCCGAAGCCGACGACGATGTTGGGCGCGAACAGGGCCTGCACCTCGAGGAAGTCGCCGTCGTCGAGCACGTGGGTGATGACGGTGTGCATGTCGTACGGCTGGTTCGGTGAGTCTGGGATGAACGTGTCGAGCTCGGCGTCGGGCTCGAGCTCGCCGGGCGCGTCGAACGCCGGCGGCTGCTCCAGGTTGTTGCTGGGCAGGTGCGACAGCAGCGCCTTGACGTACTCGACGGCGTCGGCCTCGTCGTCGGCGAGGTAGTGGGCGTTGCCGCTGCGGGTGTTGTGGGTGCGGCCGCCGCCGAGCTCCTCCATGCCGACGTCCTCGCCGGTGACGGTCTTGATGACGTCGGGGCCGGTGATGAACATGTGCGACGTCTGGTCGACCATGACCGTGAAGTCGGTGATGGCGGGGGAGTAGACCGCGCCGCCGGCGCAGGGACCCATGATCAGCGAGATCTGCGGGACGACGCCGGAGGCGTGCACGTTGCGCCGGAAGATCTCGGCGTAGAGCCCGAGCGAGACCACGCCCTCCTGGATGCGCGCGCCGCCGGAGTCGTTGATGCCGATCACCGGGCAGCCGATCTTCATGGCGAGGTCCATGATCTTGACGATCTTCTCGCCGAACACCTCGCCGAGGCTGCCGCCGAAGACCGTGAAGTCCTGGGCGTAGACGCACACCGGGCGGCCGTCGACGGTGCCGTAGCCGATGACGACGCCGTCGCCGTACGGCCGGTTGGCCTGGCCCCCGAAGTTGGTGGAGCGGTGCCGCGCGAGGGCGTCGAGCTCGGTGAAGCTGCCCTCGTCGAGCAGCAGGTCGAGGCGCTCGCGCGCGGTGCCCTTGCCCTTGGCGTGCTGCTTCTCGACCGCGCGGGCCGACCCGGCGTGGACGGCGTGGTCCATGCGGGCCTGCAGGTCGCCGAGGCGGCCGGCCGTGGTGTGGAGGTCGTGAGCGGGCGCGTCGTGGGGCATCCGGGCACCCTACCGATCTCGCGCCGCACCGCCGGGCCTAGCCTCGCGGGGTGCCCGACCCCTCGCCGTGGACGGACCTCGGCCGCCCTCCGCTGCGCATCGGACCCCTGCGCCGGGCGCTGGTCGACGGCCCAGGCCCCTGGACGTCGGTCGAGGTGCTGACCGCGACCGGCTCGACCAACGACGACCTGGCTGCGCGCGCCGCCTCCGGTGCCGCCCTCGACGGCGCTGTGCTCACCACCGACGACCAGCGTGCCGGGCGCGGCCGTCACGACCGCACCTGGTCGACGCCCCCGCGCTCGTCGGTCGCGGTGTCGGTGCTGCTCGTGCCGGACGACGTGCCGCAGGCCCGGTGGTCGTGGCTGCCGCTGCTCGCCGGGGTGGCCGTGGCCGAGGCGCTCACCGAGGTGGCCGACGTCCAGGCGGGGCTGAAGTGGCCCAACGACGTGCTCGTCGACGTCGAGGGCGAGGCCCGCAAGCTGTGCGGCGTGCTGGCCCAGGTCGTGGCGACGCCCGCCGGCCCCGGCGTCGTGGTGGGGATCGGCGTCAACGTCACCCAGCGCGCCGACGAGCTGCCCGTGCCGACCGCGGCGTCCCTCACGACGGCCGCCGCGACGACCACCGACCGCGACACAGTCCTGCGCGCGGTGCTGCGATCGCTCGGCCGCTGGACGACGGCCTGGCGCTCGGCCGCCGGCGACCCGACATCCAGCGGGCTCGCCGCGGCCTACCGCGAGGCCAGCACGACCATCGGCTCGCGCGTGCAGGTGCACCTGCCGGGCGAGCTGCTGCTCGTCGGCGTCGCCACCGGGCTGGACGACGACGGCCGGCTGCTCGTCGCACCCGCCGACGGGTCGCCCCCGCGGGCGCTCGCGGCCGGTGACGTCGTCCACCTGCGCTGAGCGTGCCGGAGCGTTCGGCGGGCCACCGCGCGAGTGGCGGTGGCCTGCTGCGACGATGGCGTACCGCGCAAGCTGCTCGCGGACGGCGAGCCGCCGCAGCTCGAGCTGCACGGGGACGTGCCGCACGTCGAGCAGGCGCAGCGTCGCAGCCACGAGTTCGCCGGCAGGCTGGTGGACGGTCTTGGTGTTGCGCGGCGAGATGGGAGCTGAGGTTAGAGCAGCCTGCAGCCGTTCCAGGGACGGCCCGGGTCAGTCCTGCAGCACCTTCCCCTGTGGCACAAGATCGCGTGCTGCCTGTTCCGAGTCTCAAGGCCTCCGCTGATCGGTCGGCTTGCGAGACGCCCATGAGTCCGCCCTGTGCACTGGGTGCTTCGGAGGTGCTCTGGAGCCGGCCGGTCAGATGGGGCGTTCCATGCACACGGAGGTCTCGCTGGCCTCGTAGGGGCTGAAGCGCGGGACGCGCGTGAAGCCGTGGCGCCGGTAGAAACCCAACGCTGCCTGCTGCTCGTCGCCCGTCTCCAGGCGGACTAGTCGCACCCCGGAGTCGGCTGCGTGTGCGAGGAGCGCTGTGATGAGTGCGTCGGCTACGCCGGTGCCGCGCTGCTCGGGTGCGACAAAGAACCGCTTGAGCTCGGCGAGGCCGCGGCCCTGCACCTCGATGCCGGCGACTCCCGTGAGCTGGCCGGCGACCCGGGCTCCGATGAGATGCACCTGGCTGGCCTCGAGCTGCGCGACGGAGTAGCCGAAAGTCTCCTCAGGCCTGTAGCCGCCCCCGGCCAGCTCAGCGGTGAGTGCGTCAAGCAGGACCTGAACCTCTACGTCGCGCGCCGTGACGGGCTCGAGGACACATCCGGAAGCGAGATCGGCCACGGGAGAACGATAGGGAGGTGTGGGCGTTCGATCGGTGAGCCCCGCCGAGCAGTTGGCAGCCGAGACCGGTGAACGATCCGCTGCCGGACGCGACTGCGGGCGCCGCCAGCCACCTAGCGGTGCGACGACTTCGCCATCTACCGCTGCAACGCACACCGCGAGTGGGGTCACCTACCGTCCTGGCGGGTCGCCGTGAACTGCAGCGGCAGGTGGCCGCACGGCCGACCGGACAGCGCGTCGCGGCATCTACGCTCTCGGAGTGGCAGTAGAGGAGCTGGTAGCTGTCAAACTTTGGGACGACGAGCGCGCTCTGCTGCGCTGAGCGAGCTCGTGCTCCGGGGCCCGAGCCGGAGCTCGAAGTCGCGGTCCTGGTTCCACCACCGCTGCGGAAACAGGTGCGTGGCGATGGACTCGTTCATCCGCTGCAGCAAGGCTGCGGTCTCGCCTTCGCGGCCCTGCTCCATCGCATCGACGAGGTTGGCGAACGCCTGCTCGCCAATGCCGAAGATGTCGCGCAGGAGTTTGCGTCCGAGTGCTTGTGCCCTCGTCTCGGCCAGGAATGCCCCGGCCCGCGAGGACGGTGACGGTGCAGCCGGCACGGCCTCGCGGTCGCTAGCGTGCCTGCCATGCCGGACGACGCGTTGGTGCGCTGGGAGCGGCACGGCGACCACGTCGCCGTGGTCGTGCTCGACCGGCCGGAGGCGCTCAATGCCGTGTCGACCGCGCTCGCCACGCAGCTGACCGCGGTGCTCGTCGAGCTCGCGACGCTGCCGTGGGTGCGTGCCGCCGTGCTGGCCAGCGCAGCCGACCGGGCGTTCTGCGTGGGGGCCGATCTGTTGGAGCGCGCGCACTTCACCGACGACGACCTGCGCGACCAGCGACCGGTGACGCGCGGGGCCTACCGCAGCGTGCTCGACCTGCCGGTGCCCCTGGTCGCCGCGGTGCACGGCTTCGCGCTCGGCGGGGGTTTCGAGCTGGCGCTGGCCTGCGACCTGGTCGTCGCCGACGAGACCGCGGTCGTCGGGCTGCCGGAGGTGACGGTCGGCATCATCCCCGGCGGCGGGGGCACCCAGCGGCTGGTGCGCCGGGTGGGTGCCGCCCGCGCCGCCGACCTGGTGCTCACCGGCCGCCGGGTGGGGGCGCAGGAGGCACTCGCTCTCGGCTGCGTCGACCGCCTGGTGCCGGCCGGCGGTGACCTGGAGGCCGCGGTCGCGCTGGCCGACGTCATCGCCGCGAGCTCGCCGACGGCCACGCGCGTCGCCAAGGCGGTGCTGCGCGACGGGTTCGACACCGACCTCGCGTCGGGCCTCGACGTCGAGGACGCCGGCTGGGGGCAGGTCGCCTTCGCCCCCGACCGGGCCGAGGGCGTGCGCGCCTTCCGCGAGAAGCGGCCACCGGTGTGGGCGGACCCGCCGGTTGCGCACCCGGGGCACGGGTAGAGGAGCGTCATGACCGACGCGCATCCTTCCGACATCGACCCCGCCGCCGACCTCGACCAGGGCACCGACCTTCCCGCCGGCCTGCCGATGACCCCGGACGACGAGCGCTGGCAGGTCGATCCGGCGGTCGTCGACACCGAGGACGACCCGGTGCGCAAGCAGGTGCTCGGCGTCGTCCAGGAGCTCGCGCTGCCCTGCACCGACGAGGACGTCGCGTCGGTCGCCACCGACCTCGACCCCGAGGCCGTCCGACAGGCGCTGCGCGACCTGGCCGGACGTCGGCTCGAGGTCGTCGAGCAGGACGGCGGCCTGACCGTGACCGCTGTGCTGCACCCTGAGGACTGAGGCGGACCGGTCGCCGGGCGGGCCGCCGGCGACCTTACGATGCCGGGCATGACCCGGGTGCTGCTGGCCGAGGACGACAGGGCGATCTCCGACCCGCTGGCGCGCGCGCTGCGCCGCGAGGGCTACGAGGTGGAGGTCCACGGCAGCGGGCCCGCTGTGCTCGACGCGGCGGGTCACGCGGTCGACCTGGTGGTGCTCGACCTCGGCCTGCCGGGCATGGACGGGCTCGACGTGTGCCGTGAGCTGCGCTCGCGCGGCAACGCCGTCCCGGTGCTGGTGCTGACCGCCCGCGCCGACGAGGTCGACACCGTCGTCGGGCTGGACGCCGGCGCCGACGACTACGTCACCAAGCCGTTCCGCCTCGCCGAGCTGCTCGCACGGGCCCGCGCCCTGCTGCGGCGCGGCCAGCCGGAGGCGGGTGCGGCCTCACGCGTGCGTGTCGACGCCGACGCCCGGCAGGCCTACCTCGACAACGAGCGGCTCACGCTGACCGCCAAGGAGTTCGACCTGCTGCGGGTGCTGGTGCGCGAGGCGGGGCGCGTGGTGCCGCGCGAGGACCTGATGCACGAGGTGTGGGCGCCGGACTGGGCAGGGCCGACCAAGACCCTCGACATGCACGTGTCGTGGCTGCGCCGCAAGCTCGGGGACGACGCGGGCCAGCCCCGCTTCATCTCCACCGTGCGCGGGGTCGGCTTCCGCTTCGAGCGTGACGCCTGAGCTCTCCGGCAGCCCCGACCCGCAGCACCTCGCTGCGGGCGCAGCTCGTGCGCGGGTCGCTCGTCGTGGTGGCGGTGGCCGTGCTGCTGGTCGGCGTCCCCGTGCTGGTCGTGGGGTCGTTCATCGTGCGGCAGCAGGCCACCGGCGACCTCGCCGAGCGAGCCGAGGCGCTCGCTGTCGTCGTCCAGGGCCGGCGCACCGAGGGCGTGCCGGTCGACCTGTCGCAGGTCGCCGCCATCCTCGGCACCGGCCCGCAGGGTGACCTGATGCACGCCGAGATCACCCAGGCCGGCCGGGCGCCCGTGGTGGTGGGTGCGCGGCGCTCGCCCGACAGCCTGCGCGCCATGGCACGCGCCGGCACGGTCAGCGTCGAGGTCAGCCTGCCGCGGTCGGCGGTGCGCCAGGACCTGCTCGAGCTGGTGGCGGTGGTGCTCGGCTTCGCCGTCGTGGCGTTCGCCCTGGCCGCGGCGCTCGCGCTGCGCCAGGCGCGGCGGGTCGCAGCGCTGCTCGGGGCGCTGGCCGAGAACGCCGACCGGGTCGGGCTCGGGCAGTCCCGGCTGCGGCCGATCGCCACCGGCGTCGCCGAGCTCGACCGCGTCGCCGAGGGGCTGCGCCGCAGCGCCGAGTCGATGGCGGCCACGCTCGCCGCCGAGCGCGAGTTCGCGACCGACGCCTCCCACCAGCTGCGCACACCGCTCACGGCCCTGTCGATGCGCCTCGAGGAGCTCACCACCAGCGCTGACCTTGCGGCGGTGCACGACGAGGCGCGGGTCGCCCAGGACCAGGTCGACCGGCTGACGCAGGTGGTCGACGACCTGCTGGCGCGGGCGCGCAGCACCCATCGGCGGTCGCTGTCGCCCGTCGACGTCGACGCCGTCCTCGCCCAGCAGCTGCAGGAGTGGCGGCCGGCGTTCCGCAGCGCCCGCCGGCGGCTGGTCATCGCCGAGCACGACGCTGTGCAGGTGCTCGCGGCGCCGGGCACGGTCGGCCAGGTCGTGGCGACGCTGCTGGAGAACAGCCTCGCGCACGGGGACGGCGACACCACCGTGCGCCTGCGCCGCACCGGCCGCTCTGTCGTGCTGGAGGTCACGGACGAGGGCGAGGGCGTGCCCGCCGAGCTCGGCCACCGTGTCTTCGAGCGCTCGGTGAGCGGCCGGGGGAGCACCGGCCTCGGTCTGGCGCTGGCCCGTGACCTCGCCGAGGCCGGCGGCGGCCGTCTCGAGCTGGTGCGCAACCGGCCACCGGTCTTCGCGCTGTTCCTGCCGGCGGCCGAGGAGGCCCCGCTCGGCTACCCGAGGTGAGGGACGTCGGCGCGGACGGCCGCGTCGTCGTGGACCCCCACAGCGGGGTCGAGGTCGGTGTCGGCGAGCTCGGCGTTGAAGACGAACCGGCGGTAGGCCCAGAACCGGAACAGGGTGCCCAGCACCAGGCCCACGCCGTTGGCGGAGACGTTGTCGGCGAGCGCCGACCGCAGTTGCAGCACGTAGTGGCTGAACCCGAGGCAGCCGAGCGCGATGGCGAGACCGGCGCCGTTGAACACGAAGAACAGGACGGCCTCGCGGCGGGCCGACGCGCGCCGACGGTGCCGGAAGGTCCAGAAGCGGTTGCCCAGCCACGCGACCGTGGTGGCGACGACGACCGACACGACCTTGGCCGTCAGCGGCTTGTGCTCGAGCGGGCCGCCGTCACCGAGGCCGAAGCGCAGCACGTTGAAGATGCCGAGGTCGACGACGAACGCGAGGGCGCCGACGGCCCCGAACTTGATGACCTCGCGCGCCAGCACGTCCACGGCCCCGCGCACGCGGTCCACGAGCGAGGCGGCGGGTGTGGTCATCGGTGCTCCGGGGGTCGGCTGACGGGCAGGCGTCCGTCGAGGCTAACCCCGACCGCCTCGTGGCACCTCACGGCCGCCGCTGTAACGCCCGGTGGTCTCGCGGGGACGCCGGTCCGGTTCCTTGGGGACGGGCAGCGGCGAGGGGTGTGGCCGCTGAACACGACAAGGAGGTGCGTATGAGCAGTGCTGCACGTCATCGTCGCAGTGGCTTCGTCAAGGTCACTGGCTCCACCGTGTTAGAGGGAGTTGGCCGCACCTTGAGCGACGGACATCGTCGGTGTGAAGCGGGAGCTGGGCGACCTGGTACTACCGCCGTGGTCCTACTCGCCTTGCCGATGCGGACTGTCGCTGTGCCGGCCTGGCGCTCATCCGGCCGGCACGGCGGCGGCCGAAAGCTCCTGTTGGGTCGGGACGCCGCGGCGCATGACGATGGTCAGGATCACCGCGCCGGCAGTGAAGATGCCCGCTCCCCACCAGAAGACCGTCGTGTAGCCGTGGACCGCAGCGGCCTGCGCGACCTCGGGTGCGCTGCCGTTGCTGATGATGTAGTCGCTGACGGCGCTGGAGAAGAACGTCGTTAGCAGGGCGATGCCGATGGACCCGCCTAGCTGCTGGCCGATGTTGACCATGGCTGAGGCCACGCCGGTGTCGGAGTCCTCGACGCCGAGCGTGGCGAGAGCCAGCGCGGGTGCGATGACCAGCCCGAAGCCGACGCCGAGCACGAGCAGCGCCGGCAGCACGTGGGCGGCGTACGACGACCCGACGGTGAGCTGCGCCAACAGGGCGAGGGCGACGGCCCCCAACGCCATCCCGGCTACGAGCAGCGGCTTGCCGCCGACGCGGGGCACGCCCTGCGTCTGGGCGGTGGCCGCCACGACGACGATGACCGCCGACAGCGGCAGGAACGCCAAGCCGCACTCCACCGGGCTGAGGCCGAGGGTCTGCTGAAGGAAGAAGATCAGGAAGAGGTTGACCCCGAAGATGGCGGCGCTGGCCAGGCCGATGGCCAGGTAGGCGCCGCCTCGGTTGCGGTCCAGGACGACGTGCAGCGGGAGCAGCGGGTGCGCGCTCCGGCGCTCGATGAGCACGAAGGACACCAGAAGGACCAACCCGACGGCGATCAGGCCGAGCACGAGCGTCGAGCTCCAGCCGCTCGACTCTGCCTGCGAGAAGGCGTAGACCAAGGCGAAGAGCCCTCCGGTGGAGGTTGCGGTGCCCGCGACGTCGATGCGCGGGCGCTGGTCGGGGCGCTGGTTGGCCAGCAGCGGCAGGGCTCCGGCGATCGCCACCGCGGCGAAGGCGAGGTTGACGTACAGGCACCAGCGCCAGGTCAGGTACTCGGTGAGGATCCCGCCGAGCAGCAGCCCGATCGCAGCGCCCGATCCGGAGACGGCGCCGAAGATCCCGAAGGCGCGGTTGCGCTCGACCCCGTCGGTGAAGGTGGTGGTCAAGATCGACAGGGCGGCGGGCGCGAGCAAGGCCCCGAACGCGCCCTGGAGGGCCCGCGCGGCGATGAGCACTTCGAAGTTCTGGGCCGCGCCACCGATGGCCGACGCGACGGCGAAGCCGAGCAGACCTCCGACGAAGACCCACTTACGGCCGAAGATGTCCGAGATGCGACCGCCGACCAGCAGCAGAGAGCCGAAGGCGAGCGCGTAGGCGCTGACCACCCACTGGCGGTCCCCGTCGTTGAACTGCAGCGCGCCCTGGGCGCTGGGAAGCGCGATGTTCACGATGGTCGAGTCGAGGATGACCATGAGCTGGGCGATCCCGACCACGGCGAGAATGAGCCACCGGTGCCGATGGTGCGGGTTCTGGCTCTGGACGGCGGTGGTGGTGGCGGTGGTGGTCATGAGGCTCCCGACGACTGCGTCTGCTCGAGCACGAGGGCGGGCCGCGATGCGCGGTCAGCACGTAGCTCGGCTGGTGGATGTTACGGAAGCCTAACGGTTCATGTGCCGCACCGTCTAGCCGAGCTATCATCGCTGCTATGCCTGGTGCCCCTCGACCCGCCGCTGTCGGCCGCCGTAGCGACGTGCCGCTCGCCGACCGGCAGCCTCGTGACGTCCCTGACGCCGCCGCCGGCCGATTGGGCTTCTTGCTCGTCGCCCTCGCCGACCACCTCGGACGCCAAGCCGAGCAACCGCTCGCGGAGATCGGGCTCGACGGCCATGACTACACCGTGCTTGCGATACTGGATGCCGATGGGCCCGGCACGCAGAACGACATTGCCCGGTTGATGCACAAGGCGCCGACGGTCGTGGTCGCCGCCGTCGACAAGCTAGAGCGCAAGGGCTTCGTCAAGCGTCAGCGCGACCCCGCCGACCGACGGCGGTCTCGCGTTGACCCGACCGCAGCCGGCCTTCGGGCGTTGTCGGCCGCGGACGCCCTCGGTGACCGGTCCGTGGCCGAGGCCCTCGACGGGCTTGACGCTGCGGAGCTCGCCTCGCTCCACGACATCCTCCGGCGGGGGCTCCGCCTCGACCGGTCAGTCGACGAGGGTTGAACTCCGCGGCGAGCGTGGGTCGGGGTGTCAGGCGCCGAGGCGCTGCCCGGGCGCGTCGAACTGCTCGCGCGCACCTCGACCAGACCTGCCGCGGGCGCCAGTGGGCGCCTCAGCTTAGTCGCGGGACCGGAGGGAGCTGCGGTCGAGAGCTGCGGGATTCAAGGCGAGCAGTACGCGAATGAGGTGATCCCGCAGGACGGCGGCCTCCTCACCAGTGAGGTCTACGACGAGCTCTGCGTCGGCCTGGGTGACTGCGGCGCTGGCCCGTTCGGTGCCCGCCCGACCTTCGACGGTCAGGAAGTTGCCCAGGACCCGCCGGTGCACCGGGTGCGGGCGCCGCTGCACCCACTCCCGCTCTAGCAGCTGGCGCAGTGCGGTCTGGGTGGACTGCGGAGTCAGGTTGATGCGGCGGGCCAGCTCGGCTGCGGACACGCCCGGCTCGCGGCCGATGTGAACGAGCGCACTGAACTGGGCCGGGGTCACGGCGAAGGGCTCCAGCGCCACCGTCATCCGGCGACTGACCAGATGTGCGGTCTGCCAGAGCAAGTACCCCACCCGGTCCGCCGGATCGGCCAGCCCGCTGTTATCAGGCATCTGATACATTCACAGATATGAGCTTCACACCAGAGACAGTACCGCAGCCACCGTCCGAGCGCCGTCCCCTCAGGGCCGAGCGCGAATGCGACCCCCCCGTGAGCGCAGCGCCACGCGCTGCCACCATCCGGGCTGCGCTGGTCCCACCGATGGTGGGCCTGCTGATCGGCAGCTTGTTCGTCGTGATCTTCCTCGCCGCCTTCCACGACCCGAAAGCGCGTGGCTTGCCGGTGGCGGTCGTGGCCCCCGCGGCGGTGCTGTCGATGCTGCAGTCCCAGGCCGGATCGGATGACGGCCCGTTGGAGGTGCGTGCCTACGCCGACCGCGACTCGGCGGAGGCGGCCGTGCGCGAGCGCACCGTCCTCGGCGCGTTCGTGGCCTCACCGACGGCTACGGAGCTGCTGGTCGCCGGCGCTAACGGCCCCTCGGTCAGCCAGACGCTGCAGGGTGTGTTCGGCGCCGCCACGCAGGCCACGGGGACGCCTGTGCGGACCACGGACGTGATGCCGTTGAGCAGCGGCGACTCGCGCGGACTGTCGGTCTTCTACGGCGCCTTCGGCGTCGTGCTCGCGGGGTTCCTGTTCGGCCTGACCAGCATGCAACTCGGGCCGGATTTGGCGCTGCGGTGGCGCGCGGCCAGCGCCGTCATCTTCGCGGTCGTCGTCGGCGTGGTCGTCGCCTGGCTGGTCGAGCCGGTGTTCGGGTCCCTACCGGCGCCGTTCACGACCACCGCCGGTGTCGTCGCCCTGCTCGCTCTCGCCGTCGGCGCCACCACCACAGCGCTGCTGCGGGTCTTCGGCCCGGCAGGCACCCTCGTCGCCGCCGTCGTGCTGCTCGTGTTCGGCAACGCCACCAGCACCGGCATCCTGCCGGCGCAGTACCTGGCGAGCTGGCTGGAGCCGCTGTCGTCGGTGCTGCCGGTCGGGGTGGCAGTGCGGGCCCTACGCGGCGCGGCCTACTTCGACGACGACGGGCTGCTGAGCGGAGTCCTCGTCCTGACCGCCTGGGTGGTCGGTGCAACGCTGGTGTTCGCGGCCGTCACAGCACGGCAGCGTCGTGGCCGCCACATTCGCGCCGGCCACGACGACGAAGCGGTGGCGGCGTGAAGTCCTGGTGATGGGCGGCACCGGCGGCACCGGCCTGAAGGTCCTCGGGCAAGCCGTCGAGCGCCGCTGGGCAGGTTCCCTCGTTGCCCGCTCACCCGCCACCCGGCGGTGAGCGTGGCTGCTTTCCCCGGACGCGACAGCACCGGGCAGCCGATGGCGTTCACGCACCAGCTCGCGCTCCATCTCCGCCAGCCCCGGCAGGATCGGCAGCATGAAACGCCCCGTTGAGGTGGTGTCAATGCCCTCTGTCAGCGACTGGAACGCGATGCCCGCGCTGTTCAGGTCGGTGACCGTGGTGATCAGGTCACGCACCGACCGGCCCAACCGGTCAAGCTGCCACACCACCAAGGTGTCCCCGGCCGCAGCGTCTCTGGCACCTTCCCTCGTTCCGGTCGGTCCGCCTTCGCCCCAGATGCGTAGTCGGTGTAGACCGCGTCGCACCCAGCCGCCTCGAGCGCGTCGACCTGCAGAGCCGGGTCCTGCAGCGTCGTCGACACCCCGCGCGCACCGCAACAGGGTTGCCATGCCTGCGAACGGAGCGAAAGCGGACACGGTCAGGGGTGTCGCCACGCCGGTCCAGCCACCGTCAACATGGTTACGTTGACGGTGAAGGTGGGGTGTCCCAGCAGTATGTGAGCGACGAGGGGTGCCGCTTGCCAGGCGTTGTCGAGGGGTTGGTCAGTCGCGCTCCGGGCATTGTCCGTGGTCGAGTGCGGTGGCTGCGACGGCGGCGACCAGCGCCTTGACGAGGCGGACCGTCGCTTCCTGCCCCAGCGCGGCCCGTCGGACGAGCAGCCGCCAGTACAGCGGGCTGATGAGGAGGTCGAGCGCGAGGTCGACGTCGCACGACGCCGGCAGCTCGCCGCGGTCCAGAGCGCGTTGGACCAAGACGGCGTAGCGCACTACGCGAGCCCGGGGCGCGGACCCAGCCTTCATCGCTTCCTCGGCCGAGGTGGGGAAGGCGTGCGTGACCTGCTGAACGAGCGGCGTCGGCCGCCGGGGAGGCGGTGGATCACCTGGGCGACGTCGCGGTGCGCGACGTGCGCGCTTTCGGCCTTGCGGGCGCGTGCGCGGGAGCCTAGGTCGGCGCGGCCGCGGTCGCCGCGAACGGCGTCGGGGGCGCGCCTTGCTCGGCGCGGCCGACGCGGTAGCTCGACCTCGCGCCGCGGCGGCCCTCCACTGATCGGTGGAGGACTGTATGAGCCGTCCGGTGCTGTCCACGAGGGCGCTGTAGGGGCCACAGTCGTGTCATGAGCATCGACACCGACACCGCGGTCCGCGTCCGCGGTCTGCACAAGCACTACGGGGAGCGCCGCGCGGTCGATGGCATCGACTTGGACGTGCCACGCGGGCAGGTCTTCGCCCTGCTCGGCCCCAACGGCGCAGGCAAGTCCACGACCGTGGAAGTGCTGGAGGGCTACCGCGCCCGCACCGCCGGGGAGGTGCAGGTGCTGGGGCACGACCCAGCGACGGCGTCCCGGCACTGGCGAGCGCGACTGGGCATCGTCGCCCAGACCACCCAGGACCTGTCCGAACTCACTGTCAGCGAGGTCGTGCGCCACTTCGCCGGCTTCTACCCCTCACCGCGCCATCCCGAGCAAGTGATCGAGCAGGTCGGCCTCAGCGACGACGCCCGAACCCGTGCCCGGAACCTGTCCGGCGGTCGCCGACGACGCCTGGACGTGGCCCTGGGGATCGTCGGTGACCCCGAGCTGCTCTTCCTCGACGAGCCCACCACCGGCTTCGACCCCCAGGCCCGCCGGGACTTCTGGGGCCTGATCCAGCGCCTGGCCGCCGACGGCACCACCATCGTGCTGACAACCCATTACCTCGACGAGGTGGAGGTGCTCGCCGACGCCCTCGCCGTCATCTTTCGCGGGCGCATCGTGGCCACCGGAACGCCCTCCGACCTGGCCGGGCGCGCCAGCGCGCCAGCGACGGTGCGCTGGCAGGACCCCGACGCACCGGGCGGCGTCCGCGAGGAGCTCACCGCGACGCCGACCGCGCTGGTCGCCCAGCTGGCGGCGCGCTTCGGCGGCGAGGCCCCCGGCCTGGTCGTCTCCCGCCCCACGCTCGAGGACACCTACCTGCGCCTGCTGGCGGACTCATGACTACCTCGCCGACCACCCCTGCCACCACCGGAACCGCCGGGGTCGCCGGGGTCGCCGCGCACGCTGCGCTACCGAGCGTGCTGCGCGCCAGCCTCGCGCGGGCGCGGATGGAGCTGCGCTCTACCCTGCGCCAGCGCGACGCCGTGATCTTCAACCTGGCGTTTCCGGTGATCTTCCTGTTCATCTTCGGTTCGGTGTTCGACGACGAGGTGGCCCCCGGGATCAGCTTCACCCAGTACTTCACCGCCGGGATGGCGGCCTCTGGAATCCTGCTGGTCAGCTTCCAGTCGCTGGCGATCTCCATCGCGGTCGAGCGCGACGACGGCACGCTCAAGCGCCTAGAAGGCACGCCGATGCCCCGCTCGGCCTACTTCCTGGGCAAGGTCGGCCTGGTCGTGGTGACCGGCGCGGCGCAGCTCGCGGTGCTGCTGGTGGCCGCGCGCCTGGCCTTCGACGTGCCGCTGCCAGACACGGCCGGACGCTGGCTCACGCTGGCCTGGGTCGCCGTCCTGGGCGCCACCGCAGGCACGCTGCTCGGCATCGCCTACTCCAGCGTCCCCGCCTCGGGGAAGTCGGCCTCAGCCGTGGTGACGCCGGTCGTGCTCGTGCTGCAGTTCATCTCCGGCGTCTTCTTCGTCTACAGCGAGCTGCCCGGCTGGATGCAGGACGTCGCGGCGCTCTTCCCGCTCAAGTGGCTCGCCCAGGGCTTCAGGGCGGCGCTGCTGCCGGACTCGATGGCCGCCGCCGAGGTCGGCGGCGGCTGGCAGCTGGGCACCACCGTGCTCGTGCTCGCGTCCTGGGTCGTCGTCGGCCTGGTCCTGTGCCGCACCACGTTCCGGTGGCGGCGCCGAGGCGACCGGTGAGCCCGGCCGCCTCGCGGACTGTGGTGCCTACCGCAATTCCAGCACCGGTCTCCGCCGCCGATTTCGTGGACCGATCGGCCATCGGCTGGCACGTCGTGTGGCTTGGGGTGCTGGCCGTGGTCGGGGGCGTGCTGGCGCTTGGGGACGTCGAGCCAGGGCCGGCCGGTGCGGGCATCGCCGCGGTGGTGGGGATGGCCGGGGTCTACCTGCTGCTGGGGGTGCGCCTGCTGCGGGCTCGGCTGCAGGGGCGGGAGCGCGACAGCCGGTCGGCGCCGTACCTCGTCGTCGTCGTGGCCGGCCTCCTGGTGATCCAGGGCGTGGGGGGCGAGGGCCTGATGGCTCCGCTGCTGTTCGCACTCTTCCCCCAGATCTGGAACTTCTTCAGCCGTCGCGGGGCGGTGGTGGCCACCATCGCGGTGCCGGTCGTCCTTGCTCTGGCCCGCTGGGGCCACGGCGGCTGGCGAGCTTCCGACGCCGCCGAGGTGGCGCTGTACACCGTGGCGCAGTTCAGCGTCTCCCTGCTGCTCGGCCTGTGGATCACCGGGCTGGTGCGCGAGAGCCAGGGCCGCGCCGAGCTGCTGGCCCAGCTGGAGCGCACCCGCGCTGACCTCGCGGCCACCGAGCACGCGCGCGGAGTCCTGGCCGAGCGCCAGCGGATGGCCGGGGAGATCCACGACACCCTGGCGCAGGGGTTCACCAGCATCATCGCCCTGGCGCAGGCCGCCGACGCGGCGCTGGACGCCGACCCGGCCCTGGCCCGCGAGCGCCTGCACCTGATGGAGGCCACCGCCCGGGAGAACCTCGCCGAGGCGCGCGCGATCGTTGCCGCCCTGGCCCCGCCCGCCCTCGACGACGCCCGCCTCGCCGGCGCGCTGGCCCGCCTGGTGCGCCGGTTCACCGACGAGACCGGCCTGCCCGCCGACCTGGCGGTCGACCCCGACCTGCCCGATCTCGCCCCGGAGGCCGAGGTCGTCCTGCTGAGGGCCGCACAGGAGGGGCTGGCGAACGTGCGCCAGCACGCGCGCGCCCGCACCGCGTCGGTGTCGCTGGCGCTGGACGACTGGCAGGTCGAACTCCAGGTCGTCGACGACGGCGTGGGGGTGGCGGCGCAGCAGGCGCCGCACGGATACGGCCTGGCCGCCATGGCCGCGCGCGCCGAGCAGGCTGGCGGGTCGCTGCAGCGCACCGCGGCCCCCGGCGGCGGTACAGCGCTGCGCGTGCGGCTGCCCCTCCGTGCTCCAGCAGGCACCAGGGCGCACGCGAACGTGGGCGCCCGGTGAGCGGCGTCCGCCTGCTCGTCGTCGACGACCACCCGGTCGTGCGCGCCGGGATCGTGGCGCTGCTCTCAGCCGAGCCGGACCTGGAGGTCGTCGCGGAGGTCGACGGCGGCGAGGGGGTGCTCGCGGCCGTGGCCGAGCACGCCCCCGACGTCGTGCTGATGGACCTGCGAATGCCCGGCACGGACGGCGTCGCAGCCACGGCGCAGGTGCGGCAGGCCCACCCCGGCGTCGTCGTCGTGGTGCTGACCACCTACGACACCGACCACGACATCCTGCGCGCGGTCGAGGCCGGGGCCAGCGGCTACCTGCTCAAGGACGCCCAGCGCTCGGTGCTCGCCGACG
The DNA here is from genome assembly GCA_964243295.1 of uncultured Actinomycetales bacterium. Classification (GTDB taxonomy): domain Bacteria; phylum Actinomycetota; class Actinomycetes; order Actinomycetales; family Angustibacteraceae; genus CAXTEJ01. Next base: position 48,645 of record CAXTEJ010000011.1, on the reverse strand, counting down.
CTGTCCGCCGGGCCGCCCGCGGCGAGACCGTGCTCGCCCCGCCGGTGGCCGCGCGGCTGCTCCGGCAGCTGCGCGAGCCCGCGGTCGAGCGGCTGACCCCCCGCGAGACCCAGGTGCTGGAGCTAGTCGGGCAGGGGCTGTCGAACTCAGCTGTCGCCGCGGTACTGCTGATCGGGGAGGCGACGGTGAAGTCCCACCTGCTGCGGGTGTTCGCCAAGCTGGGGGTCGACGACCGGACGGCGGCGGTCACCGTGGCCATGGCTCGCGGGCTGCTGCCCGGGCCGAACGGGTCACGGTGAGCCGGTCCGGCTCCGGTCAGGCCGGCGTAGCGAGAAGCCACCAGCTCACCCGGCCGATACGCCAGCGACGAGCTCAGGACCTTCGTGCTCGAGCACCCACGGCGTGGTAAGCCTGGGTCGAAGACCTGGCTGTCCGCGTCGTCAGTCGTTCACTTCCGCGGCCATCGTCCAAGCCAGATGCCAAGACGCCGACAGCCCTGCCGCGAACCACAGCAGGAAGCCAAGGCTAAGTGCCAGCGCGACGTGGTCGGTGGCGGCCACGACCGCGATGCCGCACACCAGAGCCATCAGCGTCAGCGCGCCACGTGGCCAGTTGACAGCGGATAGGGACCGGGCACGCAGGTTCCACTGGTGCTCGTCGAGCGAGCGGCCGCTGCGGTCGAACAGTCCGCGGATGCCGACGTTGAGCAGCGAGTGCAACGGGATGAAGCCGAGCATGCCCACCATCCACACGACGAAGAACCCGGTGCTCCAGCCATCGCCAAGTGTGGCGCTCAGGACCGTGGTGACGGCGAGCACCGCGAGCAGGGTCGCCTCGGCCAGGACCAGGCGCTGGCGCATGCGGATGGTGCGGGTCCAGGCGTAGCGCTCATCCTCGAAGGCGCGGGCCAGTGGGGTGTGATCAAGGGCGGAGACCCGTCGCCTAGGGTGGCGCCCGTGACCTCGTCGCCGAACCGGGCCCCGGCCACCCGCGGGCCCGGTGGCTTCCCGCTCGTCGGTGTCGTGGGCGCCGGCCAGCTGGCGCGGATGATGCAGCCCCCGGCGATCGCCCTGTCGATCGGGCTGCGGGTGCTCAGCGAGCACCCCGACGACAGCGCCGCGCAGGTCGTGCCGCAGTCGCCGCCCGGCTCCCACACCGACCTGGCGGCGCTGCGCGAGCTGGCCCGCGACTGCGACGTCGTGACGTTCGACCACGAGCACGTGCCGCCCGAGCACCTGCGCGCGCTCGAGGCGGGCGGTGCCGTCGTCCGGCCCGGGTCGGACGCGCTGCTGCACGCCCAGGACAAGGTGGTCATGCGGCAGCGGCTGCGCGACCTCGGTGTGCCGTGCCCCCGGTGGGCCGTCGTGCGCGACGCGGCCGGGCTCGAGGCGTTCGCGGCGGACGTCGGCTGGCCCGTCGTGCTCAAGACCCCCCGCGGCGGCTACGACGGCAAGGGCGTGCGCGTCGTCCAGGACGCAGGGGAGGCGGCGGACTGGCTCGACCGGCTCACGGGCGGCGACGGGCTGCTGGCCGAGGAGAACGTGGCCTTCGATCGCGAGCTGGCGGTGCTGGTGGCCCGCAGCCCGATGGGGCAGGCGGCGGCCTGGCCGGTCGTCGAGACGGTGCAGGTCGACGGCATCTGCACCGAGGTGCTCGCGCCCGCTCCCGACCTCGACGCCGACCTGGCCGCCCGGGTCACCGAGGTGGCGCTGCGGATCGCCGGCGAGCTGGGCGTCACCGGTGTCATGGCCGTCGAGCTGTTCCAGACCGGTGAGGACTTCGTGGTCAACGAGCTCGCGATGCGCCCCCACAACAGCGGCCACTGGACCATCGAGGGCTCGGTGACCAGCCAGTTCGAGCAGCACCTGCGGGCGGTGCTCGACCTGCCGCTCGGCGACCCCAGCCCCCGCGCGCGGTGGACCGTCATGGCCAACGTGCTGGGCGGCGACTACCCCGAGCTCTACCCGACCTATCTGCACCTGCTCGCGCACGACCCGGCGCTGAAGGTGCACCTGTACGGCAAGTCCGTGCGCCCCGGCCGCAAGATCGGCCACGTGACGGTCAGCGGCGACGACCTGGGCGACCTGCGAGAGCGTGCCCGCCACGCCGCCGACTTCCTGCAGGGAGTGGTGACCGAGTGAGCGACCCCCTCGTCGGCGTCGTCATGGGCAGCGACTCGGACTGGCCGGTGATGGCGGCCGCGAGCGCCGCCCTCGAGGAGTTCGGCGTCGAGCACGAGGTCGACGTCGTCTCGGCCCACCGCATGCCCCGCGAGATGGTCGCGTACGGCGAGCAGGCCGCCGCGCGCGGGCTGCGGGTGATCGTCGCCGGTGCCGGCGGCGCGGCGCACCTGCCGGGGATGCTCGCCGCGGTGACGCCGCTGCCCGTCATCGGCGTCCCCGTGCCGCTCGCGCACCTCGACGGCATGGACTCGCTGCTGTCGATCGTCCAGATGCCCGCGGGGGTGCCCGTCGCGACGGTGTCGGTGGGCGGGGCGCGCAACGCGGGGCTGCTCGCCGTCCGGGTGCTGGCTGCCGCCGACAGCGATCTCGGCGCGCGGCTGCGTGAGCAGATGGCCGCGTTCCAGGCCGACCTGCGGCAGCAGGCGACGGCGAAGGGCGAGCGCCTGCGCGCCCGCCGCGCGGCCGGCCCCGACGCGTCCTGAGCGGGCGCTCCCCAGGCGCGCTGGGCCTACGGTTGGGGCATGCGCGTTCTCGTCACCGGCGGCGCCGGGTTCATCGGGTCACACACGGTCGTCCAGCTCGTCGCGGCGGGGCACGAGGTGGTCGTGGTCGACAGCTTCGCCAACGCCAAGCCGACCGTCGTACCGCGCATCGAGGCGCTGACCGGCAGCCCGCTCGAGGTGCACGCGTTCGACCTCACCGACCGCGACAAGATCGACGGGCTGCTCGCTGCCCGCAGCTTCGACGCCGTGATCCACTTCGCCGGCCACAAGGCCGTGGGCGAGAGCGTCGACGTGCCGCTGGAGTACTACCAGAACAACCTCGGCTCGACGTTCGCGCTGGTGCGGGCCATGCAGCGGCACGGCTGCTTCAAGCTGGTGTTCTCCTCGTCGGCGACGGTCTACGGCGCGAACCCGCCGGTGCCCATGAGCGAGGACCTGCCGACGTCCGCCACCAACCCGTACGGCTGGACGAAGGTCATGATCGAGCAGGTGCTGCGCGACGTGGCCCGCACCGACGAGCGCTGGCGCGTCGCGCTGCTGCGCTACTTCAACCCGGTCGGCGCTCACTCCTCCGGCACCATCGGCGAGGACCCGCAGGGCATCCCGAACAACCTGATGCCGTTCATCGCGCAGGTCGCCGTCGGCAAGCGCGACCAGCTGCGCATCTTCGGCGACGACTACCCGACGCCGGACGGCACCGCGCTGCGCGACTACATCCACGTCGAGGACCTCGCCGCCGGCCACCTCGCGGCGCTCGCGCACCTGTCCGCGACCGACGACACCGTGTCGACGTACAACCTCGGCACCGGGCACGGCACCAGCGTGCTCGAGGTGCTGCACGCGTTCGAGAAGGCCTGCGGCCGCGAGCTGCCCTACGAGGTGGCGCCGCGCCGAGCCGGCGACATCGCCGCGTCGTACGCCGACCCCGCCCGCGCGCAGGCCGAGCTGGGCTGGCGGGCGACCCGCAGCATCGAGGACATGTGCGCCGACCAGTGGCGCTGGCAGCAGCAGAACCCGGCCGGCTACCCGGACTGAGCTCAGGCGGGGGCGATGCCGAGCCGGGGGCCCTCGATGTGGGGGCAGGTGTCCATGACGACGTCGAGGCCGGCGTCCGTGGCGCGGCGGGCGGCGTCCTCGTCGACGACGCCGAGCTGCAGCCACACCGCGCCGATGCCCAGCCGCTCGCGCTCGGCGATGGCCTCGTCCACGATGTCGCCGACCCGCCGGCTGGCCACGAACAGGTCGACGACCGCCAGCCGCTCGCCGTCCGGGACGTCGGCGAGGCGCCGGTAGCCGGTCTCGCCGAGCACGGTCTCGGCGCGCGGGTGCACCGGCACGAGGCGCATGCCGAGCCGGTCCCGCACCCAGGCGCTCACCGCGTAGGCCGTGCGGGTGGTGTTGGCCGACAGCCCGACGACCGCCCAGGTGGCCGGGGTCGTGAGCAGCCGCCGGACGACGTCAGGGTCGTTCCGGTGCGGGCCCGCGCCGATGTGGGTCACGTCTGGGGGCGGCCCAGGGCGCGGTAGGCGAAGCCGGCGTCGCGCCAGCGTGCGCCGTCGAGGGCGTTGCGCCCGTCGACGATCTTCTTGGCGGCGACGACCTTGCCCACCTCGACCGGGTCGAGCTCGCGGTACTCGCGCCACTCGGTCAGGTGCAGCACGACGTGCGCGCCCTCCATCGCGGCCATGGAGGTCTCGGCGAACGACAGGTCGGGCCAGGCTCGCTTGGCGTTGGCCATGGCCTCGGGGTCGTGCACCGTGACGTGGGCGCCCTGCAGCCGCACCTGGGCCGCGATCGACAGCGCGGGCGAGTCGCGGGTGTCGTCACTGTCGGGCTTGAAGGCCGCACCGAGCACGGCGACGCGCTTGCCGATGAAGGTGTCGTCGCACTGCTCGCGGGCGATCTCCACCATGCGGGCGCGGCGGCGCATGTTGATGGCGTCGACCTCGCGCAGGAACGTCAGCGCCTGGTCGGCTCCGAGCTCACCGGCGCGCGCCATGAACGCGCGGATGTCCTTGGGCAGGCAGCCACCGCCGAAGCCGACGCCGGCGCCGAGGAACTTGCGGCCGATGCGCTCGTCGTGGCCGATGGCGTCGGCGAGCGCCGTGACGTCACCGCCGGCGGCCTCGCAGACCTCGGCCATGGCGTTGATGAACGAGATCTTGGTCGCGAGGAAGGAGTTGGCGGCGACCTTCACCAGCTCGGCGGTCGCGAAGTCGGTGACGATGCGGGGGGTGCCCTCACCGATCGTGGTGGCGTAGACCTCGTCCAGCAGCTCGCGGGCGCGCTCGCCGCGCACGCCGGGCTCCACGCCGTAGACGAGGCGGTCGGGGTGCAGCGTGTCCTTGACCGCGAACCCCTCGCGCAGGAACTCGGGGTTCCAGGCCAGGGTCACGCCGTCGCCGGCCGGCGCGACTGTGCGGGCCATCTCGAGCATGCGCGCTGCGGTTCCGACCGGGACGGTCGACTTGCCGACCAGCAGCGTCGGGCCGGTCAGGTGCTTCGACAGCTCGCCGAACGCCGACTCGACGTAGCGCAGGTCGGCCGCGAACTCGCCCGCGCGCTGCGGGGTGCCCACGCAGATGAAGTGGACGTCGGCGTCGGCGGCCAGCGCGTAGTCGGTGGTGAAGCGCAGCCGCCCGGTGGCCAGCGCCCGCTGCAGCAGCTCGGGCAGCCCGGGCTCGAAGAACGGTGCCCTGCCGGAGGCCAGCGTGTCGATCTTGGCCTGGTCGACGTCGACCGCGACGACCTCGTGACCGAGCTCGGCCATGGCGGCGGCGTGGACGGCCCCGAGGTAGCCGGTGCCGATGACAGACAGGCGCAGTGACATGCGGGGCAGCGTACCGGGCAGGCGCGGGGCGTCCGTGGAGCCGCTCGTTGCTGCTGGTCGTTACGAGGTGTCCGGGTGAAGCCTGGTCCGGTCGATGACGGGGCACGGCGATCGGGTCGACGCCACGGTGGCGCTGGTTTGTTGGGCTGCGCCTGCCCGGACCGTCCGGGCCAGCCGGCGTGCGTCGCTCGACCGCCCAATGCCGCCTGATGTGGCGCTGCTAGAGCTATTGGCGGGCGAGAACTGAGGTCACCCGCATTCGGGCGCTGTTGATCCAAACGTCTGAATATTCGATCGGTCGGCCGTCGGCGAGGTAGGTCATTTGCTCGAGGTATTGAACTGGGGTGCCCAGTGGGACGTCGAGTGCCTGTGCGACGTCGGCCGAGGCGGCTTCGGCTGAGAAGCTGCGCCGTCCTGAGCTGATGCGCAGGTTGAACCTGCCTTCGAGGACGCCAAAGAGGCTTTCAGTCGTGAAATTGACCGCCTCGATGCCTGGAGCCAGGTCGGTTCGCACGTAGTTGTTGAGGAAGGCGACGACCCCCAAGGTGGTGCTGCGCCTGCGCGACAGGCGGAGCACCCCCTGCCCGGGGACGACGTCGAGCAGGCTGGCGATTGGTCGAGGGGCCTCGAGGACGTCGCAGGCGAGCACCTCGGTTGTGACGCCTATCCCCTGTCCTGCTAGGTCTTCACTGAGCGTGCTCAGTTTCTGGGCGATGGCCGGCTCGATCAACGTTGAGGTCACGAACGTCCCACGACCTTGCACCTGCTTGAGCAGGCCGTCGTTGATCAGCGTGGACAACGCCCGGCGCAGGGTTCCGCGGCTGACGCCCAGGTCGTCTGCGAGCTCGGGCTCGGTGGGCAGCCGGTAGTTGCGGGGCCAGTCGCCGGCCGCGATCCGGGCCCGCATCCAGTCCGAGATCTGAGAGTGCAGCGCCGTGGACGAGTCGCGGTCGATCATCGCGGACGGCACCGTCATCGACGACCGTGCAGCCACGTCAGCCTCCTGTTGGTGTGGCCGCCTATCGTACGTGCTGAGGCCACGCGACCCCTTGACTGAGGCCGTCAGTAGCTGGTCGTGGTCTCGTCGCTGGAGGCGGAGATGATGGACAGGCCAGCGCTGGTGCCGAGCAGCGCGGCCCCGGCCTCGAGCAGCGCCAACGCCTGCTCGTAGTGCTTGATCGATCCGGATGCCTTGACGAGCACGCCTTCTGGTGCTCGCGCCACGAGGTAGGCGATGCTGGCGGGGTTGGCCGTCTCGATGAGTCCGCTGCTCGCATTCTTGAGGTACGCGGCCCCAGCCTCGAGCGAGAGCTGTACTGCGGCTTCCTTCTCGGCTTCGGTGAGCAGGGGTAGCTCGAGCATCACCTTGATAGGTACGCCGGCGGCTCGTACGACACCGGCGATGTCCTCGCGGAACGCGTCGTACATGCCGCTCTTGAGCCAGCCGATCTGCACACCGATGTCGATCTGCGAAGCGCCTGCCTTGACGATCTGCTCGGCCTCGAACGCCTTGCCGGCACTGGTGGTGACGCCGACGGTCGGGAAGTCCAGCGCGCTCGAGACGCCTACGCCGGTGCCGGCCAGCTCGGACGCGGTCAGAGCGACCCAGGAAGCGGGGACCATCGCTGCGTGGAAGCCGTGCTCTGCTGCTTCTCTTGCGTGCTCGATCATGTCATGGCGGGTCAGTCCCACCTGGATGCGGGTGTGCTGAATGAACCGCGCCAACTGGGCCGGTGCCAACGAACGGTAGTTCTCGACGGTCGTGGACTCGCTCATGGTGGACTAACCTCTCTTTGTGGGTAACGAGTTCTAGAGCTGGTCTGCGTAGTAGGACGGCGCGATGACGCCGTCACCGCCGAACCAGCGGGGGACGGCTACGCCGCAGTAGAGGCCGACGTTGCCCCAGGGGTCGAAGGCGCCGGTACGCACGATCGCCTTGGCCCGGTGGGCGAGGTCGTCGAGCACCTCGGCGTGGGGTCGGGTGGTGTGCTCGGCCGTCGGGAACGTGTTGCGCCTCGAGGACGTCAACGAGCTGACCTTCGCTCATGACTGCCCGTCGCACACGGCCAGCAGCAGCAGCTGCATCGGCAAGACCCCGAACAATCGGCCCTGGCCGAGCAGGCTGAACTGGGCCACGCGGGGCTGGTCGTCGCTCAGTGAGATGGGCGCGCCGTTCGACACCAGCAGCGCTATACCGCGAAAGACGCTGAGGGTGCCGAGCGTGACGATGAACGAGGAGATGCCGAGGTAGACCGTGGCCAGGCCGTTGACGGCTCCTGCGGCGGTGCCGGCGGTCAGGCCGATGAGGGCGGCGACCGGCCATGGCACGCCGTCGCTGATCGCCATGCCGGCCAGGATCGCGCCGAGCGCGTGGATCGACCCCACCGACAAGTCGATGTCACCGTTGACGATGACGAAGGTTGTGCCGATGGCCATGATGCCGATCTGGCAGATCTGCTGGCCCACGGACAGCAGGTTGTCCCCTTGTGCAAAGGTCGGGGTCACGACCAAGCCGGCCAGATGTAGGACGGCCAGCGCCGCCAGCACACCGCCTCGCGGATGGCGAAGAGCCTGCGCAGGCTGGCGGTCAGTCCCGTCGCTGGGCTGGTGGGTGAGGACGCCGTTGTCGTCATGAGCTGGTTCCCATCAGGTCGGTGAGCTGGGCGCGTCGGGGGAGGGCGTCGATGACCCCTGTCACACCGACGGCGTGTGCGCCGGCTGATGCGGCACACCGCACTGCATCTGGCAGGGGTCGGCCTTCGACGAGGGCGACAGCCAGCGCAGCCGTGAACGCATCGCCGGCGCCGGTGGTGTCGACCACAGCGGGGGCGCGGACGGCCGGGACGGCGGCGGACGACGTCCCGTCGTGCACAAGGCACCCATCCGCACCGAGCGTGAGGACCGCGATCCCGCTGCATCGCTGCTGCAGACGGACGACGAGCTCGCCGTCGGACAGGCCATGGTCCGGGGGTAGACCCAGCACGACCGGCGCTTCGATGCGGTTGGGCGTGATGACGTCGACCAACTTCCAGACCTCTTCTGGCAGCGGTAGCGCGGGCGCGGGGTTGAGCAGCGTGCGGGTGCCCTCCTGGCGGGCGGTTCGCAGGGCTGTGGTGACGACGTTCAGCGGAATCTCCATCGAGACCACCAGCAGGTCGGCTGAACGGATCTCGTCGCGGAACGCCTCGACGTGATGCGGGCGCAGGTCGTCCAAGGCGCCGGGGGCGATGACGATCCGGTTCTCGCCGTCCGACTCGACCACGATGAAGCCCACCATCGTCGCCTGGCCGCCGATGACGAGGTGGCTGACGGTGACGCCCTCGTCGCCCCACAGCCGTTGCGCGTCATGCCCGAGAGCGTCGTCACCCACGGCGGTCAGCAGGCTGACGTCGGCACCAAGCCTGGCGGCCGCAATAGCCTGGTTGGAGCCCTTGCCGCCAGGGCCGAAGGAGTAGCTGCCGCCCGTGACGGTCTCCCCTCGAGCGGGCGCCGTCGGCACCCGCATCGTCATCCCGACCCCGTAGCTGCCCACGACTGCGATCTTCATCGTCCGCCGTCTCTGTCTATATACAACCCTGTACCAATGACGGTAAACCGAGGGTGCAGAGATGTCAAGAACTCGAGTCGGAACAAGCACATGTGTTGGTCGGCAAGCCCTTGGTGCGTGCTAGCGCATGCAATGACGGGGTGGCTGGCCGTCTACGAACCCGACATCGACATGGCGGACGACCCGGTCACCTTGACGTTGACCGTCGGCCGTCCGAGCACCCATGCCGCGGCTACGCGCCCGGCGGTGGTTGGGCACGGCCGCGAATGCACTCGTGTCGTCGCCTAACCCGGGGCTTGGACGCGGCTCTGCGTGAACGCCCAAGGGGTCGCCGTGGAGTCGGGCTCACGGCGCCGAGGTGGCGTACCGCTTGGTCGCCCGCCATCGACTCGTGGTAGCGGTTGCCGCGCAGCTGGACGTTCTCGACGCTCTTGTTGCTCGTCGCTGTCGGCGCGCGCCGGGCCCTTGGTGGCGCGCGTGGTGGTGACCAGGTGGCTGCCATGACGACCACGTCGTCGCCGCCACGCCGTCACACGATCTGGTCGTACGGCGGCCTGGGTCAGGTCCCGCAGAAGGTCTGGTAGGTGATGCCGGTGTCCGGCGCCGGCTCGGTGTAGCGCTCGAGACCCGGACGCTCGTCGTACGGCGCCGCGACGACGTCCATGAGCTGGTCGAAGGGTGCGAGGTCGCCGTCCGTCGCGGCGGCGAGCGCCTCCTCGACGAGGTGGTTGCGGGGCACGTAGAGCGGGTTGACCCGGTCCATGGCTTCGGCGTCCGGGTGCAGGGCACGCCAGCGCCCGAGCCAGCTGTCGACGTCCGGGACCATGCGCTGCAGGGCGTCGGCGTCGCCGCGGGCGGCCTGGCCGAGGGCGCGGAAGGCACCGGTGTGGTCGGCGCGGTGGGTCTCGAGCAGCGTGAGCAAATCGACAACGAGTGGCTGGACGGCGGCGGGGTCGGCGTCGGCCGGCAGCCCGAGCTTGGCGCGCATGCCGTCGGCCCAGGCTCCGACGTACCGGCGGGGGAAGTCGTCGAGCGCCGTCGTGGCGATGGTGATGGCGCGGTCCTCGTCGTCGTTCAGCAGGGGGAGCATCGCCTCGGCCAGCCTGGCGAGGTTCCAGGCCATGATCGACGGCTGGTTGCCGTAGGCGTAGCGACCGCCCTGGTCGATCGAGCTGAAGACGGTGGCGGGGTCGAACGCGTCGAGGAAGGCGCAGGGGCCGTAGTCGATGGTCTCGCCCGAGATCGTGGTGTTGTCGGTGTTCATCACACCGTGCACGAAGCCCACGAGCATCCACCGCGCCACCAGCGACGCCTGCGCTTCGAGGACCGCGCTGAACAGGGCGAGGTAGGGCTGGTCGGACTCGGCCGCCTGCGGGTGGTGACGGGCGATGGCGAGGTCGGCCAGCCGGCGCAGCAGGTCGGTGTCACCGGTGGCGCGGGCGTACTGGAAGCTGCCGACGCGCAGGTGGCTGCTGGCCACCCGGGCGAGCACCGCGCCGGGTGCCGGGGTCTCGCGCCGCACGGTGCGGCCGGTCGCCACCACCGCCAGCGAGCGGGACGTCGGGATGCCCAGGGCGTGCATCGCCGCGCTGATCACGTGCTCGCGCAGCATCGGGCCGACGACGGCGTAGCCGTCGCCACCGCGCGAGAACGGGGTGCGGCCCGACCCCTTCAGGTGCAGGTCGCGCACCTCGCCGCTGCTGTCGACCAGCTCGCCGAGCAGCAGCGCGCGGCCGTCGCCTAGGCGCGGCGAGAACGACCCGAACTGGTGGCCGGAGTACGCCTGGGCCACCGGCTCGGCGCCCTCGGGCACGGCCCGGCCGACCAGCAGCTGCAGCCCCTGCGGGCTGCGCAGCCACGCCGGGTCGAGCCCGAGCCTGACCGCGAGCCCCTCGTCGAGCGCGAGCAGCCGGGGAGCGGGCGCCTCGGCGCCCTGCCACTGCACCGCCATCTCGGGCAGCGTGCTGGCGAACTGGTGGTCGAGGGCGACGGTCGGCCCGGGTGCGACGCTCACACCATCCACGCTACGTGCGGTGCGGGCGCAGAGCCAGCCCGCGCCGCACGAGGCGGGACGGGCGTAGGTTGCGGCCCATGCGCTTCGGACTGTTCGTTCCCCAGGGCTGGCGGATGGACCTCGTCGGCATCGAGCCCGCCGACCAGTGGGCGGCCATGCACGCCGTAGCCGCCGCGGCCGACATCGGGTCGACGTGGGAGTCGGTGTGGGTCTACGACCACTTCCACACCGTGCCCGTGCCGAGCGAGGAGGTCACCCACGAGGCGTGGTCGCTGATGGCGGCGTTCGCCGCGTCGACCCAGCGGGTGCGCCTCGGCCAGATGTGCACGTGCATGGCCTACCGCAACCCCGCCTACCTCGCGAAGGTCGCGGCCACGATCGACGTCATCAGCGGCGGTCGCGTCGAGATGGGCATCGGCGCCGGCTGGTACGAGCACGAGTGGCGCGCCTACGGCTACGGCTTCCCCTCGGCCGGTGAGCGCATCGCGGCCCTCGACGAGGGCGTGCAGATCATGAACCAGCTGTGGAGCACGGGCACGGCGACGCTGCACGGCGAGCACTTCTCGGTGGACGGCGCCATCGGCCGGCCGCTGCCGCTGCAGCAGGGCGGCATCCCGATGTGGATCGCCGGTGGCGGCGAGAAGAAGACGCTGCGGATCGCGGCCCAGTACGCGTCGTACACCAACTTCGACGGCTCGCTTGAGGGCTTCGCCCACAAGTCCGAGGTGCTGGCGGGTCACTGCCGCGACCAGGGCACCGATTTCGACGCCATCACACGGTCGGCCAACTACAACGTCGTGATCGGCCGTGACGAGGCCGAGGTGCAGCAGCGGCTGGCGTGGCTCCGCGGTCACTACGCGGCCGTGCTGCCCGCCGACCGGGTCGACGCCCTCGTCGAGCAGCTCGCGAGCGGGCCTGCTGTCGGCACGCCCGAGCAGGTCGTCGAGGCCCTGCGCGCGGTCGGCGACCTGGGCATGACCTACGCCATCTGCTACTTCGCTGAAGCGGCCTACGACCGCTCGGGCATCGAGCTGTTCGAGCAGCACGTGGCGCCGGCGCTGGCCTGACCCAGCGAGCCGGCGGGTGGCGTCGCGGGCAGCTCCTTCCGCCCCAAGTGACCGGCCAGTAACATCGGCCGGGTGAGCGACCACCTCTTCCGGATCGACGACGACCACGAGGCCCTCCGCGAGGCCGTGCGCGAGGTCGTGGCGGCGAAGGTCGCGCCGTTCGCCGCGGAGGTCGACGACAAGAGCCGCTTCCCGCAGGAGGCGTACGACGCGCTGCGCGCCGGCGACTTCCACGCCCCGCACATCGGCGAGCAGTACGGCGGGGTCGGCGCCGACGCTCTCGCGGTGTGCATCGTCATCGAGGAGGTCGCGCGCGCCTGCGCGTCGTCCTCGCTGATCCCGGCGGTCAACAAGCTCGGCACCATGCCGCTGGTCATCGGCGCGTCCGAGGACCTGAAGCAGCGCTACCTGCCCCGGGTGGCGAGCGGTGAGTCGATGTTCAGCTACGGCCTGTCCGAGCGCGAGGCCGGCAGCGACACCGCCAGCATGCGCTGTCGGGCGAAGGCCGACGGCGACTCCTACGTGCTGAACGGCCAGAAGTCGTGGATCACCAACGCCGGCATCAGCGACTACTACACCGTGCTCGCCGTCACCGACCCCGACGCCCCACGCGGCAAGGGGATCAGCGCCTTCGTCGTCGAGAAGTCCGACGAGGGGTTCACGTTCGGCGAGCCCGAGCGCAAGCTCGGCATCAAGGGCAGCCCCACCCGCGAGCTGCACCTCGACGACTGCCGCATCCCCGCCGACCGCATGATCGGCGCGCCCGGCGAGGGCCTGCGCATCGCGCTCACGACCCTCGACCACACGCGCGTCACCATCGGCGCCCAGGCCGTCGGCATCGCCCAGGGCGCACTCGACCACGCCGTCGCCTACGTCAAGGACCGCCAGCAGTTCGGCAGGGCCGTCGCGGAGTTCCAGGGCATCCAGTTCATGCTCGCCGACATGGCCATGAAGCTGGAGGCCGCCCGCCAGCTGACCTACGTGGCCGCCGCCAAGAGCGAGCGGAACGACCCCGACCTGCCGTTCTTCGGCGCCGCCGCCAAGTGCTACGCCTCCGACGTCGCCATGGCCATCACCACCGACGCCGTCCAGCTGCTCGGCGGCGCCGGCTACGTCAAGGACTTCCCACTCGAGCGGATGATGCGCGACGCGAAAGTCACCCAGATCTACGAGGGCACCAACCAGATCCAGCGCGTCGTGATGGCCCGGCAGCTGCTGCAGCCGGTCACCTCACGGTGAGCTCGGCCAGTCCCTCGTGCCGCAGCTCGCGCAGGTGCCCCTCGAGAGCCGACGAGGCGGCACCGCACCACCGAGCGGCGAGCTCGTCCAGGACGTCGGTCCCCGGCCTCGCGCCGAGCGCCTCGAGCAGCCGCGGGACGCTCGCGGGCGGCACGACGTACCACCACTCGTACTCGCCGTCCGGGCTGACCATGGCGGTGGCGGGACCGAGGTCCTGGCCGGCGACCGTCAGGCCACCGCCCCTCGTCCGGTACGCCGTGAGGTAGCGGTGGTCCGGGCCGTCGTGCTCGGCTCGCAGCTCGACCGTGGATCGCTTGCGCCAGAACATGTCTGTACCTCCAGCTAGCGTCGAGATGCCCTGCGGACGGGCCCATGGCCAGCATGGCGCAACGGGCCGCATCGGCGTCCGGCCCCTGTGGACGACCGTTCGCTCGGACCGGGCGGACGCGAGACCGCGGAGAAGGGGCACGTCGCTGCAGGACGTGACCCGTTCCTGCGGTCTCGGCGGGTGAGCTGCGTCAGCCCGACTGCGCAACTCGCTGATCGCGGCCTCGGCCGCCGCCGGTGTCGTAGGTTGGGCCCGCTGCACCGCCCCCGACAGCTCACGTGACACGAGGCAGGCCACCATCGACGCGCAGGTGCACACCGACAGCACGGACCGGCCCTGGCTCGCGAGCTATGCCGAGGGTGTGCCGGCTGACGTCGAGGTGCCGGACGAGCCGCTCACGCAGCTGCTGGCCCAGAGCGTCGACCGCTACGGCAGCCGCGTGGCCCTCGACTTCTTCGGGTCGACCACGACGTACGCCGAGCTCGGCGAGCAGGCGTCACGGGCGGCGGAGGCGTTGCGTGCGCTCGGCGTGGGGCCCGGCGACCGGGTGGCGCTGGTGCTGCCCAACTGCCCGCAGCACGTGGTCGCCTTCTACGCCGTGCTGCGGCTGGGTGCCGTCGTGGTCGAGTGCAACCCGCTCTACACCGCCAGCGAGCTGGAGCACCAGCTGCAGGACAGCGGCGCGTCGGTGGCCGTCGCGTGGGACAAGGTCGCCGGCACGGTGCACGGCCTGCGCGCCAGCACCGGCGTCCGGCACGTGCTCGCCGTCGACCTGACCCGGGCGCTGCCGCTCGCGATGCGGCTGCAGCTGCGGCTGCCGGTGGCCAAGGCGCGCGAGGCGCGCGCGGCGATGACCGGGCCGGTGCCGGACGGCGTGCTGGCGTGGGAGGCGACCGTCGCGCGCACGCAGCCGCTGGCCGCCGACCACCCGGTGCCGGAGGCGACCGGCACCGCGCTGCTGCAGTACACCGGCGGCACCACCGGCACGCCGAAGGGCGCCGTGCTCAGCCACCGCAACCTTCGCGCCAACGCCGCCCAGTCGCGCGTCTGGGTGCCTGGCCTGCGTGACGGCGAGGAGACGGTCTACGCCGTGCTGCCGCTGTTCCACGCCTACGGGCTGACGCTGTGCCTGACGTTCTCCATCAGCATCGGCGCCACGATGGTGCTGCTGCCGCGCTTCGACGTCGACCAGGTGCTGGCGGCGGTCAAGCGCCGGCCGCCGACGTTCCTGCCCGCCGTCCCCCCGATCTACGACAAGCTGTCGGTCGCCGCGCGCGAGCGGGGCGTCGACCTGTCGTCGGTGCGGTTCGCGATCTCCGGTGCCATGACCCTGCCGACGCCCGTCAGCGACAGCTGGGAGCAGGTGACCGGCGGGCTGCTCGTCGAGGGCTACGGCATGACCGAGGGGTCGCCGATCCTGCTGGGCAACCCGATGTCGGCGCAGCGCCGGCCCGGCACCGTGGGCGTGCCGTTCCCGTCGACCCGCATGCGCATCGTCGACCCGGACGACCCGTCGGTCGACCGCCCGCTCGGCGAGCGCGGCGAGCTGGTCGTGCAGGGGCCGCAGGTGTTCTCCGGCTACTGGAACCGCCCGGACGAGACCGCCGCCACGCTGCTCGACGGCGGGTGGCTGCGCACCGGCGACATCGCGGTGGCCGACGCAGACGGGTTCGTCACGATCGTCGACCGCATCAAGGAGATCATCATCACCGGCGGGTTCAACGTGCACCCGTCCGAGGTCGAGAACGTCATCCGCGAGCTGCCCGAGGTGGACGACGTCGCCGTCGTGGGCGTGCGGGGCCCGGACGGCGCCGAGCAGGTGGTGGCCGCGGTCGTGCCCGCCGCCGGCGCCCAGGTGGACGTGGAGTCCCTGCGCTCGCACGCGCGCGAGCGGCTGGCCGGCTACAAGGTGCCCCGGCGGGTCGTCGTCCGGGACGAGCTGCCGCGCTCGCAGGTCGGCAAGGTGCTGCGGCGCACCGTGCGTGACGAGATCGAGGAGCAGGACGCCTGACGCGAGCACGGGTCGGACGAGCGGAGGGGCAGCCGTGGGTGTCATCAGGGTGCACGAGTTCACGACCGTCGACGGGGTCGTCGACGTGCCGACGTGGACGGGTGGTTACGGCTTCCCGGACGACCTCGGCGAGGTGGTCGAGGGGCTGACCGGCCCGGCGACCGGCATCCTGCTCGGCCGGACGACGTTCCAGATGTTCGCGCAGGGCTGGGCCGACCGCACGGTCGAGGACGACCCCGGTGCACCGTTCTTCAACGACACGACCAAGCACGTCGTGACCTCCACCCTCACCGACGCGGACGCCGAGGCCACCTGGCCCCACTCCTCCGTCGTCCGGCCGTACGACCCCGAGCGCATCCGCGCCCTGAAGCGGGACGGCGACCTGTACGTCAGCGGCAGCGCCACCCTGGTGCGGGCGATGCTCGCCGACGGCCTGGTCGACGAGCTGCACCTGTTCGTCTACCCCGTCGCGGTCGGCGAGGGCATCAGGCTGTTCGAGCCCGGCGGGCCGCAGACCTCGCTGCGGCTCGCGGGCTGCACGCCGCTGAGCAACGGCGTCGCGCACCTGACCTACGCGCCCGGCTGAGGGCCCCCGCCGCAGGGCCGGGCGCTGCTGCACCGGTCCGTGCCGCCATTCGTGCACTCCTGCAGTTCTGCGCTTGTGCAAACTTGCACTGGCTGCAACCCTTGCTGCCATGAGACGCATGGGCGACACCGCCGGTCCGGGCCTTCGCGACCGCAAGCGCACCGAGACCAGGGCGCGTCTGGAGGAAGCGGCGGCGACGCTGGCGCTGCGGGACGGGCTGGACGCGGCCACGGTCGACGCGATCAGCGAGCGGGCAGGCGTCTCCGCCCGGACGTTCTTCAACTACTTCGACAGCAAGGAGGACGCGGTCCTCGGCCTGCGCGAGGTCGTCGTCGAGGACGCGGTCGTGCAGGCGTTCGTGGTCGAGCACGACGGCGCCGGCGCGGCGGAGTCGGTCGTCGGGCTGCTGTTCGCCGTCTTCGGCAGCTCGATCACCGACGTGTCGGCGCACCGCACCCGCAGGGAGGTCCTGCGGCGGTTCCCGCACCTGCTCGGCCGCCAGGTGGAGCAGATGACCCGGCTGACGGGGCAGCTGACCACCGCCGTGCAGACCGTGCTGGCGCGACCGGGTCACCCCCCGGTCGACGCCGCCGTCGCCGAGGCCGTCCTCCACCAGTGCGCCGGCGCGTTGCGGATCGCGCTGCGCGAGTGGGCCGCCGCACCGCCCGGGGACGCCGCGGGCGGCACCGCCCAGGCGACCCTCCAGCTCCGCACCACCACCCTCGTCCAGGAAGCAGCAGGGATCCTCCGATGACCACGCTCAGCACGCACACCGACGCAGCACCGGTCAACTCGGGCGCCGACGACTCCCGACGCAGCATCCTGCTGGTCTTCGCCGGGCTCATGGTGACCATGCTCCTGGCCTCGCTGGACCAGACGATCTTCTCGACCGCGCTGCCGACCATCGTGGGCGAGCTCGGCGGGGTCGACCACATGCTGTGGGTCACGACCGCCTACATCCTCGCGTCGACGATCATGCTGCCGGTCTACGGCAAGGTGGGAGACCTGGTCGGGCGCAAGAGCCTGTTCATCGTCGCCATCGCCCTGTTCATCGCCGGGTCGGTGGTCGGTGGCCTGTCCACCACCATGACCTCGCTGATCGTCGGCCGAGCCATCCAGGGCCTGGGCGGCGGCGGTCTGATGATCCTCGCCCAGGCCATCATCGCCGACGTCGTCCCGGCTCGGGAGCGCGGTCGCTACATGGGCATCATGGGCGGCGTCTTCGCCCTGTCCTCGGTCGCCGGGCCGCTGCTCGGCGGCTACTTCACCGAGGGTCCCGGCTGGCGCTGGGCGTTCTGGATGAACGTGCCGCTCGGCGTGCTGGCCATCGCCACGGCGGTGTTCTTCCTGCGCCTGCCCCGCCCCGCTCGCGACCGCCCGCAGCTGGACGTCGCCGGCATGATGCTGCTGGCGCTGGCCTCGACGTGCCTGGTGCTGCTGACGACGTGGGGCGGCACCACCTACGAGTGGGCCTCGCCGACGATCATCGCCCTGGTGATCGGCACGGTGGTGACCGCTGCGCTGTTCATCCGGGTGGAGAGCCGCACCGCCGAGCCGATCATGCCGCTGGCGATGTTCCGCGACCGCAACTTCACCCTCACCACCGTCGGCGGGCTCATCATCGGCGTGGCGATGTTCGGCGCCCTGGCGTACCTGCCGACCTACCTGCAGATGGTCACCGGGGTCAGCGCCACCGACGCGGGGTTCCTGCTCATCCCGCTGATGGCCGCCCTGCTGGTCACCTCGATCGTCACCGGCCAGGTGGTGTCTGCCACCGGCCGCTACAAGTGGATCCCGGTCGCCGGCACCCTCGTCGTCGCGGTGTCCCTGTTCCTGCTCTCCACCATGACGCCGAGCCTGCCGCTGCCGGTGCTCTGCGGCTATCTCGCCGTGATGGGCGTCGGGTTGGGCATGAGCATGCAGCTGCTGGTGCTCATCGTCCAGAACTCCTTTCCGCTGTCGCAGGTCGGCACGGCCACCGCGGCGAACAACTACTTCCGTCAGATCGGCGCCTCGCTGGGCGCAGCGGTCGTCGGCACCCTGTTCTCCGCTCGGCTCGCGACGCTGCTCGCCGAGCGGCTGCCCGCCGGCGGCGAGGCCGGCGACGCGAACGCCTTCACCCCGGACGTCGTCCGCTCGCTGCCGACGGCCATCCGCGAGGTCGTCGTCTCGGGCTACAACGACGCCCTGACCCCGGTCTTCCTCTACCTCGTGCCCTTCCTGCTGGTCGCGGCGCTGCTGCTCGCCTTCGTGACGGAGAAGCCGCTGGCCACCAGCATCCAGCGCGACGCGGTCGTGCCGAAGGTCGACGCGGCCGCCTGACCGGCTCGGCCGGCGGCGCCGGACCGGCACCCGAGTGCGAACTCGCCGTCGTCAGAACAGGCTGAGCTGCGCGGCCTCGACCGCAGCCGGCGCCGGGGCTGGAGCAGGCGCCGGCGCCACGATCCGACGTGGCGGCGGCAGCAGCTCGGCGTCGCGCTCGGCCTCCCACTCCAGCCCGAGCGGTGGGGGAGCCTCGCCGGTCAGCGCCCACAGCGACGTGGTGAGCGTGATGCCGCGGGTGGCGAGCGCCGTGCGCAGCCGCGTCCGCGCGACCGGCAGGTGCAGGTCGGGCAGGGCCGGCAGGTCGAGGTCGTCGCGCATGGCCATCAGCCGCTGGTTGCGCTCGACGTTGCCGCGCGACTCGTGGGTGGCGAGGCGCGCGGCCGCGGCAGGCCCGACCGCGGCGACCACCTCGTCGGCGCGCCCGCCGTCGAGCGCGGCATAGGCGTCGTCGACCGAGTCGAACGCGGCGAGCAGCCGGGCCGCGGTCTTCTCGCCGATGCCCCGGGCGCCGGGCAGGTTGTCGGAGGGGTCGCCGCGCAGCGCGGCGAAGTCGCGGTACTGGCCCGCGCGGATGCCGCACAGCGTCGGCAGCCGCCGGTCGGTCAGCACCGGCGAGCCGTCGATGCCACCGTCGATGACGCGCAGCACCGCCGTCGTGGCGTCGATGAGCGCGAACGCGTCGCGGTCGCTCGTGACCGCGATGCAGCGCCACCCGTGGCGGCGGGCGAGCGACGCGGACGACGCCAGCACGTCGTCCGCCTCGTAGCCGGGGGGCACGACGACCGGGATGCCGGCCTCGGCCAGCATGCCGGGCGCCTGCTCGAGCTGGTGGCGCAGGTCGTCGGGCTTGGGCGGCCGCCCCGCCTTGTACGCCGGGTAGTCGGCGCGGCGCACCGAGTCCTGCGTGCAGTCGAAGCCGACCACGAGCGCATCGGGCGTCAGCCGCGACGCCGCGGCGGCGATGAGCGACACCATGCCGCGCAGCCCCCACGTCGGTTGCCCCCAGGCGTCGGTGCCGCCGCTCGCGAGCCGAGCGTGGTGGGACCGGTGCAGCAGGCTGTTGCCGTCGACGGCGAGCAGCAGCCGAGGCGGCTCGTCCTCATCCGGACGCTCACCCCGCCGGGCGCCGTCCACGACCTGCTTCGTCACCCCTTCAGGGTGCCTCATGGGTCTGGCATGCTGGCCCCGGGGACACCCGTCCCGGCCGATCATCGTGAGCGGGGGCACGGCCGTGGACTTCATGCGCATCTTCGGCGCCCTTCCGACCCCCTACCTGGTGCTCGACCGCGACCTGGTGACGGTGGGGGCCAACGACGCCTACCTCGCCGAGGTGGGGCGCGACCGCGACGAGATCCTCGGCACCCACCTGCTCGTGGCGTTCCCGCCGCAGCCGGATGCGCTCGACGAGACCGGCGTTCCGCACGTGCAGCGTGCCCTCGAGCGCGCCCGCGACACCGGTCGCGTGGTCACGCTGCCGCTGCAGCATGACGAGGTCGCCGGCGGTCCGGCCGGGCAGCCGGTCGAGCGCTACTGGTCGCTGACCGCGGCGCCGGTCGTCGACGACGCGGGCCAGGTCGACCTGCTGCTGTGGCGTGTCGAGGACGTCAGCGACTACGTGACCGAGCGCGGTTCGGCCACGGCCGGCACCCGCGGCGACGCCGACTGGCATCCCCGCGTCGCGCAGATCGAGAGCAGGCTCCACGCGCGGGCGCACGAGCTCGCGTCGGCGGAGTCGCGTGCCAGCGCGCGCCTCGCGGCGCTGGCCGACGTCGCGCTGCGGCTGTCGCTCGCGCAGACGGTGTCCGAGCTGACCGACGTCGTGGTGCAGCGCGGCGCCGGGGCGCTGCAGGCGGACGGCGGGGCGCTCGCCGTGCGGCACGGCGGCTCGCTGCAGCTCGACCTCGCCGGCTGGAGGGGGTCGTCGTCCCTGGCCGACGGCGCGCTGGCGCTGCACGGACCGTCGCCGATGTCGGTCGTCGCCGTCACCGGCGAGCGCGTCCTCGTGCCCGACGCCGTCGAGTCCGCTCGATGGCGCGACGCGCTCGAGGCGGCGGTCCGCGACACCGGGTGCCGCGCCTGGGCGGTGCTGCCGCTGCGCACCGACGAGGGCCTGCTGGGCTCGCTCACCGTCGGCTGGCACGAGCCGCACGTGTGCGACGACACCGAGATCGAGATGCTCGAGGCGCTGGCGGCCCAGTGCTCGCTCGCGGTCGACCGCATCCAGCGCCGCGACGTCGAGCGGGCCACTGCTGCGGCCGACGCGCGGATGTCGGAGACGCTGCAGCGCAGCATGCTCACCGAACCGCCGAGGCTGCAGGGCATGAGCATCGCCGTGCGCTACCGCCCGGCGGCCCAGGAGGCCCAGGTCGGCGGCGACTGGTACGACGCCGTGGTCACGACCGACGGCGCCACCACCATCGTCATCGGCGACGTCTCGGGCCACGACGGTGCCGCGGCGGCGAGCATGGGGCAGCTGCGCAACCTGCTGCGCGGGCTGCTGTACGCCGTCGACGACCCGCCGGCCGCCGTCCTCGACCTGCTCGACCACGCGATGCACGACCTGGAGGTGCGGGCGCTGGCCACGGCGGTGCTCGCCACGATCGGGGCAGCCGAGCCCGGGGCCGGCCCGGGTCGGCTGCTGCGGTGGGCGAACGCCGGGCACCCGCCGCCGCTGCTGGTCGACGCCGACGGCACCGCCTCGCTGCTGCGCCACGAGCCGGACCTGCTGCTGGGCCTGGACCTCGCGAGCGGCCGGTCCGACCACGAGCGGTGGCTGGCCCCGGGCTCGACGGTCGTGCTCTACACCGACGGGCTGGTCGAGCGCCGCGGCGCGTCCATCGAGGACGGGTTCGCCTGGCTGCTCAAGGTGATGTCCGGGCGTGCGGTCGCCGACCTCGAGGCCAGCTGCGACGCGCTGCTCGCCGACGTCGGCGGCTACGCCGAGGACGACATCGCCCTGTTGCTGCTGCGCGTGGACGACGTCTGAAGGGCGCCCGTCACCGCGCGGGCCCACGCCGGAGGCCTGTCGGCCACCCGTCGTCCAGCTGAGCAGCGGAGCTGTCACGCTGCGTCGCCGGAACGGGTCGCCACGGTCGCTCGCCGTGAGATCGGCGCGCAACACGCCGCCGGGCGCGGCTAGCCCCGACGGCCGATGACCGATACTCGGACATCATGAGCAGCCCCGCCGTGGCGACGCACGCCCGCCCGACGTCCACACCGATGCGCAGCCCCGAGCTGCTGTCGGGGTCGATGCGCACGAGGCGGGCCGTCGTGCTGCTGCTCGTCACGCTGGCGCTGCCCGGCGCCGCCCAGGTCATGGCCGGTAACCGGCGCATGGGGCGCCTCGGGCTGCGCATCTGGCTCGGGGTGCTGGCCGCCGTGGTGCTGACCGCGCTGGTCGCGCTGGTCGACCGGCGGCTCGCCCTCACCCTCGTCACGAGCTCGTGGGTGCTGCTGCTGGTGGTGCTGCTGCTCGTCGCGGGCGCGCTGGCGTGGCCGCTGTTCTTCGCCGACGCCTGGCGGCTCGGGCGGCCGAGCCTGCAGCCGCCGTCCGGACGCCGGGTCGTGGCGGTCGTCGCGGCGACGCTCGTGCTGCTCACCTCCGGGCCGATGGCCTACGCGGCGCGGCAGGTCTGGGTCGGGCGCGACGTGCTCGGCGGGGTGTTCGGCGGCAGCGGCGGGGACGCCGGGGCGGACGGCCGCTACAACGTCCTGCTGCTGGGTGGCGACGCCGGTGCCGACCGCGTCGGCACCCGTCCGGACTCCGTGACCCTCGTCAGCGTCGACGCGAAGACCGGGCGCTCGGTCATGTTCTCGTTCCCGCGCAACCTGGAGAACATCCCGTTCCCCGACGACTCGCCGATGCATCACGCGCTCCCCAACGGCTTCGACTGCGGTGACGAGTGCCTGCTCAACGGGGTCTACTCCTACGCCACCGACCACCCGGGCATCTACCCGCCCAGCGTCACCGACCCCGGCGCCCAGGCCACCAAGGACGCCGTCCAGGCCATCACCGGGCTGCCCGTCGACTACTACGTGCTGATCGACCTGCAGGGCTTTCGCGACCTGGTCGACGCCATGGGCGGCCTGACCGTCACCGTCACCAAGCCGGTGCCGATCGGTGGCGGCACCTCGCCGATCAAGGGCTACATCCCGGTGGGCAGGCAGAAGCTCGACGGCTACCACGCGCTGTGGTTCGCCCGCTCGCGCGCCAAGGCCAGCGACTACGAGCGCATGACCCGCCAGCGGTGCACGATGACCGCGATGCTCGCCCAGATGAACCCGCAGACGGTGCTGCTGAAGTTCCAGGGCATCGCGAAGGCCAGCGAGAAGGTCGTCAGCACCGACATCCCCCAGGGTGACCTCGGCGACCTCGCCGACCTCGCGCTGAAGGCCCGCTCGGAGAAGATCTCGAGCGTGCAGTTCGTACCGCCGCTCATTCGCCCGGCGTTCCCCGACTACGCGCTGATCCGCAGCACGGTCCAGCACGCGCTGACGGCATCGACCGCGAAGAAGGGCGCCGCCGCGCCGAAGCCTTCGACATCGGCCTCCGGTTCGTCGACGCCGTCGGCGTCCTCGTCGGCGGGCGGGCCCACGGCGGCGCCGACGTCCGCCGGCTCGGGCAGCTCGACGCCGGTCGACGCCAAGTCGGTCTGCAGCGCCGGATGAGCCGGCCGGTGCCGTGGGGCCCGACCCCCGTGACACGCGCCCGATGAGCGAGGTGGCCCCGCAGCGCCAGGGGTACCCTGCGACGGCCATGGACGCGACGCCGCGCTCGACAGCAGGCACCACCGTGAGCGTGGTGATGCCGGTGCTCAACGAGCGCCGCCACCTGCGCGAGGCGGTCAGCCGCGTGCTCGAGCAGCAGCTGGACGCCGAGCTCGAGGTCGTCCTCGCGCTCGGGCCCTCCACCGACGGCACCGACGAGGTCGCGCGCGAGCTCGCCGCCGGCGACCCGCGCGTGCGGCTGGTGCGCAACCCCACCGGCCGCACGCCCAACGGCCTCAACGCCGCGGTCGCCGCGAGCACCGGCGACGTCGTCGCCCGCGTCGACGGGCACGCGGTGCTCCCGCCGGGCTACCTGCAGACGGCGCTCACGCTGCTGGAGACGACCGGGGCCGACAACGTCGGCGGCATGATGGACGCCCGCGGCGTCACCGACCTCGAGCTCGCCGTGGCCGCCGCGATGCGCAGCCGGCTGGGCGTCGGCAGCGCGCGCTTCCACACCGGCGGCGAGGCCGGCCCGGCCGAGACGGTCTACCTCGGCGTCTTCCGCCGGCAGGCGCTGACGCGGGTCGGCGGCTACGACGAGCACTTCGAGCGAGCCCAGGACTGGGAGCTCAACCACCGCATCCGCAGCACCGGCGGCACCGTGTGGTTCACCCCCGACCTGCGCGTCACCTACCGCCCTCGCGCCGACCTGCGGGCGCTGTCGCACCAGTACTTCATGTACGGCCGCTGGCGCCGCGCGGTCGCCCGCCAGCACCCGGGCACCATGTCGCTGCGCTACCTCGCGCCGCCCGCGCTGGTCGGCGTGCTGGCCGCGAGCCTCGCGCTGGCCGCGCGCCGCCGCGCCGCGCTCGTCGTCCCGGCCGGGTACGTCGGTGCGCTGGTCGCCGGGTCGACGCGCATCGAGCCCGGGCTGCCGCCGCGCCCGCGGGCGATGCTGCCCGTCGTCCTGGCCGTCATGCACGTGTCGTGGGGCGTCGGCTTCCTCACCAGCACCGTGCGCGAGGCGCCGTGACCAGCACCGTGCGCGAGGCGCCGTGACCGGCGCGCCCGCCGGCCGCGTGATGTACGTGTCGTCCAACGGCTTCGGCATGGGTCACCTGACCCGGCTGATGGCCATGGCCCGCCGTCGTGGCGCGGGGGTCGACGCCTACGTCGTGTCGATGTCGCGGGCGGTGCCGCTGGTGGCCGAGCTGGGGCTGCCCTTCGAGTACATCCCCTCCCGCGACGACCTCGGCATCGGCGCGCGGCGCTGGCGGGCGGTGTTCGCCGACCGGTTCGCCGAGGTGCTGCTGCGCGAGCGCCCCGACGTCGTCGTCTTCGACGGCGTGCACCCCTACGAGGGGGTGCTCGAGAGCCGGTCGGTGCTGCCCGACGTCCGCCTGGTGTGGTCGCGGCGGGCGATGTGGCGGCCCGGTCTCGGCGTCCGGCAGCTGCGCAGCAGCAGCGTCTTCGACGCCGTCGTCGAGCCCGGTGAGCTCGCCGCCGCGATGGACGCCGGAGCCACCGTCGGGCGCACCGACGCGGTGCCCGTCGGCCCGGTCACGCTGCTCGACGACACCGACCTGCTGCCGCGCGAGCGGGCCGCTGCCGAGCTGGGGATCGACCCCGCCCGCCCCGCCGCGCTCGTCACCCTCGGCGTGGGCAGCATCAAGGACGTCGAGTCCGAGGTCGGCCGCGTCGTGCGGGGGCTGACCGGCGTGCCCGGGCTGCAGGTGGTCGTGACCCGACCGGCCATCGCGACTCGCGACGCCGGGCTGCCGGACGGCGTGGTCGGCGTCTCGGTCTACCCGATCGCCCGGCACCTGCGGGCCTTCGACCTCGCCGTCGCGGCCGCCGGCTACAACTCCTTCCACGAGCTCGTCGGCTTCGGCGTGCCGACGGCGTTCGTGGCCAACCGCAGCACCGGCCGCGACGACCAGCCGGCCCGCGCCCAGTGGGCGCAGCAGGCCGGGGTGGGCCTCGACGTCCCGGTGCTCGACGCGGCCGGCGTCGACCGGGTCGTGCGCGAGCTCGGCGACCCCGCGGTGCGGACGCGGATGCGCGGCGCGCTGGCCGGTGCGGCGCAACCGAACGGTGCGGCGGCCGCGCAGGCCGAGGTCGAGCGGCTGCTGCCCGGTGGTGCGGCGTGAGTGCCGTGACCCGCGTGGTCAGGCGCGCCGTGGAGCTCGCACGCTCGCAGGCGTGGCTGCGCGAGCCCGCCGGTCGCGCCGTCGACGCCGTCGTCGCCGCCTCACGGGTGCCGCCGCCGGGGCTGCGGCCGGGCAGCTGGTCGCGCTCGCTCGGCGCCCGCGCCGACGACCTGCCCGTCGTCCTCGTCGACGTCACCGGCGTGGACGCCGGACGGCTGGCCCACCTGGTCGAGCACCTGCCGCAGGTCTCGGCTGCCTGCCGGCGGGCGAGGTTCGTGCTGGTGCTCGACGGCGCCCACCTCGCGCTCGGTCGCCGCAGCGGCGTCGTGGTCGAGCACCTGCTCGACGAGCGGGCCTGGTCGCGCCGCCACCCGGTCGACGGCTGGCCCGCGCACCGTGAGCGGCGCCTCGCCCAGCTGCGCTCGACGTACCGGCCGGTGCAGGTGGTGGCCCTGCCCAGCGGCGACCCGACCGACCTGCAGGCGCAGCTCGCGACGGCGGTCGCCGGCTGGCGCGCGCCGGGGCCGATGCGTCGGGCCTGGGCACGCATCGAGCGCGTGCTCGACCCGCCGCCCGCAGGCTGAGCGCCACCAGCGCGCGAGGGTAGGGTCGGCGGGTGCGAACCCTCGTCGTCATGGCCCACTACGACCCGCACGGGCTCGTCGCGCCGCACGTGCTGCGCCAGCTCGACGCGTGGCAGGGCGTGGCGACGCGGCTGGTGCTCGTGTCGGCCGCCGGCATCACCGACACTGAGGTCGCCGCGTCGGTCACCTCGCGCGCCGAGCTGATCGTCCGCGAGAACGAGGGCTACGACTTCTACAGCTACAAGCTGGGCCTCGACACCGTCGGTGACCTCGCGTCCTACGACCTCGTCGTGGTCTGCAACGACAGCTACATCGGCCCGCTGGTGCCGTGGCAGACCGTCGTCGACACGATGATGCAGCGCCCGTTCGACGCCTGGGGGCTCACCGAGACCATGCGCCGCAGGCGCCACGTGCAGTCGTTCTTCTACGCGTTCCGACCCTGGGTCGTCGCCTCCCGGGGTTTCCAGCAGTTCTGGGGCGACATGCAGGTGGTGTCCGACCGCAACCGGGTGATCCGCGTCTACGAGCTGGGCCTGAGCCGCGCGATCCTCGAGGCCGGGTTCGAGATCGGCAGCTACTACACCGAGAACGAGGCCGACCGGCGCATCGCCCGCGCCCGCCAGGTCTGGTGGGCCGCCCACCGGGCGCCGTTGCGGCCCAAGGGAAAGCGGCTGTCGAGCCTGCCACGGTTCGCACGCGAGCCGTGGAACCCGATGTCCGCGCTGGCCGACCGCGCCCTCGACGGCGCGCGGCTTCCCGTCGTCAAGATCGACACCCTGCGCTACGACCCCTACCGGCTCGGGTCCGGCGTCCTGCTCGAGGCGTGCGAGCGCGCCTACCCCGAGATGTTCGACGGCGTCCGCGAGTTCCTCGAGCGCACCGCCGTCAGCTACCCCGGTCGGGAGGGCGAGCTCGTCGGGCCCGCCCGCCTGTCCTTCCCCGCCCGCCAGCTGATCGGCTACACCGCATGAAGCTCGGTTCCGTCGTCCGCACGCTCGTCCCGCCGAGGGTGCGTCAGGCACCCGGCGCGCGGCAGGCGCTCACCAGCGCCCGCGAGGCGCTCGCCGTCCGCACCATCGCGGCGTCCGGCGCCTTCGACCGCGAGTGGTACGAGCTGCAGCGCCGGAAGGCGTTCGGCTCCGACCTGGCGGGCATCGTCGACTACGTGCGCAAGGGCCGCGCGGCCGGGTTGTCGCCGACCCCGCTGTTCGAGCCGGAGTGGTTCGACCGCAAGCGGTGGAACGGCCGCTCGCTCGACCCCTTCGCGGTCTTCCTGCGCCGCAGGTCCAAGCACGGCAGGCCCCACCCGCTGTTCGACGCGGTGCAGCACCAGCTCGCGCACCACGAGTCCAAGTACTTCACCGGCGGCCCGCTCGCCCACTTCCTGTCGATCGCCACCGACGACACCCCGCTGCCGCAGCCGCGCGGCACGGCCTACGCCCAGATCACCTACGGGCAGCTGCGGTCCCGCGCGTTCCGGGCGGTGCGCGAGTGGCAGCAGCAGGAGGGCATGCGCAAGGCGCCCCGTCGCGTCGACGCCATGCCCGAGCAGGCCGAGCAGGCGCTGATGGCCGAGGTGGCCGGCGTCCGGCTGCCCGAGCCCGACGCCGCGCAGCCGCTGGTGAGCATCGTCATGCCGACGTGGAACCGCGGCCCCTCGCTGCGCAAGGCGATCGAGTCGGTGCAGGCGCAGACGTACGGCGGGTGGCAGCTGCTCGTCGTCGACGACGGGTCGACCGACGACACCCCGTTCGTGCTGCAGGGCATGGCCACCTTCGACCCGCGCATCACGGTCATCAAGGGCGCCCACGAGGGCGTCAGCCGGGCGCGCAACACGGCGATCGCCGCGGCGACCGGGCGCTACGTCGCGTTCCTCGACTCCGACAACACCTGGCAGCCGGATTTCCTGCGGGTCTCGCTCGCGGCGATGGAGCACCGCGGCCTCGACGCCGCCTACACCGCGATGGAGCTGCGCGACAACGGGCGCACGACGTTCCGCGCCTTCGACGGCGGCCGCGAGCACCTGCTCATCGGCAACCACATCGACCTCAACGTGCTCGTCGTGCGCGCCAGCGTGCTGGCCGAGGTCGGGGGTTTCGCCGAGGACCTGCGCCGCACCGTCGACTACGACCTCGTCCTGCGCATCAGTGAGCGCACCACCCTCGAGCTGCTGCCGTACGTCGGCGCGATCTACAGCGAGGACAGCCAGGACGCCAGCCGCATCAGCGTGCGCGAGCCGCTGACGTGGGACTACGTCGTCCGCTCGCGCCACCTCGTCGACTGGGACGACGCGCGCGACCGCGAGCGGGTGCCCGGCCGCATCAGCGCCGTGGTCGCCGTCAGCAACCAGCCCGGTGACGCCGTCCGGGCCGTGGAAGGCCTGCTGCAGTGGGACGGCGACCTCGAGATCGTCCTGGTCGACACCGGCTCGCGCCGCTCGGGCAGCACCGTCATGGCGACCCTCGAGCTCGCGGACCCGCGGGTGCGGGTGCTCCGCACGCCGGTCAACCTCGGCTACGCGCTCGGCACCAACGTCGGCATCGGCCAGACCACCGGCGAGCTGCTGCTGCTGATCGACCCGCACGTGCTGCTGCGCAGCGGTCTCAGCGAGCTGCGCGACGCGCTGGACGACGACACCACCGTCGTGAGCCCGCTGCTGATCGGCCCGACCGGCACGGTGCTGAGCGCGGGCGTCACGGCCGTCGACGCCACCGACCTGCCGGTGCCGGTGCTCGTCGGCCACCCACGTGAGGACGTCGCGCTCGGCGGACCCCTGCGGGTCGTCGCGCCCGACGACCGGATGCTGCTCGCACGCGCCGCAGACGTCGCCGCCGTGGGCGGGCTGCAGCCGTTGCTGCTCAACGACGGTCACGCCGTCGACCTCACGCTGCGGCTGCGTGCTCGGCGTCCGGGCGCGGCCACGATCGTGCCCTCGGTGCAGGCGTGGGTGATCGGCCGGCCGGTGCAGGCGGCGCACCCGCACGACCTGCGCGAGCTGCGCCGGGTGTGGCGCGAGGCCGCGCCGGCGCCCGACACCACCGCGTGGGACCGCAGCGGGCTGCGGCTGGCGCACGTCAGGGGCGTCGCCACCGGCCCCGACGTGCTCGTGCCGCGCCCGGTGACCATCCGTGACGTCGACTCCGCGCGCGCCCGGGCCGAGGCCGGGCTGCCGCTGCGCTGGGCGCTGCAGATCGCCGCGCCGTCCGGCCCGCGTGGTGAGCAGTGGGGTGACTGGCACTTCGCGCAGTCGATGGCTGCCGCGCTGCGGCGCCAGGGCCACGAGGCCGTCGTCGACCTGCGTGAGGCGGTGTCGCGCGACACCGGCTACCTCGACGACGTGCGCCTGGTGATCCGCGGCCTCGACGTCGTGCAGCCCGTGCCGGGACAGGTCAACCTGATCTGGGTGATCAGCCACCCCGACATGGTCACGTCCGGCGAGCTCGTGGGCTACGACCACGTCTTCGCCGCCGGACGCCGGTGGGCGCGCGAGGCGGGGGAGCGCTGGGGCGTGCCGATCGAGCCGCTGCTGCAGTGCACCGACGCGACGATCTTCACCCCGGACGCCGGCGAGCCCGACACCGGCGACGCGGTGCTGTTCGTCGGCAACTCCCGCAACATCTACCGCCCGGTGGTGCGAGCAGCGGTCGAGGCGGAGACGGACATCGCCATCTACGGCGGTAGCTGGGACGGGTTCGTCAAGCCGCAGTACGTGCGGGCGAACTCGGTGGCCAACGACGCGCTGCCGCGGATGTACCGCTCGGCGGGCGTGGTGCTCAACGACCACTGGGACGACATGCGGCGCGAGGGCTTCTGGTCGAACCGGCTGTTCGACGTCGCGGCCTCGGGCGGCCGGGTGCTGAGCGACCACATCGACGGCACCGACGAGATCTTCGGTCCGAGCGTGGTGACCTGGCGCTCGCCCGAGCACCTGACCGAGCTGCTGCGCACGCCGGTGCCCGAGCTGTTTCCCGACGACGACACGTTGCGGCGCAACGCGATCCGCATCGGTGAGGGGCATTCCTTCGACGCCCGTGCCCACCGGCTCGTCGAGGTGGCGGTGCAGACGCTGCTCGGGCGATGACGTCGCTCGGGCTGCGGCCCGCGGCGGCCGACGAGCTGCCCGCCTGGGTCGCGGGCACCGCGCACCGCCTCGGCCGGCTACGTCAGCTCGCCGGGCGGGTCGGCGCCGCAGGCGCGCAGGCCGAGGGCGCGGCGGTGATGGCTTTGTTCACCACCGGTCAGCTGCCCGAGGGCCACTCGGTCCTCGCGATGGTGGATCCCGTTGCGGCCCAACCGGTCGGGTGGCTCTGGGTGCACACGATCGAGGACACCCGGGGCCGCGTCGCACAGGTGCAGCACCTGTGGCTTGAGGGCGACGCGCTGCCCGGCGGTGTGACCGCCTCCGACGTCATGGACGCCGTCGAGCGGGCCGTCGACGGCGCCGACCTGCTGAAGATCGCCACCTACACCGCCGACCCGGTGCTCACGGCCGTCGTCGCCGGCCGCGGCTTCGAGCCCGACGTGCTGCGGCTGCGGCTGTGGCTCGACGACGTGGGGGAGCTGACCCCCACGTCGCGCGTGCGGTTGACGCCCATGTCGGACGAGCGCTTCGAGCGGTGGTCCGCTGACCAGGAGGAGACCTACGCCGACGAGCTGGTGCGGGCCGGGATGGTCGCGCCCGAGAACGCTCGTCAGCGAGCGCGCGAGAGCCTGGCGGAGCTGCTGCCCGACGGTCTCGACACCGCCGACAACAAGCTCTTCGCCGTCATGGCGGGCCCCGCCTCGCCCGAGCTCGAGATCGGCGTGCTCTGGGTCACCGTGCACCAGGGGCGCGCGTTCGTGTACGACGTCCTCGTGCACCCCGAGCACCGGCGCCGCGGCCACGCCCGCGCGATGCTGTCGTCGCTGCACCAGTCGCTGCGCGAGCGCGGGACGACGTCGGTGGGGCTGTCGGTGTTCGGCTGGAACACCGGCGCGCGGGCGCTGTACGCCCAGCTCGGCTACGTGCCCGTCGAGGTGCTGCTCAGCCGCCGGTTGACAGCCGGCGCCAGCACCCGCCACCGAGATGGCGAATCTGGGGCAGTCCTGACCTGAAAGTGCCCCACCTGCGCCATCTCGGCGCACTGCCGGAACGCCCGCCGGCTGGTAGGTTCTCGCGCTTGTGCGGGGGGCGATGCGGGTCTACTGGAGGCTGCTCTCCGCCGGCTTCGCGCAGCAGTCGGCGTACCGGCTCGCGGCGCTGGGTGGGCTGGTCGCCAACGCGACGTTCGGGCTGCTGAAGGTGACGATCCTCGGTGCGACCGTCACCGCGGCCGGCGGCACGGTGGGCGGGTACGACGCCGCGGCCATCGGCGCGTACGTCTGGTTGTCGCAGGGGATGCTGGGCTCGCTGAACCTCTACGGCCGCAGCATCGTGGCCACGCGGATCAAGGACGGCGACGTCGTCGTCGACCTGCTGCGCCCGCTGGACCTGCAGGCGTCGAGCATCACCACCGAGGTGGGGGCGGCGTTGTTCAGCCTGCTGCCGCGAGGTCTGCCGAGCGTGGCGATCGGGCTGCTCGCCGGCATGGTGCTGCCGACGGACCTCGCGCCGTACGCGCTCGGGCTCGTGAGCGTGCTGCTGGGCATCGTGCTGTCGTTCGCGACGGTCTACGTCGTCGCCGCCGCTGGGTTCTGGCTCGTCGAGATCCGGGGGCTGCAGATCCTCTACATGGTCGCGTCGGGGTTCTTCGCTGGGCTGTTCGTCCCGATCGCGCTGTTCCCAGGCTGGCTGCTGGCGGTGGCGCAGGCCACGCCGTTCCCATCGATGCTCATGTATCCCGTCGACGTGCTGTCCGGTCGCGTGCGCGGCGTGGACGCCCTGCTGCTGGTCGCCGCGCAGGTCGGCTGGCTGGCGGCGGTGCTCGTCGCCGGTCACCTGCTGACCCGTGCCGGACGACGTCGCCTGGAGGTGCAGGGTGGCTGACCTCGGGGCGTCGCTGGCTGCCGGCCTCACGCCGTACCGCGCGGTGCTCGGGGCGCGGATGCGTGCCCAGCGCTCGTATCGGGCGAGCTTCCGCGTTGACCTGCTGGGGGCGGTGCTCGTCGGGCTGGTCGAGCTCGCCGAGGTGTGGGTGCTGTACCGCAACGTCCCCTCGCTCGGTGGGCTCCGGCTCGAGCAGGTCGTCCTGGTGTTCGGCATCGCCGACATCTGCTTCTCGCTCGCCGACATGGTCGTCGGGCACTGCGACGAGCTGCCGAGGTACCTGCGGGCCGGCACGCTCGACGTGTTCTACCTGCGGCCCCAGCCGCTGCTGGCGCAGCTGGTCACCAGCGACATCAGCCTGCGGCGCCTGGCCCGCGTCACCGTCGGTGTCGCGGCGCTGGTAGCCGGGCTCGTGCTGGCCGGGCCCGGCTGGTCGCTGACCGCGGTGCTGCTGCTCGCGATGGCGCTGGTCTTCGGCACGCTCACATTCGCGGCCATGTTCGTGCTCGCCGCCGGGCTGCAGTTCTTCCTGGTGAACGGCGCCGAGATGACGAACGCGTTCGTGTACGGCGGCCGTTACGCCGCAACGCAACCCGCGTCGCTGTGGTCCCGCCCCTTGCAGGCGGTGTTCGCGTTCGGGTTTCCCATGGCGTTCACGGCGTACCTGCCGGTGGTGACCCTGCTTCACCTCCCTGGCGCGGGTTGGCTGCCCACGTGGCTCGGCTGGTTCACCCCGCTCGCTGCGCTGTGGGCGTGGACGGCGGCGTTGCTCGCCTGGCGCACCGGCGTCCGGCACTACCAGGGAGGTGGCGGGTGACGATCATCGAGGTCGAGCACCTCGTCCGCGAGTTCCGCGTGCGCGACGGGCTCCGCCGGCGCGTCGTCCGGGCGGTCGACGACGTGTCGTTCACCGTGGCGGCGGGGGAGGCCGTTGGCTACATCGGGGCGAACGGCGCCGGCAAGTCGACGACCATCAAGACGCTCACGGGCATCCTCGTGCCGACCGGCGGCAGCGTGCGCACGTGCGCGCTGCGGCCCATGACCGAGCGGCGCGCGCTCGCCCGTCGCGTGGGCGTCGTCTTCGGCCAGCGCTCGCAGCTGTGGTGGGACCTGCCGGTGCGCGAGTCGTTCCGCATCCTCGCCGCGATCCACGGCCTCGACGTCGCGCGTGAGCGGAGCCGTACCGACGAGCTGGTCGACCAGCTGGAGATGGCGTCCTTCCTCGCCACTCCCGTGCGGCAGCTCTCGCTCGGCCAGCGGATGCGGGCCGAGGTCGCCGCCGCGCTGCTGCACTCGCCCGAGCTCGTCATCCTCGACGAACCGACCATCGGGCTCGACGTGCTGTCCAAGCAGCGGCTGCGCGAGTTCCTGATCGCCGAGCGCGCTGCCCGGGGCACCACGCTGCTGCTCACCACCCACGACATGGGCGACGTCGAGCGGTTGTGCGACCGCGTGCTCGTCGTCGACCACGGGCGGCTCGCGTACGACGGCACGCTCGACGGCCTCGCTCGCCGCGTCGGCGCTCGCCGCGTCCTCGTCGTCGACCTCGTCGAGCCGGCGGCCGACCTCGTCGACGTGCCCCACGCCGTCCATCTCGACAGCGCCGCCCACGGGCTGCGCCAGCGCCTGGCCTTCGACGCGGCCGACACCACCGCCGCCGCCGTGCTCGCCGCTGTCAGCGCACGCGCCGAGGTGCGCGACCTGTCGATCGAGGAGCCCGACATCGAGGACGTCGTCCGCCGCCTCTACGCCGCCACCCGCTGACCCGCCCCTGCCGTGATCATGCGATCCCGGCTCACCGGGCTGCTGTGACAGCGCCCGGCGTCCCGGACGTCTACCCGACCTGCGTGCTCGCTAGGCGCAGCGGAGTCGCGACGGCGCTCGCGGGGCCGCTGCGGTGGTCCTGCTCCGCGAGAGTCGCGGGCAGGAGCTGGGCAAGGCGCTGGACGACACGGTCGGCGATGCCGGCGGGCCAGGGGAAGCGGGGGATGACGGCGCGCTGGTGGGCGAGGCCGTGGAGCGCGACCCACAGGGCGACGGCGTCGCCGACCGGGTCGGTGCTGGCTGACGCGCCCACGTCGGCGCAGCCTTGCAGTGCCTCGACGATGACCGTGAGCGCGTCCTGGCCCAGGGCCACGGCGTCGGTGTGGCTGACGGCGCCGGCCCGCACTGCGTCGGTGGCGTCCCACACCCCACCGAACATCACGTGGTAGTGCTGAGGCCTCCGCTGGGCGAAGTCGAGGTAGGCAGCGCAGACCGCTTCCAGCCGCGCGACGGGACCGGAGCCGGCTGCCGATTGCGCAGCCTGCAGCTGCTCGGTGAGCTCGGCGAAGGCCTGCTCCACGACCGCCAGCAGGATCGACTCCCGGTCCGGGAAGTGCCGGTAGATCGAGGGCGCTGCGATCCCGACCTGACGGGCGACCGCACGCAGGGTCACCGCCTGCTCCTGCCCGGCGTCCAGCAGCTCGGCTGCCCCCCGCAGGATGTCCATCCGCAGCCGGGCGCCTTCGCCGCGGCGATTCCGCACTCGGTCCACAGTCGTCGTCACACCCGTGACCTTACAGCAGTCAAGTCAAGGGGTGTGCACGACGATCGCAGGACGGACCCTCATCGCTGGACTCGCTTATGTGACTTTACATGCGTGAGGCCCTCAGCTAGGGTTACGGCTGTAGGGGAACGGACCGCGAGACACCAGGAGCAGACATGAGCATGACGCCAGCGACCCCGCGGCACGAGTCCGCAGACACGATGGTGACCGAGGTGGTTCTGCCTGGTGTGGTCGAGCCTTCCGGCCTGCAGGTCCGCACCCGGCCGCTGGCGGCACCCGGCGCCGGGCAGGTGGTGGTGGCGGTCGAGGCCAGCGGGGTGTCGATGGCCGAGCAGTCGATGCGCAGGAATCGCTACCCTGGACAGCCGAAGTTCCCGTTCGTGCCCGGCTACGACCTGGTCGGCACGGTCCTGTCCACCGGCGCGGGCGTCGACCCGACGCTGGTGGGCCACCGGGTCGCCGCGCTGACCAAGACCGGCGGCTGGGCCAGTCACGCGGTGCTGACCGCGGCAGACCTCGTGCCCGTCCCTGCCGGGCTCGACCCGGCGCAGGCCGAGACGGTCGTCGTCAACGGCATCACCGCCTGGCAGATGCTGCACCGCACAGCGCGCGTCCAGCCGGGCCAGACGATCCTGGTCCACGGCGCCAACGGCGGCGTCGGCACCACCCTGGTGCAGCTGGCCCGGCACGCCGGAGTGCGGGTCATCGGCACCGCCAGCCCCCGGCACCACGAGGCACTGCGCGAGCTCGGGGTCCTGCCGGTCGACTACGCCGACCCCGACCTGGCCGCCCGGGTCCGCGAGCTCGCCCCCGACGGCGTCGACGCGGCCTTCGACCACATCGGCGGCGAGAGCCTGAAGCGTTCCTACGGGCTGCTCGCCACGAAGGGGAGCCTGGTCAGCTACTCGCTGCTCAAGCGGGAAGGCCCGATGATCCCGGCGTTCATGGCGATGCTCGCGCAGCTGGCCTGGTGGAACCTGCTGCCCAACGGCCACGCCGTCAGCTTCTACAACATCTGGGCCGGCCACACGCTGCGACCGAACCGGTTCCGGGCCCGGCTGCACGCCGACCTCACCGCAGTTCTCGAGCTGCTCGCCGACGGCACGCTCACCGCTCACGTCGCCGCGCGCATCCCGCTCACCCAGGCCCGGCAGGCGATGGAGCTCGCCGAGTCCCACACCGCCCTCGGCAAGGTCGTGCTGATCCCCTGACGCGGTGCCGCGCGACGTCGGCCCAGCTCTGCGATCCACCGAGCGACATGGCCGAACCCGTGCTCCACCCCAACGGTTCGTGGGGCCGGCAGCGCCGGCTGGCACCGCCCAGCGCAGCGGCGGCGGTAACGGTGACGCTGCGACCGAGGAACGATACGGGACCACCTTCCCCGACGGCTGTGCCCCGGCGACCGCCCCGCCACGGCAGGAGGTGGACCGCGCTCGTGCTCTGCTGCCGGGAGCGCAGCAGAGCACGAGCGTCACGGTCCGACCCCGAGCTCGCGAAGGGCAGGGGCGGGGGGTCCTTGGTCAGCCGGCGATGGCGGCCACCGGCGGCGTCATCGCGGCCCGGCGTGCCGGCAGCACGGAGGCCAGCAGCCCGGCGGCCGTGGCGACGACGACGATCGCCCCCACCTGCACCCACGGGATGCTGATGGTCAGCTCACCGACCTCGCCGAGCGCCGAGGCGACCCCGACCACCCCGTAGACGCCACCGACCAGCACCCCCAGCACGGCGGCCACCCCGGCGACCAGCACGGCCTCCCAGGCGAGCAGCCCCCTGAGCTGGCCGCGCGTCAGGCCCACGGCCCGCAGCAGCCCGCTCTCCTGGCGTCGCTCCACCACGGAGAGGGCGAGGGTGTTGCCCACGCCGATCAGCGCGATGAGCACCGCGACTCCGAGCAGTCCGGTCACGACGAGCAGCAGCACGTCGACCACCTGGTCGATCGCCGCCCGTTCGCTGGCCAGCCCCGCGACCCAGGCGGTCGGGACCGCGGTGCCGGCGATGTCGGTCACGTCGTCGACGACCGCGTTCTGGTCGACGTCGTCGCCCAGCCGCAGCCACACCGACTCGATCGGGGCGCCGGGGACCAGGGCCTCCATGTCGACGCGGTTCACCAGCGGTTGATCGGTCACACCGGCGATGACGCTGAGCGCGCGGCGGTGGGTCCCAGCGGTCAGCGTCACGGTGTCGCCGATGCCGACGCCCCAGACCTCGGCGTTCCCCTTGGGCAGGACGATCTGCCCGGGCTTCGGGAGTCGCACCTTGGTGGTGGACCGCAGGACCGGCAGCGCCGAGGCCGGGTCGACGCCGGTGGCCGGGATGTCCGAGCCGTCCGGGCCGGTGACCGTGCCCCCGGTCAGGCCGGTCACCTCGGTCACGCCGCCGACGTCGCCGAGCTGCCCGAGCAGCGAGGGAGGCACCGTCGATCCGTTGCCGTCGATGACGACGTCGGTCGGGTAGGTGGCGGTCAGCCCGGCCTGGGCGGTGGCCCGGGTCGAGCTCGCCCCGACGACCATGGCGGTGGTCAGGGTGACGCCGATGAGCAGCGCGGTGGCCGTGGCCGCCGTACGCCGGGGGTTGCGCGTGGCGTTGCCCGCGGCCAACCGGGCCGGGAGCCCCCCGACCCGGCCGAGGAGCCGACCGGCTGCGGCGACGACCGGCGGTACCGCCCGCTGGGCGAGCAGCAGCCCGCCGAGGGAGCTGAGGACGACACCTGCGAAGGCGACCAGCACCTCCTCGATCACGACGCCGAGGGCCATCAGCGCGATGCCGGGGACGAGCAGGAACAGCCCGAGGACCAGCCGCACCACGCCGCCGCGAGAGCGGAGGGGAGCGGGGTCGGCGGGGCGAAGGGCGGCGAGCGGGGCCACCCGGGTGGCGGCCCGGGCGGGGGCCAGCGCGGCGACCAGCGTGGTCAGCGTGCCGACGGCGAGGCCGACCAGCACCACGTACGGCGGCACCGAGACCCCGGACAGCGGGATCGGGGAGTGGGTGCCGACCACCGCCGAGACGGCGGCGGCGAGCCCGATACCGGCCAGCACGCCGAGCACGGAGGCGGCCAGCCCGGTGAGCGTCGCCTCGCCCAGCACGCTGCGCCGCACCTGCTGGGAGGTCGCGCCGACGCAGCGCAGCAGCGCCAGGTCGCGGGTGCGCTGGGCCAGCAGCACGGCGAAGGTGTTGGCGATGACCAGCCCGGCGACGAGGACGGCGATGCCGGCGAAGAGCAGCAGGCCGGTCGTGAGGAAGTCGGCGTCGCCGGTCAGGTTCGACACGGCCTGCTGCGCCTGCTCCGCGCCGGTGCGGACGACAGACGTCGTCCCGGCCAGGGTGGCTTTCACCGCGCCGACCACGGTCGCGGGGTCGGTGCCCTCGGCGCCGGCGAGGCGCAGCACGGTCGGGTCCTTGGCCCCCCAGGCCCGGGTCTGGTCGGCGGTGGCGAAGAGCCGGCCGTACAGGTCGGCGGTGGGGTCGCCGCGCAGGTCGACCACGCCGACCACGGTGACGTCGCTGGTCGCCGCGGTGCCCGTGGCGTCATAGGCGGTGACGGGGAGCTTGTCGCCGACAGCGGCGCCGACGCGGTCGCTGACCGCGACCTCGCCCGGCCCGTCCGGCAGCGCGCCCGCGGCCAGGTGCTGCCAGCGCAGCTGCGGGTCGGTGGCGACCGACTCGACGGCCAGGTACTGGGCACCGGTGCGCCCGGGGACGACGGCCTGCACCGAGGTCTCCGAGGCCGGGTCGACGGCGCGCACGCCGTCCACCGCGGCGACGGAGTTGACCTGATCGGCCAGGCCGCTGCCGTCGGGGGAGGAGACGACGGCGTCCACGCCGACGTACTGGGCTCCGACAGCCTCGGTGATCGTGGACTTCATCGTCTCGTTGAGCACGAGGGTGGCCACGACGAATCCGACGGCGATGACGATGGCCAGGGTGGAGGCCACCAGCCGGGGCAGGTGGGCCCGGATGCTGGCGAGGGTGACGGCGCGCATCGCGGTCAGCCCCCGAGCCCGCGGAGCGCGGTGATGATGGAGTCGGTGGTGGGCTGGTCGACCGCGCCGGCGAGGTGGCCGTCAGCCAGCAGGACGACGCGGTCGGCGTACGCGGCGGCCACCGGGTCGTGGGTGACCATCACGACGGTCTGGCCGGTCTCGCGCACGCTGGAGCGCAGCAGGCCGAGGACCTCCGCGCCGGCGGAGGAGTCCAGGTTGCCGGTGGGCTCGTCGGCGAAGACGACGTCGGGACGGGGGAGCAGGGCGCGGGCGACGGCGACGCGCTGCTGCTGGCCGCCGGACAGCTCGTAGGGCCGGTGCTGGAGCCGGTCGCGCAGGCCCAGCCGGGCGATGACGGAGTCCATCCAGGCCCGGTCGGGGCGCTGGCCTGCCAGCTGCATCGGCAGCAGCATGTTCTCCTGCGCGTTAAGGACGGGGAGCAGGTTGAAGGACTGGAAGACGAAGCCGATGCGCTGGCGGCGCAGCTTGGTCAGCGCCTCGTCGCGCAGGCTGGTCAGCTCGGTGTCACCCAGCCACACCTGCCCGGAGGTGGCGGAGTCCAGGCCGGCCAGGCAG
Organism: uncultured Actinomycetales bacterium; assembly: GCA_964243295.1. Classification (GTDB taxonomy): domain Bacteria; phylum Actinomycetota; class Actinomycetes; order Actinomycetales; family Angustibacteraceae; genus CAXTEJ01. The sequence continues at coordinate 9,499 of CAXTEJ010000011.1, read as the reverse complement.
TGCATGAGGGTGGACTTGCCCGAGCCCGAGGGGCCCATGATGGCGGTGAAGGCACTGTGCTCGAAGGCGACGTCCACCCCGGCGAGCGCGTGCACCGCGGTCTCGCCGGAGCCGTAGGTCTTGCGCAGGTCGGTGGCGCGGACGGCGGCGGACAGCGACGCCGTGGGCTCACCGGGAACGGTCATGACGGGGACGGACACTTCGGCCTCCAGAGGCGGTGATCAGGGCGTGATCACGTTCTCGCTCCGAGGCCTCCCCCCGCGTCGCCGCACAGGTGGTCTCGGCCGGCACCCACCTGACGCCGCAGGATGACCCGAGGTCATCCCTCGGTCTGACGGCCCGGTCGCGCCGTGCCCGGACAGCTGCACGACGGCGGCTCCCGCACGCCAGCACCGCTGATCGGCGGCACGCTCGCTAGGCGTTGCGGAGCAGGTCGGCGGGGGCGACCAGGCCGGTCCGGTAGGCCAGGACGACGGCCTGCACGCGGTCCCGCGAGCCGGTCTTGAGGAGTACCCGCCCGACGTGGGTCTTGACCGTGGCCTCGCTGACGAACAGCTCCGCGGCGATCTCGGTGTTGGAGCAGCCGTAGGCCATCTGCACGAGTACCTCCTTCTCCCGGGGCGTGAGCTCGGTCAGCGCGGCGGGGTCGGCCTGCGTCGCCGCAGCGCTCGCACCGCGCAGGATCGGCGCGACGTGCTGCAGGAGCCGCCGGGTGGAGCTCGCCGCGATCACCGAGTCACCGGAGTGGACGGTGCGCACCGCGGCCAGCATCTCCTCCGGCGGGGCGTCCTTGAGCAGGAAGCCGCTGGCCCCGGCGCCGATGGCGGCCACCACGTACTCGTCGAGGTCGAAGGTGGTCAGCACCACGACCCGCGGCGGCTCGGGCAGCGCGGTCACCTGCTCGGTGGCGGCGATGCCGTCCATCCCGGGCATGCGGACGTCCATCAGCACCACGTCGGCCGGCGTCCGGCGCACCAGCTCCACCGCCCCGGCGCCGTCCCCTGCCTCACCGACCACCGTGAGGTCGGGTTGGGAGTCGATGACCATCCGGAAACCGGCGCGGACGAGCTGCTGGTCGTCGACGAGCACGACGCGGATCTGGTTGGCTGTCATCGGGACGAACGGTAGGGCAGGACGGCCTCGACGCCGAACCCCCCGCCGGTCCGTGGCGCGGTGGTGAGCCGGCCGCCGTGCAGCTGCGCGCGCTCCCGCATGCCCAGCAGCCCCAGGCCCTGGCCGTCGCCCGCCATGATCGCGGCCGCCGCGCCCCGGCCGTCGTCTTCCACGGACAGCTCGAGGGCGTCGAGCCGCCAGTGCAGCCGCACCTTCGCCCGCCCCGCCGGGCCGGCGTGCTTGAGCACGTTGGTCAGCGACTCCTGCACGATGCGGTAGGCGGCCAGCTGCGGGCCGGCGGGCATCGGCTGAGGCTCGCCCTCGACGACGAGGGCCACGTCCAGGCCGCTGGACCGGACGTCGGCGACCAGCGGGTCTATCGCGGCGACGTCAGGCTGCGGGGCGAACTCCTGCCCGCCGCCCTCGCGGAGCACCCCGAGCAGCTTGCGCATCTCGGCGAGGGCCTGCCGGCCGGTCGTGGAGATCTGCTCCAGCGCCGAGGCCGCGGCCGCCGGGTCGGCCTGCCCGGCGTAGCGCCCGCCGTCGGCCTGGGCGATGACCACCGACAGGGAGTGGGCGACCACGTCGTGCATCTCCCGGGCGATCCGGGCGCGCTCGGTCGAGGCGGCCAGCTGCATCTCCTGCTCCCGTTCCAGCTCCAGCAGCCGGGCCCGCTCCTCCAACCCCGCCACGTGCTGCAGACGAGCCCGGCGCAGGTCGCCCAGCGCCCAGGACGCGACCACCAGCACGCCGATGCCGGCGGCGACCACGAGAAATTCGAACACGGTCCCGGGGTCGAAGGAGGTGGCGGCGGCCAGCGCCGCAGCAAGCAGCCCGGCCGCCAGTCCGGCCCGGCCGGCCCAGCGGGGGGCGTAGGCGGCCAGCGCGTAGACCATGACAGGCGCGGCGACGTTCGCCGGGAGGAACTCGTCGGGGAGCAGCGCGAGCTCGAGCAGTCCGGCGGCGATGATCACGGCGGCCGCGGGGACCGGGCGGCGTCGGCGCCACGCCAGCGGGACCAGCAGCATCAGCGACACCAGGGAGCTGGTCACGACGTTCCCGTAACCCTCCCCCGGGGCGACGACCAGCACGAGGACGCAGCCGGCGGCAGCGACGGAGTCGACGCCGAACAGGTGGCGCCGCAGCCACGCCGACAGCTGCTCGACGACCGGTCGGCCCGTGCCGTCAGCGGACCAACCGGCGTCCGCCGTCTGCACCCGGGCCCGCCGCCGGAGGCCCAGTGCCCAGGCGGCGACGACCACCAGGCCGACGGCCTCCACCAGGATGACGACGAATTCGATGCGCGTGCCGCCGTAGTACCTGCCGGTGCCGAGCGCTGCACCCAGCAACCCGATGGACAACCCGGCGTGACCGGCCCAGCGGGGCCCGTACGCGGCCAGCGCGTAGATCGTCATCGGGGCGGCGACGTCGGCGAGCAGGAGGTCGTTCGGGAGAATGACCAGCTGCAGGAGGCAGGCGGAGGCCACCACCGCCCCGGTGATGAGCGGGCGGCGGCGTCGCCAGACCAGCGCCCCGGCGAGCACCAGGCTCAGCACGACGGCAGCGGCCCGTGAGTCGAACAGACCTACCAGGCCGGGTAGGACGCCCGTCCCCAGCCCGACGAGGACGGCGAGGGCAGCGTCGACGTGGAACGGGTGCTCGCTTCGCCGCGTCCTCGCGCGATCGAGCAGGGACTGGTCCACGTGAGCGAGCGTAGGAGCGGTCGGGCCCGCCGTCGTCGTCCTGCGGGGTGAACCGCGGGTCCGCCCGCGGGATGAGGGCGGCAATGAGGTCGGGGGCCCGCGCGGTGGGCACCACCCCGGCCGGCCGGGTCAGCGGACCACGGCCGGCGGGCTTTGCTGAGCCGGCGGAGATACGTACCGGGCTACGGTCGTCGGATCGAGCGATCCGGCACCCGGGACGTTCGGCTGGTCTCGTCGCCGGTCGTGGGCGCCGCCGGGAGGAGCCCGCACCACCCTCGGCAAGGTCATGCTGATCCCCTGACGCGGTGCCGCGCGGCCTCAACCGTGATCATGCGATCCACCGAGCGACATGGCCGACCTCGCTCCACTCTCGTCGGTGCGGCAGCGCACGCCCGCGCGCGGCAGCTGTCTCGAGGCGACCTGTCGATCGAGGAGCCCGACATCGCGGACGTCGTCCCACCCCGGCCTCGGCGTGACCATGCGATCCGGGCGCCGAAGCACGGCAACGTCGACAGGTGCTCCGGGGGAAGGTCGGCGACCGCGGCGCGGCTGCGGGCGCACGACTGCTCGTAGAGCCTGCGCAGGTCTTCGACGCGCTCGCCCTGCCCGGTGCGAAAGTCCCAGTCCGGGTCCGACGCGCCGGGCGCGGAGTCCCACGGCGCGGGCAGCGGGTGCCCGAGTAACTTGTGGGTGAAGAACAGGTTCTCCATGCGCGCCAGGTGCTTCACGACGCCGCCGACGCTGAGGTCGGTCGCGGGCATCAGGGGCTGGGCCGACACCCCGTCGTCCCTGCCGCCGCGAGGACCCGCAGGACCTTCGTGCGGTAGACGTCACGGAACTCCCGGAGCGTGGTCAGCTCGTCGGCCTGCAGCTGCGGACAGGAGATCGCTGGTACGTCAGCCATGTCGTGAGGTGCTCGAACGCGCACGGTGGGTCGCGGGCTCGATGTCGTCGAGCCCAGCGCTGGGGCCAAGCAGTCGGAACTCGTTGCCGTCCGGGTCCTGCAGGGTCACCCAGCCCTGATCGGGCTCACCGCCCAGCCGGCGCGCCCCGAGGGCGACGAGCCGCTCGACCTCAGCCTGCCGGTCAGTCCCGGGGGACGCCGCCAGGTCGAGGTGCAGCCGCGTGCGGCCGGGGCGCTCGTCCAGCGGCGGTCCACCCCAGGTGATCTTCGGCCCGCCGTGGGGCGACTGGATCGCGGTCTCCTCGTCCTGGTCCCAGACCAGCGGCCAGCCCAGCGCGTCGCGCCAGAAGTAGCCGACCGCCTGGGTGCCGTCGGACGCCAGGGCGCCGAGCCGGCCGCAGCCGGCCAGGAAGCCGTTGCCTGCCTCGATGACGCAGAACTCGTTGCCCTCGGGGTCGGCGAGCACCACGTGCTCCTCCTCGGGGCGCTGGCCGACGTCCACGTGGCTCGCGCCGCGCTCCAGCGCCCTGGCCACCGTCGCGTCCTGCGTCTGCGGCGAGGAGCTCGTCAGGTCGACGTGCATCTGGTTGCGGCCGTTCCGGGGCACGTCCGTCGGCTGGAACCGCAGGCGGAAGCCGGTGTCGTCGTCAGGTAGCAGGGCGACGGCGCCGACCGGGTCCTGCGCGAGCGACCACCCGAGGACTCCCGACCAGAAGCGCGCGAGGCTCTCGGGGTCGTCGGCGTCAAAGCACACTGCGTCGAGGTGGGCGGCCACGTCGACACGCTAGGGACCATGGTGGTTGCAGCGCAACGGTATTGCGAACGGGTGTGGGGTCAGCTGCAAGTCGGGCGCAAACCCCGTGAGGAGCGATACCTACCGGGCGGAGGTCGTCGGGGCGAGCGGGCCGGGGCCGGGCAGCGATGGGCCGCGTTCGTCGCGGACCGCAGGCGGGGCGGGCATGACGTCCGCCAGGACGTGCTGGAGCACCGGGACCGCGACCTGCTCGATCGCCCAGGGCATCGCCGGCAGGCACGCCAGGACGACCGCCACCTTGACCAGCTGCCGTCGCGCGGACTGCCGCGCGGGCTCGCGTCGGGCAGCCGGTGGTCGCCGGCGGCTGCTGCTTGGTCGCGCAGCGGCACCCGGCCCGCTTCGGCTGGGTGCTCGGGGCGTCGGGCTCGGGTGAGGAGCTCCACCGGCCTTCGGCGGGAACGCCGCCGCAAGGTGCCGGGCGAGCGAGCTGACCTCGAGGGAACTCAGCAGCGGTGGCGCCTCGCGCAGCGCGTGCGAGAGCTGGTCCTGCTGTAGCACGAGGACGTCGTGGTGCATCGCCGGCTGCTGCAGACCCATGTCCTGCACGAAGGCGACCACGCCGACGGCGGCGAGGCCGGGTCGCACGACGGCGGCGGACCGGGTGACGATGTCGGCGTCCACCTTGGCGCTGTGCAGCTCGTCGTCCTTGCGCCAACGGCCCACGGCCATGCCGGTGTCGTCCAGGCGGAGCCGGCCGCCGGTCCAGTTCTTGGCATCGATGACGAAGACCCCACCGGGGCCGATCGCGATGTGGTCGATGTTCGCCGGGGACGACGGCAGCCGGCGCCGGTCGTGCAGGACCACCCAGCCCTCGTCGGCGAGCTCGTCCAGCAGACCGCCGACGACGCGCTCGCCCTCCGCGCCCTTCGCGAGCGCGGTCGCCCGTCCCCGCGCCCACTGAGCCCGCGCCAGCAGCTCGCGGCCCTGGGCCTCCAGCTCGTCGGCCGAGCTGATGGCCCGGCGCGTGCGTTCGTCCCCCGACTGTCCAGCCCCCATGGCCGCGACGTCGGCACCGCCCTCGGTCAGCTGGAGCGAGAATCGCCATTCGGTGCAGCCACTCGCCCGTACCACCGACCCACGCAGGCCGCCGCCGCCGCGGCTCCGGCGTCCGGGCGCGCGAGGACGGTCACCTAGGCTGGCGCTCACCCCCGCTTTCCCAGAGAGGCCAACGTGCGCATCGGTATCGACAGCTTCGTCTCCCAGGTCACCGACCCCGACACCGGCGAGACGGTCAGCCCGGTCGACCGGGTGCAGCACCTGCTCGAGGAGGTCGAGACCGCCGACCGTGTCGGGCTCGACCACTTCGGCATCGGCGAGCACCACCGCAGCGAGTACTACGACTCCGCGCCGCCGATCCTGCTGGCCGCTGCGGCCGCTCGGACGACGAGCATCCGGCTCAGCAGCGCCGTCACGGTGCTGAGCGCGGCCGACCCGGTGCGGGTGTTCCAGGAGTTCGCGACGCTCGACCTCGTCTCGCGCGGGCGGGCCGACATGGTGGTGGGGCGAGGCTCGTTCACCGAGGCGTTCCCGCTGTTCGGGCTCGACGTGCGCGACTACGACGACCTGTTCGCCGAGAAGCTCGGCCTGCTGCTGCGCATCCGTGAGCAGACCCAGGTGACGTGGTCGGGCCACCACCGCGCGCCGCTGACGGGGCAGGGCGTCTACCCCCGACCGCTGCAGGACAAGCTGCCCATCTGGCTCGGGGTCGGCGGTACGCCGGAGTCCTTCGTCCGCGCGGGCCTGCTCGGCCTGCCGCTGATGGTCGCCATCATCGGCGGCGAGCCGCGGCGCTTTCGCCCGCTCGTCGACCTGTACCACGAGGCTGGGCGACAGTCCGGGTTCACCCCCGAGCAGCTGCCGGTCGGCGTGCACGTCTTCGGGTTCGTCGGTGAGACCGACCAGCAGGCGGCCGACGACTTCTACCCGGGCTGGGCGCAGATGTTCACGAAGATCGGGCGCGAGCGAGGGTTCGCCGCACCCAACCGGGCGCAGTACGAGGCGACCCGGGCGCCCGGCGGCGCCTTCGTCATCGGCGACCCCGACACCGTCACGGCGAAGATCCTCGACATCAGCGAGGCGCTCGGTGGCGTCAGCCGGCTCTCGCTGCAGATGACCAACGTGCGCCTCGGCCACGACAACCTGCTGCGCGGCATCGAGCTGCTGGGCACGCAGGTGGCTCCCCGGGTGCGGGCCGAGCTCGGCGCCGCGTAGGCGTCGGCTGTGACTTGCAGCGGTAAGTGGCGCGGTTCTCGCGGCGCTATGTGGCCGGGTTCGTGGGTGCCGCCCTGCGCGATTGTCCGTAAGGGGATCGCGCTGCGGGACGTGCAGGGAGGGGTCCGACGCGACTACGACCTTGGTTTGAAGCGAGTCCGTATGCTTGGTCCTGTGGCATGTCGCGCCGCTTAGTTGCTGCGCCATAGCGTCGCGGACATGATCGAAGTCGAGACGCTCACCAAGCGGTATGGCGACCGAACCGCGGTCAATGACCTGACATTCATCGCCCAGCCGGGCCGGGTGACTGGCTTTCTAGGTCCCAACGGGTCGGGCAAGTCCACGACGATGCGCATGATCTTGGGCTTGGACGCGCCGACGTCCGGGCGCGCTCTCGTGAACGGCAAGCGCTACGCGGACCACCGGGCGCCGTTGACGCAGGTCGGCGCGGTCCTCGAGGTTCGCGGGGTGCACCCGGGCCGCACCGCCCGCGCGCATCTGCGTGCGCTGGCGGCGACGCACCGGATCCCGGACCGGTGGGTCGAGGAGGTCCTTGGCATCGTGGGGCTGGCAGACGTCGCAGGCCAGCGAACTGGAGGTTTCTCCCTCGGCATGGGCCAGCGCCTCGGGATCGCGTCCGTGCTGCTGGGCGACCCAGCGGTCGTCATCTTGGATGAGCCGGTGAACGGCCTGGACACGGACGGGGTGCGCTGGATCAGGGAGCTGCTGCGCAGGTTCGCCGACGAGGGCCGTACGGTGCTGGTCAGCAGCCACCTGATGGCGGAGATGGCGAGGACGGCCGACCACGTCGTGGTCATCGGCCGCGGGCGGCTGATCGCGGACACCACGGTGCCGGAGCTGATCGAGTCGGTGTCGCGGCCGGTCGTGCGAGTGCGGACGCCGGATGCCGCGGTCCTCGGAGCCCGGCTGGCCGCGCTCGGGGCGAGCGTCACCACGAACGGTGCCGCCGAGCTGCAGGTCGAGGGCCTGAGCGCCATCCGGATCGGCGAGGTCGCCCGGCAGGACGGACTGGTCGTGCACGAGCTGTCGACTCAGGAGGTGTCGCTGGAGGACGCGTTCTACGCGCTCACGCGGGGGGCTGTCGAGTACGACAGCAGCACGCAGCGATGACGGCGAGCGTGGGCCTGTCCGGTGTCGTCCGCTCGGAGTGGATCAAGGCGTGTTCGCTGCGCTCGACCCTTGCCTGCTACGGCGCAATCGCTGCCACGCTGGTCGGTGTGTGCGGCGCCTACCTGACCCTGCCGAAGACGCCCGACGGCTCAGGTGCCGCCGCCGCGTTCACCGGCTTGCTGCTCGTCGAGCTCCTGGTGGGCGCCACGGCGGTGCTGGCCGCGTCGGCGGAGTACAGCGCCCACACGGCGCGCTCGACGTTCGCGGCGGTCCCGCAGCGGCCACAGGTACTCGTTGCCAAGGCCGTGGTCGCAGCGGGGCTAGTCGCCGTGCTCCTGGCCGTCGCGTCCGTCTCCGCCGTCGTGGCCGCGAACGTCGTAGCCCCCGCCGCCGTGGGACCGGTGACCGACGGCCTCGTCATCCGAGCTGTTGCCGGGACCGCGTTCGCGTTGTGCGCTGTCGTGGTGCTGGGGGTCAGCGCCGGATTCCTGACCCGGTCGGCGGCAGGCGGCATCGGCCTGCTGTTCCTGCTGCTCTTCTTGCCCGTGGTGGTCGTGACTGCGCCGGAGGTCACGGCCTTCCTTCCCGGTCGGGCGGTGCAGGCGGTCGTGCTGACCGGCGCGCCACCGGATGCCGGGCTGCTGTCGCTGTGGCCGGCGGTCGCGACGCTTGCCGGGTGGTCGCTGGTCGGTGCTGCTGTCGCCGCCGCTGCGTTGCGCCGCCGGGACGTGTAGCTGGACCATGGATGCCAGTTCGCGCCTGAATGCATCGCGCAGGGCGGTAGCGGTTGCGGGCCGTCGGCGTCCGTTGGCCGTTGACGCTGCGCTCGCAGCCGGCCTCGCCGGTTTGTTGGCCGTGGCGGTGACGAGCGCGGCCGAGCTCGAGCACGATGTCGGCCGCACCGCAGGAGCGGTCGCGGTAGCGGTCACCGCGGCCCCGCTGGTCTGGCGCCGTCGCGCTCCGCTCGTCGTGCTGGCCTGGACGTCGCTGATCTCGCTGGCAGTCCTGCTCGGGTTCGGTGTCACCGGCGGCGAAGCACTGGTCCTCGTCGCCGCCGCGACGGTCGTCACGCGCTGCCCAGCACGACAGGCCGCCGTCGCGGTCGGACTCCTGTCCTGCGCCACGGCTGCCGCGATGCTGAGCGCGCCCGGCGGGGACCTCGAGTCGCTGCTGGCCGTGCTCGGGACGCTGGCCGCCACCGTAGGCGCCGCCGCGGCGTGGCGGCTCTGGCGGGAGAAAGCGGTCGTGACCGCCGGCCGCGACGCCGCCCGCGAACGAGAGCGCGAGCAGCGCGTCTGGCTCGCGGTGGCCGCCGAAAGGGCCCGCATCTCCCGCGAGGTGCACGACGTCGTGGCGCACCACGTCACTGTCATGGTGTCCCTGGCCGACGGGGCGCAGGTCGCAGCCGAGACCGACCCGGCCCGCGCCGCAACGGCGATGCATCAGGTGTCGACCACCGGCCGTCAAGCCCTGACCGAGCTCCGCAGTGTGCTCACGGTTCTCAAGCAAGACGCATCCGGACCGCGCGCGCCAGCTGGACTGGTGTCCGTCGAGGAGCTGCTGGCCACGGTCCGCAGCGCGGGGCTGCAGGCGGAACTGACGGTCAGCGGCGCGGTCCGGACG
>CAXTEJ010000010.1:49684-87695 GCA_964243295.1 uncultured Actinomycetales bacterium | reverse complement strand
CGGGCGGCGTGGCGGGGCACTACGGCATCGCCGCCGGCGCCTCCGCGGTGATCCACGCGACCGCGTCGAGCGGCTCGTGACCCCCGCAGCCGCGCGGACGGGCGGCGCCGCCGCGGTGACCGGCGTCGCCGCTGCCGCTGCGGCGACCGCGCTGAATGCGGCGCTGCGCCGCCGCCCGCCCGGTGGCGCCGCCCGCTGGGCCCGGGTCAACCACCGGGGCGAGGACGTCACGCTGCTCGAGGGGCCGGGGTTCGTGGCCGGCGCCGTGGCGACGCTGCTGCTCCCCGTGGCGCCGCGGCCGCTGCGCGCCGGTGCCGTGGTCGCCCTCGCGGGGGCCGGCGCCCTCGGTGCCTACGACGACCTCGCCGGTGACGGCGGCAGCAAGGGCCTGGCCGGGCACCTGCGCGCCCTGCGCCACGGCCGCGTCACCACCGGTGCCGCGAAGGTCGTGGGGCTGGCCGTCACCGGCGTGGCCGCGGCCGTGCTCGTCGACTCCTCGGCGCGTCGGCAGGGCTCAGCTGTCGCGCTGGACGCCCTCGTCGGCGGTGCGGTCGTCGCCGGCGCGGCCAACCTGGTCAACCTGCTCGACCTGCGGCCCGGGCGCGCGCTCAAGGCGACGCTGCTCGCCGCCGCGCTCGTGCCGGGGGCCGGTCGGCCGCTGGCTGCGGTCGCCGCGGGGGCGGGGCTGGCCGCGCTGCCCGGTGACCTCGCCGAGCGCAGCATGCTCGGTGACACCGGGGCCAACGCGGCGGGCGCCCTGCTCGGCGTCGCCGTCCTCGCGTCGACCCCGCCCACGTCGGCGCGCCGCCGCCTGCTGCGCGCGACGGTGCTGACCGCGCTCACCGCCCTGACCCTGGCCAGCGAGCGCGTCAGCTTCACCGCGGTCATCGAGTCGACACCGCTGCTGCGCGCCGTGGACGGGCTGGGCCGCCGGTCCGCCGCGCCGCGGTGACGCACGTCCCCGACGCCGGTCGCGTCCCGGTGAGTGCCCGGCGCGCCACGCTCGGCCTCGCCGCTGCGGCGTCCGTCATCGCCGGGCTCACGCTGCTGACCCGCGTGGTGGGCTTCGGCCGCTGGTTCGTCTTCTCCGCGACGGTCGGCGCCACGTGCACCGGGTCGGCGTACCAGGCGGCCAACGCGATCCCCAACGTCCTGTACGAGGTCGTGGCCGGCGGAGCGCTCGCCGCGAGCGTGGTGCCGCTGCTCGCCGGGCCGGTCGCCGCCTCTCGGCTCGCGGACGTCGACCGCACCGCCTCCGCGCTGCTGACCTGGGCGGTCGTGGTGCTCGTGCCCGTGGCGGTGGTGCTCGCGCTGCTCAGCGGCCCGATCGCCTCGCTGCTCGTGCGCTCGGGGTGCGTCGGCGAGCGGGCGCTCGCGGCCGGCATGCTCGTGGTCTTCGCCCCGCAGGTGGTGCTCTACGGCGTCGGTGTCGTGCTCACCGGCGTGCTGCAGGCGCACCGGCGCTTCGTCGCCCCGGCGATCGCGCCGCTGCTGTCGAGCCTGGTCGTCATCGCCTCGTACGTCGGCTTCGGGCTGCTCGCGGACGGCCGGCAGGCCACTGGCTGGGTGCCCCCGCCCGGCACCCAGCTGCTGCTCTCGCTCGGCACCACGCTGGGCGTCGCGGTGCTCAGCCTGCCGCTGCTCGTGCCGACGCTGCGGGCCGGCGTCCGGCTGCGGCCGACCCTGCGCATGCCCGACGGCGTCGCGGCGCGCGCCCGCTCGCTGGCTCTCGCCGGGCTCGCCGGGCTCGTGGCCCAGCAGGCGCTCGTCGCCGTCACGCTGTGGCTGACCGGCCGCTACGGCGGCACGGGCACCATCACCGTCTACCAGTACGTGCAGGCGGTCTACCTGCTGCCGTACGCCGTGCTCGCGGTACCGCTCGCCACCGCCGCCTTCCCGCAGCTGTCGCGCAGCGCCTCGGACGGCGACGCCCACGCCTACGCCGGCACGCTGGCCCGCACGACCGGGCTGGTGCTGCTCGTGGCGGCAGCGGGTGCCGCCGTGCTGGCAGCGGCGGCACCGGCCGTCGGGGGCGTCTTCGCCGCGACCGACGCCGGGCGTGGCAGCGGCCCGGGCGCGACCGCGCTCGCGGGCATCTCGACCACCCTCACCGCCTACGCGCCGGGCCTGGTCGGGCTGGCCCTCATCGCCCACCTCGGTCGCGCGCTGTTCGCCGCCGGGCGCTCGCGCTGGGCCGCCACCGCCACCGCCACCGGCTGGTCGGTCGCCGCCGTGCTGTCGGTGGTGATCGTCGTCGCCGGTGCGGACGCCGGCACCGACCCTCGGCGCACGCTGCTCGGTCTGGGGGTGGCCAGCAGCGTCGGCATGACCGTCGCCGGCGCGGGGCTGCTCGCCGGCGCGTCGCGGGTGCGGGTCGCCAATGGCACCGCCACCGGCACCACCCCCACCGGCACCACCGCCACCGGCACCACCGCCACCGGCACCACCGGCAGCAGCCCCGTGGCGGGCGCCGCGCGCACGCTGGCCGCGGCGGTCGCCGTGGGTCTGGCCGCGGCCGTCGCGGGCCGCGTGGTCACCGACGCAGTCGGCACGTGGTCGCTCGGGCGCTCGCTGCTCGCCGGCGTGGCGGGCTCGGCCGTGACCGGTCTGGTGCTGGCGGGTGGGTGGTCGGTCACGTCGCGGTCCGAGCTCGTCGCACTGACCGGCCGGCTGCCCCGGCGCAGGGTCGCCGCCGGCGGCGAGTAGCGTCCTCGTCGCCTCCCGCGGCAGCGGCACGCCGTGGGACGACACCAGCCGGACGACACCGGCGGGACGACACCACCAGCGACACGAGAGCGAGGTCCCGACGATGCGCGTCGTCCTGGTGCTCGGCACCAGCACCGGGGGCATCGGCCACCACGTGCGCTCGCTGGCGGCGGCGTTCGTCGCCGCGGGTGACGACGTCCTCGTCGCGGCGCCCGCGAGCACCCAGCAGGCGTTCGGTTTCGAGCGCACCGGCGCGCGCGTCGCGACCGTCGACGTGGGCACCACGCCCCGGCCGCGCCACGACCTGGTGTCGGCGCGGGTGCTGCGCGAGCTGCTGGAGGGCGCCGACGTGGTGCACGCCCACGGGCTGCGCGCCGGCTTCCTGGCGGTGCTGGCGCTGCGCGGGGCGGCACCGCGCCCACCGCTGGTCGTCACGTGGCACAACGCCGTGCTGGGCGGGGGAGCGCGGCGCCAGGTGCTCGTGACGCTCGAGCGGGTCGTCGCCCGCGGCGCCGACGTCACCCTCGGCGCGTCCGCCGACCTCGTCGAGCGGGCCCGCACGCTCGGCGCCGTCGACGCCAGGCCCGGCCCGGTGGCCGCGCCCGCGCACACCCCGCCGGCCCGGCCGCGCGCCGACGTCCGGGCCGAGCTGCTTGCTGCCGCCGGCCGGGACGACGCGACGACACCCGTGGTGCTCGCAGTCGGGCGGCTGGCCGAGCAGAAGGACTACCCGACGCTGCTCGCGGCGGTCGGCGAGCACTGGCCGTCGGCCCTGCCGCGCCCGCTGCTCGCCGTGGCCGGTGACGGTCCGCTGCGCGAGGGCCTGGAGCAGGCGGTGTCCTCGCGGGGGCTCCCGGTGCTGCTGCTCGGTCACCGCACCGACGTGCCTGACCTGCTGGCGGCGGCCGACGTCTACGCCCTGTCGAGCCGCTGGGAGGCCCGCGCCCTCGTCGTCCAGGAGGCGGCCCGGGCCGGTGTGCCGGTCGTCGCGACGGCCGTGGGCGGGGTGCCCGAGCTGGTCGAGGGCGCCGCCGTGCTCGTGCCGCCCGGTGACCCCGCGGCGCTCGCCGAGGGCCTCGCCCACGTGGTCGGCGACCCCGTCGAGCGCGAGCGGCTGGCCGCCGCCGCCCTCGAGAGGTCGGTGTCCTGGCCGGACGAGCCGGCGACGGCGCGCGAGGTGCGAGAGGTCTACGAGGGGCTGCTGGACCGGCCCGGCTGTTAGCCTGGTTCTCCGTGGCCCACACGAAGCACATCTTTGTCACCGGGGGCGTCGCCTCCTCGCTCGGCAAGGGCCTGACGGCCTCCAGCCTCGGCCTGCTGCTGCGTGCCCGCGGCCTGCGGGTGACGATGCAGAAGCTCGACCCCTACCTCAACGTCGACCCCGGCACGATGAACCCGTTCCAGCACGGGGAGGTGTTCGTCACCGACGACGGGGCCGAGACCGACCTCGACATCGGCCACTACGAGCGCTTCCTCGACGCCGACCTGTCCGGCAGCGCCAACGTGACGACCGGCACGGTCTACAGCGAGGTCATCGCCAAGGAGCGCCGGGGGGAGTACCTCGGTGACACCGTGCAGGTGATCCCCCACATCACCAACGAGATCAAGCACCGCATGCGCGCCCAGGCCGCCGACGAGGTCGACGTCATCATCACCGAGATCGGCGGCACCGTCGGCGACATCGAGTCGCTGCCCTTCCTCGAGGCCGCGCGGCAGGTGCGCCACGACGTCGGCCGCGACAACGTGTTCTTCCTGCACGTCTCGCTCGTGCCCTACCTGGCGCCGTCCGGCGAGCTGAAGACCAAGCCCACCCAGCACTCGGTGGCCGCCCTGCGCCAGGTCGGCATCCAGCCCGACGCGCTCGTCGTCCGCAGCGACCGGCCGGTGCCGCTGGAGATGAAGCGCAAGATCTCGATGATGTGCGACGTCGACCCCGAGGCCGTCGCGAACGCCGTCGACGCGCCCTCGATCTACGACATCCCCAAGGTGCTCCACACCGAGGGCCTGGACGCCTACGTCGTGCGCCGCCTCGGCCTGGCCTTCCGCGACGTCGACTGGACCGCGTGGGACCTGCTGCTGCGCCGGGTGCACCAGCCGGAGCACCAGGTCGAGGTGGCGCTGGTCGGCAAGTACGTCGACCTGCCCGACGCCTACCTGTCGGTCACCGAGGCGCTGCGCGCGGGCGGCTTCGACCAGGACGCCAAGGTCTCGCTGCGGTGGGTCGCCTCCGACGAGTGCGCGACCCCCGAGGGCGCCCAGCACGCGCTCGGCGGCGTCGACGCCGTCTGCGTGCCCGGCGGGTTCGGCATCCGCGGCATCGAGGGCAAGCTCGGCGCGCTGCGCTGGGCCCGTGAGCGGCGGGTGCCGACGCTGGGCCTGTGCCTCGGCCTGCAGTGCATGGTGATCGAGTACGCCCGTGACGTCGCCGGGCTCGAGGGGGCGTCCTCGACCGAGTTCGCGGCCGACTCGCCGCACCCGGTGATCGCGACCATGGACGAGCAGAAGGCGATCGTGGCGGGCGAGGGCGACCTCGGGGGCACCATGCGGCTCGGCCTGTACCCCGCCGAGCTGCTGGCCGGGTCGGTGGTCGCCACGGCGTACGGCGCCACGACCGTCGCCGAGCGCCACCGCCACCGGTACGAGGTCAACAACGCCTACCGCGAGCAGCTCGAGCAGGCGGGCCTGGTCTTCTCCGGCACCTCGCCGGGCGGCACGCTCGTCGAGTACGTCGAGCTGCCGCGCGAGGTGCACCCGTACTACGTCGCCACCCAGGCCCACCCCGAGTTCCGGTCGCGCCCCCACCGCGCCCACCCGCTGTTCGCCGGTCTGGTGCGGGCCGCTGTCGACGCCCAGCGCTCCTCACGGCTGGTCGAGGTCGAGCGCCGCCACGACGCCGAGGGGGCGGCCGCGGGTACCGGTGAGATCGCCGCGGAGCGCGCGGTCGGCGCCGTGCGGGTGGGCGCGTGAGGCCGCCGCTGACCGACGTCATCGGCCCCAAGCCGGTGCGCCGCTCCTCCGTCGCCTTCACCGGCAAGGTCTGGGACGTCGTGAGCGAGGACGTCGACCTCGGCGAGGCGGGGGTCGTGACCCGCGAGTTCATCCGCCACACCGGCGCCGTCGGCATCCTCGCGCTGGACGACGAGGGCCGGGTGCCGCTGGTCCACCAGTACCGCCACCCCGTCGGCATGTCGATGTGGGAGCTGCCCGCCGGCCTGCTCGACGTCCAGGGCGAGCCGCCGCAGGTCGCGGCGGCGCGCGAGCTGGCCGAGGAGGCCGACCTGCGCGCCGGCCGCTGGGAGGTGCTGATGGACTGGATGATGTCGCCCGGCGGCACCTCCGAGGCGTTCCGGCTGTTCCTGGCGCGCGACCTGTCGCCGGTCCCCGAGGCCGAGCGCCACGTGCGCGACGGCGAAGAGCTCGGCATGCCGACGCACTGGTTCGACCTCGACGAGGTGCGTGACGCCGTGCTCGGCGGCCACCTGCACAGCCCCTCGCTCGTCGTGGGCGTGCTCACGGCGTGCACCCGGCGCGACGGCGGCTACGCGGGGCTGCGCCCGGCCGACGCCCCCTGGCCGCAGCACCCCGACCACCGCTGACGCGTCAGCGCTGAGCTTGTCAGCGCCGCGCTCGTCAGCGCTGGGCCGATCAGCGCTCCTCGGGCACGTCGTGCATCGCCATGATGGCGCGGGCGACCTCGACGGGCCGGATGCCGGCCCGCAGCGCGGCTTGGTCGATGCGCGCGCGGGCGGCCGCGACGTCGACGTCCTCACCGGCGCACAGGACGCCGATCGCCTGCTCGACGGCGCCGGCGTCCTCCAGGCGCTGCACGCCCTCCTCGGAGTCCGCGCGGGCGCACCAGCCCAGGTCGGCGTTGTGCACGGCATCGCCGGCCCAGGCGCCGAAGATCGTGGCGATCTCGTCGACGACGTGGGCGAAGGCCGCGGGCGCGGCGGCGTAGAGGTTGACGCCGCCGACCACCGTGGAGCCGTCGTGCAGCGGCAACGACAGCGTCGACCGCACGCCGTACGCGGCGCCCGCCTGCCCGAGCACCGCCCACAGCTGCTCGTCGAGCGGGTCGGTCAGGTGGTCGAGCGGCAGCGGCGCGTCGGTGCCGTCCGCGCTCGGGCCCCCCGCGGCGTCACGCCCGTCGTCGAGCACCGCGGCGTCCGGCCCGCCGTCGAGCACCGCGACGGCGGTCCCGGTGGCGAGGAACGTGACCGCGATGCCCTGCTGCACGTACGACAGCGAGAACCCGAGGCAGCTGGGCACCATGGCTGCCAGGACGTGCGAGACGTCGGTCAGCGGCCCGAGCAGCTGCTCGCCTGAGCTGCGCTCGAGGCGGTGAAGCACCTGCAGGCTCTGCGGAAGGGGCTCCACGTGTCCTCCTGTACGGGGCGGCCGTCGCGCGTGGGCTCGGCCTCGCGGCGTGGCCGGCCCCACGCAGCGAACCTACCAAGGTGGCGAGCGCACATGCACCGCCTTCGCGCCGGTGACCTCAGGGGCGCGCGGACGCCGCCGGGATGCCGGGGGCGGGCATCGTCCGACGCTACGGTCGAGGCTCGACGAGGGGGAGCAGCGTGAGGCAGTCATGAGCAGGTCGCGGACGCGACCCGGTGGGCACCGGGCCGCTGGGCGGCTCGCGGTGCGGCGCGCCGCGGTGGTCCTGGTGATGGCCTCGCTCGCAGCGTGCTCCGACTCCGAGGCGCCGGTGGTCTCGGCCACCGACGCGACGGTCACCACCCCGCCGACCCTGACGTCGGCCACGGCGGCGCCGACGTCACAGACCTCGACCCAGCCCACCACGCCGACGGCCTCCGTGACGACGACGACGACGACCGCGCCGCCCGCGACGGCGAGCACCACGGTGGCGCCCGCGCCGACGAGGACGCCGTCCGCATCACCCACCGACGACGACGCCGGGCCGCGCGCGCAGTGGCCGCCCGCGCTGGGAGAGCCGGCGCAGGGCGACCCCGTCTGGGCGGTCTACCTCGCGACGGGCCACTCCAGCGCAGACGCCGTCATCGACGCCGCGGTCGCGGACGCCGCGGCCGTCGGCTATGACGCCGTCGTCGGTGACCTCGCCTGCGACCAGGGCGCCCTCGAGGCGCTGCAGCTCGACCCGCAGGACTTCTGGACTGCGGCGACCCTCTACTTCGCCACCGAGAGCGACGTCAACCGGTTCCTCGCGTCCTACCGCGCGCGGGTCGGCGAGGTCGTGGGCTACGCCCAGATCTCCCTCGGCTGCCTGGACTGACCAGCGCTCAGCCGCGGTCCTCGGGGGTCGGGCGAGTGCCCTCGCGGGTCACGAGCAGCGCCCCGAGGCGCACCGCGCGCGCCAGCGCCTCGGCCACCGCAGCCCCTCCGGCGACCGCGTCGAGGTAGGCGGCGGCGAACGCGTCGCCCGCACCGGTGGAGTCGAGCAGCGGGCCGGGCACCGGCGCCGCGGCCACCCGCGTGGGCTCGGCCGAGCCGTCGGACCACCAGGCGCCCTGGTCGCCCAGCTTGAGCACCACCTGCGGGTGGTGGGCCGTCAGCCGCGCCATCACCGTCGCCGGGTCGCGGCTCTCACACAGCACCTGCGCCTCGTCGAGGGTGCAGAAGACCAGCTCGGCGTGCTCGGTGAGCCGGGTGAACGCGGCCGCCCCGACCGCCTCCAGCGGCGCTGCGCTCGCCACGTCGACGGACGTCGGCACGCCGGCAGCCGCCGCCACGGCAAGGGCCTCGAGCCCGGCGTCGCGCGAGCCGGGGTTGAGCAGCGTGTACCCCGACACGTGCACGTGGCAGGCGCCCTGCAGGCGCTCGAGCGGCAGGTCGGCGGGAGACAGCGCCGAGTTGGCCCCGGCGTCCGGCAGCATCGTGCGCTCGCCGTCGTCGCCGACGAGCACCACGCACGCGCCCGTGGCCGCCACCGGGTCGACCCCGACGTGCAGCCCGACGCCGCCGACGCGCAGCACCTCGAGCGCCTCGCGGCCGAAGGGGTCGTCGCCGACGCGGCACACCAGCAGCACGGGCCGGCCGATCGCCGCGAGCCACGCCGCGACGTTGCCGCCCGCCCCGCCCTGCCGGGTGCAGATGCGCGCGGCGGTGTCGGACCCGAGGGCCAGCGGGTCGTGGACGGTCGTGACGACGTCCGTCATGAGGTCGCCGAGCACGACGACCTCGCCGGCGGCCTGCGTCATGTCACGGACGGTACGGCGCAGGCGACGGCGATCCGGGCGGCGAGCGCGGCGTTGCGCACGATGATGCGGGTGTTGACCGCGAGGCTCGCGCCGGCGGTGTCGTGGTGGAAGCGGGCGAGCAGGAACGGCGTCGCGGCCTTGCCCGCGATCCCTTGCGCCGCAGCGTCCTCCAGGGCCGCGTGCAGCACCCGCTCGTGCAGCTGCGGGTCGAGCTGCTCGTCGGCCGGCAGCGGGTGGGCGACCACGAGCGCGCAGCCGTCCGTGCCCAGCGCCGCCCTCGCCCGGACGACGGCCGCGACCTGCTCGGGCGTGTCGACCCGGTGCTCGACGGGGTGCCCCGAGTCGGCGAGGTAGAAGCCGGGGAAGGCGTGGGTGCCGTAGCCGACTACACCGATGCCGAGGGTCTCCATCCGCTCGAGCGTGGCGGCGACGTCGAGGATCGACTTGACGCCCGCGCACACCACGGTGAGCGGCACGCGGCTGAGTGTCGTGAGGTCGGCGGACTCGTCGAAGGTCGACGAGGCCTCGCGGTGCACGCCGCCGAGGCCGCCGGTGGCGAAGACGCCGATGCCGGCGCGGGCGGCGAGGTGGGCGGTCGACGCGACGGTCGTGGCGCCGTACCCACCCTGCGCCACGACGACCGCGAGGTCACGCACGCCGGCCTTCACGACGTCGTCGCGGCCGGCCACGGCACGCAGCGCCTCGTCGTCCAGGCCGATGCGCACCTGCCCGGCGACCACGGCGACGGTCGCGGGCACCGCCCCCTGCGCGCGCACCGCCGCCTCGATGTCGCGCGCCACCCGCAGGTTCTCCGGCCGGGGCAGGCCGTGGCTGATGATGGTCGACTCCAGGGCGACGACCGGGCGCCCGTCGGCGAGCGCCGCGCGCACCTCGTCGCTCAGGCGCACGGCGGCGGAGTCAGTCGGTGTGTCAGTCGGTGTGTCAGTCGGCGTGCGGGTCGGCGTGCGGGTCGGCGTGGGCGTCGGCCAGGGCATGCGCCGCAGCGTATGCCGAGCCGTGTGCCGAGCGGGTCTCGGGCAGGGGCCCGCCGCTAGCCTGGACCCGTGGTCGACCCCGTGACGGACGCGCCCGCCTACCCCGCCCACTGGGAGGCGGACGTCGTGCTCCGCGACGGCGGCGTGGCGCACGTGCGGCCCATCACCCCACAGGACGCGCCGCTCCTGCGCGCCTTCCACGACGCGCAGTCGGCCGAGTCGATCTACCTGCGCTTCTTCGCGGCGCTGCCGCACCTGTCCGACCGCGACGTCGCCCGCTTCACCCAGGTCGACTACGTCAGCCGGGTCGGCCTGGTCGCCACGCTCGGTGACGACATCGTGGGCGTCGCCCGCTACGACCGAATCGCTGACACGAGTGCCGAGGTCGCGTTCAACGTCAGCGACGCCCACCAGGGCAGGGGGCTCGGGTCGGTGCTGCTCGAGCACCTGACCTCGGCGGCCCGCGAGCGCGGCATCACCCGGTTCGTGGCCGAGGTGCTGCCGCAGAACCGCAAGATGATGAGCGTCTTCACCGACGCGGGCTACGAGGTGCGGCACGGCTACGAGGACGGCGTCATCGCCCTCGACTTCGACATCAGCCCGACCGAGAGCTCGACCCGGGTGCGCGACGCGCGCGAGCACCGGGCCGAGGCGCGCAGCATGCGCGGGCTGCTGCACCCCCGTTCCGTGGTGGTCGTCGGGGCCAGCCGGGAGGAGGAGTCGATCGGGCACCGGCTGCTGCACAACATCGTCGAGGGCGGCTTCACGGGCACGGTGCACGCGGTCAACCGTGCGGCACCCGGGGCGGACGCCTGGCAGGTGGACGGCGTGCACAGCTACCGCCGCGTCACCGACGCGCCCGACCCCATCGACCTCGCTGTGCTCGCGGTGCCCGCCGAGTCGGTCGAGGAGGTCGTGCGCGACTGCGCCGCCGCCGGGGTCCGGGGGCTGGTGGTGGTCAGCAGCGGGTTCGCCGAGACCGGCGACGCCGGGCGAGCCCGCCAGGAGAGCCTGGTGCGACTGGCGCGCGCGAACGGCATGCGCGTGGTCGGCCCCAACTCCTTCGGTGTCGTCAACAACGACCCGCAGGTGCGGCTGAACGCCTCGCTCGCGCCGTCGCTGCCGCCGCCCGGCAGGCTCGGGCTGTTCAGCCAGTCCGGCGCCCTCGGCATCGCGGTGCTCGACTCGGCCGCCCGCCGCAAGCTGGGCGTCTCGACGTTCGTCTCCGCCGGCAACCGCGCCGACGTCTCGGGCAACGACGCGATGCAGTACTGGCTGGACGACCCGTCCACCGACGCGGTCGGGCTGTACCTGGAGTCCATGGGCAACCCGCGCAAGTTCTCGCGCATCGCCCGCCGGCTCTCGCGCTCCAAGCCCGTCATCGTCGTCAAGTCGGGGCTGTCGACGTTCGGCGTGCCGCCTGGCCACACCGTGCGTGAGTCGCGGCTGCCGCGCGAGGCGCTCGACGAGATGCTGCGCCAGTCCGGTGTCATCCGGGTCGAGAACGTTCACCAGCTCTTCGACGTCGCCCAGCTCGTGGTGCACCAGCCGCTGCCGGCGGGGCCGCGCGTGGCGGTCGTCACCAACTCGGACGCGCTCGGCGCGCTCGCCGCCGACGCCATCAGCAGCTGGGGCCTGGACGTCGCGCACGGCCCGGTCGCGGTGCCGTCGGCGGCGACGGCCGCCCAGTTCCGGGCGGCGCTCGAGGCCGCCTTCGCCGACGAGGACGTCGACTCGGTCGTGGTCGGGTTCATCCCCCCGCTGGTCACCCTCGACACCGAGGTCGCGCAGGCCCTCGCGGAGGTCGCCGGCGCGGCCGACAAGACGTGCGTCGCGACGTTCCTCGGCATGCGCGGGCTGACCGAGGCGCTGTCGTCCGCGGCCCGGACGGTGCCGGCGTACCCCACGCCGGAGGACTCGGTGCGCGCGCTCGTGTCCGCCACCCGCTACGCGCAGTGGCGCCGCCGGGACCGCGGCAACCGGGTCGCCGCCCAGCACGTCCACCGCGACGCCGCCCGGGCGCTGGTGGCCGAGCTGACCCCGCCCGAGCCGGCGGGTGCGTGGCTCACGAACGAGCGGTCGGCGCAGCTGCTCGCGGCGTACGGCATCGAGCTGTGGCCACGCTATGAGGTGCACGACGGCGACCAGGCCGCCGCCGCCGCCGCACGCGTCGGCTACCCGGTGGCTCTCAAGGCCGCGGCCGAGCCGCTGCGCCACCGCGCCGACCTGGGTGCGGTCCGGCTCGACGTCGGCCGCGAGGACCAGCTGCGCGAGGCCTTCGCCGAGATGCAGCAGCGCCTCGGCCCGCTCGGCGGCGACAGCTTCGTGGTGCAGGCCATGGCCTCGCCGGGGCTGGCGTGCGTGCTGCGCACCACCGAGGACCCGCTGTTCGGCTCCGTCGTCGAGTTCGGCGTCGGCGGCCCCCCGACCGAGCTGCTCGGCGACGTCGCCCGCCGGTTCCCGCCGCTGCGCGAGGGTGACGTCGCCGACCTCGTGCGCTCGGTGCGCGCCGCCCCGCTGCTGTTCGGCCACCGCGGCGCCGAGGTGCTCGACGTCGACGCCCTGGAGGACCTGCTGTCGCGGCTGTCGCTGCTCGCCGACGACCTGCCGCAGGTGGCCTTCCTCGAGCTCAACCCGGTGATCGTCGGGCCGCGCGGGCTCGCCGTGCTGGACGCCGGCATCCGGCTGGCCGCGCCGAGCGCACGCACCGACACCGACCTGCGCCGGCTGCCCACCTGAGCCACCCGCCGCCAGGTGACAGGATGGACGCCATGCCCGACGCCCGCACCGACGCCGCCACGAGCCACGACCTGCCGCCCGCCTTGCGGTCGGACCTCGAGCGTGCCGGCTACTACCCCGACCTGGTGACCGACGTCCTCGACGTCTCGGTCGCCGGTGAGCAGGTGGTGGCCCACCTGGTGCACGCCGAGACCACGTTCGACACTGACGCCGTGCGCCGCCACATCACCGCCCTGGTGCTCACGCCGACCCGCCTGGTGGTCGCCCACGCCGACGACCACGGGCCCGACGACCCCGACGGCCCGCCGCAGCCCTACGCCACCGCCGCCACCGAGGCCGTGCCGCTGCGCTCGGTGCGGTCGGTCGTCGTCAACCACGTCGTGCCGCGCCCCGAGCGCTACGTGCGCGGCGCCGGCTCACGCGACCTGACCCTGACGATCGGGTGGGGAGCCGTCAGCCGGCTCGACCTCGAGCCCGCCGCCTGCTCCGACCCCGAGTGCGACGCCGACCACGGCTACACCGGCACCGCCAGCGCCGACGACATCGCGCTGCGCGTCGCGTCCGACGCGGACGGCGAGGGCGCCGTCCGCGAGGCGCTCGACTTCGCCCGCGCGCTGTCGGCCGCGACCGCCGGTGGCTGGCCGCGGTGATCCCCGGTGACGGGCCGGCACGCCAGCGCCACGCTCGATGACAGCACTGCCGGCGGCTCCGGCGTACGGCTCGGGGACGTTGAGCGACCTGCTGCCCGCGGTGGCGCGCAGCCTCGAGGTGACGCTGCCGCCCCACGCCGGCAGGCCGGAGGGCGTGCTGCCGCCGTCGCTGCGGCTGTCGCCGACCAACCGGGCCTGCGTGCTGCTGGTCGACGGGCTCGGTGACCTGCTGCTGCGTGAGCGCGCGGGTCACGCACCGTTCCTGCGCGGGCAGCTCGGGTCGGTGGGAACGCTGGGTGCCGGCTTCCCGACGACCACGGCGACGAGCATGGGCAACCTCGGCTCGGGGCTGCCGCCGGGCTCGCACGGCCTGGTCGGCTACGAGGTGCTCGACCCGGCGCGCGACGAGCTGCTCAACGAGCTGTCGTGGGACGCCGCGGTCGACCCCCGCACCTGGCAGCCCGAGACCACCGTGCTGCAGCACGTCGCCGCCGCCGGCATCGAGGTGGTGCGCATCGGACCGGCCCACTTCGACGGCTCGGGCCTCACCGAGGCGGCGCTGCGGGGTGGCCGGTTCGTGGCCGCCAGCTCGCTGGACGCCCGGGTCGACGCGGCGCTGACTGCGCTGCGCGGCTCGCCGCGCGCGCTGGTCTACGTCTACTGGGGCGAGGTCGACAAGACCGGCCACCAGGACGGCTGCGGCTCGTGGCAGTGGGGCGAGGAGCTCACCCAGGTCGACGCCGCCGTCCGGCGACTGGCCGCGGGTCTGCCCACCGACGCGACGCTGCACGTCACCGCCGACCACGGCATGGTCGACGTCCCGCTCGAGGCCCGGCTCGACCTCGCCCACGAGCCGCGCCTCACGCTCGGGGTCAGGCACGCTGGTGGCGAGGCCCGCTGCCCACAGCTGTACTGCGAGCCGGGCGAAGCGGAGGCCGTGCTGGCGCGCTGGGCCGAGGCGCTCGACGGTCGTGCCGACGTCCTGTCGCGCGAGCAGGCGGTCGCCGCCGGCTGGTTCGGGCCGGTCGCGCCCCACGTGCTGCCGCGCATCGGCGACGTCGTCGTCGCCTGCCGCGCGGGGACGGCGGTCGTCGACTCGGTGCGGCAGCGGCCGCAGGTGGTGCGGCTGCTCGGCCTGCACGGCTCGCTCACGCCCGAGGAGTCGCTCGTGCCGCTGCTGAGCGTGAGCGGCGGCGACCGTGGCTGAGCTGGTCTTCTTCTGCGGCACGATGGACTGCGGCAAGTCGACCCTCGCCCTGCAGATGGACCACAACCACGCCGCCGCCGGCCGCAGCGGGCTGTTGTTCAGCTGCCACGACCGCGGCGGCGAGGCCGTCGTCTCCAGCCGGCTCGGCCTGCGGGGCCAGGCGGTCGAGGTGCGGCCCGACCTCGACTTCTGGGACGCCGTCGTCGCCCGGCGCATGAGCGGTCACCGCGTCGACTACCTCATCTGCGACGAGGCGCAGTTCTACGCCGCCGAGCAGGTCGACCAGCTCGCCCGCGTCACCGACGAGATGGGCGTCGACGTGTTCGCGTTCGGCATCACCGCCGACTTCCGCACCCGGCTGTTCCCCGGCAGCCAGCGGCTGCTCGAGCTCGCCGACCGCGTGCAGGTGCTGCAGGTCGAGGCCCTGTGCTGGTGCGGAGCGCGCGCCACCCACAACGCCCGCACCGTCGGCGGTGTCATGGTGGTCGTCGGCGACCAGGTGGTCGTCGGCGACATCGAGACCTCGGACGGCGCCGCGGCAGGCAGCGCCGCGGACGTCGGCTACGAGGTGCTGTGCCGGCGCCACCACATGCGCCGCATGACCCGCGCCGCCGCCCGCGCGGCCACCGGCTCGCCCGACGTCCTGCCCATGGACGGCGCCGGCGACCTCGACGTCTGCCCCCTGCCACCTACGGCGACGCACCACTTCCCGTGATCAGGCAATCCCGGCCCGTTCCGCCCCGAGTCCGGCAGCAGGCCTGGCGGAGCCCGCACGGTCACTCCTTGCGCGCGCCGAACATGATGTCGTCCCAGCTCGGCACGCTCGCCCGTCGGCCGCGACGAGCCGCGGGAGCCGGCGGCCGAACGGGAGCGGGCTGCTCGACCGCATCGGGCTGGTCGGCCGGCTCCACCTCGTCCACGACAGGCCCGTCGTCGCCCACGTCGGTGGGATCGACCTCGACGTCGATGACCAGGTCGGGCTCGTCGACGGGATCGCCCACGGCCACGGGCAGGTCGTCGTCCGACTCGCCGACGACGTCCGGGGTCTCGACACGTCCGACGTCGGAGGCCCCGGGCACGAGCAGGTCGACGAGGTCGGCGGGCAGCTCGGGCTCGTCGGACGGTCGCTGTGTGGGAGGGGTGCGCGCCTCCACCACCGAAGCGGGCGGGTGCGCGGCGGGCGGGTCGTCCATCAGCGTGGGGTCGAGCTCGAGCGGCTCGGGCTGGACGCGCCCCCGTCCTGCCGGGTGCATCGAGCCTGGGACGTCGGAGGGCCGGTCACCGGTCGACTCCACCCGCCCGCCGGGCTGGCCGGGGCGTCGTCGGGTCGCGGGGCGCGGGGCCGCGTCGCGCTCGCGGCGGCGCGAGCGCATGGCGCCGACCAGGTCGAAGGGACCGCCGTCCAGGTCGCGCCGCGGCTCGGCGGTCACGCCGCCGTCGGCCTCGATGTCGTAGACGCCGGCGCGCGGCGTCGAGGTCGCGGGGCGGCTGGCGCCCAGGGGACCTGCCGGCGCCGGCTCGTCCTCACTGAGCCAGCGCGCCTCGTCGTCGGCGGCGGTGACGTGGGCGCCGGCGACGTCGAAGTGCCAGCGCGCCTCGCGCTCGCGACCGCCGGCGACGAACGTGGCGCTCACGACCCACGGCCCGGTGTCGGGGCGCCAGGCGTCCCAGCCGACGCGGGCGGCGTCGACGCCGCGGTCGGCGAGGCGCTGGGTGACCAGCGCGCCCAGGGTCAGGGTCTCGCTGCCCCGCTTGCGGATGCGGACCGCCCGGGCGAGCTCGGCGACGTGGCCGCGCTCGGCCAGAACTGGGCCCTCGTAGCGACCGACCTTCTCGACGGTCCAGCCGGCGAGGGTCGCGACCTCCTCGGCCGTCGCCCCCGCCCGGATGCGCGCCTGAACCTCGCGGGGCCGCAGGCCGCCCTCGATCTGGATCTGCAGCTGGCCGAGGTGGGAGCGGTCACGCCGGACGGCGGCGCGCACGGCGTCGTCGATGCGCAGCGAGAAGCGGACGCCCTCGGCGTCCGAGAGCATCAGGTGCTCGCCGTCCTCGTGGACGCCGACCAGGCGCAGGTCGTGCATGGGGCTCCTCAGTCCGTTGACGGGACGACTGTGTCACGCGCGCCGGGGATCGCTCAGCAGGCGACGCCCAGCGCGCCGCGGCTCCTAGGGTCGTCGGAGCCGGCTCGCGAGGACCTCACGACCGGGCCCGACGAGCTTGGACAGCACGGCTGACCGGCCGCAGGCGGCCATGAGCAGGTCGATCCCGTGCCCTCGCAGCTCGGCGCCCGAACCCCACGAGCGGTCCAGGTCGGTGGCGTGCAGCCGCAGGCCCGTCAGCCGCCCGCGCGGCACGAACCCCACCGGCCGTCCCGTCGTCACGAAGTCCAGCGCGACGGCCACGGCCGACAGCTCCGGCTGGTAGGGCAGCGCGAGCGGGATCCGCACGTCGCCCTCGTGCACCAGCACCTCGGTCAGCGGCGCCCGCGGCCCCGTGACGGGCGGGGTGAACCGGCTGGTGGCCCGCTCCCGCAGCAGCCCCACCGTCTGCTCGACCGGACGCCGGCCGGCGCGGCGGGCGGCCACGTCGTTGGCCCGGTGCAGCGACCCCCGGGCGCGCACGACGTCGACCAGCAGGGAGCGCATGGCCGGCGACGCGGCCTCGGCGAGGTGCCCGCCGACCGTGCGCACGTCCCACCCGGCGCACAGGCTCGGCGTGTCCAGCTGCGCCTCGTCGAGGCCCTCGAGCAGGTCGGCGACCGCTCGCCGGCGCACGGCGGTGGCAGCGAAGACCTCGTCGGTCGCGGCAGCGTCCACGTCGTCCTCTCAGGTCAGCATCAGCACCATACCGAGCGAGGCGGGTGCGGTCTCGGCGAACCCGTGGCGGGCGTAGAGCCGGCGTCCGGGCGGGTCGGCGAGCAGGGTGACGTGGGCCCCGGGCGGTGCCGACGTCCGGTAGCGCCGTCCAGCTCGCTCACGCCGCGACTGTACGGCGTGGCGTCCGTCAGGGCGGCGGCACCGAGCCACCTGGTGGCGGCTCGTGCCGGGCGGGCGGGACAATCAGCCGTGACCTCCCTCGCCCCGTACGACGCCCTGCTGCTGCTGTCCTTCGGCGGTCCCGAGCAGCCCGACGACGTGATGCCGTTCCTGCGCAACGTGACTCGCGGCCGCGGCATCCCTGACGAGCGTCTGGCGACCGTGGCCGAGCACTACCACCACTTCGGCGGCCGCAGCCCGATCAACGACCAGAACCGCGCGCTGCTCGAGGCGCTGCAGACCGAGCTGGCCTCGCGCGGCCACGACCTGCCGCTGCTGTGGGGCAACCGCAACTGGGACCCCTTCGTCACCGACACCCTGCGCGAGGCCCACGCGTCCGGCAAGCGGCGGGTGCTCGCCATCCTCACCAGCGCCTACTCCTCGTACTCGAGCTGCCGGCAGTACCGCGAGGACGTCGCCGGCGCGCTGATCACGTTGGCCGACGAGGGCGTCGACGACCTCGAGGTCGACAAGATCCGTCACTACTACAACCACCCCGGCTTCGCGAAGACCTGCACCGAGGCCGCGCTGAAGGCGCTGGGCGAGGTGCCCGAGGGCTCCCACCTGGTGTTCGTCACCCACTCGGTGCCCGACGTGATGGACGAGGCCGCCGGTCCGCGCGGCCACGCCTACACCGAGCAGCACCGCGACCTCGCCGCCACCATCGCCGACGCCGCTGGCCACGACCTCGGCCGCGCGGTGCCGTGGGAGCTCGTCTACTGCTCGCGGTCCGGCCCGCCGAACCAGCCCTGGCTCGAGCCGGACGTCGGCGACCACCTGCGCACGCTGCACCAGTCCGGTGTGCCCGGCGTCGCGGTCGTGCCGATCGGGTTCGTCAGCGACCACATGGAGGTCGTCTACGACCTCGACACCGAGGCCAGGGAGATCGCCGACGAGATCGGGCTGCCCTTCGCCCGCGCCGCGACCGTCGGCACGCACCCCGCGTTCGTCAGCGGACTGGTCGACCTGCTCGAGGAGCGGGCTGCCACCACCCGCGACGAGACGCCCGAGCAGCCGGCCGTCGGCTCGCGCGGCCCGTCGCACTCGGTCTGCCCGGTCGGCTGCTGCCGCAACCTGCGCACCCCCGACAAGCCGGCGGCGTGCGGGGTCGACTGGGCCGCGCCCGTCGCCGTCTGATGCCGACCGCCGCCGCCGGCCTCCCGTCGTACGACGAGCTGCTGGGTCTCGCGGTCGAGGCGGCGTGCGCCGCGGGCCGGCTCGTCGTCGACGAGCGCCCGGCGCGGCTCGGCGTCGAGGCCACCAAGACCAGCCCGACCGACGTCGTCACGGTCATGGACCGGGCGAGCGAGCGGCTGCTGCGCGAGATCCTGCTCGGGGCTCGACCGGACGACGGGCTGCTGGGGGAGGAGGGCGGCTCGTCCGGCGGCAGCAGCGGCCTGACGTGGGTCGTCGACCCGATCGACGGCACGGTCAACTACCTCTACGGCATCCCGGCGTACGCCGTGAGCGTCGCTGTCGTCACCGGTGACCCGGCCGACGACGCCGGGCACGAGGTGCTCGCGGGCTGCGTGCACGACCCGGTGTCGCGGGCGACGTTCACCGCGACGCTCGGCGGCGGGGCGTTCCTCGACGGCTCACCCATCGGCTGCACCGACGTCGACGAGCTGGGGCAGGCGCTGCTCGCGACCGGCTTCGGCTACGGGGCGCAGCGCCGCACGCACCAGGCCCGGCTGCTGCAGCAGCTGCTCCCCCAGGTGCGCGACATCCGCCGGATCGGCAGCGCGGCGCTCGACCTGTGCATGGTCGCGTGCGGCCGCGTCGACGCCTACCTCGAGCGCGGGCTCCACCCGTGGGACCTCGCGGCCGGCGGTCTGGTGGCCCGCGAGGCCGGGGCCCTGGTCACCGGGCTCGCAGGGGCGGCGGCGGGAGAGGCCCTGGTGGTCGCCGCCGGCCCGCGGCTGCACCCGCTGCTGCAGGACGCCGTCCGTGACCTGCGTCCCGACAGCGACGGCTGAGTCGCGCCTCGACGCCTCAGGCGACGCTGCGCGGCTCGAGGTCGACGAGCGAGAGAACGTGGTCGGGTGCGCCCTCGTCGTCCGGGAGGACGATGTCGTGCTCGGCGGCGAGCAGCGTGAGCGACTCGATCTCGCCCTCTCGCACCACCGCGAGGTAGTCGTCGCCGGCGGCCCGTGCCGCGGCGAGAGCCGCTCGGGCGTCCCTCACACGGGCCACCAGGGTGTTCTTGAGCTGGTCCACGCGCACCTCCGAGGTCGCTTCGGCATCCGTCCGCGGTGCGTCCGTGCCTCAGGGTGGGGCCGACCGGCCTTCTCGTGCAAGCGGGGACCGCGGGCAGCTCGGTGAACGGCAGGTGAACCGGCCGCGGTGGCGCGGGGCTTACCGGCGCACGTCGCCGGACCCGGTCCGGATGGGGCACAATCCGCCTTCGACCGGGCACAAATCGTGGCCCGGCGACGTTATGACGCCGCAACCCCGGATGCCCCCGCAGCGCAGCGCACACCCGGTCACGGATCCACGCAGGAACACCGGAGGACGACACCCAGATGGCGACCGACTACGACGCACCACGCAAGACCGACGACGAGCTCAACGAGGACAGCATCGAGGAGCTGAAGGCCCGTCGCGTCGACAAGGGCGCCTCGGCTGTCGACGTCGACGAGACCGAGCAGGCGGAGGGCTTCGAGCTGCCCGGCGCCGACCTGTCGAACGAGGAGCTGTCGGTTCGGGTGCTCCCGCGCCAGGCCGACGAGTTCACCTGCACCGTCTGCTTCCTGGTCAAGCACCGTAGCCAGCTGTCGGCGCAGGCCTCGGCTCAGCCGGTCTGCCTCGAGTGCGCCTGACCTGACCGACCGGCCGGCGAGGCGGTGGCTGCGGCCGCCCGCAGGGCCCGCGCCAGCCGCTTCGGGTGGCGCGAGGAGATGAGCCAGTAGGGGGCGGGGTCGTCGGGGTCGTCGATCTCGACGGCTACGCCGCAGGGCACCCAGCCCCGCTGGCAGACGTAGGCCCGGGCGTCGGCGCGAGGGCCGCGCAGCAGCCGCACCTGGTCGGCGTCCAGCTCGCGCACGGCGCCGAGGTACGACACCTCGATGTGGGCGCGGCCCGCCCGCAGCACGCCGTCCTCGACCGACACCACGGCGCTCGAGCGCAGCAGCCCCCAGCCGGCCAGCAGCACGGCGACGGCAGCGACGGCGAGGGCACCCCGGGCGCCGAGCGTGCTGAGCACGACCAGACCGCTGCTGCCCGCCACGGGCAGCGCCGAGGCCCACACCCAGCCGGCCGGCGTCAGCCGCTCCTGGTGCACCGGCCCGGGACGCTGCGGGCCCGCCTCGCCGTCCGTCGGTCGCGTGGTGGCCACCCGACCAGGGTGTCACGGGCACCCACCGCCCGGCGGGTGAGGTCGACCGGCTTCGGTGGGTGCACGGTCGTCCGGCCACCGGGGGAGCGGGGCCCGTCCCACGCGTTAGGGTCGACGGCGATGAACCTCCCCGCGCCACCGCCGGGCACCGTCGACGTCCAGCTCCTGCTGCTGGACGACGGGGTGCCGGCGCCCGCCTACGCCCACCCCGGCGACGCCGGGTGCGACCTGGTCACCCGCGTCGAACTGACGCTGGCCCCCGGCGAGCGCGCGACGGTGCCCACGGGGGTCGCGATCGCGCTGCCCGACGGCTACGCCGCCTTCGTGCACCCGCGCTCGGGGCTCGCGTCGCGGCACGGCGTCACGGTGGTCAACGCGCCCGGCACCGTCGACGCGGGCTACCGCGGCGAGGTGCAGGTCGTGCTGCTCAACACCGACCGGCGGGCGCCCGTGACGCTGCGGCGCGGCGACCGCATCGCCCAGCTCGTCGTCCAGCGCGTCGAGCGGGTGGGGTTCGTGCGCGTCACCGCGCTGCCGGCGTCCGAGCGCGGCACCGGCGGCCACGGCTCCACCGGTGGCCTCGCTGCCGGCGACGAGCCCGCGCACCCCACGCTGCACCCCGGCACCACCTCGAAGGGACCGACACCATGAGCATCTTCCGGCGCAAGAAGGCCGACGAGCCCGAGCCCGACGGCGCCGAGGACACCCTCGACCGGACGGACGACGCCGACCTCGACGACACCACCGACGTGGCCGACACCCCGGCCCTCGGCACCCCGCGCGTGCCCGGTGTCGGCCCCTTCGACGTCACGGAGGCCGACGACGCCCCGAGGCTCGACGTCGGCGCGCTGCGGCTGCCGCTCGTCAGCGGTGTCGAGCTGCAGCTGCAGGTCGACGAGGAGTCCGGCCAGGTCACCGGCGTCTTCGTCGTCATGGGCGACTCCGCGGTGCAGCTGCAGGCGTTCGCCGCGCCGCGCCACGAGGGCATCTGGCGCGAGATCGCGGAGGAGATCGCCACCGGCATCACCGAGCAGGGCGGCACGGCCGACTTCGGCAGCGGCCCCTTCGGCGACGAGCTGCTCGCCCGCGTGCCGGCCCAGCAGCCGGACGGCCGCGTCGGCTTCCAGCCGCTGCGGTTCGCCGGCGTCGACGGCCCGCGATGGCTGCTGCGGGCGGTGTTCCACGGCGGCGCCGCCGTCGACCCGTCGAGCGCCGTCGACCTCGAGGCCTTCGTCGCGCAGGTCGTCGTCGTGCGCGGAGCCGAGCCGATGGGGCCGCGCGAGCTGCTGCCGCTGCACCTGCCTGTCGAGGCGACCGACGCCGACGAGGCGGCGCTGGCCGCGGCGGCCGAGGACGGCGACGGGCTCGACCCGTTCGAGCGCGGCCCGGAGATCACCGAGATCCGCTGACGCGTCCCGAAGCGTCACGGCCGCCCGCCTCGCGCGCGTACGCTGGACCCATGGCTACCGTCCACCCGGGGCGCAGCAGCGAGGCTGCCCCCTCCCGACTGCGCTCTGTCCTGCACCGCCTTACCTGCTCGCAGAGCGTGCTGGAGGACGAGGACCTCCGAGAGGCCGCGGGCAAGGCCGGTGGCACCCCCGTGCAGGAGCTGCCCGACCGCCGGCTCGCCTGCGTCTGCGGCACCATTCGCTCGGTCACGCTGCGGCCCCGAGCCGGCGTCCCGGCGCTCGTCGCCCAGCTGTACGACGGCACCGGCGTGCTCGACGTCGTCTGGCTCGGCCGCCGCGAGGTCGCGGGCATCGGTGCCGGACGCCGGCTGCGGGTGCGCGGCCGGGTCGCCCAGCGCGACGGGCGGCCCGTGGTGTTCAACCCGTCGTACGAGCTGCTGCCGGACGCCGAGTGACGCCGGCGCCGGCGTGACCGCGCCCGCCGCGGGCACGTCCTCGCTGAGCGCTGCGCTCGGCGAGGTGCCGCCCGGCGCCACGACCGTCGAGGAGGTCGTGCGCGCCCGTCTGGCCGAGGGCGTCGGCGGCATCCGCGGCTCGCTCGAGGCGGCGCTGCCGACGGTGGTGTTCGTCGTCGTCTGGTCGACGACGCAGGCGTTGCGCACCGCGCTGGTCGCCGCCGCCGTCCCCGTCGTCATCGGGCTCGTCGCCCGCCTGGCGCAGAAGCAGACCCCCCGGTTCGCGCTCGGCAGCCTCGTGGCGCTCGCCATCGCGGCGTTCTTCGCACTGCGCAGCGGCAAGGCCGAGGACGCGTTCCTGCCGGGCATCCTCTACAGCTGCGCGCTGACCGGCGTCTCGCTGCTGTCGGTCGTGACGCGCTGGCCGATGGTCGGTTTCGTCGTCGGCAGCACCTCGACCGACCCCGTCGCCTGGCGCTCCCACCCCGGCGTCCTGCAGCTGTGCCAGCGGCTGACCCTCGTGCTCACCGGCCTGTACGCCGTCCGCGTCGCCGTCATGCTGCCGCTCTACCTCGCCGGCGCGGTCGGGTGGCTCGGCGTCGCCAAGGTCGCCCTGGGCTGGCCGCTCTACCTGCTCGCCGTCGCCGCCATGGGCGCCGTCCTGCTCCGCGGCCGCACCCCGCTCGACCAGCACGCAGCCTGACTGACGCCAGGGAGCTCAGGTCACCTGCGGGCGCCGGCGCACGTGGCCGGGGGAGAGCATCTGCTCCAGCTCACCCTCGCTCTCGGGCACGGTGAGGAAGAGCAGCTCGTCGCCGCCCTCGAGCGCGTCGTCGCGGCTGGGGGCGATGGGGCGCTCCTCGCGGATGATGCCGACGAGCACGCTGTCGGTGGGCCAGGTGAGGTCGCCCACGCGCGACCCGGCGTACGACGAGTCGGCCGGCAGCGTCATCTCGACCATCGTGGCGCGGCCCTGCTGGAACTGGAAGATGCGCACCAGGTCGCCGATGCTGACGGCCTCCTCGATGAGCGCGGTCATCAGCCGCGGGGTCGAGACGGCGACGTCGACGCCCCACCCCTCGTCGAACATCCACTCGTTCTTCGGGTTGTTGACCCGGGCCACGGTGCGCGGGACGCCGAACTCGGTCTTGGCGAGCAGCGAGACCACGAGGTTCGCCTTGTCGTCACCGGTCGCCGCGACGACGACGTCGCACGACTCGAGCCCGGCCTCGTTGAGCGCGGTGATCTCGCACGCGTCGGCGAGCAGCCACTCGGCCTCGGGCACCCGGCGGGCCTGGACGGCGCGCGGCTCGCGGTCGACGAGCAGCACCCGGTGACCGTTCTCGATGAGCTCGCGAGCGATCGAGCGGCCGACGCTCCCAGCCCCGGCGATGACGACGCGCATGTGGCAGTCCTTGGTTCGGGGGTCAGTCGCGTGGTGGCGCGCTGTCGAGCGCCGCTTCGGCGCGGGGGACGTCGTCGGCGGCGACGAGCACGTGCACCAGGTCGCCGTCCTGCAGGATCGTCGAGGACGTCGGCACGAGGCCCTCGCCGAGCCGGGTCAGGAACGCGACGCGCACGCCGGCGTTCTCGCCGACCTCGTCGACACGCCGCCCGATCCACCCCGCGTCGACCGGGACCTCCGCGAGCATCACCCGGCCGCTGGGGTCGCGGTAGAGCGGGGCCGCGCCGACCGGCAGCAGCCGGCGGAGCATCTGGTCGGTGGTCCAGCGCACGGTCGCGACGGTGGGGATGCCCAGCCGCTGGTAGATCTCGGCGCGCCGCGGGTCGTAGATGCGGGCCACGACGTTCGAGACGCCGAAGGTCTCGCGCGCCACGCGCGCGGCGAGGATGTTGGAGTTGTCGCCGCTGCTGACCGCGGCGAAGGCGTGCGCCTGCTCGATGCCGGCCTCGCGCTGGGTGTCGCGGTCGAAGCCGATGCCGGCGATGCGGCGTCCCTCGAACCCTGATCCGAGCCGGCGGAACGACGACTCGTCCTGGTCGATCACGGCCACGTCGTGGCCCTGCGCCTCGAGGCTGTGCGCCAGGGCCGAGCCCACCCGGCCGCAGCCCATGATCACGAAGTGCACGGATCCCTCTCGTGACGGTGGTCGACGAGCGAAACCGTACACCGCCGCAGGGGCCTAGCATTGTCTCTCGTGCCCACCGCAGGTCATGTCCTCAAGCGGCTCCTCGTCGGTCGACCCCTTGGCAGCGAGCGGCTCAACGAGACGCTGCTCCCGAAGCGCATCGCCCTCCCGGTGTTCGCCAGCGACGCCCTGTCCTCGGTCGCCTACGCGCCCGACGAGATCCTGCTGACGCTCAGCGTGGCGGGCCTGACGGCGCAGGCGTTCAGCTGGAAGGTCGCGCTCGCCGTGACCGTGGTGATGCTCGTCGTGGTCGCCTCCTACCGCCAGAACGTGCACGCCTACCCCTCCGGCGGCGGCGACTACGAGGTGGCGACGACCAACCTGGGCAAGAGATCCGGTCTGACCGTGGCCAGCGCGCTGCTGGTCGACTACGTGCTGACCGTCGCGGTGTCGATCAGCTCGGCGGCGCAGTACGCCGCGACGGCGATCCCGCAGCTGAAGGGGCACGAGGCTTCAGCGGCCGTCCTCGCCGTGCTGGTGCTGGCCGCCATGAACCTGCGCGGCGTCCGCGAGTCCGGCACCGCGTTCGCCCTGCCGACGTACGTGTTCATGGTGTCGATCATCGGCATGGCCCTGTGGGGGTTCTTCCGGTACTTCGTGCTCGGCGACCTGCCGCTTGCCCCGAGCGCCGATCTGACGCTTCGCGCCGAGCCCGGCTACGAGTCCGGGCTCGCGGGGCTGGCCGGCGGCTTCCTGGTGCTGCGCGCGTTCTCGTCCGGCTGCGCCGCGCTCACCGGCGTCGAAGCCATCAGCAACGGCGTCCCCGCCTTCGAGAAACCCAAGAGCCGCAACGCCGCCACGACCCTCGCGCTGCTCGGCGCCATCTCGGTGACCATGCTGTTCTCCATCGTCATGCTCTCGCGGTTGACGCGGGTGCACTTCGCGGAGGAGCCCGCGACCCAGCTGCTGCGCGGCGGCGTGCCGGTGGGCGGGGGCTACGAGCAGGACCCGGTGATCGGTCAGCTGGCGCACTCGGTCTTCGACAACCTGCCGGTCGCCTTCTACGTCGTCGCCGCGGCCACGGGCATCATCCTGGTGCTCGCCGCCAACACCGCGTTCAACGGTTTCCCCGTCCTCGGTTCGATCCTGGCTCGCGACGGCTACCTCCCGCGCCAGCTGCACACCCGGGGCGACCGGCTCGCGTTCAGCAACGGCATCGTCGCCCTGGCCCTGGCCGCCAGCGTCCTGATCCTGGCCTTCGACGCCCAGGTCACCCGGCTGATCCAGCTCTACATCGTCGGCGTCTTCGTCTCGTTCACCCTCAGCCAGGTCGGCATGGTGCGTCACTGGAACCGCCTCCTGGGCACGGCCTCGGGCGGCGACGCCCGCCGGATGCGCCGCAGCCGGGTCATCAACGCGATCGGCGCGGGGCTGTGCGGCACGGTCCTGGTCGTCGTGCTCATCACCAAGTTCGCCAAGGGCGCCTGGATCGCCATCGCCGCCATGGTGGTGCTGTACGTCGTGATGCGGGCGATCCAGCGGCACTACGAAGCCGTCCGCGTCGAGCTGTCACCTGACTTCGACGCCAGCGAGGTGCTGCTGCCCTCGCGGGTGCACGCCCTGGTCCTGGTCTCCCGGGTGCACCGTCCCACGCTGCGCGCCGTGGCCTACGCGCGGGCCACCCGCCCGTCGGTGCTGGAGGCCATCAGCGTCGACGTCGACCGCGAGGAGACCGCTGCGCTGCAGGCGGACTGGGACCGCCGCGACATCCCGGTGCCGCTGAAGTCGCTGGCCTCGCCGTACCGCGAGGTGACCCGCCCGATCATCGACTACGTGCACTCGATCCGCCGCGGCAGCCCGCGTGACGTGGTGATGGTCTACATCCCCGAGTACGTCGTCGGGCACTGGTGGGAGGCGCTGCTGCACAACCAGAGCGCGCTTCGGCTCAAGGCGCGCCTGCTCTTCATGCCGGGCGTGATGGTCGCGAGCGTGCCCTGGCAGCTGCAGTCCTCCCAGGGGGTCGAGAGCCGACTGGACGGCGCGGCGCCCGGCTCCGTGCGTCGCGGCCGGGTGGGGCCGGTCGATGGCACGCACACCGCCGAGCCCTCCGACCGCTCCGCCGACGGCACCGAGCCGGTCGGCGCCGACCGGGGCGCGCCCTGAGCGGCGGGGAGTCCCTCGTCGGGCTCGAGGTCGAGGTCGACGTCGGCCCGGTCGCGCACGGCGGTCACTGCGTCGCCCGCCACGAGGGCCGGGTGCTGTTCGTCCGGCACACCCTGCCCGGCGAGCGGGTGGTCGCGCGGGTCACCGAGGGCCGCGAGGGCGACCGCTTCCTGCGCGCGGACGCCGTCACCGTGGTGACCGCCTCGCCCGACCGGGTCGCGCGCCGCTGCCCCGTCTCGGGTCCGGGCCAGTGCGGCGGCTGCGACTGGCAGCACGTCTCCCTCGATGCCCAGCGGCGGCTGAAGGCCGACGTCGTCCGCGAGCAGCTGCACCGCCTGGCCGGTCTCGACGTCGACCTCGTCGTCGAAGCCGCACCCGGCGAGGACGAGCGTGACGGCCTCGACTGGCGCACCCGCGTGCGCTTCGCGGTCACGCCCGACGGCCGGCTCGGACTGCGCCGGCACCGCTCGCACGAGGTCGTCGCCGTCGCGACCTGCCCCATCGCGCACCCGCAGGTCGACGGCACCGGCGTCACCGCCCAGACCTGGCGCCACGCCGAGGCGGTCGACGTCGTCGTCCCCTCGGGCGAGGGCCACGAGCCGCTGGTCGTCGTCGAGCCCGCCGGCGCCAGGCGCCCGCCGCTGCCGCCGGTGACCGGGTCGCTCGCCGTCGCGGGCGAGGGCGGCCGGCTCGACCGCGTGGCCGGCCGCACCTGGGTGGGCGAGCACGTCGTCACCGGGTCCTTCGACCGCGAGCTGCGCGTGACCGGCGCCGGGTTCTGGCAGGTGCACCCGCACGCCGCCGCCACCCTCGTCGGTGCGGTGCTGGCGGCGCTCGACCCGCAGCCCAGCGAGCAGGTGCTCGACCTGTACTCCGGCGTCGGGCTGTTCGCGTCGGCCCTCGGCGAGCGCGTGGGGGACCAGGGCGCCGTGCTGGCCGTCGAGGGCGACGAGCGCGCGGTCCGCGACGCGCGGCGCAACCTGCACGACCTGCCGGGGGTCGGCATCACCGCCGGGCGCGTCGACCGCGTGCTGGCCTCGCTGCTGCCGACCGGGCTGCAGGCCGACCTGGTGGTGCTCGACCCGCCGCGCACCGGAGCCGGGCGCACCGTCGTCGAGCAGGTCTGCTCGCTGCGTCCCCGGGCGATCGGGTACGTCGCGTGCGACCCCGCGGCGCTCGCCCGCGACGTCGCCTTCGCGGCCGGGCACGGCTACCGCCTGGCCGGCGTCCGGGCGTTCGACCTGTTCCCGATGACGCACCACGTGGAGTGCGTCGCGCTCCTGGTACCGGCCTGAGCTGCTGCGGCGCTCAGAAGATGAGCACGCGGTAGCGGACCGACCCGGCGAGCCGCCCGGCGTGCTGAGCCAGGTTGCGCGCCAGCGCCGACCGCGCGTCGGCCTTGCGCGCCGCGGCGGGCACGAGGAAGCGCATGGCGTAGACCCAGGCGTAGACGTCGCGCCAGGTGCTGCGGCGGGTGACGGGGTCGCCGACCTCGGAGCGCAGCTGGGCGTGGCTGAGGCCGTAGCGGTACTCCGCCCGCAGCAGCGCCCGCAGCGACGTGCGCAACCGGTAGTGCACGACGGCGCCGTCGGCGATGGCTACCGTCATGCCGGCCGCCTGGGCGCGCAGGCACAGCAGCACGTCCTCGGACGAGACCAGGCCCGTGGGCCACAGGCCCACCCGGTCGAACACGTGCCGCCACGCGGCCATGTTGGCGCCGATGACCCATGCCAGCGGCGAGAAGTCGAGCCCCCCGACCTGCGTGAACGCGATGGGGTTGCCGACCATGTGCGGTGGGTTGAGGGCGCGCTTGTCGAGCTGGCCGCCGATGATGTCGCCGCGCGGCGCCGCATCGACCATGTGCTCCAGCCAGTCGTCGGCCGGGTAGTCGTCGCCGTCCAGGAAGCACAGGTACTCGCCCTCAGCGGCTGCGATACCGGTGTTGCGCGCGTACGACGCCCCCTGACCCTCGCGGGCGTCGACGACCACGGCGCGCTCGAACGACGGCAGCCACCGCCGGATCACCGAGCCGGTGCGGTCCGAGCTGTTGTTGTCGACCGCGACCAGCTGGAAGTCGCGGTGGGTCTGCCGGGCGAGCGCCGCCAGCGCTGCGTCGATCTCCCGCTCCTGGTTGTAGGCGATGAGAACGACGCTGACGGTTGGCCCGGCCATGTCGCCAGCCTGGCAGACGCGCGATGCGATGCACGGCGCTAGATTTTATCTCGACGTCAAGATACCGTGGTGCCGCCGGCGAGGCAGCCGGCCAGACGTGCGAGGAGAGGACCCGTCGTGAGCGAGGACAGCTTCGGCGCCAAGGGCGCGCTCGAGGTCGGTGGCGAGAGCTACACGATCTTCCGGTTGGGCGGCATCGAGGGGGCGGCCGACCTGCCGTTCAGCCTCAAGGTGCTGCTCGAGAACCTGCTGCGCACCGAGGACGGCGCCAACATCACGGCCGACCACGTGCGCGCGCTCGCCGGGTGGGACCCGTCGGCCGAGCCCGACACCGAGATCCAGTTCACCCCGGCCCGCGTGCTGATGCAGGACTTCACCGGCGTGCCCTGCATCGTCGACCTCGCCACGATGCGCGAGGCGGTCAAGGACCTCGGCGGCGACCCGCAGCGCATCAACCCGCTCGCGCCCGCCGAGATGGTCATCGACCACTCGGTCATCATCGACGTGTTCGGCCGCGCCGACGCGTTCGAGCGCAACGTCGACATCGAGTACCAGCGCAACGGCGAGCGCTACCAGTTCCTGCGCTGGGGCCAGACGGCGTTCGACGACTTCAAGGTCGTGCCGCCGGGCACCGGCATCGTCCACCAGGTCAACATCGAGCACCTGGCCCGCACCGTCATGGTGCGCGAGGTGGACGGCGAGCAGCGCGCCTACCCCGACACCTGCGTGGGCACCGACTCCCACACCACGATGGTGAACGGCCTCGGCGTGCTCGGCTGGGGCGTCGGCGGGATCGAGGCCGAGGCCGCGATGCTGGGCCAGCCGGTGTCGATGCTGATCCCCCGCGTCGTGGGCTTCAGGCTGACCGGCCAGATCCCCGCCGGCACCACGGCCACGGACGTCGTCCTGACGATCACCGAGCAGCTGCGCCGGCACGGCGTGGTCGGCAAGTTCGTCGAGTTCTACGGGGACGGCGTCGCCGCGGTCCCGCTCGCGAACCGCGCGACCATCGGCAACATGAGCCCCGAGTTCGGCTCGACCTGCGCGATCTTCCCGATCGACGACGTGACGCTGGACTACCTGCGGCTGACCGGCCGCAGCGACCAGCAGGTCGCGCTGGTGGAGGCCTACGCCAAGGAGCAGGGCCTGTGGCACGACCCTGCTGTCCCGCCCCGCTTCTCCGAGCGCCTCGAGCTCGACCTGTCGACGGTGGTGCCGAGCATCGCCGGTCCCAAGCGCCCGCAGGACCGCGTGCTGCTGTCGAGCGCGAAGGAGTCCTTCCGCAGCGCTCTCGCGGCCTACGTCACCGCGCCGTCCGACGAGGGCACGGTCACGGGCCTGGACGAGAGCTCGGCCGAGTCGTTCCCGGCGAGCGACCCGCCGGCTGCCAGCGCCGTCTCCGACGGCAGCGACGCGCCGGCACCGCTCGAGCCCGCCGCCATCCCCGGCCCCCGCCACGGGCTGTCGCAGCCGGTGACGGTGTCGCTCGACGGCCAGCAGGTCGAGGTCGACCACGGCCTGGTCACCATCGCCTCGATCACCAGCTGCACCAACACCTCCAACCCCTCGGTGATGATCGGCGCCGGGCTGCTCGCGCGCCGGGCCGTCGAGGCCGGGCTCGAGCGCAAGCCGTGGGTCAAGACCTCGCTCGCCCCCGGCAGCAAGGTCGTGACCGGCTACTACGACAAGGCCGGCCTCACGCCGTACCTCGACAAGCTGGGCTTCCAGCTCGTCGGCTACGGCTGCGCCACCTGCATCGGCAACTCCGGCCCGCTCATCGAGGAGGTCTCCGCCGCGGTGCAGGAGCACGACCTCGCCGCCGTCGCGGTGCTGTCGGGCAACCGCAACTTCGAGGGCCGTATCAACCCCGACGTGAAGATGAACTACCTCGCCTCGCCGCCGCTGGTCATCGCCTACGCGCTCGCCGGCACGATGGACTTCGACTTCGAGAGCGACCCGCTCGGCACGGGCACCGACGGCCAGGCCGTGTTCCTGCGCGACATCTGGCCCTCGCCGGAGGAGGTCGAGCAGGTCATCGCGACCTCGGTCGACCGCGAGATGTTCACCCGCGACTACGCCGACGTGTTCGCCGGCGACCAGCGCTGGCAGTCCCTTCCCACCCCGACCGGTGACACCTTCGAGTGGGACGCCGACTCCACCTACGTGCGCAAGCCCCCGTACTTCGACGGCATGCCGGCCACGCCGGCCCCGGTCGAGGACATCAGCGG
This sequence comes from uncultured Actinomycetales bacterium, assembly GCA_964243295.1. Lineage (GTDB taxonomy): Bacteria > Actinomycetota > Actinomycetes > Actinomycetales > Angustibacteraceae > CAXTEJ01. The sequence goes on along the minus strand of CAXTEJ010000010.1, from coordinate 56,333 downwards.
AGCGCGCGTGCTCGCCAAGCTCGGCGACTCGGTGACGACCGACCACATCAGCCCGGCGGGCTCGATCAAGGCCGACAGCCCGGCGGGGCGCTATCTGGCTGAGCACGGCGTCGACCGCCAGGACTTCAACTCCTACGGCTCGCGCCGTGGCAACCACGAGGTCATGATTCGCGGCACGTTCGCCAACATCCGGTTGCGCAACGGCCTGCTGGACGGCGTGGAGGGCGGTTTCACCAAGAACCTGCTGACCGGGGAGCAGAGCTCGATCTACGACGCCGCGCAGGACTACGCCGCGGCGGGCATCCCGCTCATGGTGCTGGCAGGCAAGGAGTACGGCTCGGGCTCCAGCCGCGACTGGGCGGCCAAGGGCACCCGGCTGCTCGGCGTCCGCGCCGTCATCGCCGAGTCCTACGAGCGGATCCACCGCTCGAACCTGATCGGCATGGGCGTCCTGCCGCTGCAGTTCCCGGACGGCGAGAGCGCCGAGTCGCTGGGGCTCGACGGCACCGAGAGGTTCGACGTCTCGGGCGTCACCGCGCTCAACCAGGGCACCACGCCGCGGACGCTGCACGTCACCGCGCACAAGGAGTCCGGCGAGATCGTCGAGCTCGACGCGAGGCTGCGCATCGACACCCCGGGCGAGGCCGACTACTACCGCAACGGCGGCATCCTCCAGTTCGTGCTGCGGTCCCTGGTCAACGCCTGAGCTCGGCCCGTGCGGGCCACCCGCTGTCCGTTGCGGCCTGGTCGTTCCAGCCGTTGCCAATTCGTTGTCGAAAGTGCTGGACGGCCTCGATCCGGCGCCATACGTTGTCTCAGACAACAATTCGACCAGCAGCGCCGAGCCCGGACGTGCTGGTCACACGAGACCTCGAGGAGGCGGTCTGCGTGCAGCAGAAGCGCTACATGGCAGTGGCAGGACTTGTCGGCGTCGCACTCACGCTGAGCGCGTGCGGCAGCGACACCGACGCCGGCGGCACGACCGCCAGCGGGAGCAGCAGCAGCACCGGCAGCAGCTCGGGTGGCGGCGCCAGCCAGGGCAAGGTCGGGGTCATCCTCCCCGACACCAAGTCGTCAGCCCGCTGGGAGGCGGCCGACCGGCCCAACCTGCAGAAGGCGTTCGATGCCGCCGGCGTCGAGGTCGTCATCGACAACGCGCAGGGTGACAAGGCGCAGATGCAGACGATCGCCGACCAGATGATCACCCAGGGCGTCACCGTCCTCGCGATCGTCAACCTCGACTCCGCGTCGGGTGCGGCCATCGAGGCCAAGGCCAAGTCGCAGGGCGTCTCGACCATCGACTACGACCGGCTCACCCTGGGCGGCAGCGCCGACTACTACGTGTCGTTCGACAACAACAAGGTCGGCACGCTGCAGGGCGACGGCCTGCAGTCGTGCCTCGGCACCGACAAGAAGGCGAACATCGCCTACCTGAACGGCTCGCCGACCGACAACAACGCGACGCTGTTCGCCGCCGGTGCCCACGCGGTCCTCGACAAGAACACCAACTACACCAAGGTCGCCGAGCAGGCCGTGCCCGACTGGGACAACCAGCAGGCGGCCACCATCTTCGAGCAGATGTACACGCAGGCCGGCGGCAAGATCGACGGCGTGCTCGCGGCGAACGACGGCCTCGGCAACGCGGCCATCTCGATCCTGAAGAAGAACAACGTGACGATCCCCGTCACCGGTCAGGACGCCACCGTTCAGGGTCTGCAGAACATCCTCGACGGCACTCAGTGCATGACCGTCTACAAGTCCGCGAAGGCCGAGGCCGACGCGCTCGCCAAGCTGGCGATCTCGCTGAGCAAGGGTGAGAAGGCCACCGACGCCACGGGCACCACGCGTGACGACACCGGCAAGCGCGACGTCCCCTCGGTGCTGCTCGACCCGGTCTCCATCACCAAGGAGAACGTCAACGAGGTCGTCTCCGACGGCGGCGTCACCAAGGACGAGCTGTGCACCACGGCCTACGCCGCCAAGTGCACCGCGGCCGGCGTCAGCTGATCCACGGCTGACCGCTCCACCGGCTCGACCCGCTCACCCAGCCACACCCGCGGCGGTGCGGCCTGCTGCCTCGTGCAGCGGCCCACCGCCCGCGGGTCTGTGGCGGTGACCACCCGCTCACCCGACGACCCGTGTCATCAGGAGGACCCGTGCCCGAACCGCTGCTGCAGCTGCGAGGCATCAACAAGAGCTTCGGTGCCGTGCACGTCCTGCACGACGTCGACCTGGCCATCTACCCCGGGCAGGTCACCGCACTGGTCGGTGACAACGGCGCGGGCAAGTCGACCCTGGTCAAGACCGTGGCCGGCATCTACCCCTACGACACGGGCGACTACCTGTTCGAGGGCCAGCAGGTCAGCATCAGCGGTCCCAAGGACGCTGCGGCACTTGGCATCGAGATCGTCTACCAGGACCTCGCGCTGTGCGACAACCTCGACATCGTCGAGAACATGTTCCTCGGCCGCGAGCGCCACAACGGCATCCTGCTCGACGAGGGCGCGATGGAGCAGCAGGCCCGCGACACCCTGGCCTCGCTGTCGGTGCGCACGGTGAAGTCGGTGCGCCAGTCGGTGGCCAGCCTGTCCGGCGGGCAGCGCCAGACGGTCGCCATCGCGAAGGCCGTGCTGTGGAACTCCAAGGTGGTCATGCTCGACGAGCCGACCGCGGCGCTGGGCGTCGCGCAGACCCGCCAGGTGCTCGACCTGGTGCGGCGGCTCGCGGACAACGGGCTCGGCGTCCTGCTGATCTCGCACAACATGGTGGACGTCCTCGAGGTCGCCGACCGCATCACCGCGCTCTACCTCGGGCGCGTGGCCGCCGACGTCGCGGCCAAGGACGTCACCCACGGCCAGATCGTCGAGCTCATCACGGCCGGGCGCTCCGGCTCGACCGGCATCGCGCCCGCCACCGCCGCCGAGTCGGCCTGAGCAGCAGGGACACCATCGATGAGCACCATCGAACAACCCCAGCCGGCGCCGGCCCTCGCCGGGTCCGACTTCTCCGGCGACGCGCGCGCGACGACAGTCGGCGGAGCGGCCCGTGAGTACGCCGACCGACTGCGCGGCGGCGACATGGGCGCGCTGCCCGCCGTCCTCGGGCTCGTCGTCCTGGCGATCGTCTTCAGCGCGCTGCGTCCCGAGACGTTCCCCAGCACCGGCAACATCGCGAACCTCATGGTGCAGGCGGGCGCCATCTGCGTGCTCGGCATGGGTCTGGTGCCCGTGCTGCTGCTCGGCGAGATCGACCTGAGCGCCGGTGTCGCCGGCGGTGCATCAGCCGGCGTCATGGCCATCCTCATCACCGACCACGGCCTGCCGTGGTACATCGGCGTGCTGGGAGCCGTCGCGACCGGCATGGTCATCGGCGTCGTGATCGGCACCCTCGTCGCCCGGCTCGGCATCCCGTCGTTCGTCGTCACCCTGGCCTTCTTCCTTGCGCTGCAAGGCTTGACGCTCAAGCTGATCGGTCAGGGCGGCACAGTCCCGGTGCGCGACACCGTCATCGTCGGCATCGCCAACAGCAACCTGCCCGTCACGGCCGGCTGGATCCTCGCCGTCGTGGCGATCGCCCTCTACGCGGCCGTGTCGCTGGTGCGCTACCGCTCCCAGGCGGCGGCCGGTCTGGTGCGGTCACCGATCGCGGTCGTCCTGCTGCGCATCGTCGCACTGGCCGCCATCGCGCTCGCCGTCACCTACGTGCTGAACCTCAACCGCGCACGCAACCCCAACTTCACGCTGCAGGGCATCCCCTACGTCGTCCCCGTCGTCCTGGTGCTTCTCATCGTGTGGACGTTCGTGTTCTCCCGCACCCGTTACGGCCGGCACATCTACGCCATCGGCGGCAACGCCGAGGCGGCCCGCCGGGCCGGCATCAACGTGCCACTGCTGCGCACGTCGGTGTTCGTCATCGGCTCCGGCATGGCGGCCCTGTCGGGCATCGTCGCCGCGTCACGCCTCAACTCGGTGACCCCCGACGCCGGTGCCGGGAACACGCTGCTCTACGCCGTCGGCGCCGCGGTCATCGGTGGCACGTCGCTGTTCGGCGGCAAGGGCAAGATGCGCGATGCCATCATCGGCGGCCTGGTGGTCGCCGTGATCGCCAACGGCCTCGGCCTGCTGGGCAAGCAGGCGGACGTCAACTACGCCGTCACCGGCGGCGTGCTGCTGCTGGCCGCGAGCGTCGACGCCATCTCCCGTCGCCGTCGCAGCGCTGCCGGTCGCTGACCCACCCGAGACACGACCGATCTCGTGACACGCGCCCGACGCGGTGCCGGCACCACCCAGGAGGCGGTGCGCCGCCACAACCTGGGCACGGTGCTGGCTCACGTCCACCAGGACGGGCAGCTGTCGCGGGCCGAGCTCACGCTGCGGCTCGGTCTCAACCGCAGCACCATCGGCGCGCTCGTGGGCGAGCTCGTCACGCTGGGCGCGGTCGTCGAGACCGCGCCCAGCGGTGAGCGCACCGCGGCCGGCCGTCCCTCGCTCGACGTCCGGGCCAACCCCGGCTCCGCCGTCGTGCTGTCGGTCGAGGTCGCCGTCGCGCGGCTGCGCGCCGCGGTCGTCGGTCTCGGAGGCGAGGTGCTCGGACGTGAGAGCGCCACCATGCCGCCGTCACGTCGCCCCGACCTGGTCGTGGCCGCGGTGCTGCGTCTGGTGCGCCGCCTCGCCCCGGCGGTGCCCGATGGCGCCGCGGTGCTCGGTCTTGGCGTCAGCGTGCCGGGGGTGATCCGCGAGCCGGACGGCCTCGTGAGGCTCGCACCCAACCTCGGCTGGGTCGACGTGCCGCTCGCGGACATGCTGCGCGCCAGGCTGGCCGAGCCGCTGCCGGTGGTCGTGGCGAACGACGCCGACCTCGGCGCGCTCGCCGAGCACACCCGAGGCGCAGCAGTCGGCTGCGATGACGTGGTCTTCATAGCGGCCGAGGCGGGCATCGGCGGCGGTGTCATCGTCGCCGGCCGCCCGCTGCAGGGTGTCGGCGGGTACGCCGGCGAGCTGGGCCACCTGGGGGTGAACCCCCGCGGGCGGACGTGCCGCTGCGGCAGCCGCGGGTGCTGGGAGACCGAGGTCGCGGCCGGCGCCATCGCCGCCGCCCTCGGCAGCGCCGAGGCCGACGCCGAGACGCTCGCCGCCCGCCTCGGCGAGGTCACCACCCCGAGCGCCGCGCTGCGGTCGGTCGGCCGCTCGCTGGGGCTGGGGCTCGGCAGCATCGTGAACGTGCTCAACCCGGAGATCGTGGTGCTGGGCGGTGTGCTGCGCGACCTCTACCCGCTGGTGCAGGGCGACGTGGACGACGCGCTGGGAGCCACCGCGCTGCCCGCGCCGCGCGAGCAGGTGCACGTCGTCGTCGCGGCTCTCGGCGCCGACTCGGTGCTGCTGGGCGCGGCCGAGCAGGCCTTCGTGCCGGTGCTCACCGATCCGGCTCTGGTGCTCACGTCGGCGTGCCGCGACGCCGTCCGCGCCCTCGCGCCGCTGCCGCGACGGTCCGCGGACGTCCCGGCCTGAGCGCGGGCGTGACGGGCGCTCGACGTGCGTGTGCCCGCAGCGGGTCAGGTCGTCAGCGCCGTCGTGCCGTCGAAGACCCCGGCGAGCGCGCCGGTGGCCGCGCCGGTGGAGGCGGCTGCGAGCCCCAGGGTGCTGAGCTCGACCGCGCAGCGGCGCTGCTCGGCGCCGAGCAGCCCCTCCCGCAGCGCCTGCTCGACCACCGGCACGAGCAGCGCGCCGAGCGGCACGAAGTAGCCGCCCAGCACGACGACCGCCGGGTCGAGCAGCCCGGCGAGGGCGACCACTCCGGCGCCGAGCCGACGTCCGACCTCACGCACGCCCGCGGCCACGGCCGCGTCGCCGGCGGCGAGCCGCATGACCTGCGCCGCCGCGGCGACCGGGTCGTGCTCGGCGACGGCGGTCTCGCCCACGCCGGTCGTGCGCAGCATGGCCGGCAGGCCGACGGTGGTCTCCCAGCAGCCGGTGCGCCCGCAGGCGCACCGCAGCGACGACCCGCCGAGGGGTAGGTGGCCGACCTCTCCGGCGAAGCCGGTGCTGCCGCGCTGCACCATCCCGTCGACCACGAGACCGGCGCCGAGGCCGACGGTGCCGGTGAGGAACAGCACCTGGTCGTAGCCGGCGCCGACTCCGTGCGTCGCCTCCGCGACCGCGGAGCAGTTGGCGTCGTTGTCGACCCCGACCGGGCACTGCCCGCCGACCGCGAGCGCGATGTCGCTGGCGAGGTCGAGGTCGGCCCAGCGCAGGTTGGGTGCCGCGACCACCACGCCGCGCTCGCGAGCGACGAGTCCGGGCACGGCCACCTCGACGCCCATCAACCGACGTCCCTCGGCGGTCAGCTCGTCGCGGCACCGGCGCGCGAGCGCCCGCAGCGCGGCGAGCTCGCCACCGGCGTCGGCGGGCACGCGGTGCGACAGCACCGTGCGGCCGGCGAGGTCGAGCGCGGTGGCCGCGAGGTAACCGACGTTGACCTCCAGGCCCAGCCCGACGACCCGCGCGCCGTCCAGCGCGACGGGTCGACCGGGGCGGCCCGCGGCGGGCAGCGCCGGCGCGGCGTCGAGCTCGGCGACCGCGCCCGCGCGCTGCAGGTCGGCGACGATCGTGCCGACCGTCGCCTTGGCCAGTCCGGTGCGCTGCGCGAGCAG